>JAZQLC010000051.1:0-134755 GCA_045542485.1 Acutalibacteraceae bacterium
TGCGATGAAGCTTGTCATAGCCTCAGTTCTCTTACCTGTCTTCCATTCACCGTAGTCGATAATCTCCTGCTGCATAAGCTGAGGAATAACCTTACCGATTGAGTAAACGGCTGAAATACACATTTCACGGAACATAAGTGCAGGAATCATAACCCAGAGGTTATCAAGGTTGTTGAAGCCTACTATGAAAGCGACAATCCAACCGATTTCAGGCACTGCACGTGACATAAACCAAAGTGTTTTTGTTGAGAATCTCTTTCTGAGTTTGGGAAGATACATATAAGAAACATATGTAAGGGGAGATGCAGGAACACCGCAGATAACCTGAAGTGAAGCTGAACCCATAACGTCGAGCCAGAACATATTTGAGAAAGGTCCGCCAACGTTACCGAATGCAGAAAGAATATCTGAAAGAGTGAGAAGAACCTGAAGTCTGTTTCCGAAGAAGTTCCTCAGACCGTCAATAAGCTTGGGCTTTTCTTCGACCTGAACGATACGTTCCTTGATGACGCAGAGTCTGACGAACATACCGAGGAATGAAACAAGGAGTGTACCGGCACCCATAAAGATGTAAACATTTTCAACTGAAATGCCGATTGCACCAACGGCTGCAAGGTCAAGAAGGATAACCATTGCGTAGCTGGGAACTTTTTCAAAGTCACCGATGTTGTCAAGGGCGATAAGAGCAGCCTTGTCATCGATACTCGGTGTGTAGGTTGAGTTAAGACCGTTGACTGCGCAGGAATAAAGAGTACCTATGGTTTCTTTCAGAATTGAAATTACGCAGTAAATAACGATTTTCTGCCAGGAAAGGGGACCCCAGTTCTGGTCGCCGATAAAGAGGGGAGTTACCCACAATGCAATACATGCAACGGCATATGGTCCGATAGTTGCGAAAGCCCACGGTTTGAATTTACCGAAACGTGTTCTTGTTCTGTCAACTATGTACGCGAAAATCGAGTCGTTGATAAGGTCCCATGCAAGAGTTGCCACTGCGAAAGCAGCAATAATTCTTGAGTCAAGACCAAAAACGTTGAGCATAAAGTATGACAAATAACCTTCAAGGTTGAATTTGTTGACTTCACCCGTTACAAACAGTGTGATAAGCTCTTTAGCACCAACGTATCTTTTTCCGAAGACACTTTCGGTGGCTACCTGAGGTAACTCGTCACCTGTTGTTTGTACTGTTTTTACTTCTGTGTCCTGAGACATTTCTGACACCATCTCCTTTCGGTGCACTTGTTTACATGCTACCACTAATTATGCACTATTTTGAAACTTTTTGCAACACTTTTTTATTAAAAATTTATAATTTCCGTAAAATTTACAATTATTTTTCTTTTTCGGAATTATTTTTCAGTTCCGTTACAGAAAATAGGTACTGTTCCTGCCTCCACAGCATAGATTCCTTGTACGCCGTCAGCCAGGCCGATATAACTTTCTTCACTGAAAACGGGAAGAAAAACTGCCATATCCGTAAGATGCTGTTCGGCTGCCCTGCAATTTGCAAGAATTTCATCCTGCGAAAGTATTTCGTCGGTGATTCCTACGAGAGAATCGTATTTTTTTGATTTGAAGTTGAAAATATTTCCTGTACCTGATGAAGCGAACATACCGAGGAAGCTTACGACACTTTCGTTTTCAGCAGTGATTTTTGCAAAAGCAATATCGTAATCTTTGTTTCTGACTTTCTTTTCTAACTCAATTTCACTGAGAGGCTCAAGGACAAAGTTGATGTGAACACCGAGACAGCTCTGCCAGTTCTGGATAATGAGTTTTGCCACAGTTTCAAAGTTTTCGTGGCAGATAACACCCAGCGTTGCTTTTTTGATGTCCAGATTTTCAAACCCTGCGTCAAGCAGCTCCTTCGCCGCCTTTGCGTCGGCGGTGGGGAAGGTGATTGCGCCGGTCTTTGCACGGAAGGAGGTGCTTCCAGCAAGACAAATCTCAGGCACAATGCCCTGAGCGTAGTCTGAACAGTACGACGGCATAGGGATGTCTTTAAGGTTGAAGCCGCGTACAAGAGCAGAGCGGATGCTGTAATCACTTAAAATTTCATCAGAGCAGTTGAAGCACAAACCCCAAACAGAGCCTTTGTATCCGATGTATGAAACGTCGTTGTCATCAATCTGAACTTTCTGCCTTACGGAAAGGGGACAGGCAGAATACACGCCGTCGGTCAGCTTGTCGGTTCTTGTTGACAAATCGTTGTTGATGTAAAGAAAAACGGCAGAGGGCTTGACAGTTGTTGCGCCCTTGTAGCTTTCGTTTCTGTAAAGGACAAGATTTGAGCCTAAACTCCAGGAATAAAGGTAGAACGGACCGTTGTAAATAACTTTTTCAGGGTCAAGGCCGTATCTTCCCTTTGTGGCTTCAAAGAATTCTTTTCTGCAAGGCATAGCTGCTGACTGGGTCAGGGCATTGAGGAAATCATCGTTAGCTTCTGTCAGCTCAATTTTCAGTGTAGAGGAATCAATTGCAGTAACGCCCAGCTCTTCCGTAGGCAGTTCGCCCTCGTGGATTGCGTAAGCGTTTCTGATTAAAAAAAGCCGTGAATCGGCTGTGGCGCCCATCTGTGGGTCGAAAGCCCTTCTCAGACCGTAAACAAAATCCTCGGCAGTGACGGAGTAGTTGAAGCTTTTCGCCGTTTCTTCGTCGAGAAGCTTTTTGGCGTATTCGCTCATATACCATTTTGAATCAGTTCTCAGATGGAAAAGATAGGTTCTGCCGTCTTCACTGATTTCCCAGTTTGTTGCAACTCCGGGGATGATTTTTCCCTCTTCGTCTGCTCTTACAAGTCCCTCAAAGCAGTTGAAAACAACGATTTTGGAGGCGTTGTCTGCGGCAATCTGAGGGTCAAAGCTTACAGGGTCAGCATAGAGGGGGTAATAAAGCTCTGCGTCACTTCCGTCAGAGCAGGAGGTGAAGAAAAGCAAAATGGTGACAGCTGCAAGAAATATTGCTGTTATTTTCTTAATCATAAAAAAATCTCCGTGAAAATTTGTTTAAAAAAGGCTTTTTGATATTATAACAAAAATTTTCATCACTTTCCACTGTTTTCTAAAATCTTTTGCTATTTTTGAAAAAATGTCTATACATTTCCGGAAATTTGTGCTATATTATATATTTGTATAATGGTAAATTGTTTTTATTATTAATTTTATCAGCAAGGAGGAAAAAATGGAGGAATATCTTGTTATGGCTTTTCTTGCCGTAAACACTGTTCTGGCAGTGGTTCTGATTATTCTCTCTTTATCGCAGAACAAGAAACGGCGTGAAAGCGAAGCAGTAATAAATGACCTTAAAGAAAAGCTTTCGTCTCTTTCCTTTGACAGTAAAAATGTGGCAGACCAGCTTCAGAGAAACCGTCAGGATATGGCTACAAGCCAGAAATTTATGAGAGAAGAAATGTCTGCGTCAATGCAGAAGATGGCAGACGAGCTTCTGAAAATGAGGAAAGATACATACGATTATCATCTCAGAATGAACGAAACCATATCTCAGTCCCTTGCTCTGATGAGAAAAGAAAACGCAGAGGCAACGGCAAAGCAGAATGAAGTTATCCGCTCGTCCATTGAAGAGATGCAGAAATCAAACGAGCAGAAGCTTGAAAAAATGCGTGAAACGGTTGACGAGAAGCTGACAAAAACTCTGGCAACGAGACTGGACAGCTCCTTCAAGACAGTTTCGGAGCAGCTTGAGAATGTTTACAAATCTCTCGGCGAAATGAAAACACTCTCGGCAGGTGTTACAGACCTTAACCGTGTTCTTACAAATGTCAAGGCGAGAGGTACGTGGGCAGAGGTTCAGCTTGAAAGAATTCTTGAAGAAACAATTCCGGGAATGTACGATAAAAACGTTTCCGTCAAAGCAAATTCCGAAAAGGTTGAGTTTGCAATCAGGATTCCCTCATCGGATTCCAGAGACGAAATTATTTATCTTCCCATCGACTCTAAATTTCCCGTTGAAAGCTATATCCGTCTTACAAGTGCCGCAGACACAGGCGATGCAAATCTTGTGGCAACGGCGCGAAAGGCTTTCGAGGTGAGTGTTACACTCCGTGCAAAGGAAATTACCAAATACATCAGTGTGCCGAAGACAACGCCCTTTGCGATTATGTATCTTCCCACAGAAGGTCTCTACGCAGAGGTTGCCTCATCAAAATCGGGACTTATCGAAAAGCTTCATAATGATTTCAACATTATGGTTGCAGGTCCCTCAACGGTAACGGCACTTCTTAACTCCTTGTCAGTCGGCTTCAGGGCCGTGGCAATAAATGAGAAGGCGGCAGAGGTCAGAACACTTCTTGCTGCTGCGAGAACTCAGTATGACAAGTTCGGCTCACTCCTTGAAAAAGCAAGGCGTAAGGTGGACGAAGCAGGTAAGGTACTCGGCGACGCTCAGAACAGAAACGATCTCATCTCCCGTAAGCTCCGTAATGTTGAGGTGCTTGACTTCGGCAGCTCTGACGAAATTCTCGGCATTGAGGAAAGCACGGCGCATGATGAGTAAAAAGAGTAAAACAAAAAGGTGGTTTTAAAATGAAAAAGGCAAAAATCAAAATTACGGCAATCTTTATGGCAGTCGTAATGATTATGGCTGTGATTCCTTTCTCAGTTTTTGCATCAGACGGTGACATTCAGGTGGCAACTCTCTCTGACATTCACTACTATGCAGACGCTCTCAAGGGAAACAGAACAGAAGATTATCAGGCAACAGTTTCAGGCTCAACAACAACCTTCGACCTGACATCTGCCTGTCTTGACACAGCTCTTGTTACAATGGCAAAAGAGCTGAAAAAAGCAGACAATCCCATTCTCATCATCCCCGGTGACCTTACATACCAGGGTGAATACCAGTCAAACGTAGAACTTGCAGCTAAACTGGAAAAATGGGAAAAAGAAACAGGTATCAATATTCTTGTTATCAACGGTAACCACGATATCAACAACGCAAAGGCTTACACATATGAAAACGATGTGAAAGAAAAATGCGACACAACAACTCCCGAGCAGTTCCGTGATATTTACAAAAACCTCGGTTATGATCTTGCTTATCATACATACACACCTCCCAAGGGTGCAAAGCAGGGCGGTCTCTCATACTCAGTAAGATATGAGGGTTACAGATTTATCCTTCTTGACACAAACAAATATTCAGCAGACTGCACAAAGGACGGTACAGACGAGCACGACACAGCTCAGGCTATCAGCGACGACCTTCTCAAGTGGGCAATTGCCGAATGTGAAGATGCAAAGAAATGCGGCGAAGAAATCATCGGCGTATCTCACGCAAGTCTTATCGACCACATCGGCTCATATCAGGGTAAGCTTCTCAAGGCTTTCATCACAGAGGACTGGGAAGACAGAGCAACAAAGCTTGCAGAAGCAGGTATGCACTTCAACTACTGCGGTCACCAGCATCTTGCTGATATTGCAACATATGTTACAGACAGCGGCGAAACAATCTACGAGTGCGAAACACCTCCCTCAGGCACATATCCCTGCGGTATGTATATCACAGAGTTTGTTTCAAACGGTAACGGCAAAGTATCTGCTACATACAACTACCACGATATCGACGAAGCTCAGCCTGTTGTTCTCTACGGCGAAACACAGCCTCAGCCCTTCAAGAATATCGCATTCGGCAAAGCATACGGCAACGGTGATGTTACTACTCTTGCTATGAACATCATCAAATACAACCTGGGCTCAATTTTCACAGGCATCAGCGAAGTAGGCGGCATCCTTGAATATCTTGAGCAGGAAGGCATTGACCTTGAAGCACTTCTTACAGACGCTTTTGCAGGTCTTTCAATAGGACCTATCGATATTTTCACAGCAGAAAATATTATGTTACTTGCAGATGACCTCTGCGACCAGCTCTATGACGCATATCTTACAGATGTTGATGTTCTCTATGACCTTATGGAGAGAATTATCACAAAGGTTGTAAATATTCAGGTATCTGAAGTTCCCTGTACAAAGTTTATTGATACTCTCGGCTTCGGTGACGAAACAAGAGGCGGTAACTTCGGCGACCTTGCTCTCTCTTTCCTTGCTTATATGTACGGCGGTAACGAGGACCTTTCAGAAGACGCATTTATGCAGGATTGCTTCAAGGAAATGGAAGAGGGTACTGATTTTGCAGAAACTCTTTTCCTTTCACTTATCGACATTATCCTTAACGACCTTCTCCTCGACGAGCTTCTTGCAAATATGGAGCTTAATGTTGACGCTGCTTTCCCCATCGGTAAGGTAGGCTTCATCCTCGGTAAGGTTGTTGACGCTCTTCTTACAGTAATTCTCGGCGGTGACAAATCTCTTACAAACATTGTAAACTTTGTATTTGACCTGGGCGTTCTTCCCTGGGAATCTCTCGATGCCACAAAGGAAGAGCTTTTAAGCGAATATCTGACACCCAGCCAGTATCAGGCTATCGGTATTGAATTTGCAACAGTTATCCGTGCATTCATCGACGATAAGAATCCCAAGCCTCAGGGCGACAAGAATGTTACATACACATATAACGGCAAGGTTCAGCCTGAAGTTACAGCAGCTAATTACAGAGCACCTTCAGTCGTTACTGTAACATACGGTGAAGACGCTTCATCAAGCTTCAACATCAGCTGGTATACAAAGGATTCCGTAAAGGGTACAGATATTGAAATTATTCCTTACAGCAAGAATCCCAAGTTCACAGGCGTTCCCACAAAGTCATCTTCAATTGAATGCATCACAGAAGAAGGCGTTGTAAGAGAAACTCCTGCAGTTGACTTCGGTCTTATCGGTATTATGCCTTATGAGCAGATAATGACAAGACATATCGTAAAACTTACAAACCTTGAACCCGGCACAAGATACTGCTACCGTATCGGTGACGCAGAAAGAGGCTGGTGGAGTGCTCCTGCAGTTCTTGAAACAGCAGATAATTCAAGAGAGGTTTCTTTCCTTCACGTAACAGATACTCAGGCTCAGAATTCACGCCAGTTCGATGTATGGGCAAACCTTCTCAGAGTTGCAAGAAAGACTGTCGACTTTGACTTCCTTCTTTCAACAGGCGACCAGGTTGATATGGGTTCAAACTTCAAGCTCTGGTCATTCTTTGCAAACAACGCATCAGACACTCTTATGAGCACACCTCTTATGCCCACAGCAGGTAACCACGAGTCTATGTCAGGCAGTGAATTTGCTCTTGACCAGAACTTTGTTCTTCCCTCATATCCCGAGCAGGATACAACAGAAGGCGTTTACTATTCATTCGATTACAACAACATCCACGTTGCAGTTCTCAACTCCAACAACCTTAATGAAGACGAGGCTCTCAGCGACGACCAGATTGAATGGCTCAAGGCTGATATGGCAGCAAGTGACGCTGAATGGAAATTCGTAGCACTTCACAAGGCTCCCTACTCAAACGGCTCACACTTTGATGACGATGATGTTATCGCAATCCGTGAACAGCTTTCAGTTCTTATGCCTCAGCTTGATATCGATATGGTATTCCAGGGCCACGACCACGTATATCTCAGAACAGATGCTATGGCAAACAACAAAGTTGTTCCCTCAGAAACAAAAGAAATCACATTCGACGGCAAGTCATACAATGCAAAGATTGATCCTCAGGGCACAATCTACACAATCACAGGCTGTGCAGGTGTTAAATATTACCTTCCCAAGGATAACGCACTTACAGACGAGCTCTTCCCCAGAGCAGAGGCTATCGTTCACTGTCAGCTTCCCACATTCGCATCAATCCAGATCAAGGGTAACACTCTTTACTTTGATGCTTATAATGTAGACGGAGACGAGGCAGTGAGAATAGATAACTTCGCAATTGTCAAAACTGACCTTGCAGAGTTTGTTCCCACAGACAGCAAGTATGATGACGACCGTTTCACAGTTGCAGACACATATACTGACACAATCATCTCAGATATGGTTGAAACAGGTGATGCAGTGCCCTATGTTGCATTCATCATTCTTCCCTTCGCAGGAATTCTTGCAGGTGTGACATACAGCAGAAGAAAGAAAAAATCAGAGCAGTAATTTTTTGGAGACAGATAATTTATGATTCAGTTTGAACAGTTAAGATTAGAACTTTTGGAGCATCAGGACGAACTCGATAGCCTTTATGAGGCTATCGGGGTCGAAAAGATAAACGAAGAAATCGCAAAGCTTGAGCTTCAGCAGACAGAAGACGGCTTCTGGGATAATATTGAAAATTCCCAGAAGGTGCTTCAGAGAACAAGCGCACTGAAGAATAAGGTAGGCGCTTACACGAAGCTTAAGGGTGATTTCGAGGATGCTCTTGTAATGATTGAACTTGCTGATGAAGCAGAAGACCTTGAGCTTCTTGACGAATGCACTGAAAGCGTGAAGGCTGTTGAGAAAGAGCTTGAAAAACAGACTCTCGGTACACTCCTTACAGGTGAGTACGATTCAAAGAATGCACTTCTTACCTTCCACGCAGGTGCAGGTGGCACTGAGGCTCAGGACTGGGCACAGATGCTTGTTCGTATGTATCAGCATTGGGGCGAGGCTCACGGCTACAAGGTAAGTATGCTCGACTTCCTTGACGGCGACGAAGCAGGTCTCAAATCTGCAACACTTCTCATTGAGGGCGAAAATGCTTACGGCTTTATGAAGAGTGAGTCAGGTGTTCACAGACTTGTCCGTGTTTCACCCTTTGACGCATCAGGCAGAAGACACACATCTTTCGCATCTCTCGAGGTTATGCCTGAAATTGACGATACAATTCAGGTTGAAATCAGTCCCGACGACATCAAAATGGACGTTTACCGCGCATCAGGTGCAGGTGGACAGAAGGTTAACAAAACTTCATCTGCAGTGCGTCTGACCCATATCCCCACCGGCATTATCGTTTCGTGTCAGGTTGAAAGAAGTCAGCACCAGAACAGAGAAGTTGCTATGAGAATGCTTAAGTCAAAGCTTATCGAAATCAAAGAGAGAGAGCATCTTGACAAAATCGAGGATATCAAGGGCGACCAGAAGGAAATCGGATGGGGCAGCCAGATCCGTTCATATGTTTTTATGCCCTATACACTTGTAAAGGACCACCGTACAAACTACGAAATGGGTAATATCAACGCTGTTATGGACGGCGATATCGACGGCTTTATCAACGCATTCCTCAAAGCACAGTCACTCGAAAACATTTAATTATTTAGGTATACTCACTGAGGTGTAAAAATGGAAATTATCGATATTACAAGAGGTATATTTTCCTCCGACGTTTATCCGGGAGACCCTGAACCTTCAAAACAGAATTTCCAGAGTATCGAAAACGGCGACGGCTGTAACCTTAACGGTTACTTTGCCTGTTGTCACGCAGGAACTCACGCAGATGCACCGCTGCATTTTGTGGAGGACGGAAAAGCAATCGATGAAATGAGTATGATTCCTTTTATCGGTCCTTGCCGTGTTCTTGACGTGCCGCCCGGACCCATAACAGGTGAATATGTTGAAAATGAGTTCCCCAGAGGCTGCAGAAGACTTCTTATCAAATCTCGGGGCGAAGCATATTTCCTTGACCACGGGGCACAGGCGGCGGCAAATTTAGGATATCTGCTTATCGGTACAGACGCTCTTTCCGTAGGAACATCGGGCAACCAGGTTGCACCTCATAAAGCATTTTTAAACAAAGAAATCGCTATTCTTGAAGGGCTCGACCTGACAGGGGTAAATACGGGCAGCTATTTTCTTCTTGCACAGCCCGTGAAGCTTGAAGGTATGGAGGGCGCACCTGTCAGAGCACTTCTTATAAAAGGCGATTTTCACTGGAAATCAAACTGAGGGGGTAAAAAATGAAAAGATTTTTTGACTTTTTATTCAGCCTCCTTGCTTTGATAGTCCTTTCGCCCGTAATCCTGATTCTTTATTTGCTTGTTCTTATTTCAAGCGGAAGACCTGTTATTTTCAAGCAGGAGAGAGTAGGCTACGGAAACCGGCTTTTCACTATCTACAAGTTCCGTACAATGAAGGACGGAATGAGGCAGACAAAAACAGAGGACCTTACCGATGAAGAGGTGGAAAACGACATCACCTTTATCGGCAAAATCCTCAGAAAGCTGAGCCTTGATGAATTGCCTCAGCTTTACAATATACTCAAAGGGGATATGAGCTTTGTAGGTCCCCGTCCTCTTATTCCTCAGGAAGAAGAAATAAGGGAGTTAAGAGAAAAATATAATGTTTATTCCGTACGCCCCGGTATCACAGGCTGGGCGCAGGTCAACGGAAGAGATTTTATCTCTGACGAGCAGAAAGCAAAGCTTGACAGAGAATATGTTGAAAACCATTCAATTATTATGGATATAAAAATTATGTTCAAAACCGTCTGGGTGGTCCTTGCAGGTAAGGATATCGCTGACGGAAAAACCGATAAGGACGGCGAAAACAATGAAAGAAATTCTTAAAACAATCATTTCATCAATTATTGCGGTAATTCTTATGTTTATGGGAATCAACGGGTCTGTGAAAGATCTTCCTGAAAAAGGCTCACTTGCAAATCAGGATTACAGAATGACAAGAGTTATGTCATTCAATGTCCGTTGTGGTGAATACATTGAGAGAGAAAACATTGTTCCTGCTCTTATCAATGCTTATCAGCCCGATACAGTAGGTGTTCAGGAATGCACCTATGAATGGTATCTCAATTTCCAGTGGTATCTTGAAGACTATGCCTTTGTGGGCGTTGGCAGAGATACGGGCGATTTAAGCACGGAATGCGGTGAAATTTCCGGCATCCTTTACAAGAAAGCAAAGTACAACCTTATTGACAGCGGTACATTCTGGCTTTCAGAAACTCCCGACAAGGTTTCAAGAGGCTGGGACGGTGCGTGTAACAGAATTTGCACTTGGGTTGTGCTTGAAGATAAAGAAACAGGTGAAAAATTTGCTCATGTGAATACTCACCTTGACCACGTCGGACCTCAGGCGCGTATAAACGGTGTAGAGCTTGTGAAAGAAAAGGCTCTTTCTTACGATATCCCCACAGTTGTAACCGGTGACTTCAACTTCCAGAAGGGTACAGATTTGTACGATTCACTCGTTACCGGCGGTCTTACAGACACTCAGGATATGGCAGAGTACACAATGGACGGCAAAACATATCACGGTTATATGGGCGGCGTTGCAGGTAAACCCATTGACTTCATTTGTGTCAACAGCCTTATAACAGAGGTTCAGACATATAAAATCGTAAGAGATATTTATTCTCACAGATTCACATCCGACCACTATCCTATCTATGCAGACCTTGTGATTGGGTAATTGTTATGAAAACAGTAATCAGATATATTTCAATGGTATTTGCGCTTATTCTCGCTGCTGTGGGAGTAGGTCAGTGCGAAATGGGTGCGAAAGCGCCCCAAGAGGATGTAATCAGAATTATGTCCTACAACGTGCGTTACAACAGCTGGGAAAGAGGCAGGATTGTCCCTCAGCTTATTGCAGACTATATGCCTGATTCCGTAGGTGTTCAGGAATGTGAGGCTCTCTGGTTTTACCATATGAAAGCCTTTCTCCCCGAATACGGAATTGAGGGCGTAGGCAGACTTACCGGTACAAGAGGCGGTCTGAGCGGCGAAATGTCGGCAATTCTTTACAGAAAAGATAAATACAAGGTAGTTGACAGTGATACTTTCTGGCTTTCGGAAACTCCCCATAAGGTTTCAAAGGGTTGGGACGGACAGAAAAACAGAATCTGTACGTGGGTTATTCTCGAAAACCTTGAAACAGGCGAAAGATATGCCCATGTGAATGCACACCTTGACCATCAGGGCGAGGTTGCAAAAGCAGAGGGGCTGAGGCTTGTTCTCGAAAAGGCGCAGAGCTTTGATATGCCCACAGTAATCACGGGTGACTTCAACTTTGAAAAGGGCACGGACCTTTATGGTGAATTCGGAAAAGCAGGTTTTTCCGACACTCAGGATATGGCTCCCGATACAATGACGGGTAAAACATATCACGCTTTCAAGGGCGGAGAAGACGGTCTGCCCATCGACTTTGTTATGGTCAACAGCAGAATAACAGATGTTAAAACATATAAAATCGTAAGGGATAAAGCAGGGGACGAATTTATTTCTGACCACTATCCCATTTATTCCGATATGAAGTTCTGATTGGAGCAGAAAACAATGAAAACTATGAGCTACAACATTCTTTGCTATGGCAAGGAAGGTCACGAAAGAGAAAAAAGAGAGCCTATGGTTCTTGAAATTATCAGAAAAAACAACCCTGACACTCTCGGTGTTCAGGAGGCGACTCCCGAATGGATGTCATTTCTCAGGGAAAAGCTTGATGACTACTCTTATGTGGGCGTAGGCAGAGATGACGGCGACAACAAGGGTGAATATTCAGCAGTTTTCTATAAGAAGGACAAGTTTGAGAGCCTTGATTGCGGTAACTTCTGGCTTTCCGAAACTCCCGAAAAGCCCGGCAAGGGCTGGGATGCTGCCTGTGTGAGAATATGCTCCTGGGCACTGCTTCAGGATAAGAGTAACGGAAAAAAATTCATTCATCTCAACACTCACCTTGACCACATCGGTGTAGAGGCGAGAAAAGAGGGTATGAAGCTTATTTTCCAGAAAGCAGAAAGCTTTTCTGTTCCCACAATCGTTACGGGTGACTTCAATTTTGAGCAGGATTCCGAATTTTATCAGGGACTCATTTCAGGCAAACTCCGTGATTCAAAATTTGTGGCAGAGGTTTCCGATGACGGCAATACATACAACGCTTTCGGCGAGTATGAGGGCGCGATTATAGATTTCATTATGGTTTCACCTGAAATCAGTGTAAAAAAATATACACTTGTCGATGAGCTTCTGAACGGCGAATACCCGTCAGACCATTTCCCCGTTACGGCAGAAATTGATTTCTAAGGAGATTTTGTTATGAGCTACGCAGATAAAGTTTTTGTTGAAAATATAAAGGATATCCTTGAAAACGGTTATTCGGACGAAGAGCTGAATGTCCGTCCCAGATGGGAAGACGGCACTCCTGCACATACAGTGAAAAAATTCTGTATGGTGAACAGATATGACTTAAGCAAGGAATTTCCCATCATTACAGTAAGAAAAACATTTTTCAAAAGCTGTATCAAGGAGCTTCTCTGGATATGGCAGAAAAAATCAAATAAGATTTCAGAGCTCGATTCTCACATTTGGGATTCCTGGGCAGATGAAAACGGCACAATCGGTAAGGCTTACGGCTATCAGCTTGGAGTAAAGCACAAGTATCCCGAGGGAGAATTTGACCAGGTTGACAGAGTGCTTTATGATTTGAAGCATAACCCTGCAAGTCGCAGAATTATGACAAATCTCTACAATCACCACGACCTTAACGAGATGGGACTTGCTCCCTGTGCTTACGGTCTGACACTTAATGTGACAGGGGATAAGCTTAACGCGATTCTCAATCAGCGCTCTCAGGATATGCTCACTGCAAACAACTGGAATGTGTGCCAGTATGCAGTACTCACTCATATGTTTGCTCAGGTCAGCGGTCTTAAGGTGGGCGAATTTGTTCACGTTGTGGCAGATGCTCACATTTATGACAGACACATTCCCCTTGTAAAGAAGCTTGTTGAAAATCCGCAGTTTGAAGCACCCGTCTTCAAAATTGACACAAGCGTCACGGATTTCTATGATTTTACAGTTGACAGCTTCAGCCTTGAAAATTATCAGGCAAATGATTTCAATGAAAAAATCGAGGTGGCAATCTGATGTTTCAGGTAGTAGCAGTTGATAAAAACTGGGGTATAGGAAATGACGGCAATCTTCTTTTCCATATTTCAGAGGATCTGAAGAATTTCCGCAGACTCACAGAGGGCAAAACAGTAATTCTCGGCAGAAAAACCCTTGCAACTTTCCCAAAGGGTGCACCTCTTAAAAACAGAAGAAACATAATTCTTTCAAGAGACGAAAGCTATTCTGTTGAGGGCGCAGAGGTTGCGAGAAGTGTTGAGGAGGCTGCAGAGCTTCTTAAAAATGAAAACACCGACAACATAGTAGTTATCGGCGGTGAATCAATTTACAGACAGATGCTTCCGCTCTGTGACACTGCAGTTGTTACAAAGATTGACGCAGAAGCACCTGCAAGTGATAAGTTTTTCCCGAATCTTGATGAGGATGAAAACTGGTATCTTGCAGAGGAAAGCGAAGAAAAGGAAGAGAACGGAATTAAGTTTAAATTCTGTACCTACAAGAGAAAATAAAAGTTGGCGTTACATCGAGTGGATGTAACGCCATTTTTTATTTACCCCAGAATTTTCTGTCGAGGCTTCTGTACTGTACTGCCTCGGCAATATGGTCTTCGTTTACCATATTGCTTTTTTCAAGGTCTGCAATTGTTCTTGCAACCCTGAGTATTTTATCGTAAGCACGGGCAGAGAGTGAAAGTCTGTCGAAAACTGTTCTGAGAAGCTCTTTCGCACCGTCAGTAAGGATGCAGAATTCTCTTGTCTGCTTTGCTGTCATATGAGCGTTGCAGGTAATTCCCGAGCCTTTCAGTCTTTCCTGCTGAATGCGTCTGGCTTCGTTTACTCTCTTTTTGATGTCTGCGGATTTTTCGCTTCTTGCGTTGTCGGAGAGACTTTCAAAATCCACAGGCGGAACTTCAATATGAATGTCCACTCTGTCAAGCAGAGGGCCTGAAATCTTGTTCAGATATCTTTCTGCGCTTCCCTTGACACAAGTGCATTCCCTTGTGGGGTGACCGTAATATCCGCAAGGACAGGGGTTCATAGCGCACACCAGCATAACCGAGCAGGGGTAAGAGACCGTCGCCTGAGCTCTGGAAATGGAGATAACACCGTCTTCAATGGGCTGACGCATTATTTCCATTGTTGTTCTTGAAAATTCAGGAAGCTCATCGAGAAAAAGAACGCCGTTATGTGCAAGTGAAATCTCACCGGGCTTGGGAACTGCACCGCCGCCTGAAAGTCCTACGGGAGAAACAGTGTGGTGAGGTGAGCGGAAAGGTCTTTTTGTGATAAGCGGTGTATCTTTGGGGAGTTTGCCTGATATGGAATAGATTTTCGTAGTTTCAAGGGATTCCTCAAAAGTCATATCAGGGAGTATTGTTGAAATTCTTTTGGCAAGCATACTCTTGCCTGAGCCGGGAGGACCGATAAGCAGAATGTTGTGACCGCCTGCCGCGGCAATCTCGATGGCTCTCTTGGCTTCAAACTGTCCCTTTACATCGGCAAAATCAACGAGTGTTTCAAGAAAATCATCTTTCGGGATGTATACGGCTCTTTCAAGGCACGACTTACCATCAAGATGTGCGATGATTTCCCTTACATTTTTTACTCCGTAAACATTTATTCCGCTGACAACGGAGCATTCATAGGCATTTTCGTATGGCACGAAAACATCTGTTATACCGTTTTTCTGAGCCTCAATAACCATAGGCAGAGCGCCGTTTACTTTTCTCAGCTCACCGCCCAATGAAAGTTCGCCGATAAAGGCAAGGTTTTTCGATACGGGTTTTATCTGACCGGAAGCAGATAAAACTGCAATAAGCATAGGCAGGTCGTAGACCGTTCCTTCTTTTCGTGTGTCTGCGGGAGCTAAATTCACGGTGATTCTGCTGACGGGGAAGGTGAGGGAGTTGTTTTTAATGGCTGAGCGAACTCTTTCCTTTGCCTCGCTGACAGATGCGTTGGGAAGTCCCACAACATCAAAGTGCGGCAGTCCTGCGCTTATGTCAATTTCAACATGGACCATATAAGTGTTCATACCGAAAAGGCCCATGCTCTTTACACTGGTAAACATAAATGAATCCTTACTGCTCTACATATGTGAAGAGTGCTTCGTATTCTTCATTTACGATTGTCTGGTCTTCGTTGATGAAGAAGCCCTTTGAAATGAGAAGAGTGTAGTCCTGGCCGGGGATAAGGTTTTCGGCAGGAGTTTCGGCTACAATTTTGATTACGCCGTTTTTGATTGTGCACTGAACATTCTCTGTCATAAATCTGACGAATGTACCTTCGCTGTTTTTATATCTGTATGAGCAGAAAGCCTGGAAATTCTGTGAACCTGCTTTGTTGTAGGTTGTAACACCGTCAGCTTTTGCAGTTACTTCAAAGTAAGCCTTTGCACCTTTTTTGTAAAGAACGGGTTTTACATCTGAGAGAACAACTGAAGTTGCGTCCTTGTATTTTTCTTCCTGAGCATTGAGCTGACCGTTGTCATCCTTCTTCGCCTTGAAGTCTGCAGTGATGTCCTTGTTTGTATAGTCTTTCTTTGCAAGTTTAAGAGTTTCAGCAGTAATGGTTGCACGGTAGGATGTGCCGTCAACGAGCTTTTCTTCAAGGTCGGCAGTGACTACCACTGTGCCGCCTTCAAGCGTGTCAGTCGTAGCAGGGCGGTATTCGACGGAGACGATTTCACTTCCGATTTTCTTGCCCTCTGTTGTGACAATAACACCGTTTTCGTTGATAACTTCAAACTCTCCGTTTTCAATATAAGGAGTGATGAAAGTAAATTTGATTGTGTTGTCGTCGAAAATAGCAACCGTACCTGTTTCAGCGAAAACTGTTTCTGCGCGTTTGTGCTCAAGACCGAAATAAATTCCTGTGGCAACACCTGCCAGGATAATCACTGAAAGCACACTTGCAAGAATGATTTTAGTTTTCTTTCTCATTGTTTTTTTCTGGATAGGTTTCTTTTTCATAATTATTCTTCTCCTTTGTTGCAATTTTCACATATTCCGTAGAAAACGCATTTTGCGCCGTTTAGATGAAAATTGTGATGTTCGAAAATGTGCTCTGCAAGACGGTCAACCGTTTCGCATTCCATATGAATGAGTTTTCCGCATTTTTCGCACTTCAGGTGGTAGTGGTTTGAACAAACCTTATGCGAGTGAAGGTACTGATAACAGACGCTTTTTTCTCCGTCAACGGTGTATTTTCTGACAACACCCTCACCGGAAAGCTTCTCAAGGTATCTGTATACTGTGGATTTACCCACCATATTTCCGCTTTTCTGCAGAAGAGAAACAACATCATCCACGGTCAGATGACCGCCTCCCTGATTCTTGAGCTCTTCAAGAATCAGATCCCGCTGCTTTGTCTTGTATGTAGAAGAGCGTTCACTCATTTTTTTACACCACCTTTGCTAATAATTTTACATTGTTTCTTCGTAAAAGTCAAGATAAGCCTTGATTAAGTGTGTTGCAGTGCGTCTGTATGCGTAAATTGTCATAATTCTACAAAAAAACAGGTGCATTGTCGAAAATTTTCAACTTATTTATGAAAAAATGTTGACAAAAATTTCAAAATGTATTAGAATTATCAGTGTAAATGGTATGAGGTGTATTAATGGAAGCAAGAAATTACCGTAAGATGTCCCAACAGGAATTGACAAGGCTCTGCAAGGAAGGCGACAGTGAGGCGCTGCAGATTCTTATGAAAAGCCTCGACGGCGTCATAATCAGAACGGTCAACTCTTTCCTTGATGAGCGTTTTGAGCTTGAGGACCTTATGCAGGAGGGGCTCGTTGCGGCCTTCGGTGCAATTCTCAGCTATGATTCTTCAAGGGGAGCCTCATTACATACATACGCTTCGGTGTGCATCAGGAACGCACTGAAAAATTTCGTTAAAAAGAAAGACAATGTTCTTTTGTCGGCGGAAGCTGACTATGTGCCTTTTTGCGATGAAGCCTTGGGAAGTAACGCTGCTGAGGATGAATATATTTCATCCGAAAGCTACCGTGATT
The DNA here is from genome assembly GCA_045542485.1 of Acutalibacteraceae bacterium. GTDB lineage: Bacteria > Bacillota > Clostridia > Oscillospirales > Acutalibacteraceae > SIG575. The sequence continues at coordinate 17,741 of JAZQLC010000051.1, forward strand.
TGCGAAAAAGCCTCAAAAAGGTTCTTTCTGAAACTGAATATACTGTTTTCAGCCATTATGTTGAAGGTTTGTCCTACGCGGAAATTGCCGAGAAAACAGGTCAGAGTGTAAAGGGTATTGACGGTACACTCCAGAGAATCAGAAGGAAGCTTAAGTCAATTTTGTAATAGACGGATAAATCCGTTTATAATAAGTCCCTTGTCAGGACTAAATTTTATCAAGAGAGGTTAGAAAAATGTTTGAAGACAGAACCATCATCTGCAGAAATTGCGGAGAAGAATTTGTTTTTTCAGCAGGTGAGCAGGAATACTTCGCAAGTAAAGGGTTACACGATCCCCTTAACTGCAAGGAATGCCGTGCAGCACGTAAACGTGCAAAAAATCCCGGAGAACGCGTTTTTTATGACGCAATCTGTGCAGAGTGTGGTGAACCGGCACGAATTCCTTTTGAGCCCAAGGAGGGCCGTCCCGTTTATTGCAGCACTTGTCAGGCAAAAAGACTTGAAGCAGCAAAAGCGGAAGCAGCAGAATAAATTATATATTTCCTGAGTTCAGATGACTGCCTGTCCACACAGGCAGTTGTTTTTTGTAGGTGATACAGATGATAAAAAATATTATTTTTGATTTAGGGGGAGTGCTCATAGACCATAACCCCGAAAAAACTCTGAATACATATTTTGAAAAAGATGATGCAGCTCTGATTGCCAAAGAGATTTTCAGAAGTAATCTCTGGCTGGAGAGGGACAGAGGCACTGTCACATCAGACGAAATTCTTGAAATTAAAAAGGATATCATACCTGAAAGAATTTATGATAAGGTTGCTGAGATGGTGCAGAACTTTTTCCCTTATATGCCGCCTTTTGAAGAAATGTACGGCTTTGTGGAGGAACTCAGAGAAAATGGCTACGGTATTTATCTTCTTTCAAATGTGGGTAAGGAATTCCATACAGTAAAAAAGGATATTCCCGTTCTTTCTCTTTTTGACGGCTTTGTGGCTTCGTCAGATTACGGAGTGGTTAAACCTGAAAAAGAGATATATAATATACTGTTTGAAAAGTTTTCGCTGAAACCGGAAGAATGTATTTTCATTGACGATGTTCAGAAGAACATTGACGGTGCACTCAGAGCAGGTATGGAAGGTCACTGCTATTCCCACGGAAATCTTGAAATCCTGAAGGAAGACCTGAAAAGCAAAGGCGTAAAAATTTCTTGACGAAACACCTTATCGGTGTTAAAATACTTTCGTATTAAATTTGTTTATTTTACCGTAATACCCCTACCTTAAGGGGTATTGCGGCGTTCCTTGTTGGAGGTAAAAGGATGACTGCGTTTTTCAGAATTATGCTTCAGAATGAAGAGTATATGAAGCTCTCACAGGCACTCTCAAAAGGCAGAGTACCTGCGGGAGCCCTCGGACTGTCTCCCATTAATAAGGCGCATCTGATTCACTCACTGGCAGAAGAAGGCCGCAGATGCGTTGTTCTCACTCCCGATGAAGCATCGGCAAGACGACTTGCAGATGATATGAGAACAATGGGAAGCCGTGTGCTTTTCTATCCTGCAAGGGATTTTTCTTTCAGCATTTCGGAAAGTCAGTCGAGAGAATATGAGCACATAAGACTGGGCACTCTCTCAAAGATGCTCACAGGTGACTACGATGTGGTTGTATGCAGTGCAGAGGCATTTGTTCAGTATACGATTCCGCCTGAGGAATTGTCGGAAAGAACATTCAGGCTTGTATCGGGTGAGGATTTTCCCCTTGATAATGCAGTTTCCATTCTTGTCAAAGCAGGTTATGTGAGAAGTCCTCAGGTTGACGGCTCGGGACAGTTTGCAGTAAGAGGCGGTATTCTCGACATTTTTCCGCCACACGCCGAAAATCCCGTCAGAGTTGAATTCTGGGGTGATACGGTTGACCTGATTGCAGGTTTTGACGCAGAAACTCAGAGAAGAACAGACAGCCTTGACGAAATCGAAATTACACCTGCAACGGAAATTCTCTTTGATTCTTCGGAAATTCTCAGAGAAAAGCTTGAAGAATTTATGGCAGGGATTAAGGGTAAGGGCTCACAGAAAGCAAAGGCATCTGTTCAGGCAGATATTGAGCGTCTTCAGAGTGATGTGAGAGTTTCGTCTCTTGACAGATATATTTCTCTTGCCTACCCTTACCTTGCCACTATAAGCGACTACTGTGACAAGGATTCTGTCCTCTGCGTCTGCGAAAGTGCAGGTGTCAAGGAGAAAACGGAAGCCTATCTCAAACTTATGAATGAAGAAATCAAGGCGTGTTTTGAGGAAGGCATTCTCTGTAAGGGACTTGATAAATTTTCTCTTATGTGGTCGGAAGTTCTGGGGATTTTCGGCAAAAGCAGAACGGTTTATGTTGACAATCTTCCCCGAGGCAGCTTTGATACGCCCGTCAGGGAGCTTGTGAATTTTGATGCTGTTCAGCACTCACTCTGGAACGGCTTGTCCACAGTTCTTGTTGATGACATTATCAGCTATAAAAATAAAAAAGACAGAACCTGCATCGTTATGGCAGGTACGGAAAAGGCTGCGAAAGCACTTTGTGATGACCTTGAAAAGGACGGCTTTGATGCTGTGTTCTTTTCGGAAATTCCGGAGGAGTTTCCCGAAAAATATGTATGCGTCATTCCCGGTACGCTCAGTGCCGGTTTTGAATATCCTCAGCAGAAGGTAAGGCTTGTTTCGTACGGCAGAAGAGACGGCACAGTAAAGAAACAGAAGCGTAAATATCACAACAAGGCCTCTAACGCATTCCACAGCCTTGAGGAAATGCGCAAGGGAGACTATATTGTTCACGCAACTCACGGTATCGGTATTTACGAGGGCATTACGCAGCTTGAAGTCAGCGGTGCAACAAAGGACTATATCAAAATCCGTTATGATAAGGGTGACATTCTTTATATTCCCGTTACCCAGCTTGATATGGTTGCAAAATATATCGGCCCCAGAAGTGAAACAGGTAATGTGAAGCTTAATAAGCTGGGCAGTGATAAATGGATAAAAACAAAGAACAGAGTACGCTCGGCAGTAAAGGATATGGCTGATGACCTGATAAAGCTTTACTCAAAGCGTCTTGCAGTAAAGGGCTTTGCGTTTTCTCCCGACATTGATATGCAGAACGATTTCGAAAGACGCTTTGAGTTTGAAGAAACCGATGACCAGCTCAGGTGTATCGACGAAATCAAAAACGATATGGAAAAGCCTTATCCTATGGACAGACTCCTCTGCGGTGACGTGGGCTTCGGAAAAACAGAGGTGGCACTCAGAGGTGTTTTCAAATGCGTGGCAGACGGCAAACAGTGTGCAATTCTCGTGCCCACAACAATTCTTGCCCTCCAGCATTTCCAGACAATTCAGAAAAGATTCGAGGGCTTCCCCATTGAATGTGCCATGCTTTCACGCTTCTGCACCCCGAAACAGCAGAGCGAGATTATAAAAAATCTCAAGCGAGGCAGTGTGGATATCGTTGTGGGTACTCACAAGCTTCTTTCCAAAAAACTTGAATTCAGGGATTTAGGTCTTGTTATCGTGGATGAGGAGCAACGCTTCGGTGTAGCACAGAAAGAAAAACTCAAGGAGCGCTTCCCGGCAGTGGATGTTCTTACGCTCTCTGCAACGCCCATTCCCAGAACGCTCAATATGGCTATGACGGGTATCAGGGATATGAGTATCCTTGAAGAGGCACCTCAGGACAGACATCCCGTTCAGACTTATGTAATTGAGCATAATATGGATGTTCTCATTCAGGCTATGGAAAAGGAATTAAGACGAGGCGGTCAGGTTTATTATCTGCACAACAAGGTTGATTCCATCGAAAGAAGAGCAGCGGAAATTCAGGAGCTTATTCCCGATGCCAAGGTTGCAGTCGGTCACGGTCAGATGAGTGAGGAGGAGCTTTCCGATGTGTGGAAAGGTCTTATCGAGGGCGAAACCGACATCCTTGTCTGCACAACGATTATTGAAACGGGTGTTGATGTGCCCAACGCAAACACGCTCATCATTGAAGATGCAGATAAAATGGGTCTTGCTCAGCTTCATCAGATACGAGGAAGAGTCGGCAGAAGCGCAAGAAGAGCAAGTGCATATTTCACATTCACGAGAGGTAAACAGCTTTCCGAAATAGCCGACAGAAGACTCTCGGCAATCAGAGAGTTTACGGAATTCGGCTCGGGCTTCAAAATTGCTATGCGTGACCTTGAACTCAGAGGTGCGGGAAATGTACTCGGTGCACAGCAGCACGGTCATATGGAGGCAGTAGGTTATGATATGTATCTGAAGCTTCTTGCCGAGGCAGTGGCAGAGGAAAAGGGTGAAGAGCCGGGCGAGAAAACGGAAAATTGTCTTATCGACCTGCATATTGATGCCAATATTCCGAAAAACTATATTGAGAATGTGCCTCACAGACTTGCTATGTACAGAAGAATCGCAGACATACGCACTCAGGACGATGCAGACGATGTAATCGACGAGCTTATTGACCGTTTCGGTGAGCCGCCCAAGAGCGTTATGGGACTTATTGATGTTGCGCTTCTCCGTGCAGCAGCGTCGAAAAACGGAATTTCCGAAATCGGTCAGGCAGGGGACAGACTTCTCCTTTACAGCGATGTGCTTGATATGAAAAAGGTTGCTGCGCTGTCAAACGCTATGCGCGGAAGAGTCACCGTCGCTACAAGTCCCCGTGCACATATCAAGGTGAAAATTGCCGAAAAGCAGTCATCTGCTGACGCACTCAAACAGGTTATGGCGCTGATGCTCCTGACGGATAAAAAAGAAGAAAAAGAATAGAAAAAACTCTTTACAAACGGAACATTGTATGATATAATACCAAAGGCTCTGATCCTTTTCTCGGAAAGTGGAGTAAGCCCTACGGGCGATTCACCTACCTCTTGCTGGGATTTGTGATGACGGGTTAATATTTAAAATGAGGTGAAAAACAATGACAAACGAAGAAAAAAAGGCTATAATGGCTGAGTATGCAATTCACGAAGGTGACACAGGTTCTCCCGAAGTTCAGATCGCTATTCTCACAAAGAGAATCAACGATCTCAACGAGCATTTCAAAGTGCATCATAAGGACCACCACTCAAGAAGAGGTCTCCTCAAGCTTGTTGGTCACAGAAGAAACCTTCTTGCATATCTTCAGAAGGTTGATATTGAGCGTTACCGTTCAATCATCGCAAGACTCGGAATCCGTAAATAAGTATTCCCAAGGGGCAGGCAAGGTGTATATTTTGCCTGCCTTTAATTGAGTCAGCAAAGAAAAAGAATGTAAAGCAGGTTGATGCTTTTTTTAGCGGTAAATCGATGCTTTGAAAAATCGAGGTATGGATTTATTGCTAAAAAGAACACCTGCTTTCAGATAAAAATCCAAATTTGAAAGGAAGTAAAAATTATGTTCGAAGATTTCAGAAGATTTGAAACAGAAATCGCAGGCAGACCCTTTGTTGTTGAAACAGGCAAAATGGCTCAGCTTGCAGGCGGTGCAGTTCTCGTTCGCTACGGTGAAACAGACGTGCTCTGCACAGTTACAATGGCTCCCAAGCCCAGAGAAGGCGTAGATTTCTTCCCTCTCTCAGTTGACTTTGAAGAAAAGCTCTACTCAGTAGGCAGAATTCCCGGCTCTTTCCAGAGAAGAGAAGGTAAAGCAAGTGAAAAAGCAACTCTTGCTTCACGCGTTATCGACAGACCCATCCGTCCTCTTTTCCCCAAGGATATGAGAAACGATGTTGGTGTTGTTGCAACAGTTATGTCAGTTGACCCCGATTGCTCACCTGAAATCACAGCTATGCTCGGTGTTTCAATCGCAATTTCAATTTCAGAAATTCCTTGGGACGGCCCCATCGCAGGTTGCGTTGTAGGTCTCGTCGACGGCAAATTCGTAATCAACCCCACAGCAGAAGAAAAAGAAAAATCAGATATGTATGTTACAGTTGCTTCAACAGCAGACCTTGTTGCTATGATCGAAGCTGCAGGTAACGAAATTCCCAACGACACAATGTTCGACGGAATTATGTTTGCTCATCAGGAAAACCAGAAGGTTGTTGAGTTCATCAATCAGATCAAGGCTGAAATCGGCAAAGAGAAGGTTGACTTCCCCTCAAACGATCCTTCAGAAGAAATGTATGAAGCAATCAAGGAATTCGCAATCGAAGATGTTAAACTCGCTCTCGACACAGACGACAAGCGTATCCGTGACGAAAGACTCAAGCCCATCTACGATGCAGTTCACGAAAAGTTTGACGAAATCTATCCTGACGAAATCGCAAAAATCGAAGATTGTCTCTACAAGCTTCAGAAATATATCGTAAGACGTTGGCTCCTTGACGACGGTAAGCGTGTTGACGGCAGAGGCATCGACGAAATCAGACCTCTCGCAGCAGAAGTTGACCTTATCGACAGAGTTCACGGCTCAGGTATGTTTACAAGAGGTCAGACTCAGGTGCTTACAATCACAACTCTCGGTCCCGTAAGCGATGCACAGCTTCTTGACGGCATCGACGGCGAAGACAGCAAGAGATATATGCACCACTACAACTTCCCCTCATACTCAGTTGGTGAAACAAAGCCCTCAAGAGGCCCCGGCAGACGCGAAATCGGTCACGGTGCACTTGCTGAAAAGGCTCTTGTTCCCGTTATCCCCTCAGTTGAAGAGTTCCCCTATGCTATCCGTCTTGTATCAGAAGTTCTCTCATCAAACGGCTCAACATCACAGGGCTCAATCTGTGGCTCAACACTTTCACTTATGGCAGCAGGTGTTCCCATCAAGGCTCCCGTTGCAGGTATTTCATGCGGTCTCGTTACAGAGGGTGACCGTTTCATGACAATGGTTGATATTCAGGGTCTCGAAGACTTCTTCGGCGATATGGACTTCAAGGTTGCAGGTACACACAAGGGTATCACAGCAATCCAGATGGACCTTAAAGTTCACGGTCTTACTCCCGAAATCATCAAGGAAGCTCTTGAAAAGACATACAAGGCTCGTATGTATATCCTTGACGAGATTATGCTTCCCGTTATTGCAGAGCCCAGAACAGAGCTTTCAAAATATGCTCCCAAGATGCTCACAACAAAAATCCCCGTTGACAAGATTGCAGAAGTTATCGGTAAGCAGGGTAAGGTTATTCAGAAGATTTGTGCAGAGTGCAACTGTAAGGTTGACGTTGAAGAAGACGGTACAATCTTCATTTCAGCAATTGACATTGACGATGCAAGACGCGCTCTTTCAATTGTTGAAACAATCGGTAACGACCCTGAAATCGGTGCAATCTACAACGGTATCGTAACAAGAATTATGGACTTCGGTGCATTCGTTGAAATCGCACCCGGTAAAGAAGGTCTTGTACACGTAAGCCACCTCGATGTTAAGAGAACTGAAAAGGTTGAAGATGTTGTAAATGTAGGCGACACTGTTATCGTTAAGGTTCGTGAAATCGACGAGCAGGGCAGACTTAACCTTTCAAGAAGAGAAGCTCTTATTGAGGTTGAAGGTCTCGTTCCCGAAAACGAAATTTCAGATGCTCCCCGTCGTCCCAAAAAGGACTTCCGCAGAGACAACAAAAGAAAAAACTGATTGATTTTTAATCTGACAGAGCCTTACAGCATCGAGGTGTTGTAAGGCTTTTGTGTCTGTGTTTTTGAAAGGTGATATCTTTGAAAAATTTTTATCTTAAACCGAAATTGTTTTCTGCTATGAAAACTTATTCGAAAGAGCAGCTGCTTAAAGACATTATAGCAGGTGTGATTGTTGCTATTATCGCTCTTCCTCTGTCAATAGCCCTTGCTCTTGCGTCAGGCGTTGAACCTGCCTGTGGTGTTTATACTGCTATTGCTGCAGGATTTGTTGTTTCTTTCCTGGGCGGCAGCCGTGTGCAGATTGCAGGACCTACTGCAGCCTTTGCCTCAATTGTTGCGGGAATAGTGGCAACTCAGGGTATGAGCGGACTCTTTACAGCAACAATAATGGCCGGTGTTCTGCTTATTCTTATGGGTATTTTCAAGCTTGGCTCACTCATAAAATATATTCCCAAAACAATTACCGTTGGTTTCACTGCTGGTATTGCCGTTACAATCTTAATCGGACAGATTAAGGATTTTCTCGGTCTTACATACGGTGAGGGTGTAAAGCCCGTTGAAGCCTTTGAGAAAATTGAAGCAAACATAGATGCCATATCTACTTTCAGCTGGCAGTCTCTCCTTGTGGGATTGGTTTGTCTTGCGATTCTCATAATTTATCCGAAATTTGAAAAAAGAGTACCGCCGTCGCTGATTGCTGTACTGGTCGGTGCGCTGATGGTTAAACTTATCCCTGGACTTGACGAAGGCGTTTTCACAATAGGTGAGCTTTATTCTATTCCTGCAGGTCTCCCCAGAGTGGACTTCGGTGCAGTGGATTTCAGTCTCAGCAGAATGACAGCACTTCTGCCCGATGCTTTCACTATTGCAATCCTCGCAGCGATTGAGTCACTTCTTTCCTGCGTTGTGGCAGACAGTATGGTAAATTCAAAGCACAATTCAAATATGGAGCTTGTGGCTCAGGGCGCAGGTAATATTGCATCTGTACTCTTCGGCGGTATCCCTGCCACAGGTGCTATCGCAAGAACTGCCGCGAATGCAAAGAACGGTGGCAGAACTCCCGTGTCAGGTATGGTACACGCAGTGGTGCTTCTGCTTGTTCTTTTGTTCCTTATGCCTTATGCAGAGCTGATTCCTATGCCCACGATTGCAGCGATTCTTTTTGTTGTTGCGTACAATATGAGCGAGTGGAGAGAGTTCGTGCATATAGTGAAAACTTTCCCCAAAAAGGACACGCTCATTATGGTAGTGACCTTTGTTCTTACAGTCGTCTTTGACCTTGTTGTTGCAATTGCAGTAGGTATGGGGCTCGTTCTTATCTTCTTTGTTTTTGAAAAAATAAAAGAAAAGAAAAACAATAAATAAATTACTCAAAATCCCTTATTTATAAGGGATTTTTTGTTTACAAAATTAAAAATTAGTGCTACAATAAAGAGTAATATAAATCTGACTAAAAGGAGGGGAAGAAATGCTCTGGGATGTTGCAGTAGTTGGCGGCGGAATGTCGGGACTCGTGTCTGCTATTGAAATAAAAAAACGTTATCCCGAGAAAAAGGTTGTAATTTTCGAAAGACTTGAAAAAGTCGGCAAAAAGATTCTTGCAACGGGTAACGGCAGATGTAACCTTGATAATATGACTGCAAAGAGTGATGACTACAACGAGCCTCAGTTTGTTTCTTTTGCTCTTGACAGATTTACCCCTCAGTCGAATCTTGATTTCTGGAAGAGCCTCGGTCTTCTCTCGGTTATTGACAGCGAGGGCAGAGTTTATCCGAAAAGTAATTCAGCAACGAGTGTGCTCGATGCTCTTCGCTTTGAAACGGAAAGACTGGGAATAGATATTATTTTTGAAAAAGTGTCGGTGCTGAAAAAAGAAAAATTTTTCTTTGTCAACAACCATCAGGCAAAGAATGTAATTGTTTCCTGCGGCGGATGTTCCTCTCCCTCTCAGGGAAGTGACGGCTCAGGCTTTGAGCTTCTTGAAAAACTCGGTCACAGAATAACGCCCCTTTTCCCGTCTCTTGTACAGATTACAACAGACACACGCTTTACAAAGCCCCTTAAGGGCGTGAGGGTGAAAGGAAAACTCATTCTTCAGGAAAAAGATAAAATTGTAGGTCAGTCAGAGGGTGAAATTCTCTTTGCAGACTACGGTCTTTCGGGAATCGCAACTATGGACTTGTCAAGATTCCTTACTAAAGCAAAAAATCTCAGAGATGCGAAAATTTATCTTGATGCAGTGACAGATATGACAAAGGAAGAAATTGCTTCATATCTGTCGGAAAGGCAGAAAGTAAATCCCTCTCTTGAATGTGAAAACCTGCTTACCGGTATTCTTCCGAAGATGTTCGGAAAAGCCGTGCTGAAAAAATGCAATATTTTCCCGGGTGAAAAAACGGGAAATCTCAGAACAAAAGATTTTGAGAATATGGCAAAGCACATTAAATGCTTTGAGTTTCCCGTTACGGGTACAAAAGGATTTGAGTTCTCTCAGGTAACTTCAGGCGGCGTTTGTGTGAATGAAGTTGACGAAAAAACGCTTATGTCGAAAAAAGTAAAGGGACTTTATCTCTGCGGTGAGGTGCTGGATGTTGATTCCCGTTGCGGCGGCTTCAATCTTCATTGGGCAGTAAGCTCGGCAAGACTTGCAGCAGAATTGAAAGGATAAAATATGCTCAGAATTAATTCAATTAAAATGTCTCTTGAGAGCGAGGACAGGGATTTAAGAAATGCCGTTGCCAAAGCTCTCAGAGTGAGAAACGAAGATATAGAATCGGTGAGAGTTTTCAAGCGCAGTGTGGACTGCCGTGACAAAGAAAATATTTTCTTTGTCTATTCGGTTGATGTGTTTGTCCGCGATGAAAAAAAGGTGCTGAAAAAATGCTCATCAAACAAAAATGTTCTTGAAATTCAGGAATATGAATATGTTATGCCTGAAAACAAGAGAAAAGGTAATCTCCGTCCCGTTATTGCAGGTTTCGGCCCTGCAGGAATGTTTGCGGCACTGACTCTTGCAAGGGCAGGACTTAAGCCTCTTGTTCTTGAAAGAGGTAATGATGTTGACACAAGAACAAAGGATGTCAGCGTTTTCTGGACAGAGAGAAAGCTGAACACTGAATCAAATGTTCAGTTCGGCGAAGGCGGTGCAGGAACTTTCTCTGACGGCAAACTGACGACGGGTATCAAGGACCCCCTTTGCAGACATTGTCTGAATGAGCTTGTGAAACACGGCGCACCTGAGGATATTCTCTATAACGCAAAGCCTCACATCGGTACAGACAAGCTGAAAGAGGTTGTGAAAAATTTCCGTAAAGAGGTTCTGTCTCTTGGTGGCGAAATCCTTTTCGGCGCAAAGCTTACCGATATCATTGTTTTCAACGGCTTTATTCAGGGAATTACCTATGAAAAAGACGGAGTGACAACAGATTTTGAAACTGATACGCTTCTTCTTGCAGTGGGACATTCTGCCAGAGACACAATAACAATGCTCTACGGCAAGGGCGTTCAGATGATGGGCAAGGCTTTCTCGGTAGGTGCGAGAATCGAGCATCCCAGAGAATTTATTGATAAAGCACAGTACGGCTCTTTTGCAGGACATCCGAAGCTTGGTGCGGCAGATTACAAGATGGCTTGTCATCCCCCTCACGGCAGAGGCGCGTACACATTCTGTATGTGTCCCGGCGGTACGGTTGTTGCTTCTTCTTCAGATGAGGGGGGAGTAGTTGTAAACGGTATGAGCGAATTTGCCCGTGACGGCGAAAACTCAAACTCTGCTCTTCTTGTAGGTATTGAGCCTGAGGATTTCCCCGACAATCATCCGTTGTCAGGCTTTGTTCTTCAGCGCGAAATTGAAGAAAAAGCATTTCTTCACGGTGGCAGCACCTACGCTTCACCTGCACAGCTTGTGGGAGATTTCCTTGAAAACAGAAAGTCTGTCAGATTAGGAAGTGTGAAGCCCACTTGTCCTACGGGTGTTGAGTGTGCAGACTTAAGACAGGTACTTCCGAAAAGGGTGACAGACACTCTTTCTGACGCTCTTCTTAAGATGAATAATATGCTCAAGGGCTTTGCTATGCCGGAGGCTGTTCTGACGGGTGCAGAGACGAGAAGCTCATCTCCCGTAAGAATTTTAAGAGACGAATTTTTCCAGACAAATGTGCGCGGACTTTTCCCGTCAGGCGAGGGCGCAGGTTACGCAGGAGGAATCGTTTCTGCAGCAGTTGACGGAATAAAATGTGCTCACGCAGTGCTTAATGATGAAACTTAAAAGGTTGTTGAATTTATGGAAACTAAAAGAATTGTAGTTAAGGTGGGTACTTCAACCCTTACCCATAAAACGGGCAGACTTAACATAAGACGGGTTGAACAGCTTGTCAAGACTCTGGCTGACCTGCAGAATGCGGGAAATCAGATTATGCTTGTTTCAAGCGGTGCAATCGGACTTGGTATGAGCAAACTGGGTATGACTCAGAGACCTACGGACACTCCCACAAAACAGGCCTGTGCGGCAGTAGGTCAGTGTGAACTGATGTACCTTTACGATAAGCTTTTTTCAGATTATTCTCTGAATGTTTCGCAGATTCTTCTGACAAAATATGTTCTTCTTGAGGACAGAAAGAAGAATGTGGAAAACGCAGTTGAAAGACTTCTTGAGCTGGGAACAATTCCCGTTGTAAACGAAAATGACACCGTTGCCATTGATGAGCTTGAGCTTGAGATGGGTGAAAACGACTCTCTTGCAGCAATTATGGCAAAGGTAGCAAAGGCTGATATGCTTGTCATTCTCTCCGACATTGACGGACTTTATGATAAGAATCCAAAAGAAAACGAGGACGCTCATTTAATCCGTGTTGTTGACGGAGTTACCGATGAGCTGAAAAAGAATGCAGGTGGTGCAGGGTCATCTCTTGGCACGGGCGGAATGATTACAAAGCTGAAGGCGGCAGAAATTGCCAACGAAGCGGGAATTGATATGGTAATTATGAACGGCGACAAGCCTGAGAAATTATATGACCTTCTTGAGGGTAAGCCTATCGGCACATATTTTAAAGGGGTGAAAAAATGAGCTATATACTCACTCTCGGCGAAAAGGCAAAAAAGGTAAAGAACGAACTGATGTGTGCGTCAACAGGTAAGAAAAACCTGGCGCTGATAAAAATTTCAGAGGAACTGAGAAACAACACTGAACTGATTATCGAAAGAAACAACATCGACATCGAAAACGCAGAAAAGAACGGAATGTCAAAGTCAATGCTTGACAGACTGAAGCTTGACGAGAAGAGAATCGGCGCTATTGCAGACGCTTGTGTCAATCTTTCAAAGCTTGATGACCCCGTCGGTGAGGTTGTGGGCGGCGGCACAAGACCTAACGGAATGAAGATTGAAAAGGTAAGGGTTCCGATGGGTGTTATCGGTATCATATATGAGGCCCGTCCCAATGTCACTGTTGACGCGGCATCACTCTGTCTCAAAAGTGGCAACACAGTGATTCTCAGAGGCGGCAAGGAAGCCTTCGAAAGCAATAAAATTCTTATGGAAATTATGCGTAAGGCAGTAGTTTCTGCAGGATTTTCAGCAGATATTATGCAGCTGGTTGAAGACACTTCAAGGGAAACGGCAACAGAGATGATGAAACTGAACGGTTACATTGATGTGCTTATTCCCCGTGGCGGTGCAGGGCTTATTTCTTCTGTTGTGAAAAATGCAACTGTTCCCGTTATCGAAACGGGCACGGGCAATTGTCACCTTTATGTTGACGAAAGTGCAGACCTTACAATGGCGCTGGATATTCTCAATAACGGCAAAACTCAGAGACCTTCCGTGTGTAACGCTCTTGAGAGTCTTCTTGTACACGAGAAAATCGCAGCAGAGTTTTTGCCCCTTGCAAAGAAAAAACTTGATGAAAGTCAGGTTGAATTCAGAGGCTGTGAAAAAACAAGAGAAATTCTTCCCCATATCATCCCTGCAACAGAGGAGGATTACGGCACAGAATTTCTTGACTACATAATTTCAGTGAAAGTTGTGGCAGATGTGGACGAAGCCATCAGTCACATTTCAGAATATACAACAGGACACAGTGAATGCATCGTCACGAAGAGTCTTGAAAATGCAGAAAAATTTCAGATGAGCATCGACGCGGCAGCAGTTTATGTGAACTGCTCAACCCGTTTCACAGACGGTGAGGAATTCGGTCTCGGTGCAGAAATCGGAATTTCAACGCAGAAGCTTCACGCAAGAGGTCCTATGGGACTGCGTGAGCTGACAACAACAAAATATTTAATTTCAGGTAAAGGACAGGTTAGGTGAAGATTATGGAAAATTTCAATCCCGTACTCAGATTTGTAGCAGTAAGTGATGTTCATTATAAAGATGAACGCTCAAAGGAAACAGAGAGAATGGAAAAGGCTATGCAGGCTGCTTACAGAATCGCAGAAGAGCATCCCACATACAAAAATCTTGATGCTCTTGTGGTTGTAGGTGACTTCGCAAACAGAGGCGAACAGTGTCAGATGGATTTGTTCAAGGAGACACTTGATAAATTCACAAAGGAAGAAACAAAGAAAATTATGCTCATTTCAAGCCACGAATTCCACGGTACAGGAGGAATGGAAGGCGGATATGAGCGTTTTGAGAACACTTTCGGTCAGAAAGGTGACCAGCACAATGTTGTCAACGGCTTCCACTTTGTTTCGGTTTCATCAAACAACGGTGCAGGTTTCAAGGAAGACAAGGTTGCTTTTATGGCAGAAGAGCTTGAAAAGGCTGCTGCAGATGACCCCAAGAAGCCCATCTTCGTTTTCCAGCATCCTCACATCCAGTCAACAGTTTACGGTAGCTGTCTCTGGGGCGAAAGCGATTTCACACCTGTGATGATGAACTATCCTCAGATTATCGACTTCTCAGGTCACTCACACGCACCTATCAACGACCCCCGTTCAATCCATCAGCAGCATTTCACATCTCTCGGCACAGGCACACTTTCATATTTTGAGCTTGACGAGTTTGATACAGTTTACGGCACAATTCCTCCCAACGACGAGGATGCAGCACAGATGACAATCGTCGAGGCAGACGCAGAGGGCAGAGTGCGTATTTACCCCTACGATGTGCTTACAGATAATTTCTTCCCCAGAGTATGGAAAATTGACACTCCCTATGACCCTGATTCATTCCTTTACACAGAAGCAAAACGCTATGCAAATCCTGAAAAAGTGTATTTCACAGGTGACGAGAAAATCGAAATTCAGGCAGAGGAAAACGAGTGCACAGTTACTTTCGACCAGGCAAAATGTGATGATGAGTATGTAAACGGCTACGAAATCACAGTAAGAAGAAAGTCAGACGGACTTATCGAAAGACACCTTTCTGTATGGTCAGGCTATTACTTCTACAATATGCCCGAAACAGTAACACAGAAAATCGAAAAGCTGAAAGCAGACACAGAATATATCCTTGAAATCAAGGCTTACGGCTTCTGGAAAAACTATTCAGAAAAAATCACAAAAGAATTCAAGACGAAATAAAATAAAAGCGGATAACCTTTATCGGGTTATCCGCGTTGTTTTGTTTATTGTGCTTTTTCAGGCAAATCCATAAAAGAAATTATTTGATTTCAGCTTTCCATGCGTATTCGAAAACTTCACCTGCGTCGAGGGACTGGATGCCTCTCTTTTCAGATACATCGTTTTTGATTTCGTATGAATCGTTTACACCCCACCAGGGCTCGATGCAGACATAGGGTGCACCGGGTTTAGCCCATACGCCGAGGAAAGGAGCGTCGCCCATATCGAAATGGAGAATTTCTTCTCCTGACTGGCTTTTCAGTGTAAGACCCTTTGATTTGAATCCGTTGAGAATAAGTGCGTCTTCAACGAAAATATCTTTTGTGATAACAACTTCCTGAGCGTCATCAAGGAGAGGCTCATCCCATACTGCGATGATTGAATCCTTGTCAATTCTTTCTGTGACGAGTGTTTCTTTTTCGTCAAAGATAAGGCTGTCGCCCACTTCAATGTTGAAGCCGGGGTGTGCACCGAGAGAGAAATACATCTTTTTGTCATCGATGTTTTTAACTGTGTGAGTAACCTTCAGACCTTCCTCGTCAAGCTCGAATTTCACAAAAAGCTCGAATTTAAAGGGATACATAGCCAGTGTGTTTTCGTCGAAAGTCTGGAAGAATACTGCTTTTGTATCTGTCTTTTCCACAAGGTCAAAGGGACGCTTTCTTGCAAAGCCGTGCTTCTGCATTGTGTACTCTGTGCCGTTATAACGGTATTTGTCGTCAAGCAGCTTTCCGATAAAGGGGAAGAGGATAGGTGACTGACCGTACCAGATTTCCTCTCTGCCGTACCATATGTATTCCTTGCCCGTATCTTTTTTGATAAGGCTGTGAAGCTCTGCACCGTCGTGCTTTATTTCTGCTGAAAAAATGTTGTTTTCGATTTTTGTAATCATTTTAAAAACTCCTTTAAGTTTTTCTTGTCAGAAAAAGTATATCACAATAATTTCTGTTTTACAAGTAGGAAGAAATGTGGTAAAATATTATATTATGAAATTTCCGGAGGAAGGCGGTGTGAAGATGAAGAAAATAAACTCGTTGAGTCTCTGCTTTACTTTTGCAGGATGCTTTCTCGGAGCAGGTTATGTATCGGGTCAGGAGCTGTAGCAGTTTTTTGCCTCTTTCGGCAGGATGGGTTACATAGGCTTGTTTCTTGCAGTTGCTCTCCAGGTTCTGTTCGGAATACTTCTGATTACTCTTGCGAAAAAGACAGAAGTTTATGAAATGGACAAAATAATAATTCCGTGGGAAAGGCCGTGGCTGAGAACAGCTTTTGCCGTTTTGCAGGAAGTACTTCTTTTCGGGATTTTCGTCATAATGATTGCGGGTACTGGTGCACTGTTTGAGCAGGTGTTTTCACTGCCGATATGGGTTGGTGCATTGATTTTTTCTGTGATTACAACCTTTTTTGCCATTAAGGGAATACGCGCTATGGTGGGCATTTTTTCTGCCTTTGTGCCGATTCTTGTGGCAGTGACGGCAGGAATATCGGTTTTTTCTCTTTGCACCGAGGGCTTTCCTGAAATTTCTTCCGTGAATTCAGGTGACAATCCTCTTTTGTCAGGTTGGCTTCTGAGCTCATTTGCCTTTGTTTCATATAACATTTTCGGCTCAATCGGAATTCTCACACCTGTGGGCAAGGCAGTGAAAAACAAAAAAACTGTTCTGAGCGGTGTTGCCCTGGGAGGCGTAATGCTTCTGCTTATTGCTCTGGGAATTCTTCTTTCCGTGGCGAATGTACCGGGCAGTGAGGGAAAAGAGCTTCCGATGCTTTTTGTTGCTGAAAAAATAAATCCCGTGCTGGGATATGTTTATGCTTTTCTTCTTTTCGGCGGTATGATGGGCACATCTGTTTCAAGCGTTGTTGCACTGACGACTTACGGAGAAATGAAGAAACCTGCTCTCGGAAAGAAAAAAGCTTTGTTTGTATACCTTGTCTGCCTTGCAGGATTCCTGCTGAGCCTTGCAGGTTTTTCGGAGCTGATAAGTATAATTTATCCCGTTTTCGGTTATCTGGGATTCGGTGCTCTCGTTCTCATTTTAATAAATTATTTCAGGTCTGACTGTTGCAGATAGGCACAAGTTATGGTATAATATACTATTATATTTTATCGGAGAAAAAATATGAGTCGCAAGAAATGGATATTTTCACAATTTGATAAGGAATACGCTGCTGAAATTGCTGAAAGGTACGAACTGAGTCCCTTTGCGGCTGTGCTTCTTGCGGGTAAAAATTTCAGCGACGATGAAGAGCTGGAAGCCTTTCTCAGCGATGAGTTGATGTTTCTTGTTGACCCTTATGAGCTCCCCGATATGGACAAAGCAGTTGAAAGAATAAACAGAGCCATTGAGAACTTTGAGAGAATTGTTGTTTACGGCGACTATGACGCAGACGGTGTCAGCTCAACTGCACTTCTTTATCTCTACCTTTCGGAGAGAGGGGCAGATGTTCAGTATTATATCCCCGACAGACTGACGGAAGGCTACGGTATGAACCTTGACGCAGTGAGGAAACTTAAAGAGCGTGGCGCCGACCTTATCATTACGGTTGACAACGGTATCAGTGCTTTCCTTGAAGCAGAAAAAATCAAGGCTCTCGGAATGGACCTTGTTATTACCGACCACCACAGACCGGGAGACACAATCCCGTCAGCCGTGGCAGTGGTTGACCCTTACAGAGAAGAATTTGACGGTCTTTTCAGCGAATGGGCAGGTGTGGGCGTTGCTTTCAAGCTTGTGGAGGCTTTGTCCGATTCAGATGAAGAGATTCTTGAAAAATATGCGGATTTAGTATCCATCGGCACAATCGGTGACGTGGTACCCCTCAGAAGTGAAAACAGGGCATTTGTCAAGCTTGGTATGGAAAAGCTCTGCTCGGTTTCACGGCCCGGTATTGAAGCACTGAAGAGAGTTACGGGTATTTCGTCTCACGCCCTCTCTTCTTCAAATGTTGCTTTCACAATTGTCCCCAGAATCAATGCGGCAGGAAGAATGGGCAGTGCCGAGAGAGCACTTCAGCTTCTGCTTTCAGAGGATGAGATTGAAGCACAGATGTTGGCAGAGGAAATCAATCAGGCTAACATCACCCGTCAGCAGACGGAGCTTAAGATAATCGCCGAGGCAGAGGCGAAAATCGAAAAAATTTCAGATATGGTTTACGACAGAGTTCTTGTTGTTGACGGCGAAAACTGGCACAGCGGTGTTATCGGAATCGTGGCAGCAAGACTTACTGAAAAATATTCAAGACCCTGCCTCGTTATCGGCACTGAAAACGGAATGGGCAAAGGCTCGGGAAGAAGCATTGAGGGCTTTTCGCTTTTCGATGCTCTTTCGGCAGTTTCAGATTGCCTTGACCATTTCGGCGGTCACACACTTGCGGCAGGTTTCGGCGTTGAAACAGACAGAATTGATGAATTCCGCAGAAAAATCAATGAATACGCATCGCGTCTTGAAATGCCCGTGCCGTCACTTAAAATTGACTGCAGAATCAGTCCCAGATATGTGAATGTGGACCTGCTCAGTGAAATCACAATGCTTGAGCCTTTCGGTGCAGGAAACAGTCAGCCGCTTTTCGCTATGATGGGTATGAAAATCGAGAGGATTGAAGGGCTTTCACAGAATAAGCATACAAAGCTTCTTCTTTCAAAGGCAGACACAAGAATTGTTGCTATGAGATTCGGTGTTTCACCTGATAAGCTGGATTTTTCTGAGGGTGACACAGTGGATGTTGCAGCGAATTTTGATAAAAACGAATATATGGGAAACATCAAGGTTTCCGTTATTATAAGAGATATGCGCTTTTCTTCCCTTGATGAGGACAGCGTGATTTCTTCCGAGGGTATTTATGAAAAATTCAGAAGAGGCGAAGGTCTTCTCCCGTCAGAAAAAGAGAGACTTTATCCCGACAGAGATTTTATCGGCAGAGTTTTCAGGATTCTCAGGCAAGGTCAGTGGAAAAAGAGTGAGGAAGCACTGACTTTCAGAATCGGGGATGACGGAAAGAGACTCTGCGCAGTAAAGGTAAGTCTTGATGTGCTTGAGGAATTGGGACTTATACTTCGTGACAGAAAAAACAAAAAAATAAATCTTGCCGAAAATCAGGGCAAGGCAGACCTTACAAAGTCAGAAATTCTTAAGAAAATAGCAGGAGGTGGAGAAGTTGTCTGATGAAATGGAATACAGAGAATTAAGAGAAAAGGTGATAAAGAATTTCACCCAAGAAGAAGCAGAGATGATTCACAAGGCATATGTTTTTGCAAAGGAAGCCCACGACGGTCAGCTTCGCTATTCGGGACAGCCTTATATTATCCACCCGGTTGCAGTTGCAACAATCCTCGTTGACCTTTGTATGGACTATCAGTCCGTGGTTGCTGCACTTCTTCACGACACGGTTGAAGATACCGATGTTTCGCTTGAAAATGTAAAAAACGATTACGGCGAGGATGTGGCAAAGCTTGTTGACGGCGTTACAAAGCTGGGCAAGGTACCTCTTTCCACAAAGGAAGAAGAACAGGCTGAAAACATCAGAAAAATGCTCCTTGCTATGAGCGAGGATATCCGCGTTATCATCATCAAACTTGCAGACAGACTGCACAATATGAGAACGCTTGAGTTTATGCGTCCCCAAAAAAGACGCGACAAGGCTCTCGAAACAATTGAAATTTACGCCCCTCTTGCTCACCGTCTCGGTATCAGAACAATCAAGGAAGAGCTTGAGGATCTGGCAATCAGCTTCCTTGACCCTGTGGGATATAAGGAGATTGAAACAAATCTCGGCTCACAGATGGAAGAAAGACAGCAGTTCCTTGAGGATATCAAGGTGAGAATAAAGGACAGAATTTCCGAGATTATCCCTGAGCCTCATATTGCAGGACGAATCAAGAGTGTTCACGGCATTTACCGTAAAATGTATATGCAGAACAGAAGCTTCGGCGAAATCTATGATATCTACGCAGTGAGAATCATTGTGGATTCTGTTATTGACTGCTATAACTGTCTGGGTGTTATCCACGATATGTTCACACCCATCCCCGGCAGATTCAAGGACTATATTTCCACTCCCAAGCCCAATATGTATCAGTCACTGCACACAACCGTTCTCGGTAAAGAGGGTATTGCCTTTGAAGTTCAGATAAGAACCTGGGAAATGCATAACACTGCTGAATACGGTATCGCAGCACACTGGAAATATAAGCTGGGCGAGGGCTCAAAGGCTAAGATTGACGAGCGTCTTGCCTGGGTAAGACAGCTGCTTGAAAGTCAGAAGGAAGCTGACAATGTTGAAGATATCGTTTCCACAATCAAAAGTGACTTTGTGCCCGAAGAGGTTTATGTTTTCACTCCCAAGGGTGATGTTGTGCCTCTTCCCGCAGGTGCAACGGTAATTGACTTTGCTTATGCAATCCACTCTGCCGTAGGTAACAAAATGATCGGTGCAAAGGTTGACGGCAGAATTGTTCCCATTGATTTTGTTGTAAAGACAGGTCAGATTATTGAGGTTATGACTTCTTCTCAGCAGGGCAAGGGTCCCAGCAGAGACTGGCTGAAAATTGTCAAGACAAGTGAAGCGAGAACAAAAATCCGTGCCTGGTTCAAGAAAGAAAGACGCAAGGAAAATATCGAAGAGGGCAGAGCTGAAATCGAAAGAGAATTCAGAAGAAACAGAATTATCCTTGATAACGATTCTTACGAAGAATTTATCAGGGCTCTTGCGGAAAGACAGCATATGCCGTCAGTTGAAGATTTCTATGCAGCTATCGGTTACGGTGGTATAAGCCTTATAAAAATGCTTCCGCAGATTAAGGAAAGCTACACTAGGCTGACCCGTGAAAAAGCACCCGTTGTGGATGAAATTGCAGTTACTGCTCCCGAAAAGACCAGAAAGAGCAAGGATGGCGTTACGGTGGAAAACATCGACAACTGTCTCATCAAGTTTGCTCACTGCTGTAATCCGCTTCCCGGTGACGATATTATCGGCTTTATCACAAGAGGTCACGGCGTTTCAATTCATAACAGAAGCTGTCCCAATGTGCCGAAGGATATTGCTTCTTCAAGTGAGCCCGAAAGATGGGTCAGAGCTACCTGGAATGCAAATGTCAAAGAGGACTTCAATGCAACTCTGTCAGTTGTCTGCATTGACAAGGTTGGTTTACTTGCAGAAATTTCAGGCAAGTTCGCAGAAATGCGCGTTATGATTCACAATGTCAATATGCGTTCAAATAAAGACGGCAGAGCCATTATGAATGTTACAATCACCGTCGGAGGTGCTGAGCATCTGAGAAATGTTATGGCGAAAATCCAGAAAATTGACGGTGTACTTCTCGTAGAAAGATCAGGTATTTGATTTATGAAAGCAGTTATTCAGAGAGTTACCTTTGCCAATGTAAAGGTTGACGGAGAAATTGTAGGAGAAATTGAAAAGGGCTTTATGATTCTTCTTGGTGTTGTTCAGGGAGATACGAAGAGTCAGGCAGATTATCTTGCTAAAAAAATCGCTGCTATGCGTATTTTTGAAGACGAAAACGGAAAGATGAATCTGTCACTTCTTGACACAAAGGGAGAGTGCCTTGTTGTTTCACAGTTTACTCTTTGCGCTGATTGCAAAAAGGGCAACAGACCTTCTTTCGTCAGTTCTGCAAAACCTGATGAGGCCAACGAGCTCTATGAATATTTTGCAGAACAGTTAAAGGTAAACGGCATTGAGAAAGTTGAAAAGGGTATTTTCGGTGCAGATATGAAAGTGTCTCTTCTCAATGACGGACCTGTTACAATAATTCTCGACACAGAAGTAATAATGCCGAAAGGATAATAAAGATGAAAATTACAAGATTTCCCGTTGGTGAAATGAGCGTCAACTGCTATGTTCTCGAAAACGAAGCAACAGGCGAGGGTGCAGTAGTCGACCCGGGCAGATTTACTCCCGAGGTGGAGGCAGAAGTTAAAAAGCTTAAAAATGTAAAATATATTCTTCTCACTCACGGTCATTTTGACCACACCTGGGAAGTGAAGATTGCAAAAGAAAAAACAGGTGCACAGATTGTTATCAGCCGTGAAGATGCAGCGTGTCTCCAGGGAGACCGTCACAATCTTTGCTATCAGATAGGTATGGAAATGGAGCAGTGCGCACCCGATTTGCTTGTCACCGAGGGCGACAGCCTTTATCTGGGTGATGAAGAAATCAAAGTTATTCATACTCCCGGCCATTCTATGGGCTCAGTCTGTTATATTATTGAGGATTCAAAAATTCTCATTTCAGGTGACACTCTTTTCTGTATGACCTGCGGAAGAACAGACCTTGACGGCGGAAGCCCCGAGGATATGCTCAAATCCCTGAAAAGACTGAAAGAGCTTGAGGGAGATTATGATGTTTATCCCGGTCACAACAGACCTACAACTCTTTCTGTGGAGAGAGTGAAAAACAGATATATGAAGAGAGAATTAGATAAATGG
Organism: Acutalibacteraceae bacterium; assembly: GCA_045542485.1. GTDB lineage: Bacteria > Bacillota > Clostridia > Oscillospirales > Acutalibacteraceae > SIG575. Next base: position 40,346 of record JAZQLC010000051.1, read on the forward strand.
TACTGGTAAATTTAGGTCACACCTTTAACTATGAAACTGAAAATCTTTGCCGTGTTTTCTTTCCTCTCGAAAAAATCGAAACCGTGAACGAGGACAAAGAGGGCGAAAGAAAAGTAGTGACTGAGAAAAACGGAAACAATATTTCTGTTAGAATTTCTTTTGAAAACGAAGAAAAGGCTTTTTCTGCAATATGCGATGACAGTGCAGATTATGAGCTTGAAATTGCAACTCTTCTTTTTAAGGGACTGACCGAGATTACTTCATATGTTCCTCAGTGGGGACTTCTCACGGGAGTCAGACCCTCAAAGCTTATGATTAAGCTTGAAGAGGAAATGGGTAAAGAAAAAGCAAAAGAATATTTTATGCAGAAGTTTCTCGTGAGTGAGCAGAAAACAAATCTTGCGATGGAAGTGGCTTCCTGCGAGGAAAAAATTATTTCCCGTTCACATAAAGATTCTTTCAGCCTTTATATCTCAATTCCGTTCTGTCCCACAAGGTGCAACTATTGCTCTTTCGTTTCCCATTCCATTGAGAAAACGAAAAAACTGATGGCACCTTATGTGGAAAAGCTCTGTGAGGAAATTGCCGTCACCGGAAAAATTGCGAAAGAGCTGAATCTTCGTCTTGAAACCGTGTATTTCGGTGGCGGTACACCCACAACGCTGACAGCTGAGCAACTTGAAAAGCTTCTTACGGCAGTGGAGGAAAACTTTGATTTGTCCACTTGCTTTGAATATACAGTTGAGGCAGGAAGACCTGATACTGTCACAAGGGAAAAGCTTGAAGTGCTGAAGAAAAAGGGCGTAACGAGAATCAGTATAAACCCACAGACCTTTAACGATTCCGTTCTTGAAAACATCGGCAGAAGACACACCTCCGAAGAAACAATCAAAGCGTTCACTCTTGCAAGAGAAGTGGGCTTTGACAATATAAATATGGACCTGATTGCAGGTCTTTCAGGTGATACCACTGAGTCTTTCGGAAAAACGCTGGATACAGTAAACAGTCTGTCACCTGAGAATGTGACTGTTCACACTCTCGCGCTGAAGCGTTCATCAAACCTTGCAGGTGATACAGAGGGCTTGTCAAGCGGAAGACTTGCCAACGAAATGATTAATCTTTCTCACGAAAAACTCAGACAAGGCGGATACGAGCCATACTACATGTACAGACAGAGTAAATCTCTGGGAAATCTTGAGAATGTAGGTTGGTGCAAAAATTCTCTTGAATGTGCATATAATATTTTTATGATGGAGGAATGTCACACAATTCTCGCCTGTGGTGCAGGTGCCGTAACGAAGCTCAAAGAGCCTGAGGGAAGTGTGATTGAAAGGATTTTCAATTTTAAATATCCTTATGAATATAACGACAGACTTCCTGAATTATTGGAAAGAAAGAAGCGTATTGCCTCTTTCTACCGGGAAAGGTGATTGGTTTGATAACAGATAAAGATTTCAGTCTGGAAATAACAAAAGAGGCTCCCGTAAGCCTTATTGCGAAAGCAGAGGAAAACTACAAAAAAATCGTCGCTGAAATATGTGAAGAGATAAATAAGGACAGCGAAAAGAAAATCGTTATGCTTGCAGGTCCCAGTGGCTCGGGAAAGACAACAACTGCAAGTAAAATCAAGGAAAAACTGGAAGAAATGGGTCACGAGGCATACACTGTCAGCCTTGATGACTTTTACAAAAACAAGGGTGAGGGTCCTAAAAATCCCGACGGCACATACGATTTTGAGTGTGTGGAAGCCCTTGATGTGCCTATGATTCACAAGTGTCTTGGTGAGCTTATTGAAAAGAATGAGAGTGAACTGCCTCTTTTTGATTTTATGACGGGCAGAAGACGAGACGAGAAAAACCATATCCGTCTTGAAAAAGACGATGTGATTATTGTTGAGGGTCTCCACGCTCTTAATCCGGTGATTTCGGAAACTCTTCCCAGAGAAAATATTCTTGAAATCTATATCAGCGTTGCGTCAAGATTCTATGATGGCGACGAGCTTCTTCTGAATAAAAGAAATCTCCGTTTCATACGCAGAATGGTGAGAGATTTCCAGTTCAGAAACAGTCCCGTGGAGAACACATATTCTCTCTGGCCTCAGGTAATGCACGGTGAAGATAAATATCTTTTCCCGTATAAGGACAACGCAGATATGATTTTTAACACAACTCACGCTTATGAGCCCTGCATTTTCAGAAGCGTCGCAACAAAGCTTTTGTCTGAGGTTGAAAAAACAAGTCCTAACTATGATGATGCGCAGAAGCTTATTTCTGCATTGGGAAGATTCCCGTCAACAGATGTGTCCCTTGTTCCTGAGGATTCTCTGCTGAGAGAGTTCCTCGGAAAATAAAATCAAGAGGTGAAATTTTTGGAGAAGGTTGAAAAGAAACAAAGTATGCTCAACGGCGCACTGATTCTTATGATTGCCACGGCACTGGGCTCAATTATCGGTGCTCTTTACAAGCTTCCTCTTACTGCTCTTATCGGCGAGGTAGGCAGAGGATATTTTGCCTCTGCTTATCAGATTTATGTTCCGATTTATGCAATTTCAATGGCAGGTCTGCCCGTTGCGGTGTCGAAGCTTGTCAGTGAATATGTAGCATCAAACAGATACCGTGATGCACTGAATGTAAAGAAAATTGCAGGAAGAATGTTTCTGATTACAGGTGTTGCAGGAACGCTTCTTCTTATGATTCTTGCATATCCTTATGCTGCGCTTATCTGTGAAAAACCGCAGACAGTGTGGAGCATTCTTGCAATTGCTCCCTCGATATTCTTCTGTTGTCTTATGTCAACTTACAGAGGCTACTACGAGGGCTCACGCAATATGGTGCCCACTGCGGTGACAGAACTTATTGAAAATGTTTCCCGACTTGTAATCGGTCTTGCTTTGTCCTACATAGTGATGGATAAAGGTATGGCTTCTTTCAAAGAAACGGGTAAGGTTCTTGGCAAAACACTGGGAAGCGAAAGCGAAGCGCTCAGTGCACTTTATCCTGTTGCAGCAGCTGCGGCTATTATGGGTGTTACAATCGGCACGATTATAGCATTCCTTTATATGCACATCCGTTTCAGGGTAAGAGGTACGGGAATTACAAGAGTACAGCTTGTCAATTCGGAACAACCCTATACTAAAGCAGAAACGGCAAAAAGACTGATTTCTCTGGCAATTCCTATGGTAATCAGCTCTCTTGTTCTCAATGTATCAAATCTTATCGACGCGTCGCTTATCCAGAAGTGCCTTGCAATCGCCCTTGATAAGGACTACGATATGATTTACAATATGTATAAGACTTCTCTTGATGCCTCAGGCACTCTCGTGGAGGATACTAAGAATTATCTTGTAGGCTGCTATTTTGCATCTCAGGACCTGAGAAATATTATTCCGTCAATTACGATGGCGTTGGGTGTCAGCGCAATTCCCGCGCTCTCTGCGGCATATACCACCAAGGATAAAAGAACGCAGAAGGTGACAATCGAATCAGTGCTGAGAATTACTGCTCTTATTGCTCTTCCGGCGGGTCTGGGAATGGGTGTTCTTTCAGAGCCTATTCTTACTCTTTTCTACGGCGGAACAAATTCGCAGAATCTTATTCCCATCGCAGCACCCGTTATGGCAGTGTGCAATTATTTCACTTTCTTCTTTGCTATTTCGTCGCCCATTACCAATATGCTTCAGTCAATCGGCAGGGCAGACATACCCGTCAAGAGTCTTCTTGTGGGCTCGGTTGCGAAGATTATTGCAGACATAATTCTTGTGCCCAATCCGAAATATAACATCAAGGGAGCAGTTGTGGGCACTATTCTCTGCTATGTGATAATTGTGGTTGTAAACCTTGCTATGCTCCTTAAAATTTCAAAGGTAAGAATCAATTTTATGTCCGTTTTTATAAAGCCCTTTGCCTGTGCAGCACTCAGTGCAGTGGTAGGATTTATGGCTTACAGAGGCATTGAGCACCTTTTCCCGGTGTCAGATTACAGCCAGAGATTCAACGGCTCTACTATTTCGTGCATAATTTCTATTGTGATTATTATGATTGTTTACCTTATTTCAATGCTTTTGGCCCGTGGATTATCGTCAGATGACATAAAAATGCTTCCAAAGGGAGAAAAAATTGCAAAAATGCTTGAAAAATATAAACTTTTAGGTTAAAATAGATGAAGTGCGCAGGGAGGTCGTTTAAATGATTGACAATTTTGAATTCAAAGACAGATATGATTTCTACGACCTTGTCAGAATTATGAAAGCCCTGAGAGGCGAGGGTGGTTGTCCGTGGGATGCTGAACAGACTCACGAAAGCATCAGAAAAGACTTCATAGAAGAAACTTATGAGGTCATTGAGGCTATCAACAAAAAAGACCCTGAGCTTCTTTGTGAGGAACTGGGCGATGTGCTTTTACAGGTTGCCTTTCACGCAGAAATTGAGGAAGAGAAAAATGTCTTCACAATGGACGATGTGACTGACGGAATCTGTAAAAAGCTTATCGAAAGACATCCTCATGTTTTCGGTGAAATAAAGGTTGACGGCGTTGCTGATGTCCTTGATAACTGGGACACAATCAAACGCAGAACAAAAAACCAGAAAACACAGGCTGAGGCGATGCAGTTTATTCCCCGTGAATTACCTGCACTTATGCGTGCTACAAAAATCCAGAGCAAAGCTAAAAAAGCAGGTTTTGACTGGGACAACATTGACGATGTTTTTGCAAAGCTTGATGAGGAAATTTCAGAGCTTAAGGAAGCTTATGCATCAGGCAGAAAAACTGATATTGAAGAAGAGCTTGGAGATGTTCTCTTCACTGCCGTCAATCTTTCAAGATTTCTTGACTGTGACGCAGAGGAGGCGCTCACATCCTCAAACGATAAATTTATTTCCCGTTACACAAGGGTTGAAGACCTTGCAAGGGAAAGAAATATCGATATGAAAAATACACCTTTGTCAGAGCTTGATAAACTCTGGGAGGAAATCAAGGATTGATAACATCTCATCGGATGTTTCAAAATAAATATTAAAATGGAGGAAAAAAGCAAATGAATAAGACAGAATTGGTTGCAGCAGTTGCGGAAAAAGGTTTCTCAAAGAAAGACGCAGAAAAGGCAGTAGCAGCAGTTTTCGGTTCAATCGAAGAAGCTCTCAAGGCTGGCGATAAAGTACAGCTCATCGGTTTTGGTACATTTGAAGTTCGTGAACGCGCTGAGAAACAGGGCCGTAACCCCAGAACAGGCGAAACAATGACATTTGCAGCATCAAAAGTTCCCGCTTTCAAAGCAGGTGCAGCTCTTAAAGCAGCAATTAAATAATTTCGGCAAATATTTTTCTGAGGGGACAACTGATGTTGTCCCCTTGAATTTTAGGAGTGAAGATTTATGCGACTTGATAAATATCTGAAGGTTTCACGACTTATCAAAAGGCGCACGGTTGCAAACGAGGTCTGTGATGCAAAGCACGTAACTGTCAACGGCAAAATAGCGAGAGCATCCTATGATGTGAAAGTCGGAGATGTGATTGAAATTCAGATGGGAGCAAATGTCACGAAAGCAGAGGTGCTGTGTGTAACTGAACACGCAACCAAGAGTGACGCGTCCCTTATGTACAAAATTATCTGAATAATAAAACCTTCCACAGAATATATTTTACTATATTCTAACGGGAGGTTTTGTTGTTTATGGAGGAAAGAAAAATTAAAATGCCTCATTCGCTTGTAATGGAGGACAGGAGCACTATGTCTGTCACGGGGGTGAGAGATGTGGACAGCTTTGACGAAAGTACCGTCATTGTTTTTACCGACGCAGGTGAGCTGACGGTAAAGGGCAGTGACCTTCACATAAAAAATCTGAACACCGAAGCCGGAGAGGTTTCTCTCGAGGGCAAAATATCAGCCCTGTCATATGATGACCAGGTTGTGCGCGAATCAGGTTTTTTCTCGAAAATTTTCAGGTGATGAAATATGTATCTTGCCACAATCGGTGAGCAGAGCCGTATTTTTTTCTATTCCGTGGGTATGGGCTTCCTGCTGGGGATTTTTTACTCTCTTCTTGAATTGGTGGGATTTTTTCTGCCTGAAAAAAGGAGGTATATAATACCGCGGGATATATTTTTTATGATTGTTTCGGGTATTCTTCTTTTTCTTTTCACCTTGTCGCTCAATAAGGGAAAAACAGAGTTTCATATTTACTCGGGTGCAGCGGCAGGATTTTTCATCTGTTTTTTCACTCTCGGAAAGTTTTTCAGAAAGACGGGCAGGTCCTTTGCTCAGCGTCTCGGGGGTATTTTCATAAAATTCAGCAGAAGAATTTTAAAGATAAAAGAAAAAATCAGGAAAAAAGAAGAAGAAAAAATGAAAAAAAGTGAAATTTCCTCAAATTTACTATTGCAAGATGATGAAAGGTTGTTGTATAATGGTAAAGATAATGATTCGGTAGGAAGTGGGGAAGAGAAATGAAATCTTTGTTCAGTAACAAAAGCTTTGTGTTGATTGTTGCTACGGTTGCGTTTGTCTGCTTCTCTGCCGTGCTTATTGTCAATCTCACCTCTACGGCAGTTTCCAAGACAAAGGAACTTGCGGCACTTCGCGAAGAACTGGCATCTCAGAATGCTGCTAATGAAGAACTTGAGCATGAACTTGCAAACGGTATCAGCGAGGACGAGATGGAGTATATTGCGCGTAATGAATTAGGTTACATATTGCCCGGGGAGCATGTTTACGCAGATGCGTCCTGAGCAAGTGAAATAAAAAACATTTTCGGAGGAAGTCAGTTAGCTTATGCAGTTAGAAATCGGAACAATCTGTGACGGTAAAGTCAGCGGAATTACAAACTTTGGTGCTTTTATATCATTACCCGGCGGAAAAACGGGAATGGTACATATTTCTGAGGTGTCAAACAAGTTTATAAAAGACATCAGAGAAGTTCTCACTGAAAATCAGGAGGTTAAGGTTAAGGTTATTTCCATCAGCGAAGAGGGAAAAATCAGCCTTTCAATCAAACAGACTGAGAAGCAGGAGGAAAAGCCTGAAAGACCAAGAAAACCCAGACCTCCCAGAAACGCAGATGTATGGCAGGGCTCTAAGAGCGAACCCAGAGAAAATATGTCATTTGAAGATATGATGGCAAGATTCAAGCAGGTTAGCGATGAAAAAATGACAGACCTCAAGCGTTCAAAGGAATCAAAGCACGGCGGCTTCTCAAGAGGTGCGCGTAAAGGTCAGAACGGCTGATAAATTGCTTTGATACGGACATAATAAAAAATAAACGAAAGGATGTTACGGTTATGGAAAGCGTAAACAAAGAAATGCTCATTGGCGATATTCTCGATAAAGCACCCGAAACAGCTCAGTTCTTCCTTGCTATGGGAATGCACTGCCTCGGTTGCCCTTCAGCAAGAGGCGAAAGCATTGAACAGGCTTGTATGGTTCACGGCACAGATGCTGACGAGCTTGTAAGCAATATCAATGAATTCCTTGCATCTAAATAAGAAAAAACACATCAGACCGTATCGCACGATGCGGTCTGATTTTTTATTGTTTTACTTGAATAAACAGCTGATTTATGATAGAATGTATTATTAAATATTTCAGGTGGATTTTATGGAAAACAAGTCTGTAAAAACTGAATATCTGGGCGGCAACATAACTGCAGTTGTGTCTGAGGAACACACCTTCGGCACAGATGCCGTTCTGCTTTCACGGTTTGCTCAGGCAAAACGCAAGGATGTCTGCTGCGACCTTGGTACGGGCTGCGGAATTATCCCACTTCTGTGGCTGAGAGAGGAAATGTACAATACGGTAACGGCAGTGGAGATTCAGGAAAACGCCTGTGAGCTTGTCAGGGAGGCAATAAAACTTAACTGCCTTGACGAAAAGCTTGAAATCATCAACTGTGACCTGCGTGAACATACGGAAAAACTGCCTATGGGTAAATTTTCGCTTGTTACTTTCAATCCCCCGTACTTTTCAGTGGATTCAGGCGTTTCGAGTCCCAACGAAAGTGCAAGGATTGCAAGGCACGAAATTATGTCAGATATTTTCGAGGGTGCAAAATGCGCATCATACATTCTGAAATTCGGCGGAAGGTTCTGCGTCTGTCACAGACCTGAAAGACTTCCTGATGTTTTCGAGGCTATGAGGAAATACGGCATTGAGCCTAAGAGAATGGCATTTTGCAGAAGAAATAAAAATATGAAACCGTTTCTTGTTCTTGTGGAGGGAAAAAAAGGCGCAAAGCCCTCTCTCACAGTTGAAGAAGAAATTCTGATGGCTGACGAAAACGGAAACTACATTGACGGAATTTACGGAGGTGAATGATTTGGGAAAGCTTTATGTTGTGGGAACGCCTATCGGAAACCTTGGCGATTTTTCTCCGAGAGCTGTAAATACTCTGGAGGAGTGTAATTTTATCGCAGCAGAAGACACAAGGGTCACTCTGAAACTTCTCAATCATTTCGGAATAAAAAAGCAGATGATAAGCTATTTTGAGCATAACAGAACTGAGCAGGGTGAAAAAATTCTTGCAAGACTTCTGTCGGGTGAAACCTGTGCTCTTGTTACAGATGCAGGAATGCCTGCTATCTCAGACCCGGGTGAGGACTTAGTCCGTCTCTGCCACGAAAACGGAGTAACAGTGGAATCTGTCCCCGGTCCCTGCGCGTTTTCAACTGCACTTGCAATTTCCGGAATGCCCAGCGGAAGATTTACATTTGAGGGATTCCTCAGCGTAACAAAAAACAGCAGAAGAGAGCATCTCCAGTCTCTCAGAGACGAAAAAAGAACGATGATTTTCTATGAAGCACCTCACAAATTGGGTGCGACTCTCAAGGATATGTACGAGTTTTTCGGCGACAGAAATATTGCCATTGTCAGGGAAATTACGAAAATCCACGAAGAGGTTATAAGGACAACCTTTTCCGAGGCTGTGAGAAATTACGGCGACGGGGGTCTCAAAGGTGAAATCGTACTGATAATTGACGGAAAGAAAGAAGAAAAAAAGGAAATCAGCCTTGAAGATGCAGTGCAGATTGCCCTTGAAAAAATGAAAGAGGGCTTCTCTAAAAACGAGAGTGCAAAGTTTGCCGCAAAGCAGACGGGCATCAGAAAAGGTGAAATATATTCTGAGCTTATGGAGGTAGAATAATGCAGGCGTTTATTGAGTATTTCAAAGAGTACAGGATTCTGTTTCTGATTCTTTTTGTGCTTCTTGTTATTCTTGTTGTTGTCTACGCAAAAATGGGCAAGACAATGCAGAAAAGAAAAGCAGAAAAGGAAGCGCTTATCAGAAAACTTGACCATATGAAAAAGATAAGAGAAGATTATGCTGAACTGACAGAGGAAAAAATTCTTTCAGATGACGGGGAAAATCTTCTTGAGGGTGTGGCAGACAACATTCAGGTCAGACTTGAAAAGACAGAGGATATGAATGACGCCTTTGAAAATCTCAGTGAGGCGGAAAAAATTGTGTACGCTTTTCATTTCTTCCTTGATGAGGCAAAGGAAAAGCCTTCCGAATTTTTCAGAAACTTCACAAAGCCTCTGACACCGTACGCTCTTTCAGGCTGTGAAAAGTTTTTTTCAAAAGATGTAGCTGACCTTATCAGAGAGATGTATGATTCCTATGACGAGGACAACGAAACTGCCTCTGTGATTCCTGAGAAAATTGCCTCTCTTGATGAAAAAATCATCTCTGCCGACGCCTTTTGTGATGCCGGAGCAAAGGCGGCAGAATACATCAGGGAAAATGTTACATACTTTGTCCGCTGAAGTTCATAATTTTTTTAATTCTCTTACAAGAGAATGTTGATTTATCTGTTGATAAATAAAGGCATATATAGTATAATATAATTTAAAATAAAACAAGTAAGGAGGAATTATCTTGGACGAAAACAAAGAAAAGAATCTGCCCGGGGAAGAAGCACAGGACACTCTTTCTGAGCAGGAAAAAGAAAAAGTCAAAGAAATTCTCAAAGGTCTTGAAGAAACTGAGGAAGAAACAGTTTCTACCGACTGGGACGGTCTCGCTCAGCTCGGCGACATAGCATCTCTTGAAGAAGATGATGCTGATAAATACTATGACGAGGATGAAGACGAAGACTACGACGACGAAGACTACGACGATGACGACGATGACGACGATGATGACGATGATGACGATGACTTCGACGACGAAATAGACGAAGACGAAGAAGTTGACGAAGATGCACTGTGTCAGAAATGCGGTAAAAGAAAGCGCTTCACTCTTCTCGACGAGGACTATCCCTACTGTAAGTCCTGCCGTGAAAAAATGAAGAAAACACGAATGAACGGTTGGGGAGTTTTCTACTTTATCGTTTATCTGTTCGTTGCTCTTATTATGCTTCTCTTCGGCTCACTGTTTATCACAATTTCTGCTCCCGTAATCAAGGGCGATATGTATATGGCGAAAAAGCAGTACCAGTCAGCAATTTCCTGCTATGAAGAGGCACTCGCCGCAGTTGATTCTCTCAATCAGTCTGCAGGTGTTCAGGCAGCACTTTTTGATGCAGGTAATGCAACATATGCAAAGCTTGTTGAGGCTTATAACAAAGCAGGTTCGCCCACATATGCTCAGAATTATTATTCTGCTCTTGAGCAGTCAGGTGCTCTGGATAAGGCAAGATATAAAGAAACAAAAGCATATTATGAAACCTTTGAAAAGATGATGGACACTTATTCTGCACTCAGCACAAAGTATATTGATAAAATAAATACTCTCTATGCTGCTGAGAAGAAGTCAGATGTCAGTGCTGTCAAGAAAGAACTTGCTGAGCTTGAGAAGCTTAAGAAAGACAAGAAGTATGACAAGTATATGGTGGCATACTTCCAGAATATGTTCTGTATCGTCACAGAAAACTCTGACGATGAGGCTATAAAGTATCTTGAAGAAATCAGGTCAGGCGGCAGAACTTACGAATTCATTTATTTAGTTGAGCTTTGTACACTCTACATTGAAAAAGGTGAGTACGAAAAAGCAGAGGCTATCTGCCGTGAATCACTTGAGGCTTCTCCTGAAAATCTTGGTGTTTATCAGTATCTGATGATTTCAAAGAGAAGACAGGGCGATTATAAAGGCGCTCTTGCGATTGCAAAGGAAGCTGAAAAGGCTGAAGCGGGTATGCATGTTCCCGAGGGTTACGAAAGCGCTATGCACTACTCAATTCCCATGGAACAGGCTATCGTTTATGCTCTTATGGGCGAAGAGGAAAAAGCTCTCGCAGCAATTGATAAGTCTTTCGAGCTCGGCAACTCTAACGAAAACCTTAACATTCTGATTCTTCTCCACTATCTCTACCATGTAAAGGGAACTGAACCCGTAGAAAACGAAGACGGAAAAGTTTACGACAGTGTTGACGAAATGTATGACCAGGGTCTTGCGACGATTTCTTACTACGGTGCATATTATGGCCTTAAAGTTACTGACAACATTCAGGCAATTATGGACGGTAAAAAATCACTTGAAGATGTATTTATAAAAGGGGAGGTTGACTGGTAATGAGAGTTATTAATATAATCGTAAAAATTCTTACTTTCCCCGTTGCTTTCCTGAAAGGCTTCTGGGAACAGCGCCTCTGTAAGATGATGGGTGCAATTGTAGAAAACAAGAAAATTTTCCAGTGGAATGAAATGGCAGGTCACATTGAACACGAGCCATTCAGCACAGCAGCAAAAAGCTTCTGGTTCTGCTTCCTTTCAGGCTTTATGGTTTTCCTTATGGGTCTGATTTTCGCAGTGCCCGGAATTCTCGGATGTCTTTATCTTGACCTTCCCGTGTCAATTTCAAAGATGTGGTGTATATCTGCACTGGGCGGTGCGGCAGCGTGTTTCTCAAACATCTTCCCCTCAATCGAAGATGCCCTTATGATGTGGGAAAAATATAAGACAATGAAATTAGGCGCAAGAATTATTCTCGCTCCTGCTGCTGCAATTATGTATGTGGGCGCTTATGCGGAAACATGGGGAATCACATTCCTTGTAAATCACGCTGCGTACGTACTTATTGCATTCTTATGATAAAATAAAAACGAGGTGTAAAAAATGGATTTTAAATCAGACGGCCTTATGTTTCTGATTGCTGCTGCAGTTATCGTATTCGTAATTGCCGAGTCCGTGTTCTTTATCGTCAAGTCATGGAAACGCGCTAAAGAACTTGGTATTTCAGAAAGCACACTTAAAAGCACAGTTTCTTCAAGTGCACTTTTCACAGTAGCTCCTGCAATTTCAATTCTTGCAACGGTTTTCGTTCTTGCAAATGCTCTCGGTATTGTTCTTCCGTGGATAAGACTTTCCGTTATCGGTAACCTTGCATATGAAACAACTGCTGCACAGACAACTCTTGACTTCTGGGGTATTTCTCTTAACAAAGCAGTTGAAGACCCTCAGCAGTTTGCAACAATCGCAGTTGCTATGACAGTGGGCAGTATCGCACCCCTTCTTATGATTCCTTTCCTTTGCAAATTCCTTCAGAAGAAGGTTGGTAATGCAATCAACAAGGACGAAGAGAAAAAGGCTGAGTCAGGCGATAAAAAAACAAGTCTCGGCGATGTTATTTCAGCATCAGCCTTTATCGGTATTGTTTCAGCTTTCGTTGCCCGTGAAATCAACGGTATGACAACAGCAACCAAAAACGCAGTTGACGAATTGGGTAACAACCTTCTTGACAGTGCAGGTCAGGTAATCAAAATCAAGACTATCACAGGCTCAGCAGGTGCAGTTTCAATTATGGTGCTTGTCTGCTCAATGCTCTTTATGACAATTCTTACACTTGTCTGCAAAAAGTTCAGACTCACAAAGCTTGAACCCTTCATTATGCCTATTGCAATGTTTGCGGCTATGGGTATGGCAATTCTCTTTATGAATGTTCTTCCTGAAACAATCACAGGTCTTACCTGGTACGAAATCGGTTCGGAGGTGAAGTAAAATGTCTAAAGCAAAATATGTAAATCCCAGTGAAAAGGATTATTTTGACAAAGTTCACAGATGGGGTATTATGTGGACAATCGGAGCAATCCTTATGCTTCTTTCAATCCCCGTTCTTATTTGCATCAAACTTGATGTGCTGCCTCAGCTTGACGCTCTCAAGCAGGTTCTTCCTCAGCTTATGACACTTTACTGGCTGACTGCAATTGCAGAGGTTATCGCATATGTTCCTATGCTCGGTGCCGGTGGTACATACCTTTCATTCGTAACAGGTAACATTTCAAACCTTAAGCTTCCCGTCGGCCTTAACGCTATGAATAGCGCAAAGGTAAAAGCAAATACTGAAGAGGGCGAAGTTATTGCTACAATCGCAATCGGCGTATCGGCTATTGTTACAACAGTTATTATTGCTGTGGGTGTTGTTGTTTTCTCACTTTTCATCGGTCCCGAGGTTCTTCAGGCACCCTCAATAAAACCCGCATTTGACTTTGTTCTTCCCGCACTCTTCGGTGCTCTTGCAGCAAGTTACTTCGAAAAATACTGGAAGCTTGTTATTGCTCCCGTAATTGTTGGTGTGATTGTTCTTATCTTCTCACCTTCAATGGGTGTAGGCACACTTATGTTCATCACAATCGTTGCAGCACTTGCAGCAGGTTTCGGTATGTACAAACTCAAATGGATCTGAGGACTGAGAAATAATGATTAAAATTTCACCCTCAATGCTTTCCTGCGATTTTTCAAGAATCGGGGAGGAAGCAGAAAGTATCGCAAGGGCAGGGGCAGATATGCTCCACCTTGATGTGATGGACGGACATTTTGTGCCGAACATCACATTCGGTGCACCTGTAATCAAGTCAATCAGAAACAGCTCGGACATCGTTTTCGATGTGCATCTTATGATTTCAGAGCCTTTGAAATATGCAGAGGATTTTGCAAAAGCAGGTGCAGACATTATCACTTTCCACGCAGAAAGTGACAGTGATATCGGCGAAACAATCAGAAAAATCAAATCACTTTCCTGTAAGGTGGGTCTCAGCGTTAAACCGAAAACTCCCGTCGAGGAAATTTTCCCTTATCTTGATGAAGTGGATATGGTGCTCATTATGACAGTTGAGCCCGGCTTCGGTGGTCAGAGCTTTATGAGTGATATGACGGACAAAATCGTGTCTCTTAAAAACGAGCTTCAGAGAATCGGAAAAAGTCTCGATATTCAGGTTGACGGTGGCATAAACGACGAAACAATTGCTGTGGCTTCAGAGGCGGGAGCAAATGTTTTCGTTGCAGGAAGTGCAGTTTTCGGTAGGGAGAGCTACGAAGAGGCGATTTCATCTCTTCGCAGAAATGCCGAAATTCACTGATTTCAGATCCCAATGCTCTTTAGTTATCTCTGCTGCGAGTTTACCCTCGCGGCAGGGATGAGAATATTCTCTGAAACAGATTTCTGTTTTGGCATATTCGTCAGACGGTATAATAAAACGGAATTTACCTGATCCGTCTGAATATAAATCTCCGAGAGGGAAATCCTCTTTCATAGAGGAAAAAAGGTCGATAACATTATCTATTGAATCGAATTCATAAACCTTTTCTTTTTTCGGAGTAACCTTTTTGCTTTTATTTTTCTCACTGTTTATGGTGAAGAAAATCACACATCCGCCGTGGCTGAGCGGCATAGTTTCAATGGTCATACTGCTTGAAATATCAATATCTCTTTTCAGCTCATTTCTGGCTTTGTCAAGCAAAGTCCATATAACACGGCGTGTTTCTATGTTTGAATAGTCCATATTTTCGTATGTAATATCAAGCTCCAGCATATCTTTTTCTGTCAGCTCAATTATTATTTTGGACACATTAGGTGAATTTATTTTCATATCCGGCACCTCGCTTCTTAATATTATAATATACTCAGGACGCGCAGTGTGCAATGCAAAATTTTTTCCAAGGAGGGATAATCGTGGCAAAGAAAAATGATAAGGCTCCGCCCTTAAGTCAGAACAGAAGAAGTTTTTATGATTTCCGTAAGGATTATCCCGGCTCGGCTTACGCTCGTATGCGCGAGAATTCTTCAAACGAAATCTATGATACAAAAGGAAAAATAAAACTTGCCCTCAAAATTCTCGGGGTAGTGCTTTTGTTTTTACTTGCGTATTTTGTAACATATATGCTTCTGGAAATTTCACATCAACCGATAGGATGATTTAATTTGTATATACCGTATAATTCAAGAAAAGATTACCACAAGAGCCGTTTCGGTGCAGTAGAAGAGGGAAGCGAAATCGTTTTCCGTATCGTTATGCCCCGGAACTTTTCTGTCAGATATGCCTATCTTGCCGTAAAGGAAGAGTTCAGTCAGGAAAAGAAGCTGATACCTATGCAGTGGGAATGTATGCAGGGTGAAAGCGAGGAATGGTGGAGAGCAGAGTTCACTCCGACTGAGAAAGGACTCTATTTTTATCATTTTGAATATGACACTCCATTCGGCAGGGGTGTCATTCTTCTTCACAAGGACGGCTGCGGAATGCTTAATTCAGGCGGCAAAGACTGGCAGCTTACTGTTTATGAAAAAGGCTTTACTGCCCCTGACAAATTCAAGGGCGGCATAATTTATCAGATATTCCCTGATAGATTTGCTTTTTCGGGGAAAGATAAGAAAGATATTCCCTCTTACAGAGTGCTTCGTACGGATAGGGAAAACGAGCCTTACTGGAAGCCTGACGAAAACGGAATAACTCTTAATAATGACTTCTTCGGCGGTGACCTTGAGGGAATCAGGCAGAAGCTTGACTATCTTCAGGAGCTGGGAGTCAGCTGTATTTATCTTAATCCCATATTTAAAGCCCATTCCAATCACCGTTACGACACGGGTGATTATCTTTCCATTGACCCCTTGCTCGGCGACGAAAAGGATTTTGAAAGGTTATGCCGTGACGCAAAGAAAAAGGGGATTTCCATAATCCTCGACGGTGTTTTCAGTCACACGGGCGACGACAGTGTTTATTTCAACAGATATTCCTCCTATCCCTCGACGGGTGCCTATCAGTCAAAGGAATCCCCTTACTATAATTGGTATAAATTCAGAAATTTCCCTGATGATTATGAAAGCTGGTGGGGAATTAATATTCTTCCCGAGGTAACAGAGGAGAATGAGGATTTCCTTGAGTTCATAACAGGCGAAAAAGGAGTTCTTCGTAAATGGATGAGGAAAGGCGCAGACGGATGGAGGCTTGATGTTGCAGATGAGCTTCCAGATGTTTTCCTTGACAGACTCAGAGAAGCGGTGAAAGCCGAAAAAGAAGACGCTCTCGTTCTGGGCGAAGTGTGGGAAGACGCGTCAAACAAGGTAAGTTACAGTGTCAGAAGAAGATATCTTCTCGGCAGACAGCTTGACAGCGTTATGAACTATCCTTTTGCCGACGCAATAATCAGATTTGCAAGAAACGGTGAAACAGAAAATTTCAGCGAAACTGTTATGAGTATCCTTGAAAATTACCCCAAAACAGTTACAGACGCGCTGATGAATCACATCGGCTCTCACGATACTATGAGAATTATAAATGCCCTTGCAGGTGAGAGTCTCGGAAACAAGCCAAGGTCCTGGCAGTCGGGAAAGAAGCTGAGTCCCGAAAATTATGAGAGAGGTATACGCCTTGTGAAACTTGCGTCTGTACTGCAGTTTACTCTTCCCGGTATTCCGTCGATATATTACGGTGACGAAATTGGTATGCAGGGCTATGCGGACCCGTTTAACAGAGGCTGTTTTATTGAGGAGCACGCAGAAAAAACACTTCTCTCCCATTACAGAAAACTCGGCGCAATCAGAAGAAATAACTCCTGCTTCAAGGAGGGCAGTTTCAGGTTTATAAGCTGTGAAAGAGCGTGTGTTGCTTTTGTCAGAGAGGATGAAAGTGAGTCTGTTCTTGTGATAGCCAACAGAAACGAAACCGATATTGAATACTATCTCCACGATGAATGGCACTCAGCAGAAGTGATTCTGGGTGACGCAGAGTGTTCTTATTTCATAAAAGTACCGGCTATGAGTGCCGTGATTTTAAGAAAATCACATTGACAGAAAGTGTCAATTAGTGTATAATTATTTTCCCTAATTTCAGCAGAAAGGATTTGATTGAATGAATATTGCAGTAATTCTTGCAGGTGGCACGGGAAGCCGTATGGGAATGGTTGACAGACCCAAGCAGTTTATTGAAATTTACGGTAAGCCCGTAGTTATCCACACAATAGAGGCTTTTGAAATCAACGAAAACATTGATGCAATATGCGTCATCTGCACGAAAGAATGGCAGGAAGACCTTTCTATCTGGATTAAGGAATATGATATCCGTAAGGTTCGCTGGATAGGTAACGCGGGTAAGACAAGGCAGGAATCATCGCTCAATGCCCTTGAGGCAATCGGCGGTGAGGCGAAGGACGATGACATTATCGTTATCCACGACTCTGCCCGTCCGCTTGTTTCACAGCGAATCATCAACGAAAACATTGAAAAAGTGAAGCAGTACGGTGCTTGTGACACTGTAATTCCTGCTCAGGACACCATCATCCGTTCAGTTGACGCAGAGTATCTTGAGTCAATCCCTGCAAGGCGTGAGCTTTATCTGGGTCAGACTCCCCAGTCTTTCACATATAAAATTGTGAGAAAGGCTTATGACGATTATTTTGCTCTGCCCGAAAATGAACGCCCCGTTATGACTGATGACTGCGGACTTGTTCTTGCAAGTGGTGTGAAAATCGGTATGGCTATGGGCGATAAGCTGAATATGAAGATGACAACAATGGAGGACCTGCTTCTCATCAAGTCAATTGTCAGAACGTCGAGGTGACAAAAGGTGTTTGTAAAAAGCTACAAAATCACAGAGCCTAAATGTTTTGAGATTTTCGTTGAAGATATTGAGGAGGACAATGTACTTGTCCGTCCCGAATATCTGGCAGTCTGTAAGGCTGACATCAGATATTATCTCGGTATGAGAGACAGAGCCATCCTGAAAAGGAAATTCCCTATGAGCCTTGTACACGAGGGCATAGGCGTTGTGGCAAGAGACAAATCAGGACGCTTTTCTCCCGGTCAGAGAGTTGTTATGATTCCCTGTGAAAAGGCAGAATGTGACGGCAAAAAATGTGCTTCCTGTGTCAGAGAGTATGATTATCTGCGTGATAATTATTGTCCCAAATCAAAATTCCGTTCAAGCGGTGCTGACGGCTTCAGCAAAGAAATGATTAATATGCACGAGGATTATATCCTCCCGATTCCCGACAGTATCGGTGTGGAGGCAGTCTTTTCTGAGCTTATTTCTGTGGGCTGTTGTGCGTTGAGACGGGCAGATTTGTGGAAAAAAGGCGCAGATGAAATCACCGTCTGGGGTGACGGTATTATGGGCTACATTATTTCCCTTGTTGCCCATTATGGTCTGGGTGCCAAGGTGAATGTTGTGGGCATAAACAGAGAAAAGCTCAGAATGTTTGACTTCGCAACAACCTTTCTTGCATCAGATGTTGAAGCCTTGCCGAAAACCTCAGCCTGTATAGAGGCAGTAGGCGGAAACAATTCTTCACTTGCCATCAATCAGGCAATTGATGCGTGTTTTTCAGGCGGTACAATTGTGCTTTGCGGTGTTGCAGGAGAAAACGCGCCAATCAATACCCGTATGGTGCTTGAAAAAGGTCTCTCGCTCCTTGGCTCAACAAGGTCTGATACCGGGGACTTTGCAAAAGCTCTCAGTCTTCTTGAAAAGGAAGATTTCAGAGAGAAAATCCTTCGCCTTGTTGAAGGCGTTGATGTTGTAGATGACATCAGAAAATATTATGAAGTCTTTGAAACGGCTTCACACTCCGATTCCCTTGGTAAAAGAATCATAAAATTAGTCTTTTAATCCGAAAGGGAAGTGGACAATACGAAATCTTTTTTCATAAGGTTAAAGGCGTTAATCAAGAAATATACCAAAAGGGTGCTTTATAAAAAATTTGCACCCACAGTCTACAAGCTTTATTCGCGAAAACCCATAAACGAAAAGCTGGTCGTTTTTGCCGATTCTTCAGCATCTCTTCTGCCTGATAATATGACAGAAATTTATGAGAGACTTAACGAAAAGGGCTATGAAACGCGTGTGTTTCTGAAACGGAAATCTTCGAAAAAATGGTATCGCGATAAGTTTTTTGAAATCGTGAATGCTTACAGATTCACAAAGTATTACGCTCAGTGCAGATGCCTTATTCTGACAGATTATTATTATTACGCATATGCAAACAAGCCCCGTGAAAATCAGCATGTAATTCAATTGTGGCACGGCTGCGGTGCTTTCAAAAAATGGGGTTATTCCACAATGGACCTTGAATGGGGTGCAGACAGACAGACTCTCGAGGAATATCCCATTCACAACACTTATACCTATGTTACCGTATCGTCAGATAAGGTGAAGAAATTTTACGCAGAGGCCTTTAACTGTGATGAAAAAATTATCCGTGCAGACGGAGTTCCCAGGACAGACAAATATTTCAGAAAAGAATATGTCTCGTCAGCAAGGGAAAGATTACTGAAAAAATATCCGGAAATCGAAAAAAGAAAGATAATTCTTTATTCGCCAACTTTCAGAGGCTCTTCAAAGGGAAAAGCAAATTTTGTGAATATGATTGATTTTCTCTGGCTTAAAGAAAAGCTTTCTGAAAAGTATGTAATTTTAGTGAAGCTTCATCCCTTTATCAGAAAGGGTATGAATTTGTCAGATAATCTGAAAGAGCTTTATTCGGACTTTGTTTTTGATGTTTCAAAAAGTGTCCCCATTGATGATGCTATGTGTGCGTCTGATATGGTTATAACTGATTATTCGTCGCTCATTTTTGAATATGCTCTTCTTGAAAGACCTATGATATTTTTCCCATATGACCTGAAGTCTTATGACAGGGAAAGAAGCTTTTATTTTGACTACGAAAATTTTGTGCCCGGTGATATTGTGACAAATACCGAGGATATTTATCTGGCAATTATAAAAAATGAAAATGATTACGACAGAGAAAGAGTAAGAAAATTTAAAGAAGATTTTATGAGTGCTTGTGACGGAAAAAGCACGGAAAGACTCTTGAATATTATAGAGAAAGGGAAAGTTGACTGATATGGATTCGTTTAAAGCTTTATTTGATGAAGTAAAAAAAGAAATACAGAAAAACCTGTCAGAGGCTGTTTACAACGTCTGGTTTGAAGAGCTGGAATTTGTTTCCTTTGACGGCACTACGGTTGTTTTGTCAATCGGTGAATTTAAAAGAAAAATTATTGAACAGAAGTTTATGCAGCTTCTCAAGGATTCCTTTGTAAAAGTAGCGGGATTCGATGTTGAAATAGATTTTTCAGACAGTAACAATAAACCTGCCCCCAAAAAGGAGGCGGAAATCGCTCAGGATGACTCTGATGATAACGAAAGCACCTTCGACAACTTCGTTGTAGGTCCTTCAAATAAATTTGCTCACGCAGCAGCACTTGCGGTTTCCGTAAATCCCGGTGCAGTGAGTGAATATAACCCCTTGTTCATTTACGGCAATTCAGGTCTGGGTAAAACTCATCTTCTTCATTCAATCGAAAACGAAGTAAGAAAGAACAACCCCGGTATGAATATCCTTTCTACCCACGGCGAGGCAATTACAAATGAGCTTATTGATTGTCTTCAGAAGGGCAGAATGAATGAATTCCACGCAAAATACAGAACAGTTGACCTGCTTCTTGTGGACGATGTTCACTTTATCGCAAACAAGCATCAGACTGAAGAGGAGTTTTTCCACACCTTCAACACTCTTTACAATGCAGGTAAGCAGATTGTTCTTACAAGTGACCGTCTGCCCAAGGATATGCCCACCCTTGCAGAGCGTCTTCGTACACGCTTCGAGTGGGGACTTCTTGCAGACATTCAGCCCCCCGACCTTGAAACAAGAATGGCGATTATCAACAGAAAGGCTGAAAGTCTCGGAATTGATATTCCCAACGATGTTGTTCTCTTTATTGCTGAAAAAATCAAGAGCAATATCAGACAGCTTGAGGGTGCAGTGAAGAAAATTGCAGCATATGTGAACATCTTCGGTACAAGCACTGTTACAATCAACATCGCTCACAATGCAGTCAAGGATATCTTCAACGACAACAGTATGTCACCTGCAACAATCACAAAAAATGTTATTGAAGAGGTTGCCCGTTCATTCAGCATCGAGGTCAAGGAAATCACTTCAAAGAAGCAGTATGCCGCAGCAACAAGCGCAAGACAGATTGCTATGTACATAATCAGTGAAATGACAGGTCTTCCTGCAAAGAAAATCGGTGAAAGCTTCAGCGGCAGAGACCACAGCACAGTTCTTTATTCAATCAGCAAGGTAAGAGAGGAAATTAAACGCAATTCTTCTCTCAAGAGTACAATTGAGGATATTATCAAGAATGTCAAAAACAGTTGAGATGAGAGATAAAATCATACTTGCATCAGCTTCCCCGAGAAGACGGGAGCTGATGACATTCATTACAGATAATTTTGAAATAATCACTGCTGATGTTGACGAAACAATCGCTGAGGGAACAACCTCTGCCGAGGCAGTGATGATGCTTTCGCAGAAAAAGGCTGAAGCAGTTTCGGTCAATCACAGAGGCAGAATTGTAATCGGCGCAGACACTGTTGTTGTATGTGACGACAGAATTCTCGGCAAACCCGCAAACCGTGAACACGCTTGTGAAATGCTCAGAATGCTTTCGGGCAGAACTCACAATGTTCTTACGGGAGTTACTCTGACTGACGGAGAAAAGACAGATACTTTCTATGTTTCTTCAGAGGTTAAGTTTTATGAGCTGACAGAGGAAGAAATCCGTTCTTATGCTCAGAGCGGTGAGCCTGACGATAAAGCAGGTGCCTACGCGATACAGGGCAAGGGCTCTCTTTTTGTTGAGAAGATAGACGGCGACTATTTCAATATCGTAGGTTTTCCCGTGGCAGAGGTCAGCAGACATCTTAAGAAATTTTAGTATTACGGCGTGAGAGTGTGCTTTGCTCTCACGCCCCTTTTCTTGACTAATTCTGCTCGTTATGGTATAATATTCTATCAAAATTATGCATAAATATAGTTTTTGAAAAGGAGGTAAACTTATGGAAAACATCTGGAATGAAATTGTTTCGTGGGAATGGGAATATGTTCTCAGACTTGCGATTGCTTGTATCTGTGGCGCTTGCGTAGGCTTTGAGAGAAGTCGTCGTTTCAAGGATGCCGGTGTCAGAACACACGTTATGGTAACTCTGGGCGCAGCACTTATTATGATTGTTTCAAAATACGGCTTTCAGGATATACCTGCTCTGGAAATGATGAAGGTTGACGCTTCCCGTGTTGCGTCGAATGTGGTTACGGGCGTCGGTTTCCTCGGTGCAGGTGTGATTTTCTTTAAGGGCACATCAATTAAGGGACTTACTACTGCGGCAGGTATCTGGACAACGGCAGGTATCGGACTTGCCCTTGGTGCAGGACTGTATTTTATAGGTATTGCCTCTGCTGTTATTATGATTATTGCTCAGTTCTTCCTTCACAGAGTTCTTAAGAGCGTTGACTCTTATTCAACAAGTGAAATGTCTGTTTCTCTTGTGAATGAGCCGGGTGTGATTGAAGATTTTAAAAATCAGCTTAGCGATGATAATCTTGCAATCCAGACTTGTAAAATTATTAAAAATGCAGATGAGGGTACAATAACTCTCAAAGCCACAGTGAGAATGCCTCACGATATGGAATTTGAGGATGTTGTGAGAATTGTGGAGAACAACAGCAAAATCAAATCAATTGAGTTCTGATAAGGAGATGTGGTTATGGGTGGCAAACTTAATTTAATGACCTATAATGTTTCGGGAATTCCGGTTCTCGGCGATAATCAGGGAACACAGAGAGAATTCAAGGGCAAAGCGAGAATGAAGAAAATCGGTGAAATACTTTGCCGTGAATCAAACTGCGATATTATCGGTGCAGAAGAGGATTTTAACAATCATCAGGCACTTGCCGATGCGATGGCAGGTGATTATAAGTATCAGACTTTTTCAAAGGGTGGAGTACCTTACGGTGACGGACTTAACATCTTTTCCAAAAAGCCCATTTACAATGTAAAGAGAACACCCTGGAGAAAATGCTTCGGATATCTTGCAGGTGCAAATGACCGACTTGCCGAAAAAGGTATACTCTCATCCGTGATTGAAATTGAAGAAGGCGTTTTCGTCGACTTTTATATTATCCACGCAGATGCTGCAAAGGACCCCAAATCTCTCATAGCGCGTAAGGACAACTTCCTTCAGCTCTCAGAGATGATTAATTCCCGTAAAGAGGACAGAGCGATTATTGTTATAGGTGACTATAACACAACCTTCTGCCTCAATGAAACGGACGACCCCTATACAAATCTTGTGAAAAAGGCCGGGCTTACGGATGCCTGGGCAGAAATACACAACGCAGGAAACTGCGATTATAACAGCGGCAAAGAGTGGAATCCCACACTGAAAGAAACTCTCGACAGAGTGATGTTCAAGTCGGGCGGAGGAGTTGAGCTGAAAGCCGAATCCTACGAATATATTGAGTTTATAAACGAAAACGGTGAAACATACACAGACCATGTGTCAACCCGTGCCTGTCTTTCCTACGAGATAACAGGAGAGGTTAAAAAACCTGAAAAGCTTGAAAAACCCGTGCCTGAAAACAAATTCGTGCAGAATCTTAAGGTCGTATGCTTTGCTGTAAAAACACTTGTTATGGGTGTTCTTCATCTTCACGAGCTGATTTATAATCATAAATATAAGGATATTACTGATTATCTTCCGTAAGGATTAAAGAGGAAGTGAAAAGATGAACGCAGTAATTGACCCGGGCGGTGGACTGAGAGGAATATATACGGCAGGTGTCTTTGACAGATGCCTTGACGATGATGTATATTTTGATTTGTGCATTGGTGTTTCGGCAGGCAGTGCAAATATATCAACTTTTCTTTCGAAGCAAAGGGACAGAACATATCGTTTTTATCACGATTATTCTCAGCGCAAGGAATATATGAGTTTTGGTAATTTTATCAGAAACAGTTCGTATCTTGACCTTGATTATATTTATTCGTATCTTACCAACTCAGACGGGGAAGACCCTATCGACTATCCTCAGATAGCAAAATATCAGGGCGAATTTCTGATTGCCGCAACTGACGCGGAAACGGGCGAGGCGCACTATTTCACAAAGGATGATTTGTCGCAGGATAATTATAAGGTTTTCTGTGCATCGAGTGCCATTCCCTTTGTCTGCAAACCCGTTGAGATAAATGGCAGAAAATATATGGACGGTGGCGTTTCAGTGGCTGTGCCCCTTGAAAAGGCGTTGGAGATAGGGGCGGACAAAATTGTGTTTGCTCTTTCCAAACCCAAGACATTCAGAAGAAATGGTTCAAGGAACAATATGGTGGCAAGGTTGATAAGAAAAAAATACCCGAAAGCCGCAGAAGCACTCCTTAAAAGTAACGATGAATATGACCGTATTGTGGATAAGGCAATCGAGCTTGAAAAAGAGGGGAGAGTGCTCATCGTTTCTCCCGATGACACCTGCGGTGTTGACACTCTGACCAGAAACAAAGAAAAGCTCCATTTGCTTTACGAAAAAGGCTATAAGGATGCAGAAAAAATAAAAGAATTTCTGAAATAAAATAAAGAGAGAAATCCCGATGTATCTTAAGGATTTCTCTCTTTTGATTTATATGCGTCTGTTTATAATTTCCTGCAACTCTTTAACCTTTTCAGGCGACGGCTCGGGGAGATTTCCGAAAGGAAATTCAATTCCCAGATTGTCGTATTTTGGCTGACAGAGCTTTCGGAAAGGCAAAAGCTCGATTTTTTTTGTGCAATTTTTGTGAGAAGTCACGATTTCAAGAAGCTTTGAAATGTTTTCCTCGCTATCATTTTTTGTGGGAATAACAACCTGTCTTACCCATGTGGGGATTCCGTTTTCTTCAAGGTAATCATAAAATTCAATAACATCCTCAAGAGAACAGCCCACATATTTTTTATAGTCCTCTTCGTTTGTATATTTTATGTCCAGAAGAACAAGGTCGGTAAGCGACAACAGTTTTTTTACTTCATCGTCGAGAATACATCCGCTTGTGTCAAGGCACGTGTGGATGTTTTCTTTTTTGCAGAGAGAAAAAAGCTCCGTTACAAATTTGCACTGCATAAGAGCTTCTCCGCCTGAGACTGTTACACCGCCGTCATTTCCGAAATAATCACGGAAACGAAGAATTTTAGAGAGCATTTCTTCCGGGCTGATTTCCTGCTCTTTTGAAAACTCCCAGGTGTCGGGATTATGACAGCAGGAACATCTGAGGGGACATCCCTGCATAAAAATCACATATCTCACACCGGGGCCGTCAACTGCACCGAAAGACTGAACAGAATTTATATATCCGTTCATTTATACAAGCCTCTCGTGGAATGTACGGGAAATAACTTCCTTCTGCTGTTCTCTTGAAAGCTTCACAAAGTTAACTGCGTAGCCTGAAACACGAACGGTCAGGTTGGGATAGTTTTCGGGATGCTCATAAGCGTCCATAAGAGTTTCGCGGTTGAGAACATTTACATTGATGTGGTGAGCGTTCTTTCTGAAATAACCGTCAAGCACGTGAACAAGGTTATTCACCTTTGATTCCTCATCCTTACCCAGTGCATCAGGAGTGATGGAGAATGTGTTTGAAATACCGTCACGGCAATCGTCATAAGAAATCTTTGCCACACTGTTGAGTGAAGCGAGAGCGCCGTTTTCTTCTCTGTTGTGCATGGGGTTAGCACCGGGAGCAAAAGGCTCACCTTTCTTTCTGCCGTCGGGAGTTGCGCCGGTCTTTTTGCCGTAAGCCACGTTTGAAGTGATTGTCAGAACAGAAAGGGTGTGAATTGCGTTTCTGTAAGTGGGAGTCTTGCGAAGCTCAGTGATAACCTGATGAGCAAGGTTCTTTGCAATAAGGTCAACTCTGTCATCGTCGTTGCCGTATTTGGGGAACTCTCCCTCTGTTTCAAAGTCGGTGATGAAACCGTTTTCGTTACGGATGGGCTTTACTTTTGCGTATTTTATTGCGCTCAAAGAGTCAGTAATAACAGAAAGACCTGCCACACCGAAAGCCATAAAGCGTTCAACTTCAGTGTCGTGAAGAGCCATCTGTGACTTTTCATAAGCGTATTTGTCGTGCATATAGTGGATGACATTCATTGTGTTGACATAGAGCTTCATAAGCCATTCAACATATTCGTCGAATCTTTCCTTAACCTTGTCGAAGTCAAGAATTTCGTCTGACATAACCTCTTTCTGAGGTCCGATATGAATTCCTGATGTTGTGTCGTAACCACCGTTGAGAGTGAGCAGGAGAAGTTTTGCGAGGTTGCAACGGGCTCCGAAGAACTGCATCTGTTTGCCCACCTTCATAGCAGAAACGCAACAAGCGATTGCGTAGTCATCACCGTAGTGAGGTCTCATTACATCGTCATTTTCATACTGGATTGAGTCTGTGTCGATTGAAAGCTTTGCACAGAAATTCTTGAAGTTTTCGGGAAGACGGTCTGACCAGAGAATTGTAAGGTTGGGCTCGGGAGCTGAGCCGAGATTGTAGAGAGTATTGAGAACACGGTAGCTGTTTTTTGTAACAAGTGTTCTTCCGTCTTCGCCCATACCACCCACAGCTTCTGTAATCCACATGGGGTCTCCGCCGAAAAGCTCATTGTATTCAGGAGTTCTCAGGTGTCTTGCCATACGGAGTTTCATAACGAAATCGTCCATAATTTCCTGAGCTTCCTCTTCGGTGAGAACGCCGTTTTTAAGGTCGCGTTCGATATAGATATCAATGAATGTAGCTGTTCTGCCAAGGCTCATAGCTGCACCATTCTGCTCTTTGATAGCAGCAAGATATCCGAAGTAGAGCCACTGAACGGCTTCTTTTGCGTTCTCTGCGGGACGGCTGATGTCGAAACCGTACATTTCAGCCATTTCTTTCATTTTGCCCAGGAAAGTAATCTGCTGGAAAAGCTCTTCAAGCTGTCTTACTGTTGCAAAATTCATACTTTCGTCTTTTGCAATAGCAGCCTTGTCCTTTTTCTTTTCCTCAATAAGTCTGTTGATACCGTAAAGAGCAACTCTTCTGTAATCGCCGATGATTCTGCCTCTGCCGTAAGCATCGGGAAGACCTGTGATAATGCTTGATTTACGGGCAAGACGCATTTCTTCACTGTAAGCTCTGAAAACACCGTCATTGTGAGTTGTTCTGAACTGGAATTCGTTTTCGATTTTATCTGAAAGCTTGTAGCCGTAAGCAGCACAAGCCTGTCTTGCCATTCTGATGCCTCCGAAGGGGTTAACGCCTCTTTTCAGGGGACGGTTTGTCTGGAGACCTACAATGATTTCCTTTTCTTTGTCAAGATATCCGGGGCTGTAACTTGTAAGTGAAGATACAGTTGTTGTATCAATATCAAGAACGCCACCGTACTGCTTCTCAACTGTGAGAAGAGTATTGAGCTTGTTCATAAGCTCCTTTGTTCTTTTTGTAGGGCCTGAGAGGAAGGATGAATCACCCTCGTAAGGGGTGTAGTTTGTCTGGATAAAATCACGCACATTAATTTCATCCTGCCATTTGCCTTGCTTAAATCCGTTCCAGTAGTTATTCATCTTACATCTTTCCTTTCAATAAAATATAAAAGGGCAACCCACGTGTGACGAGGATTGCCCAGACGGTCGGCTGAAATCATTCTATGCTTCACGGTGTTTTCCACCTAATCCGTCAGTCACACAGAATGAACTATTTACATACATATTGTACCTTGAAAGGCACCTTTTGTCAATATGGTATTTTCACCAAATTGAGTATGGTTTTTACTTTTGTCTTGTGAGAATTTTTTCACCGTCAAAAACAAGAACGCTGTAAGCTGAGCCTGTCTTGTTTCCTTTTTCCAACCATTCAGCGAAAGCTCTCTGCATTGATGTATTTCTGGGAAGCTCTTCGGGCTTCTTGCCGTCATACTGAACGCCGAAAACTCTCCACTGGTCACCGAAGTCATATTTAGTTGTAACATTGAGGGGCTCAAAGTCGTAGAGGAAATCTACTGTGTTTGAGTTTGCGGGAAGAATCTTGTCGTTGTCAGGGTAGAGAAGCCATGAACCGCAGACTATGTACATATATTTCTTATCGCCGAACTTATCACGGAAGAATTTGTAAGCCTTTTTGTATGAGTCGAGTCTGACATCCATTGAGAGACTGCCGCAGTGAGAGGGAATATGCATACCGAGACAGAATTCTTCATCCTTGATTGTCTCTCCTGCAATTGTGAATTCGCTGCAACCGAAGTCTGCAAGGTCATATTCAAATCTGCCGACCTTGAATCTTCTCATTTCATAGAAGCCCTTGAACCAGCCTTCAACGAATGTGCCGTACATATCATAGTTTTCTTTACATTCAATCATTTTAACCTTAAGGTCAATCATTGAATCCCAGAAAATTTCTTCGTCGATTTTTTCAGCCTTATATTTCTTGAGAAGTGCCTCTGTACAGCTGAGAAGAATTACAAGGTTTACGATGTAAACGTGAACGCCGATTTCTTCTGAAAGAGCCTTTGTCTTATCTGAGAATTTGTCAAAGTTCTTGTCTTTCTTAAGATAGTCTTTTCTGATTGATTCGAGAATTGCGTTTGCTTTTTCGTTAGCGATGATTTTGCCAAAAGCCTCAGAAAGAACTTTTTTAGCCTCTTCGGGATATTCGTGTCTGTCCATGAGAAGAGATACAAATTTATAATTTTTCATTTTGATTCCTCCGTTATTTTGCTGTTTATTTTGTTTTTTATCTTGCTACTCGTGCGCCTTTGCCGCCGATGATATTTTCAACCTCTTTAAGACTTGCAGTTGATGTGTCGCCGGGTGTTGTCATAGCGAATGCGCCGTGTGCTACGCCGTAGTTTACGGCTGTCTGCGCATCGTCATATGTCATAAGACCGTAAATGAGACCTGATGCAAAAGAGTCACCACCACCGACTCTGTCATAAATTTCAAGGCCGGGAAGTGAAAGCCCGTTATAAACCTTGCCGTCAGCGTAAACCATAGCACTCCAGTCATTGACTGTTGCAGTTTTTACTGTTCTGAGAGTTGTGGCGATTACCTTGAAGTTGGGGTAAGTTTTACAAACCTCGCCCAGCATTTTAACATAACCGTCAAGGTTAAGCTCTTTGAGGTTTTCATCGTTGCCTTCAATTTCAAATCCGAGACAAGCAGTGAAATCCTCTTCGTTACCGATCATAACATCGATATATTTTGCGATTTCCTTGTTGACTTCCTGTGCTTTTGCCTTTCCGCCGATATCACTCCAGAGAGAGGGACGGTAGTTCAGGTCATAGGAAACGATTGTGCCGTATTCTTTTGCTTTTTTTACGGCTTCAATAACAACCTCAGCAGTTGTTTCTGAAAGTGCAGCGAAAATACCGCCTGTATGAAGCCAACGCACACCTAATGTGCCGAAAATGTAATCCCAGTCTATATCGCCTTTTTTAAGCTGTGATGCTGCAGTGTTGCCTCTGTCGGAAACACCTACTGCACCGCGGATGCCGAAGCCTCTTTCAGTGAAGTTAAGACCGTTTCTGACGCGTCTGCCGATGCCGTCGTAGGGCACCCATTTAATCATTGAAGTATCAACACCGCCCTGGAGAATGAAGTCTTCACAGAGTCTGCCGATTTCGTTGTCGGCAAAAGCAGTAACAACACCTGTTTTCATACCGAAGCATCTGCGAAGTCCACGGGCAACATTGTATTCTCCGCCGCCTTCCCAAACACGGAAAGAACGGGCGTTTTTCACTCTCATATCACCGGGGTCAAGCCTGAGCATAATTTCACCGAGAGAAATCATATCAAATGCGCAGTCTTCCTTGTTTCTTAATTTAAGTAACATAGCTTTTACCTCCGTTAAATCTGTGAAAGAACATTGTGGAGCGCCTCTGAAGCTGCGTCAAATGATGCAGACTGTGAGGGATAGGTGTAATCGTCTTTCAGCTGGTCGGCAGTACCGCCTTCGCCCTCAAGAGCAGCGAGACCTTCAAAGACTGTCAGATGAGGCTCGAGAGTGAGAATTCTTTCGCCATCCTTTTTGCTGAAGCGTCTGAGAAGCTCTACAAGCTGACCGTCGCCTTTACCTGCGGGGACAACCTTGCCTGTTTCGAACACGCAATCTTTAACGTGCATATATTCGATATATTCCTCAAGCATTTCGTATGCGGGAATAATTTCGACTTTACACTGAATGAAGTTTGCAGGGTCGAATACGCCTTTTATTTTACCTTTAAAGGTTTTGTAAATATCAAGACAATATTCAGCAGTGTCGCCGTAAATATCTTTTTCGTTTTCGTGACAGCACCATACTCCCGCTCTGAGAGAATAGTCTGCAAACTTTTCAAGTCTTTCGAAAACTTCATCACGGTAGTCCTCGTGCTTCTGGTCTTCATTGAAGAAGAAGCTGAACATACGGATTTTGTCCGTGCCGAGAATACAGGCGTTCTCAACATTTCTCTTGAAAAGTTCAAAGTGAGGAGCAAAATCGTCAGCGATGTTGATTTTGCCGAAAGGTGAGCCGATTGCAGAAACGCCGATGCCGTTATCGTCAAGAATCTTTCTGAGTTCCTTGCACTGCTCTTCTGTGTACTGTGAAATGTTGCCGTAATCGAGACCTCTCGGCTCTGTGTGTGTCAGACCGTTTCTTTTCAGTGCGGCAATCTGTTCAAGGATACCGCCGCCTGCTTCGTCTGAAAAAGCAGAAAGTATAAATTCAGCCATAGTTTTTTACCTCTTAAAATACGAAATATTTTTTCAGAAGCTTTTCGCATCTGCCGTGAAGAAATTCAAGTGTTTCACGGCTTCCGTCTTCGCCGCAAGCATAAGCTTTCATCGCGCGGCCCTCTTCAAAGCAAAGGTCGTCGTGGATGGGGAAGTAATTCTGCATAAGGAATGTTGCATATTTTACAAGTCTCATATCGCCTACAATTCTGTATTCGGCGCTGATTGTGTCAACAGCAACACTGTAAAAATCTTTAATTGATGAGATGATATCTTCTCTTTCGTTTCTTCTTGAAAAAACAATTGTCTTGCAGGGGAAACGGTCAGGGTCCACTGAGTTGTGGCAGTCAGTTGAGCCGACAATGGGATATCTTCTGCCCTTCGCTCTGTCTTCGTAGAATCTGATTGTCTGGAAACCGTTGTGCTCAAAATAGTTTTCGCCACCGAGCACCTCGAAAGCATCAAAGGGCTGGGTCTCCATCATATAATCAAGGAAAGTTTCAGGCACCTGCTGAACATTTGAAATCCAGTAGGGATGACAGAAAATGCCGAGACCGTTGGCTTTTCTGATTTCGTCAAAGATAAACTTACAGGAGGTGTAAGCATATCTTTCGATTCCCTCGGGGATGTCTGCCTTTTCAGCCATTCTGTCAAGCATATCGTTCATTTCACGCACTGATTTCACGGGAGGACACTCGCCGTAAAGAGAGCGGAGCTTTTTGTCGTCGCCCACTTCCTTGATATGGCTGTCTTCAAACATGGCGTTGATGCTGTATTCACCACCGAAGTTTACGATGTGGATATCGTTTATATGGTCCTCGTCAACCTTAGGAAGATGTACTTCTTCACCGGGGACAAGGTTAAGGTCGATAGGCACATCCTTGTAAAATTCCTTTACAAGCACAGAGGGGTAGTATCTTCCGTGGTCTGTAATAGCCATAAAGTCATAGCCTATCTTACGGCAGTTTGCAACTGCGATTTCAGGAGCCTGTTTACCGTCTGAATAGCAGGTGTGGAAATGAAGGTCACCTGCAAAGGGATATCTTCCTGCAAGGTCAGAGGCTACTGCGTAGAGACAAAGCTCAACGAGTTCTTTTCCGTCAGGCTTGATAAGACGCAGATAGTACATCTGCTCCTTGGGGAAAGCGTACTTGAATCTGATACATTTGTCATCGTCTACCTTGACCAGAAGCTTTTTCAGATTTTTTCTGTCTTTGTAATTTCTGATTGCGCCGTCTTCAAGACCGAGAATATGAAGTGTGTATTCTCTTTCTTCAAAATGTGCGTGACCGCCTAAGGGCTTGATAGTGATGAGGGTTTCTTTTTTCTCCGAAACAACCTTCGGGAAAATATCATAGTCTATAAGTTCCGGTAAAATTTTCATACTGTCACCTTATTTCCATTCAATCATATCCTGAGGATAAATGCCCTTATCCTTCATTTCCTGAATTGATTTTACAACAAGAGCTCTGTCCTCTTTGTATGTAACACCGAACCATTTGTCATCAGTTGTAAGAACATCAACCACGCATTCACCGTCTTCAAGCATATCTGAAACAGCAAAGGGGAGATAGAACTCAGCCTTGAGGGGATTATTCTCAACAGTGCTGAAAAATTCGGCAAATCTCTTCTCGAGTTTTTCAAGCATTTTGGGCGGGAAACACCAGCAGTTCATTGAAACAATAGCGTTTTCGTCCAGCTCCTGAGGCTCTTCGAAATCCTCGAAGTATACCTTTTCACCGCGTCTGATGATTTTCGTTCTTTCGGTGATTTCCGAAAGCTTATTTTCTTCATCAACAACACACACACCGCGGGAAACGTGACCGTTTTCCGTAAGTGTGTTTTTGAGCTGGAAGCCCACCATACTGAAGGGAAGAGGATTTTTGTCGAAGTCTGTTCTGTCAATCCACTGAGAAACTTCTTTGAATGCACGGGGGCCGTAGAAGTCATCAGAGTTTATGACTGCGAAAGGCTCATCAACTGTGCCGAGGCAGGAAAGGACTGCGTGAGCAGTACCCCAGGGCTTCACTCTTCCCTCGGGCACAGAATAACCCTCGGGGATATTGTTGATATCCTGAAAAACATATTCTGTGTTGACCTTGCTTTCGATTCTGTTGCCGATTGCGTTTCTGAAAGCCTCTTCGTCCTGCTTTTTGATGATGAAGATAACCTTATTGAAACCTGCTTTCACAGCATCATAAATTGAATAGTCAATGATAAGAGAGCCATCTTCACCGATAGGGTCAATCTGTTTGAGGCTTCCGTATCTGCTGCCCATACCTGCAGCCATAATTACAAGAGTTTTATTCATTGAGAAAACTCCTTTCAAAATAATTCTTTTTTGCTTTTGCAGTTGATTAATATGTAGAACTCATATCTTCATTTGTTTTTTCAACAACATTTGTTTTTGCTTTTGATGAAGAAATTCTCTTCTCAAGCTCTGCATAGTAAAGGTCTTCGTCGATGGGAAGCTCAATAGTTTTGTCAAGCCAGGATGAAAGGAAAGCAGCGTTGGAAATTGTAAGACCGTTGATGCCTTCTTCGCCCTTTGCGATAAGCTCTTCGCCACGGAGGATGTGACCTGCGAATGCGTTCATAACACCTGAGTGCTGATTGTTTTCACCCTCAAGCTCAACCTCAACCCATTCGCCGTCAGTCTTTGCAAAGCCTTCTTCAGATTTTGTGATGATATCTGAGGTTTTGTTTTCAAGAACATACATACGAAGCTTGTTGTCTTCGCAGATAAGCTTTGCTCTGTCGAGAGTGATTTCAAGTCTGTTTGTACCGGGGCAGTCGCCTGTTGTTGTGATGAACACGCCTGACGCACCGTTGGGATATTCAACATAGATTGTAACATCGTCTTCAACCTCGATGTCGTGCCATTTACCCACTCTGCAGACTGCCTTTACTTTCTCGGGCATTCCGCAGATCCACTGCCACAGGTCAAGGTTGTGAGGACACTGGTTGAGAAGAACGCCGCCGCCTTCGCCCGACCAGGTTGCTCTCCATCCGCCTGAATTGTAGTAAGCCTGGGTTCTGAACCAGTCTGTGATAATCCAGTTAACTCTCTTGAGTTCACCGTATTCGCCGCTCTTGACGATTTCTCTTGCTTTACGGTACATAGGATTAGTTCTCTGGTTGTACATAATGCCGAATGCTTTGCCGCTGTTTTCTGCAACGGCGTTCATTTCGCGTACCTGCTTTGTGTAAACACCTGCAGGTTTTTCGGTCATAACGTGCAGACCTTTGCCGAAAGCCTTGATTGCCATCGGGGGATGGTCGTAGTGAGGAACGGCGATAAGCACTGCGTCACAGAGACCGCTGTCAAGCATTTCGTCATAAGTTCTGAAACGGGGAATCTGAGGGAATTCATTTTCAGCCCACTGAAGTCTGTCTTCCTTGATGTCACAGACTGCGCTGATTTCAACCTCAGGCATTTTGCCGTCACGGTAGTTTCTGAGGTGTGATGAGCCCATATTACCGATGCCCACAATACCTACTCTGATTTTTTCTGACATATATAAAACTTCCTTTCGGTTTTGTTTTTTAGTTTTTTTCTGCTACACGGAGCATATATTTGTAGCTGTCTTTACAAGACTGCATAGCGCTCACTTCCCAGTCAATGTCGTGCTCATAAACGGCATAGGGAACACCCAGCTCTTTCAGTTTTCTGTAACAAGCGGGGATATCAACCTCGCCTTTGCCGAGCTCTGTGAATTTAAAGCCTCTTTCAGTGTCTGCTTTCACATAATCCTTGAAGTGGCACACCTTGACTCTGCCCTTAAGCTTTTCAAGGAACTGAACGGGGTCTTCTCCGCCGATCTGAATCCACGCCGTGTCGGGGATGAACCAGAAGTAGTCGGGATTTGTTTCTTCAAGAAGAACCTGCATAATTGTTCTGCCGTCCTCGAGAACTGTTCTGAACTCGAAATCGTGGTTGTGATAAGCAAATCTGAGGCCCTGCTCAAAGCACATTTTTCCTATTTTTTCAGCGTCCTCGATGAACCTTCTGACGGATGCAAGGTCTTTCCTGTAATCGTCACCCATAGCACCAAGACCGAGGCAGTCACAGTCAATCATTTTGTGCTCGTCGATAACTGTCTGTGTTTCTGCTTTCATTCTGTCGAAGTTTGTGTGAGTAACGCACACATCCATACCGTGTTTTTCCACAATTTCCTTGACCTCGTTCTGAGGGATGGGACCGATTGCGGAAATCTGAATGATGCTTACGCCTTCTTCCGAAAGTTCAGAGAGAGTCTTGTCAAAGTCTTCAGCAGTCTTTATGAAATCGCGTAGTGTAAAGAGCTGAATACCTAATTTTACCTCTGCCATATTCATACCTCCTCAGGTACTTGTAAATATACACATTAATTATACTTTAATTATTTATAAATTACAATACTATACGGCAAAAATATGGCAAAAAAATACTGCCTAAAGGGAGCTTCAGGCAGTATTTCCGAATGGGAAAAATTATTTGTTTGTAACGATGAATGTCATTCTTTCCTGGATTGAGGGTCCGCCGTGACCTGTGCCGAAACCGCCGTGGTCAGCAGTGATGATGATAAGCCAGTCTTCTGTCTCGTAGGTTTCTCTGCTTTCAATTGCGCAGATTGTTTTGTAAGCGAGAACATCGTTGATTCTGAAGCCTACCTTGTAGATGGGGTTGTTGGTAGAAAAACCGAATGCGTGACCTGCGTGGTCAGTACCCTCATAAATTGCAAAAATGAAATCTGAGCAGTCCTTTTCTTTCAGATTTTTGATTACGGTGTTGGCTGAATTTGTGTCGGAATTGCAGAGTTTGAAGGAAACATTGAGACCGTTTTCTTCGCAGTAAGCTTTTTCGAGATTGTATGTTGCGTTGTCTGTGGAGAAGTGTCCGTCCCAGGATGTTACGAAAGAAGCTGAGTCGATGACTTTATTCTCTGTGAGAGAGGTGAAGAGAGTTTTATACTCAACGGTTTTTGTAATTCCGTTTCCTGTGATACCTGTTTTGTCAGCCCACTGACCTGTGAGGATAGAGCACCAGCCGGGGGCAGTTGAAGTATCCTGAGTATTTGTTTCGGGATAATTCACGCCACCGCAGTATGAAAGTCTGAGCGATGCACCGCCGTCAAGCATCTTTTTGACACCGCTGTCTTCGCCTGTTGCAAGTGCCAGAGCATCTGCACGACATCCGTCATAGCCGATGATGATTGCTTTTTTCACTGTCTTGCCGTCAGGAAGGGGAGAAGAGAAGTGATCTTCAATCATTCCGTAAATGTCTGTCTGAGGTACAGCGTCCTCAATGGTGTTTTCGTAAGAGATTGAAGAGATTGTTTCTCTGTAAGAAGCTTCGGTGTCGTTTTTGTCGCCGGTATATGTACCCAGTAATGCGGGTATTATAAGGATGGCTGTGATGATTTTTGTAAATAATGACATATACATTTCTCCTTGCATATTATGATATGAATATTATATTTCACTTAACCCTTTTCTTCAATGAGCAAAATAGATATAAAAAAGAGCATATTTTGTAACAATTGTCACAAAACTTAAAACATAGCGGATTAACTTTGTTGAATATTAATTTTGCAAGTCTTGACTTGGAATCTTGCAAGTGATATAATGGTAAAGAAACATAGTTAAAACTTTAACATTATTTGTTCACGGTTATTTTCCGTGGGCGTTTTTTTACATTGAAAGGAGTAGATATTATGGAAAACTATTCTGCATTCCTCACTCTGGCAGGTTCTTTGATTGCGATTGTATTTGCAATTATCACTGCCAAAAAAGTTATGAAATACTCTGAGGGTACAGAGAAAATGAAGAAAATTGCACAGTCAATCAGAGAGGGTGCAAACGCTTACCTCAAAAGACAGTACACTGTTGTTTCAATCTTCTTCGGCGGTATGTTTTTGATACTCGGTGTTATGGCTCTTGCAAATCTGCTTACTCCCTATGTGCCTTTTGCATTCCTTACGGGAGGATTTTTCAGCGGTCTTTCAGGCTTTATCGGTATGAAAATCGCAACTGCATCAAACGCAAGAACTGCAAACGCCTGTCGCGAAGGACTCAACAAAGGTCTGAGAGTGGCTTTCAGTGCAGGTTCGGTTATGGGCTTTACTGTTGTAGGTCTCGGCCTTTTTGATATCTCACTGTGGTTTTTGCTTCTTAAATTTGTCTTCAAGCTTGAACCGGCAGAAATTACGAGTGCGATGCTCACCTTCGGTATGGGCGCATCTTCAATGGCTCTTTTCGCCAGAGTGGGCGGCGGTATTTTCACAAAGGCAGCAGATGTAGGTGCAGACCTTGTAGGCAAGGTTGAGGCAGGAATTCCCGAGGATGACCCCAGAAACCCTGCAGTTATTGCCGATAATGTTGGTGATAATGTAGGTGACGTAGCAGGTATGGGCGCAGACCTTTATGAATCATATGTCGGCTCAGTTATTTCAGCTATGGCGCTGGGTGTGGGAGCCTTTGCAGGAGACCTGAAAGCAGCGTCTCTTCCGATGATTCTCGCAGCAGTCGGTGTTGTCTGCTCAATTATCGGTTCATTCTTCGTCAGAACAGGTGAAAAAACAGAGCAGAAGATTCTCCTCAAGGCTCTGAGAAAAGGAACAAATTTGAGCGCAATCCTTATTGCCGTTCTTGCTTTCCCCATTGTTTATTTTGTAATGGGCAAAGAAAATTTCAGCCTTTATTTTTCAATTCTTGCAGGTCTCGTTGCAGGTGTTGCAATAGGCTTCTCAACAGAATATTTCACATCAGACACATATAAGCCTACAAGAAATCTTGCTAAAAAATCAGAAACCGGCTCAGCTACAATTATCATCGGCGGTGTGGGTCTCGGTATGATGTCAACTGCTGTTCCCATTATCATCATCGCAGCGTGTGTTATTGCTGCTTATGGCTTTGCAGGTGGCTTCGCAAGTGCAGCATCCGGTCTTTACGGCGTTGCGGTTGCGGCAGTAGGTATGCTTTCAACTCTCGGTATCACCCTTGCAACAGATGCTTACGGTCCCGTTGCAGACAACGCAGGCGGTATTGCACAGATGGCAGGTCTTGAAGAAGAGGTAAGAGAGAGAACAGATGCTCTCGATGCTCTGGGCAACACAACTGCAGCAACAGGTAAAGGCTTCGCAATCGGCTCGGCAGCCCTGACTGCACTTGCACTTATTGCTTCTTACAAAGACCAGATTGTGAAGATTATTTCAGAATCAGGCAGCGGAGAAGCTATGGACCTTTCTATTATGAATCCTTCAGTTCTTATCGGTCTTTTCATCGGCGCTTGTCTTCCCTTCGTCTTTGCAGCGCTTACAATGAATTCAGTTGGTAAAGCAGCAGAAAGCGTTGTTATTGAAGTGCGCAGACAGTTCAGGGAAATCAAGGGTATTATGACGGGAGAAACAGATGCGGACTATGCATCCTGCGTTGACCTCTGCACAAAGGCAAGTCTGAAAGAAATGATTCTTCCCACAATCACGGCAGTTATCGTTCCCGTTGTAACAGGTCTTGTTTTCGGATATAACGGTGTTATCGGTATGCTTGCAGGTGCAACGGCAACCGGTTTCCTTATGGCGATATTTATGTCAAACTCAGGCGGTGCGTGGGATAATGCAAAGAAATATATTGAAAGCGGCGAATTCGGCGGTAAGGGCAGCAGAAATCACAAGGCAGCAGTTGTAGGCGACACTGTGGGCGACCCCTTCAAGGATACATCAGGTCCCTCAATCAATATCCTTATCAAGCTTATTTCAATGGTATCAATCGTTTTTGCATCACTTGTTGTAAAATTCCACATTCTCTGATAATGTAAATCCTATAAATCCCTGAAATTGATTCCCTCAATTTCGGGGATTTTCTTTATTGCTATTGAAAATAAAAATATTTAATGTTATACTATAAATTGACTTGAAATATTTTTTTCAGGAAAGGATGATAAACAAATGGCAGAAATCAAAAATCTTGATGCTGTTGCTGCTCTTGACGCAATGGACGCTCATGTTGATGACTGGCGTGACGCGACAAAGGGTAAGCAGAGAGGTATCTTCTCTTTTGATGACCTTGTAACAGTTAAACTCAAAACTCTCAAAAAGAGAATCTACACCGACATCGAAACAATTCCCGCATGGAAAATGAAGGAATGCATCTACAAGGGTGTGGATGACTACGAATTTTTATATGATGAGTGGAAAGACCTTAATGTAGGCGACCGTTGGGGTAACAACGGCTGGAGTGCATTCTTCAAAAATTCATTTGATATGCCTCCTCGCTTTAAGGGCAAGAAAGTAACACTTAACGTTTACTTCGGCGGTGACTCACTTCTTTCACTTAACGGTGAGCCCTATCAGGGCCTTGACCCATTCAGAAACAGTGTTCTTCTTACAGATTGCGCAAAGGGTGACGAGCACTATGATGTTGATATTGAATCATA
Source organism: Acutalibacteraceae bacterium (assembly GCA_045542485.1). Classification (GTDB taxonomy): domain Bacteria; phylum Bacillota; class Clostridia; order Oscillospirales; family Acutalibacteraceae; genus SIG575. The sequence continues at coordinate 79,503 of JAZQLC010000051.1, forward strand.
CTATGTATGGCATTCAAACGAATCAACAATCAAAACTCTCTCTTGCTCATTCGTTGGCGTAGTTGACCCCGTAATCGAAGAGATTTACTGGGACTTCAAGGCAGTTTTCAACGCACTGTTTATGCCTGTTCTTGACACAGGTCTTGCAGAGCTTATCCGCGCAGCACTCAAAGAAGCTTTCACACACGTGAACTTTGACCTTGAGGGCGAAGAGTTCAAGGCTGAACTTCTTCTTGCACAGAAGGTTCTCAAGGATAAGGTTTACAACAACCCCAACTATTCTTCAATCGGTAAACTTGCTCTTGTAGGTAACTCACATCTGGATATCGTGTTTATGTGGGCTTACAAGGAATATGTGCGTAAGTTGGGCAGAACTCACGCAACAATGCTCAGACTTATGGAGCAGTACCCCGACTTTATTTTCTCACAGAGTACAGCACCTACATATATTGAAATGGAAAAACGCTATCCCAAGCTTTTCGAGCAGGTCAAAAAACGCATCGAAGAGGGCAGATGGGAATATATCGGCGCTATGTGGGTTGAGCCTGACTGTAACCTTGTTTCAGGTGAATCATTTGCACGTCAGCTTCTCCACGGTGTAAGATATGCAGAAAAGACATTCGGCATCACTCCCAAAACCTGCTGGGTTCCCGACGTTTTCGGTAACGGCTACGCAATGCCTCAGATTCTCAAAAAAGCAGGTGTTGAATATTTCGTAACACATAAAATGGGTATCTGGAACGATACTAACCCCTGGCAGTATAACACATTCTGGTGGGAAGGCCCCGACGGCTCAAAGGTATTCTCAATCGTTCCTCCCACACACTTCATCGGCACAGTTGAAGCAGACTCACTGAAGGTTAACTGGTCAAGATATACAGACAAGGAAACAATCGGCGAATCAATGTACTGCTACGGCTGGGGCGATGGCGGCGGCGGGGTAGACACCGAAATGCTTGAATATGTTAAGCGTTACAGCAAGTTCCCAGGACTTCCCGAGGCAGTTCCCAGCAAGATTGAAGATTCACTTGCAAGAATGAAGGCTAACGCAACAGAAACAAATATCCCCACCTGGAAGGATGAGCTTTATCTTGAAGAGCACCGCGGTGTTCACACAACAAAGGCTCTCCTGAAAAAGCTTAACAGACGCAGTGAAAACCTCTACCGTGAAGCAGAGCTTTTTGCAAGTGTTGCTATGAAGTACGGTTATAAGTATCCTCTTGACAAGCTCAATGAAGGTTGGCAGATGATTCTTACAAACCAGTTCCACGATTCACTTCCCGGCTCACACATCACAGAAGTTTTCGGTGACCTGTGCGCAATTTATGATGAAATCATTAAGATTGGTGAAGAGGTAAGAAACGAAGCTCTGAATGTTATCGCAGGTAACGCAGACGGTGCTGAAAAATACGGCAAACCCTTCGCACTCTTCAATTCACTCGGCGTTTCAGCAACATCAAAGGTTGAGCTTCCTTACAAGGATGTTGAAATCTTCGATGAAAACGGAGACAAAGTTCCCGTTCAGGCTTATACAAAGCTCGACGGCACAAAGGTGCTTGTATTCGTAGCTAAGGATGTTCCCGCAGCAGGTTATAAGGTATTCTATACAAAGGATGCAGCTGTTGCAGAGGCGAAAGCACTTACAGGTAACGTTATCGAAAACGACAACTTTAAGGTTGAACTTGACGATTCTGCAGAAATCGTTTCAATCTTCGATAAGAACAACAACCGTGAAGTTCTTGATGGCAAGGGTAACGTATTCAGACTTTACGAAGACCTTCCCGGTAAATATGACGCTTGGGATATCGTTGCAACATATGTTGACCGTGAATTCGACACAGAAGCAGGTAAGGTTACAGGCGTTGCAGCAGGTGATGTATTCACAGTTCTTTCAATTGAAAAGAAAATCAACAAGTCACTTGTTAAACAGAATGTTATCATCTATAACGACCTTGACAGAATCGACTTCGATACATTCATCAGTTGGCACGAGCAGGAAAAACTCCTCAAGGTCGGCTTCGATGTTGACATCAAGGCATCAAAATACACAAGAGATATTGCTTATGCAACAATCGAAAACTCAAACTATCGCCACAATCCTTACGATAAGGCTAAGTTCGAGGTTTCAGCACATAACTTCATTGATATGTCAGAAGATGCATACGGTCTTACAATTCTCAACGATTGCAAGTACGGTTATGAGGTAGATAAGCAGAGAATGATTATCACTCTCCTCAAGGCTCCTATGAATCCCGACCCGCAGTCAGACAGAGGCGACCACTACTTCACATATTCACTCTATCCTCACGCAGGTAACTGGAAGGATGCAGACACAATCACAAGAGGTCTTGAAATCAACAATCCCATGACAGCGGTTGAAATCAGCGCTGACGCAAAGGGTGAAACAAGCAAGTCCTTTATTGCAGTTTCTGCTGACAATGTTACTCTTGAGGCAGTCAAGAAGTGCGAAGATGAAGACGCATACATCGTTCGTTTTGTTGAAAAGACAGGCAGAAGAACAGATGTTACTGCGGAGCTCTTCGGTGAAATAGCATCTGTTTCAGAATGCGACCTTCTTGAAAGAAACGATGTTGCAGTTGATACATTCTCAGGCTCAGCTCTTTCATTCACTGCAAATCCCTTTGAAATCAAATGCTTCAAGGTTAAAATGAAATAATTGAATTTCACGCATAAAACGAACCCCACATCCTCGGATGTGGGGTTTAGTGTTTTGTAATTTATTTCTTTATAATTTTCAATGCACCCGTGGGACATACATCTGCGCATTTGTGACAATCCTTGCAGAAAAGAACTGTGCTTTCGTCGTTGAATTCAGGCTTTACTGCTGTGGTAAAGCCTCTGCCCACAAGACCCAGAATTCCTTTTTTTGCAACCTCTTCGCAGACTCTCACGCAAAGACCGCAGAGGATGCATTTGCTGTTGTCACGCTCGATTGAGACGAGCTTTTGCTCTTTCGGGGAAATGTTTTTCGCACCATCAAAGCGTAAGGGCTTTACATCATATCTGTCTGCATATTTTACGAGTTTACATTCACCGTAATCGTGACAGCCGCATTGGAGACATCTTGAAGCTTCTTTCATAGCCTGTTCTTCCGTAAGGCCGAGAGCTATTTCGTCAAAAGTTTTCACTCTTTCCGAGGGGCTTCTTACGGGCATCACGGCTCTTGCGATTTTCTCTTTATCTGCAAACATATCTTTAGTGACTTCCTTAACTGAAACAAAAGGCTTTCTGTAAGAAATTTCCATACCGAAAAGATAAGCGTCAATGATTTTTGATGCTTTTTCAGCCTCGCCGATAGCCTCGATAGCGATTGATGCGCCTTTGTTTGTAGCGTCACCGACCGCAAAAACTCCCTCGAGAGATGTGCGGAAGGTTTTTTCATCGGCAGATATAATGCCCTTTTTGTTTGTTTCGATTTCTTCAAAGCCACAGGCGTTTACTTTCTGTCCGATTGCAGTGATAACTGTGTCCACGGGAAGAATTTCAAACTTTCCATCGACGGGGACGGGTGAGCGTCTTCCTGATGCGTCAGGCTCACCAAGCTCCATCACCTGAAGCTTTACTGCAGTAACTTTACCGTTTTTGCCCATGTATTCAGCGGGATTTGTAAGGAATTTAAAAGTTACGCCCTCTTCTTCTGCCTCATCAATCTCGATTTTTTCAGCAGGAATTTCGGCGCGTGTTCTTCTGTAAATAACATAAACCTCTTCAGCACCAAGCCGTTTTGCTGTTCTGCAGGTATCCATAGCGGTGTTACCGCCGCCTACGACGGCTACTTTTTTGCCGATGAAAGGCTTTTTGCCCATATTGACTTGCCTGAGGAAATCAATGCCGCTTACAACGCCCTCAAGATTTTCTCCCGGGCAACGGGTGAAAATACTGCTCCAGGCACCGATGGCGAGAACTACTGCGTGGTGATTCTTTCTGATTTCATCAAAAGAAATGTCTTTACCGATTCTCACATTGTTTTTCATCTCTACGCCGAGAGAAGCAATCTGCTGAACCTCGTTTTCCACAATTCTTTTGGGGAGTCTGTATTCGGGAATACCGTATCTGAGCATACCGCCCATTTGAGGCATAGCGTCAAAAACCGTAACTGAGTGACCTTTTGTTCTGAGAAAATATGCTGCTGTCAGACCGGCAGGACCGCCACCGATGACGGCAACCTTTTTGCCGGTTTCGGGACTGACTTGGGGAACAAAGGTGTCTTTTTCCATATCCTTGTCGGCAGCGAAAGCCTTAAGATAAGCGATTGAAATCGGTTCTTCAACCATACTTCTTCTACAAGCATTTTCGCAGGGATGAGGACATACTCTGCCGATTGAAGCGGGGAGGGGAAGCTTTTCCTTGATGAGAGCCACTGCCTCGTGGAATTTTCCCTGAGAGATAAATTTCACATATCCCTGACAGTCTGTACCTGCCGGGCAATTCAGTGAGCAGGGGCCGACACAGTCGCCTGTGTGGTCACTCATAAGCAGTTCAAGGGCGATTTTTCTGGATTTTCTCACTCTCTCGGAATCTGTGTGAATGACCATCCCGTCTGTAATTTTGGCAGAGCACGAGCGAAGAAGCTTGGGACATCCCTCAACCTCAACGGTACATATGCCGCAAGCACCGTAAAGAGCCACGCTTTCGTGGTGGCAAAGAGTGGGGATTTCCACACCGTTTTCTTTTGCACCCTCAAGGATAGTCATACCTTTTTCGGCGAAACATTCCTTGCCGTCTATAATAAATCTGATTTTTTCCATTTCTGTCCCTCCTCAGTTCACTTCAACTGCACCGAATCTGCAGACATGATTACACTGACCGCAACGGATACATTTTTCGTTGTCTATTGAGAAGGTCTTTTTTACCTGACCTGAAATAGCTTCCACAGGACATTTTTTAGAGCAGAGTGAACAACCGATGCATTTTTCAGGATTGATTGAATATGTGAGAAGAGAAACACATTCCTTTGCAGGGCATCTCTTTTCTTCAATGTGAGAGACATATTCATCTCTGAAATATCTGATAGTTGTCAGTACGGGGTTGGGGGCAGTCTGACCGAGACCGCAAAGAGCGCCGTCCTTGATACCTGCGCAGAGCTCTTCAAGAAGCTCAATGTCGCCCTCTTTTCCTTTGCCGTCTGTGATTCTGCCGAGAATTTCAAGCATTCTTTTTGTACCGATTCTGCAGTGGACACATTTTCCGCAGGATTCCTTTGTAGTGAAATCAAGGAAGAATTTTGCCATATTCACCATACAGGTGTTTTCGTCCATAACAACCATACCGCCTGAGCCCATAATGGCACCGGTGGCGCTTAATTTTTTATAGTCAATTACAGTATCCAGAAGCTCTTCGGGAATACATCCTCCCGAGGGGCCTCCCATCTGCACTGCCTTGAAGGTAGCACCGTTTCTGATGCCGCCGCCGATGTCGTAAATTACGTGGCGCAGGGTTTTGCCCATAGGAATTTCCACAAGACCGCCGCGACTGATTTTTCCCGTAAGGGCGAAAACCTTTGTGCCCTTGCTGTCCTCAGTGCCCATAGCGCTGAAAGCTCTGCCGCCGTTGAGGATAATCCAGGTAACATTTGCGAAAGTTTCAACATTGTTGATGTTTGAGGGCTTGTGCCAGTATCCTGCCTCTGCGGGAAACGGAGGTTTGAGTCTGGGCATACCGCGGCTGCCCTCAAGTGACTCAATAAGTGCAGTTTCTTCGCCGCAAACAAATGCACCTGCACCTGCTTTGATTCTGAATGAGCAGGAGAAGTCTGTGCCGAGAATGTTTTTGCCTATAAAGCCCTTGCTTTCGGCTTCTTTGATTGCTTTTTCAAGTCTTATGATTGCAAGGGGATATTCTGCTCTTACATAGACTACGGCTTCCTTTGCACCGATGGCGTATGCGCCGATGAGCATACCCTCAATAAGATTGTGAGGGTCACTTTCGATTACGGCTCTGTCCATAAACGCACCCGGGTCGCCCTCGTCTGCGTTACATATAAGATATTTTTCATCACCCTGAGAATTTCTTGCTGCATTCCATTTGAACCAGGTGGGAAAACCTGCACCGCCTCGTCCTGCGAGACCTGAAATTTTTATTTCTTCAATAACCTCTTCAGGTGACATTGTGTGAAGCACTTTTTTCAGAGCCTCATAGCCGTCAGAGGAGATGTAGTCTTCAATGTTTTCCGGATTTATAATACCGCAGTGACGAAGTGCAATTCTTGTCTGCTTTGTGAGAAATTCCTCGTCTTCTGCAGTGATTTTAAGATTTTCAATTTCTGAAAAATCAAGGCTTTCTGCGGCGTTCACGATTCTTTCGGCATCGTTTTCACTGACGCGTACAAGTCTTGTCAGGTTGTTATCATCGTCGTAGATGTCAACAATCGGCTCTAAAAAGCACATTCCGATGCATCCCGTGATGGAAAGAGAGCTTTTGACGCCAATCAATTTTTCAATTGCAGAATAAACCTTTCCTGCACCTGCAGCGATGCCGCAGCTTCCCTGACCTACAACTATTTTCATTTCTCTTCCTCCCTGAGCCTTCTGAGTATTTCCCGGACTTTTTCGGGGGTAAGAGAGCCGTAGGTCTCCTCGTTTATCATCATAACGGGGGAAAGACTGCAACAGCCGAGACACGCTACATTTTTAAGGGTGAAAAGGCCGTCGTCAGTAGTTTCTCCGTCGGTAATTCCCAGCTCCTCGGTAATTGCTTTCTCGAGTCTTTCTGAGCCGTTTACGTGACAGGCAGTGCCCTGACAGAGCATAATGAGATATTTGCCCACGGGACGGAATCTGAACTGAGTATAAAAGGTTGCAACGCCCATAACCTTTGCAGGGGTAAGGCTCATTTCTTCTGCAATTTTGTAGATTACATCCGTTGGCAGATAACCGTAAATTTCCTGAGCTTTCTGCAGTACGGTAATAAGACTGCCTTTCACATTTTTGTATTTTCTGAGAGTTTCTTCAAGAAGTGATAAGTCGCTTTTATTACATTCTGAACAACTCGTTTTCATTTTTCCTCACCATTCTTTCTGTAAAACAGTTTACTACTTTGCACATAAAAAATCAACTTTAAAATCGTAAAAATTCACAAAGTAATATTTGTCTTTTTGTATAAAATATTGAAAAGCTGAATATGAATTGAAAAGAAAGACAGAAAGTGGTAAAATTATACTGCAGTAAATTACAAAGGTGTGGTGAAAAATGAAGAAAATATTTGCGTTACTGATGGCAGTTGTAATGTTGTTCTGTATGTTCTCTGTAACTGCGGGAGCAGCAAAAATGACAAAAGAAGAGGTTGTGGAATTTTATCACAGTGTTCTTGAAAAGACTGCAAAAAAGTATAAGGTTCTCTATGTGAAGGATGTCTGGAAAACAAGAGATACGGCTGATTTTTCTCCGCTTTCAGGCAAGGACCTTGAAAAAACTATGGAGGAATACAGCTTTTGCGACGGTCAATGGACTGTTTCCGAGGATGATGTGTATTTGTCAGGCGTCCGTAAAAAGAGCGAGAAAGTAAAGGAAACAGAGCTTTATTATTGGTTCGAGATAAATGACAGCATCGACTATTACTACACACTCAAAAGTGCAAAATATGAAAACAACAAAATCACCATAAATCTTTCTGCGGACGACAGTGCTGCAAAAGGCACAAAGAAAGTTGTGGCAGAGCTGACAAGTAAGAATGAACTGAAAAAAATCACAACCACAACAAAGGACTCCTGGGGTGAATACTCTGTAAGAGAAGAAGTTCCTTTCAGGATTACTTCCGAATATGTAGAAACATATACCTTTGTGTATGACAAGATTCCTGCAAAAAGCCTTGAGCTTTCGGCATATGAAGTAAATCTCGGTTATCGTGATATTGAAGAAATCACATACACCGTGGGACCGGAAAATGCCACATACAAGGGTGTTTATGTTGAAACGCTGATGTATGATGATTTTGCAGAGGAATGGGTCGATTCTTTCGGTGTTGCATATGCTTGGGAGGAAGACGGAACGATTTATATTGAAGGAATTGAAGAGGGCCGCGTGAAGGTGAATGTCCGTACATATTCGGGCGATATTCTGAAAAGCTGTGAAGTGACGGTCAGATTCGGCTTCTTCGACAGAATCAGTTATTTCTTTTACGAGATGTTAGCATATTTTGAATATATCTTTACACATATAGCTTTAGGTGTTGTGATTTAAATGTTGACATTATTCAGCGGCAGATGTAAAATAATTTAAAAGGAGTGTTTTAAATGAAAAAAATCAGTAAAGCTTTATCAGTGTTTCTTGTAGTGGTCACATTGTTTTCAATGTGCAGTATGATGGCAGGTGCTATCAGCTCATCTTCTTCAAAAAGCGAAATGCTTACATACTATGAGAACTGTCTGAAAACAACAGCGAAAAAAGGTCTTATCAAGGTTGATAACAAATGGACATACAAGTACAACGCAGACTATTCAGCCCTTACAGACAGAGACGCAAGAGAAACAGCAGCGCTCAATGAAGAATTCTACGGCGAAAATGGTCTTGAGGAAACTTCAGTCAGCTACTATTACGGTACATCTGACAAAGAAATGTACATCGAGGGTAAGCCCGATACAGTGTGGATGTTCAGCGTAAAGAGAAGAATCGAAGAATTCGATATGACTTTCAAAAGCGCAAAACTTACAACTGCATCAAACGGTGATGTTACAATCGTTTTCAATCTTGTTGAGAGCTGGGAAGATTATTCAAACAAAGTAACAATCACAACAAAAACTTCAAAAGCAGGTCTTCTCAAATCCTTTGTGATGAAGCAGGAGGGAAAATATGCGGACATTTCTCTTGCAGGTGAGGAATATCCCGTTACCGATTTATCCGTAGATACATATAAGGTTACTTACAAAAAGGTTCCCGTGAAATCAATTTCACTTTCAGAAACATCAGTTACAATGGGATATCAGGATACCTGCACAATTTCAGTTACGGTCAATCCCACAGATGCAACATACACTGATTTCTACTGCACAATCCCCGGTGAAGATAATGACGGATGGATAGCAAGTTATGAAATCAACGCAGACGGCACAATCACTCTCAATGCAATTGATGCCGGTACAGCAGTTCTTGAAGTTTATTCATACGACGGCAACAAGAAAGCAACTTGCGAAGTTACTGTTGAATTCACATTCTTCGATATGATTGCAAAATTCTTTGCAGACCTTTTCGAAAGCATCAGAAATCTGTTTATGTTCTGAGCAGTCTGAAACAAGCATAAAATTAAGCACCTCATCGCTGATGAGGTGCTTTTGATATATGTTTTATATATTATTCTGTTGTGTAGTTATCGAAGTAACCCTGAATGAATACGATGGGAGTACCTTTATCGCCTGAGCCTGATGTAAGGTCACAGAGTGAACCGATAAGGTCTGTGAGTCTTCTGGGTGTTGTGCCCTCAGATGCCATCTGGCCCACAAGGTTGCCGTCTTTTTCCTGAATCTTGTTCTTGATAGCCTCTTTAAGCTCGTCGCCTGAAAGCTCGGAGAATTCGTTGTCAGCGAGATATTTAAGCTTGAGCTCGTTGGGTGTGCCCTCAAGACCTGAAGTGTATGCGGGAGAAACAACGGGGTCAGCAAGTTCCCAGATTTTTCCTACGGGGTCTTTGAATGCGCCGTCGCCGTAAACCATAACCTCAATGTTCTTGCCTGTTTCAGCCTTAAGCTTTGCCTGGATTGCGTCAACAACAGCCTGGCAGTCACGGGGGAAGAGCTTGACTGTGTCTTCAGTTGCTTTGTTTGAACCGAGAAGACCGTAGTCAGCGTTGAATCCGCTGCCGTTTACGGGAGCGTTGAGAATTTCGTCAAGACCGAAAATCTTCTCGCCGCCTGAATTCTTAAGAAGTCTCTTTGTTCTCTGTCTTGTGTGGATGTCGCAGCAGAGAACATTTTTTGTATAATCAAGAATTGCTCTGGGGTTGTTTGCAAAAATGATTTCAGCTTCAGCACCTGACTCCCTGATGAGTGTTTCGTAATACTCTACATAGTCAACGCCTGTGAATGTGTGCTTTTCATAGCCGAAGAGTTCACGGTATTTTTCAAGAGTAAGAACATCCTTGTAGGGGTCAACGCCCTTTTCGTCGAGAGCGTCAAGTGAAATAAGGTGGTTACCTACTTCATCTGAGGGATAGGAAAGCATAAGAACGATTTTCTTTGCGCCCTTTGCAATACCGCGAAGGCAGATTGCAAAACGGTTACGGCTGAGAATGGGGAAAATAACACCCACTGTTTCGCCGCCGAATTTTTCTTTTACATCATATGCGATATCGTCAACTGATGCGTAGTTGCCCTGTGCTCTTGCAACAATAGCCTCTGTCATTGCAACGATGTCTTTGTCATTGAATGTGAAACCGGCATCCTTTGATGCTTCAATAACTGATGAAGAAACGATTTCAACAATGTCATCACCGCTTTTGATGATGGGGGCTCTTACGCCTCTTGAAACTGTGCCAATCATTCTGCTCATTGTGAACAACTCCTTTGGAGATAAAATAACTTTTAACAACTAACTATTATACTACGATATTCTGTTCATTTCAATGTTATTTTAACAAGAATTTGAAAAAATCACAATAAAATTTTTAGTGAATCTCGCAAATCGTATACAAACACATCGCAAAGAGACCTGAACTCTTCCTGCTCAGGCTCCTGCTCATCGAAAATTCCTGTAACAAAAAAGCCTGAAGCCTTTGCCGTCTTTACGGCGTACAGAGCATCTTCAAAAACTACTGTGTCTTCTTTGTCCGTGCCCAGGAATTCCAGTGCTTTTTCAAAAATAAAAGGTTTTGTCTTGTTGGTTTTAAGACCTCCGCAGGTGAAAATCTCATCAAAGTAATCCCTGATTCCTGCGTTTATCAGTCCCGGCTCCACCATATGTCTGTCTGTTGCAGTTGCGACGCACATTTTAACGCCGTTTCTGCGGAGCTCTTCAAGAAATTCGATTGTGCCTTCCTTGACGGTAGGGTTTGTTCTGTAATAGTTATCAACAACCTTCATCATTCCGTCGCAGATTTCCTCAGGGGATTGGGTAAGAGAATACTCTTCTTTAATCATTTTCGGTGATTCAAAGAAGCCTAGCCGCCTCACATCAAGATGAAGTCCGTCTCTCGGCCTGATTCCCAGATTTTCAAGGTAAATTTCACCTCTGTGTCTCCACACGTACATAGAGTCAAGAAGGGTGCCGTCAACATCGAAGATTGCACCTTTTATTTTCATCATTTTCACCCTCTTCCAGAAAGAAATAATAACACGGCAAAAGAGGATTGTCAACTGCACTGTATAATTGACTTTTCTTTTATAGTGTGCTATATTATAGAGTGGCAAATTACCGTACATATATTTGAGGAGGATGTCAAATGATCGAAAATATTTTTTTCGACGAAGTCAAAGCTTTATCTGAATGCACAGGCAAATATATAACCTTTTTTGAAAAAGAGAAGAAGGTTTTTGATACAGTTTATATAATTTCTGACAGTAACCCTCTGGGCAGTTATATAGTACCTGCTCTGACCGGAATTTTCGGAGATGGCAACACTGTTGTTGTTGAAGCCTTCGATAACACATCTGTTGATAAGGAATATTGTGAAACAAAATTCCCCGGCGCAGTTTATGTGTCTTTTGAAAGCTTTAAAAATATGAAGAAAACAGAGAAGTCTGCATACATTCTTCTCTGCGATACAAACCTTGCAGATGAGAGATGGCTCGATATTCTCTCTGCCTGTGAAGAAAGAGCGAAAATTTCTTCAACAAACAGAATTATGCTCGGTGCTGTTCTGCCCGAGCTTCGTCCCATTCCTCACGGAATTCAGCTTTTTGCAGAGCGTGAATACAGCTATTTCCTTGAAGAGACGGTTGAGGACAAAACTCCGGCAGAAGAGATGTATATTTCTCTTGAAAAGAAAGCGAGAAAAATCGTAGGTGACGGCTTTGAAAAGGTGAATGTGCTTCGTTTCGATAATCTTATCGGTACAAACGGTGCGAAAACTCCCAACTTTGATTTTGAAGAAATGGTAAGGGAAGCCTTTGAAAAGGGTCAGGTGGAAATCACAACAGAGGATTATCTGAAAAAATACACCTGCATCCACACAAGAGACGCTGCAGCAGCACTTATAAAATCACTTTTCTGCACAAGAGACGGTCATGTTTACAATATTGACCTTTACGAAGTTACTTTGGCAGACCTTAAAAATCAGATTAATGTGGCTTTCCCTGATAGAATCGGTGTGAGCACAAATCTTAAGCCCTATAAAAAAGAAGATGTTGTATCATATTGCCTGAGCAGTCTTAAGGCTGTGAAGACAGTGTGCTTTACAAAGAAATTCATTTATCCCTTTGAAGACGCTATGTACAGAACAATCTGCTCACTTTCAGGAAATGATTTTGATGTTCAGACAAGACTTACCTGCTATCAGGGCAAGCTTCAGCGACTTAAGGATATTGAAATTGACATTCTTGCTGAAATTGACAGAATCTGTAAGAAACACGATATCAAATGGTTCCTTGCAGGTGGCTCACTCTTAGGTGCAGTCAGAGAAAATAAGAGTATTCCCTGGGATGACGACCTTGACATCGGTATGCTCAGAGAGGATTTCAAAAAATTCCAGAAAGTTGCACCGAAAGAGCTTGACAAGAAATACTATTACTCATCTCCCTGGACAGATAAAAACTGTCACTATTATCTTGACAAAATAAGACTTAAGAGTTCATACTTCTCAACGGCTTATTCAAACCACTTCGTTTTCGAGGACGGCGTGTTTGTGGACATCATCGTATATGACCAGACTTCATCAAACAGACTCCTTGAAAAGTTCCAGATCAAGTTCATCAAAATGATGGTGGCTATCCTCAAGGTCCGTTGGTACAATGTTCCCAGAAAGGCTTATCGCTACAATCTTACAAAGCTTGTTCTTCCTTTCCTCAGACTTGTTCCCTGGAAGGTGCTCCACAAGACCTTTGACTTTGCTGCAACAATGTTCTCAAAGAAAAAGAATGCAGAATATCTTCTTGACAGCACAGGTCAGCACATCCATTACGGCAGATTCCCCAAATATTATCTTGAAGAACTGACAGAAACAGAGCTTGACGGACTTAAAGTTCCTATGCCCGTACACTATCACGAATATCTTTCATTCTTCTATGGCCCCAACTATTTCCCCAAGCCTTCTCTTTCAGCGCAGGTGGGTGCTCACAAGTTTGCCCGTCTTGACCTGGGTGAGTTTATTTTTGAAGATAAACAGCCCGGTGATTTCAGAGAAGTAAATATCAAGGGCGAACTTTTTGAAACGGAGATTGACTGATTATGCGTTCAATGATAAATGACGAAACTGAGGTTTCATCAGGCGAAATACACAGAGTTCTTACCGGTGTTTTCCTTGCAGATAAAAAATTCTATGATGACTATTATCTTCTCTGTGACGGAAGTCTTCTTTCAGACTATCTGCTCAGAGCACTGAATATAGTTGTGAAGAAATCTTTCTATTTCCTCGGAAAAGCGTATTTTGTTTCGGCTGACGAAAAAAGTCCGCTGCAGAATGAGTTTTTTGAAAACGGCGGAAGCAATATTGAAGAGATTTCTCTTTCGGATTTCTCTTCTCTGAAAGGCAGAAAGAAAAAAACATCCTGCGTTATCTGTGTGCTTGATGCTTCGGAAAAGGGAAAGAGAGAAAAATATCTCTCTGCACTTTCATCTGCTTTTGAGTTTGCAAAGAAAAATTCATCCCGTGTTGTAGTGGGAACGATTCTTCCCGGAGCGGATGCAATTCCTCAGGGTATCGAATACCTTGCAGAGCGTGAATTTGACTATTTTGTAAGTGAAAAGGAAGACTTCTCTCTTTTCTGTGACATCCAGAAAATGTGCAGAGAAGCAGTAAGAGACAACGGTGCTGATGTTTCACTTCTTCGCTTTGACAACATCTTTTCTCCTGACAGACAGCATATTCCCTCTTTTGACCTGATGGGTACAATCAGAGGTGCCTTTGAAAAAGGTCAGGTTGAAATTACTGAAGAGGATTACAGAACAAAATTTACACTTACTTATGTAAGGTCAGCTATAGGTGCTCTTATTCACGGCCTTTACAATGTAAAGTCAGGTCACGAATACAATGTAGCATCCTACACTGTCTGTCCTGCTGACATCAAGTTTGCGATTTTCAGCAAGTGCAAGGCGTATCTTAAGCTTGTCTGCAGCGTGGAAAAGGCAGTAGAGAGTGAAAACAAATCTCTCGGTACGATGAAGTGGAATAAGACGGGCTTCGAGACACACTGCAGCCTTGAAACAGCAGTGTATGAGATGATTTGTCATTTATCCCAAATAGAATACGATATCGGTCCGATGATTGCCTTTTATGAGGGTAAACTTCAGCGACTGAAGGACCTTGAAATTTATATTCTCAAAGAAATCGACAGAGTCTGCCGTAAGCATAACATTCAGTATTTCCTTGCAGGTGGCTCACTTCTCGGTGCAGTGAGAAACGGGAAGAGCATTGAATGGGACGACGACCTTGATATCGGTATGCTCAGAGAAGATTACGATAAATTCAGAAAGGTTTTTGAAAAGGAGATGGGGGACGAATTTGCTTATTCTTCACCTTTCAACAAAAGCGGAAGCCATTACACCATTGACAAGGTAAGGCTTAAGGGCACATATTTTTCTACAAACTTTTCAAGTAAAAACGAAAACGAGGACGGTATTTTCATTGATATTCTCGTTTACGATAAAACAAGCAACAATCCTTTGCTTCAGAAAATGCATATGGCATATCTTTATGCTATTACGAAAGCACTTGAGGTCAGATGGTATAACGAGCCAAGGCTCAATTTCCATTACAGACTTTCAAAGGTTATGCTGCCTTTCCTCAGGCTCATTCCCTATGGTGTATATCACAGAATGTTTGAGCTTGGTGTGCGTTTTTACAGGAATAAAAAGGATGCAAAATATCTGATTGACAGCGTAGGCAAAAAGCTTATTCACGGGGTTATGCCCATAGACGGTCTGGAAGAGGTGAAATATGTTCCCTTTGATGGCATTGAGGCTCCCATTCCCGTTGACCCCACAGGCTATCTCAACTACGCTTACGGCAAGGACTATATGTCACTGCCCACATATTCAAAGCGCTCTGCACCACACAGCTTTGCAAGAGTTGATATGGGCGAGTATATTTTTGAAACACACGAAAAACCTCTCTTCCGTGCAGTTGATGTGAGAGGCGAGTTGTTTGAAAAGGAAGGTAAGAAACAATGAATTTTGCAGGTATTCTCGCGGGTGGCATCGGCTCCCGTATGGAAAGCTCAGTTCCCAAGCAGTTTCTGAAAATCGGCGATACACCGATAGTTGTCAGAACACTCAACACTTTTCTGAGTGAAAAATGTGTAGATAAAGTTATTCTTGCTATGAATCCTCAGTGGGAGGATTATTGCAGAAATATGCTGGAAGAATACGGCGTTGACACTTCCCGCGTGGAAATCATCCACGGTGGCACAACCCGTTTCCTCTCAATGGTGAATATTGTCAGAAAGAGTATGGAGCTTCTCGGCAAAGACCTTACAGAGAGCGATATGATGCTCATTCACGACTGTGCAAGACCTTTCGTATCATCAAGAATCATCAATGATAACTTTGAAATTGCAAACGAATACAATATGGTGACAACATCTGTCCCCACGATTGATACTGTTCTTATTGCCGAGGACGGAAAACAGAGCACTGTTGTTCCCAACCGTGATACAGTTTTCCTTGACCAGGGTCCCCAGACCTTTAAAATCAAGGAATTCAATGACCTTTTTGAGACACTCACTCAGGAAGAGATTGACGCTTATATGGAAGCGGGAAGAATGTATCTTGAGCATAACAAGAGTGTAGGCATCGTAAAAGGCGAAAGAACAAACTTCAAAATCACAACTGAATTTGATATGCTTCTTGGCAATATGATGATTCAGGACGGTCAGATTAAATAAGGGAGGATTTCTCATATGGTTAAAAAGTGCGTAGCAGTAGGCGATATTTTCATCACACCTGAGATGATGAAAGCAGGTATTGAAAAAGGCTATGAAGATATGGTTTTTGACACAAAGTATTTCTATTTCGGCTCATATGACAGACACGAAATGAGAAATGTTGTCAAAACTATTGAAACAGGCGGATTTGAAACTCTTCCTCTTCCTGAGGGACTTGAAGAAGCAATCGCCGAGGCAGAAGTTCTTATGGTGCATCTTTGCCCCGTTACAAAGAAGCTTATCGAAAAGGCTCCCAATCTGAAGCTTATCCTCTGCAACAGAGGCGGTCACGAAAACCTTGACATTCCTGCAGCAAGTGAAAAGGGGATTGCAGTTCTTCTCAACCCTGCGCATAATGCAAACGCTGTTGCTGAATATACAGTAGGTCTTATGCTCAACGAGGTAAGAAACATCTCCCGTTCAGCTATGGCTATCCAGAAAGGAGAGTGGAGAGAGAAATATCCCAACACCGAAAAGAAAATCAGAGAAATGAGCGATATGACAGTCGGCATCATCGGCTTCGGTACAGTGGGCAGACTTCTCTACGATAAGCTGGTTTCATTCAACTGCAAAATTCTTATCAACGATATGTTTGAAAACTATTCAGGCATCAACAAGAATATTGCAAAATTTGTTTCACTTGATGAGCTTCTCCGTGAAAGTGATATTGTTTCACTCCACGCAAGACTTTCAAAGAAGTCAATTCTTCTCGGTGCGAGAGAGTTCGGCATTATGAAAGATACGGCATATTTCATCAACACAGCCCGTTCATATATGGTTGACTACAATGCTCTTGCAAACGCACTTAAAACAGGCGGTATTATGGGCGCAGCAATCGATGTTTTCGATAAAGAGCCTATTGATGAAAGCTGTCCTCTTCTCGGACTTGACAATGTAACTCTTACAAATCACCGTGGCGGCGACACAATCAACTCTTATTCAGACAGCCCTGCTATGATGATGAAAGAGGCTTACAAATACTTCGACGGCGACGAGCCCAGATTCTGGATTAACAGATAATGGAAGAGATACTTGAATTTATTATCGAAGTTTATATGGGCATTATGACACATTTTGTCCCGGATAAGAAAGTCAAGAAAGTATATATTAAGTTGATTGCTGGTATTTGGGCTGCAATTCTTATGATAAGCGGACTGATTGCTATTGCTTTATTAGGTGAAACAGACGGTGAAAGTGTGGCAGGAAAGGTAATACTGGCAGTGTGTCTTATTCTTACCGTCTGTCAGATTATAGCCGGTATAATTATTGTGAAAAGAAAAAGTAAATAAAAATTTTGCAGGTATTCTTTCAATTTGAAAAAATACCTGCATTTTTTATTTATTAACTATCTTATCAACATCATTAAGATTAATTCTCTTTGATACAATATATGTTCTTCTCTTCTGTTTGCCCTTATCGGTTTTCTGTGTGCCCTCTTTCATCTCTTCGGGGGAGAAGATGCCGTATGAGGAGGTGACGATTGTACCGTCAGGGAGAACAACATTTCCGCAGTATCCGGTGTCGCCGTTTGCAGCGAGGGCAGGTGCATCCTGATTGTCAAGATATGTGTGGGCAATCTTGATTCGGTACTGACCTTCTCTTCCGTTTTTTAGGTCATCGTATGTGCCGACCCAGGCAACCCAGCCTTCGGAATACCAGTTTCTCTTCACCGCTTCAACATTATTTTTCTTGTATGCCTCTTTGTTTCTCTCTATTGAACGGAAAGTGATGAAAAGTCTGCCGTCGGGAGTGTAGTCTGCCTTGTGTCTTTCACCGTTAAGTGAAACGGGTGCTTCCACGGGCTCTGACCAGGTTTTGCCCTCGTCCTGAGAGAACATCAGGAGGCTTGTACAACGCTTTTTGTTGCATCTTGCAATAAGGCAGATTTCGTCGCCCTTGCCCATATCTGAGCGTACGGCCTCAACCTCGCAGATACCTGCAAATTTTTCATACTTTCTGTATTTTGCAAGATATTTTACCGGCTCTGACCAGTGATAATCACCGTTTTCATCGAAAGTGAGAATTGTCATAAAATTCTCAAAACTGTTGTTGTGGAAGAGAGCCATCCACTTGTCCACGAATTTTCCGTTTTCTTTAAGGCGTGTGAGAGATGCCATTGAAACGACGGGCACAGTGGGGAATGAAGATTTGTTGTCATAGAAAAGCTTGAAAGGTGTCCAGGTTTCGCCCTCGTCATCGGAAACAGAACAGTTCCAGCCACCGGGAGTAGGCGTGTTCGGCCATTTAGGATTACCTGAAATGAGAATCAGCTTCTCTTTTCCGTCAGTGAACTCAAGACGGTAAACGGTGGGTGTTTCCAGGGATTTCTCCCAGGATTCAGGGGGATTTTTTATTTCCTCTGTGTAGCTTTTACCGCCGTCGACGGAAATTTTAGAAATAATTCTGCCTTTGCCGTGACCCTCGGGATAAAAAGTGAGGACATTGCCGTTCCTGAGAAGCACCGAATCGGGATGTCCCAGATAGGCTGAGGAGTCGTCAACTGTTACATTTTCATAAAGATACTCAAATTTTTCGGGTGTGTTGTCCGGTTTTACTGCAAGGTCAACCTGAGGAATTGAATAATAAGGAACTTTTTTCTGAAAGCGATTTTTAAAGAAAAACATAAAATTCACCTTTTTACTGTTTTTTCTCATTATATCATAGGGTGCTTACGGATTCAAGATTTATTTCAAAGGATGTTTTTTGGTAAACACATCATTTTTCTCTTGTAAAAGGGGTGATAATGTTGTATAATGTTAAATTGTAATATTGTTTGTGAAGGTGAAAAATTTGGATAAAAGAAATGAAGTAAGAAATGTAGCGATTATTGCTCACGTTGACCACGGTAAAACAACACTGGTTGATGAGATGCTCAAGCAGAGCGGTATTTTCCGTTCCAATGAGCAGGTTCAGGACAGAGTTATGGACTCGAATGACCTTGAAAGAGAAAGAGGAATCACAATTCTTTCAAAAAATACATCTATCCGCTATATGGACACAAAGATTAATATCGTTGACACTCCCGGACACGCTGATTTCGGCGGTGAGGTTGAACGAATCCTTATGATGGTTGACGGCGTTCTTCTTCTCGTTGACGCTTTTGAGGGCTGTATGCCTCAGACAAGATTCGTTCTGAAAAAAGCTCTGGGCCTTGAGAAAAAGGTTATTGTCGTTGTCAACAAGATTGACCGTCCCGGTGCCCGTCCCGAAGAGGTTATCGACGAAGTTCTTGACCTTTTCATTGAGCTCGGTGCAAACGAGGACCAGCTTGAATTCCCCGTAGTTTACGCTTCTGCAAGAGAGGGATATTCTTCACTTGACAGCTCTGTCAGAGAGGGGGATATGAGACCTCTTCTTGACTCTATCCTTGAAAATATCGAATGTCCCGAGGGTGATCTGAACGGCCCTGCACAGGTGCTTTTCTCAAGCCTTGACTATGATGATTATATCGGCAGAATCGGTATCGGCAGAGTTGAGAGAGGCTGCATCAGAAAAGGTGACAGCGTTGTTCTCTGCAAAACAGACGGCACAACACAGAATGTTAAGGTTTCAAGACTTTATCAGTTTGAGGGTCTTAAGAGAACAGAAGTTGACTCAGCCACAATGGGTGACCTTATCTGCGTTTCAGGTATTGAGGGTCTCAATATCGGTGAAACAATCTGTTCTCCCGACTGCGTTGAACCGCTTCCCTTTATAAAAATTGACGAGCCCACGATTTCAATGAACTTTATTGTTAACGACAGCCCCTTTGCAGGTAGAGAGGGTAAGTTCGTAACATCAAGAAATATCCGCGACAGACTTTATAAAGAAGTAGAAACCAATGTAAGTATGAGGGTTGAGGATACTGAAACCACAGATACTTTCAAGGTATCGGGCAGAGGTGAGCTTCATCTTTCGATTCTTATCGAAACAATGCGTCGTGAGGGCTATGAATTCCAGGTTTCCCGTCCCAAGGTTATTCTCAAGGAAGAGAACGGAGTGACTATGGAGCCGGTTGAACTGCTTATTGTTGAGGTGCCTGAAAACTATGTGGGCGCAGTTATTGAAAAGCTTGGCTCACGCAAGGGTGAACTTGAAAATATGGGCACACGCGACGGAGGTATGAGCCATCTTGAATTCAGAATCCCCTCCAGAGGACTTATCGGTTACCGTTCAGAGTTTATGACAGACACAAACGGTAACGGTATTATGAACCAGCTCTTTGACGGTTATGTGCCTTATACAGGTGACATAAAAATGCGTGAGAGAGGCTCAATCGTTGTTCACGAAACAGGTGAAACAACAGGCTACGGACTTTTCAACACTCAGGAAAGAGGCAGACTTTTTGTGGGCCCCGGTGTTGAGGTTTATGAGGGTATGATTGTGGGCGAGTGTGCAAGAGACGAGGACATCGTTTGTAATGTCTGCAAGAAAAAGCAGATGACAAACACCCGTGCAGCAGGTTCGGACGACGCACTCAGACTTGTTCCTCATTCAGTGCTCAGCCTTGAGCAGTCAATGGAGTTCATCAGTGATGACGAGCTTCTTGAAATTACTCCCAAATCACTGAGACTGAGAAAACGCATTCTCTCCAAGGAACTGAGAATGAAGAAAAAATTCGGAGGAAAATAATGTCACATTTCAGGTTTGTGATTTTCGATTTTGACGGCACGGTTGCAGACACGAGGCAAGGTGTTTTTGACAGCATAGCTTACGCCCTGACCTCCTACGGCTATGAAGTGCCTGACGAAAATGTCTTGAATTCTTTTTTAGGTCCGCCGCTTCACGCTTCTTTCAAAAAGACAACCTCCTGTACCGACGAAATGGCTGAAAAACTGACGGCAAAATACCGTGAGCTTTATACCGACAATGCTATGTACCGTCTGAGCCTTTTCGACGGAATGGAAAATGTGCTGAAAGAAATGAAAAGCCACGGAATAAAAATGGCAATCGCTTCATCAAAGCCTGAAAAATTCTTTGCAAAGCTTCTGAAACATCTGAATATTGACGGGTATTTCGATGCTGTATGCGGTGCGTCTCTCGGTGACATCCACAATACAAAACAAGAAATAATTGCCCGTGCTATGAAAGAGCTTTCTGCCGACAAGGAAGCAACTCTTATGGTCGGCGACAGAGTTTTTGATATTGACGGGGCAAAAGCAAACGGTATAAAATCTGTCGGTGTGGTTTTCGGCTTCGATTACACAGAAGAGCTTGAAAATGCCGGAGCAGATGTTATAGTAAAAAAATCAGATGAACTGTTAAAGGAGGTTCTGAAATGACTAAAGAAAAAACACTGCGTAAGGATTCGGGGAAGCTTGTTTCCACAAATGAGCTGATTTTCTTCCTTATGGGCACATTTTTTCTGACAACAATGACAGGTATGTGCGGCAGTTACAGACAAGCTTATCTTATCAATATTCTCGGTCTTGAATCGGGTCAGGTAAGTACAATCAACCTTGTCTGTTCAATCGCAAGTTACTTTATAAATTTCTTCCTTATGATGCGCGTTGACAGACCGCCGAAAAAAGGTAAGGCGAAGTTTATCCCCCTCGTCAGAAACTGGGCAATACCCTTCGGTCTTGTGGTTATTCTGATGTATTATACACCTCCCTTCATTGACAGAACAACTTCAATGATAGTTATCTGGTGTATCTGTCTCCAGCTTATCTATAACATTCTCAATGTTTTCGCAGGTGCTCTTAACAATGTTGCAGTTGTTATTTCTCCCAACAGTGAGGAGAGAGATACTGCTCTTACATTCCGCGGAATCGTAAATGCAATCGGCAACTCAGCACCTCTCGTAGTTGTTCTCGTTGCAGGTCTTATTACTGATAAAGAGGAGTACCAGTATCTGGGCTCAGCAGTTGCTTGTTCAATCGTTGCAGTGACATTTATGCTTATCGCTTGTCGCAAGGTAAAAGAGCGCGTTGAATACAGCACAGAGAAGAGAAATCCTTTCCTCGGTTACAGAGATGTTCTTAAAAATAAATACGCATGGATTGTTATCATCAGCGAGTTTCTGAAGAACTTCCGCGGTATTGCAAGTTATATGGGTGTTTTCCTTGCAGCAGCACTTCTCGGCTCTTCAAGTAAGTTCATTCTTCTCGGTCTGCCCACAGGTATCGGTACATTCGTTGGTATGCTTATCGTTAAAGCACTTCTCAAGAAATTCAACTCAAAGCAGATTTATATTGCATCGGGCATTTATTCTCTGATTGCAAACTCAGCTGCTTTCGCAATCGGTGTTCAGTATTTCAGAACAGGAAACTCAGTTCTTCAGATAGTTTTCATCGGAGCACTTTTCCTCATCGGTCTGCAGTTCGGTGCATCAAACCTTATCCCTGCTATGTTCCAGGCTGATATCCTTGAGGATATCGAGGTTAAATCACATAAGCGTCTTGACGCAACGCTTGGTTTTGTATGCGGTATCGGCTCTACAATTTCAGGTACTGTTGCATCAACTCTCGCGCCCCGCTTCCTTTACGGCGACGGCTCAATCATCGGCTACATACAGCCCGTTGAGGGCGTATACCCTGAGCAGGAGTTCCAGACAAAGGTTATGCTTCTGTTCTTCTACACAATTGTTCACGGTATAATGATGCTTCTTGCAGGTGTGCCTTTCTTTTTCTACAAGCTTACAGGTAAGAGAAAAGAAGAGGTTCACGCAGCAGTACTTGCATACAGAGAAACAATTGAAGAAAAGGCTGAATAATCAATAGTGAAATCCACCCGGATAACGGGTGGATTTTTTACTCAGATTATTGAAATGTATGTGTTTTGTATGATATACTTAACTTATACATAGCCGAAAGGGGCAGTGAAAAATGAAAGCGAAAATTACTATTGCAAAAGAACTTAAAGTAGGGGATATTGACAGGCGTATGTTCGGCTCATTTGTTGAGCATCTGGGCAGAGCAGTGTACGGCGGAATCTATGAGCCGGGTCACGAAACGGCAGATGAAGACGGTTTCAGACGCGATGTCATTGACCTTGTAAATGAACTTGATGTGCCTGTTGTCCGTTATCCCGGCGGAAATTTTGTTTCGGGCTATGATTGGGAGGACGGTGTAGGTCCCGTTGAGTCAAGACCCAAGAGACTTGACCTTGCATGGGGCACAACAGAGCCTAACACTTTCGGCACAAACGAGTTTATGAAATGGTGTCAGAAAGCGAAAACTGCACCGATGATGGCGGTAAATCTTGGTACAAGAGGTCCCGACGAGGCGAGAGCCCTTGTTGAATACTGCAACCTGAATACCGATACAAAATATGCAAAAATGAGAAAAGACCACGGCTATGAAAAGCCCTGGGATGTAAAACTCTGGTGTCTCGGTAACGAAATGGACGGCTCCTGGCAGATGGGAGCAAAAACTGCTACCGAATACGGCAGAACTGCCCTTGAGGCATCAAAGCTTATGAAGTGGGTTGACCCCTCAATCGAAACTGTTCTCTGCGGCTCTTCAAGCAGAAATTCGCCCACATTCGGTAAATGGGAAGAAACTGCTCTCGATATCGCCTATGACAGCATCGATTATCTTTCTCTTCATCAGTATTACGGCAACAGTTCAAAGGATACGGAAACTTTCCTTGCTCTTTCAACTGAGCTTGACGAATTTATTTACAGCGTTATCTGTGTTTGCGACTATGTAAAAGCAAAGAAACGCAGCAAGAAAAAGATAATGCTCTCATTTGACGAGTGGAATGTGTGGTATCATTCCTGGGGTGCACCCTTTGAAAAATGGTCAGTTGCACCCGGTCTTCTTGAAGATATATATAACTTTGAAGATGCTCTTGTGGCTGCTTGTATGCTTATCACTCTTCTTCGTCACGCTGACAGAATCAAGGTTGCTTGTATTGCTCAGCTTGTAAATGTTATCGCACCTATCTTCACAAAGACAGGCGGTGGCGTGTTCCGCCAGACAACATTCTATCCTTTCGAAAGAATGTCAAAATATGCCCGTGGCGCATCTATCAAGCCTATTGTTGAATGTCCGAAATATGACACTAAGGATTATACGGATGTGCCTTACCTGGAAACAATTGCTACATACGATGAGGAAAACGACGAGGTTGCAGTGTTTGTGGTAAACCGTTCTCTTACAGAGGATTGCGTTCTTGATTTCTCTCTTCTCGACTTTGACGGCTACAAGCCCGTATCTTTCGAGTCGATGGACGGCTATGACAAGCTTCTTGTAAACGATTTCGGTAAAGAAACTGTCTGTATGCATACAAATGAAATTCCCTCAGGTGATAACGGTCAGTTCACAGCTTGTCTTAAAAATATGAGTTTCAATGTTATCAGATTCAAAAAATAAGGTGATTTTATGAGACTTTTCAACAAATTTATCCGTTTTGTTTCAGGCGCTGAATTGGCTCAGAAAGAAACGGGCGGTGTTGTGACGGGCCAAGCCAACAAAGAGCTCATACCCCATCTCAGAGAATGTGGTGCTGAGGGCTGTGTGCTTCTTAAAAATGACGGCGTTCTTCCTTTCAGTGAAAAGAATAATGTGGCTGTTTTCGGCAGAGTGCAGATTGACTGGTTTTATGTGGGCAACGGCTCGGGCGGTGACGTGCGCACACCGTACAAGGTGAATCTTCTTGAAGGTCTTGAAAAAAGCGGACTTAACCTTAATGAAGAACTGAAAAATAAATACAAGGCGTGGACTTCAAAAAAGAAAAATATTCCCGACCCCGGTTTCTGGGCACATTGGCCGAGATATTATGAGGAAATGCCCATATCTCTTGACGATGTGAAAAAGGCAAAAGAAACAAGTGACAGTGCAGTTATTGTAATCGGCAGGTCATCAGGCGAGGATAGAGAAAATGTTCTTAAAAAAGGAAGCTTTTACCTGACAGACAAGGAAAAGATGCTTATTGAAAAAGTCACATCTGTTTTTGACAAAACTCTTCTTATTCTCAATGTGGGTAATATTATTGATTTTGAAGAAATTGCTGCTTACGGCCAAAAGATTTCTGCCATTCTCATTGTATGGCAGGGTGGTATGGAAAGTGGTAATGCTGCCGCAGATATACTCGCAGGTAAGGTTAATCCCTCAGGTAAACTGACCGATACAATTGCGAAAACATATGAGGATTATCCCTCGTCGGAAAATTTCGGAAAACTTAAATTCAATAACTATGCAGAAGATATTTTCGTAGGTTACAGATATTTTGAGACCTTTGCGAAAGACAGAGTGCTTTATGAATTCGGTTACGGTATGTCTTATACTGACTTTGAAACTGAATTTGTGAAAGCGGAAGAAAAAGACGGCTCTTTCATATTCACGGCAAAAGTGAAAAATGTGGGCTCAGTTCCCGGTAAGGAAGTGCTTCAGCTTTATGCTTCTGCACCTCAGGGTAAGCTCGGCAAAGCGTCAAAGGTTCTCACAGGCTTCAGGAAAACAAAGCTTCTCGAACCCGGTGAAGAGGAAGAACTTGTAATCACCGCAGACAGATATACCTTTGCTTCGTATGACGATTCCGGCGTGACGGGTAATAAGAGCTCGTACATTCTCGAAAAGGGTAAATATGAATTCTATCTTGGCACCAGCGTAAGAAAATGCGATAAGGTTTTCTCCTTCACTCTTGAAAAAGATGAAATTCTTGCTACTCTCACGGAGGCTATGGCAGTCAAGGCGGAAATGGCATTTGACAGAATGAAAGCCCGGGAGAAGAATGGAGAAATTCTTCTCCGGTATGAAAAAGTCCCCACAGTCACAACAAATCTCAGGGAAATTATTCTTGAAAATCTTCCTGAGGGAAAAGAGATGACGGGGGATAAGGGGTATAAACTCAGCGATGTGAAATCAGGAAAAGTTACAATGGACGATTTTGTTGCACAGCTTGACCTGACAGAGCTTGAAGCAATCAGCCGTGGTGAAGGTCTTATGAATTCTTCTCTCGGCGCAGAGGGCAACGCAGGTACCCTCGGAGGAGTGCTCCCGTCGCTTCGCGAAAAAGGCATCCCTGCTATGACCACAACAGACGGTCCGTCAGGAATACGCCTTATGGCATCCTGCTCACTTCTTCCCTGTGGTACGGCTATTGCCTGTACCTGGAATGAGGCTCTTACATATTCTCTCTTTGAAAAAGTCGGAGAGGAAATGAAGGACAGAGGAAGCGATATGCTTCTTGCTCCCGGTATGAATATTCACCGTAATCCTCTCTGCGGAAGAAACTTTGAATATTATTCAGAGGACCCGTTGCTTACGGGTAAAATCGCATCTGCAACTGTCAGAGGAATACAGAAGCATAATCTTTCGGCTTGTCCCAAGCATTTTGCCTGTAACAATCAGGAGCTTAACCGTAATCATACAGATTCCGTTGTTTCCGAAAGAGCACTGAGAGAAATCTATCTCAAGGGCTTTGAAATCTGTGTGAAAGAGGCGAAACCTCTTAATATTATGACAAGCTACAACAAGGTCAACGGCGTGTGGAGTCACTACAATTACGAGCTTTGCACAACGATTCTTCGCGGTGAATGGGGATACAAGGGTAATGTTGTCACAGACTGGTGGATGCGTTATGCACCTTCGCCTGAATTCCCCAATCTGAGAGATAATGCATACAGAGTCCGTGCACAGGTTGATGTGCTTATGCCCGGCGGTAAAACTGCAGTTAGCAAGTCTGCCTCAGATGACGGCTCACTTACGGAAACATATGGCAGTAAAGACGGCATAACTTTGGGTGAGCTTCAGAGAAGTGCAAAAAATGTTCTGAATTATATTATTTCATCAGGTAAAGAAATCTGAATATAAAAGAAAAAAGGTTGAGAGATTCTCAACCTTTTTTGTTATATAAATTTGTCAATCAGATAAATCACTGCAAGATGTGCAGGGTAGAAAATATAGAAAACATATTTCATATTCAATTTTCCTCTTTTGCCGTTGTAGAGCATCAGGAGAGGAACAGCACACAGAGAATAAATCTGTGCTTGGTTGAGGTATGTCATTCCCAGAAGAACGATAGCGGTGAAAAGGATTTTCAGGGACTTTTTCTTGGGGAAGTAAACTGCTACGGGAAGAAAGACTCCCAAAAATCCGTAATCGAATCTGAACCCGTATGTGCTGAAAAGTTCAGGTGCTATGGCACAGAGGAAAATAACCGACAACCACACGAGGATAAAGATAAGCAGACTTTTTCCGTCTTTTTTTCTGAAGAAATTATCTGCTGAAAATATGGCACAGATTGAAAGTGTGAATGTAAGCAGAATGTTCATATGGAATGAAGCTGATGTGAGCAGATAAACTGCCTGACATCCGAAGCCCATAGCGGCGATAAGCAGCAGGTATCTGCGTCTGTCTTTCGTGTAAAAACACCCTTCTGCAATCATATACGCAAATATCGGGAATGCGAGTCTGCCGATAATTCTGAAAATTCTGATGTGGGGGAAGAGCACAAGTCCCATATGGTCAGTGAGCATTGAAACCATAGCTATGACCTTAAGAGAGTTATTTGATAAAAGAGAAAATTTTTCTTTTTGCATAATTTTTGAATTTTTCTGCAAACTAATTCTGCTCATCAAGTGTGAGAGAAAAGCTGTCAAGGAATGTGTCAAGGAAGAAATCGGCCTCTTCCATTTTCATATCTCTTATTGCTTTTTCGGTGGATTTGAGTGCACTTTCAAATTCTTTGTTTCCTGCTTTTCTTTCCTCGAGACATTTTGTCAGAGCGCTGATTTTATCAGCGGCTTTAACGATTTTCCAGAGATATTCGTCTTCCTCTTCTCTGAAGAAAAGGGGAGAGAAGTCTTCCTGCAATTCTGCGGGAAGCATAGAGAGAAGCTTTGTACAAGCATTTTCTTCTATTTTTGAATAAACCTCTTTAATGTCTTCGTTGAAGTATTTTACGGGCGTAGGCAAGTCACCTGTAATGATTTCCGGCATATCATGGTATAGGGCGAGGACGGCTGCTCTGTCTGCGTTCAGATTGCCGCCGAAGTATTTGTTTCTGATAAGTGCGAGTGCGTGGGCAAATGCGGCGGTTTCCATAGAGTGCTGACAAATGCTCTCTTCCTGAACGTTACGCATAAGCGCCCAACGGTTTATATATTTCATTCTTGCCAACATGGCGAAAAAGTGACTGTTCATTTTTATATATTCTCCGAAATTTTTTCTAACATTTCTCCGGCAACTTCGCTCAGATGAACTTCTTTTTTGTTGTTGAGCTCTCTGTAATTTTCAACTGCACTTTCGTCACAGTCGTCGGAAATTTTTCTGATTGCAAGGAACGGTGTGCCTGTTTTGTGACACACGGCAGCGATTGCGCCTGTTTCCATATCGAAAGAGCAGATGGAGAATGTGTCAAGGAACTTCTTTTTAAGAGCTGAATCTGCAAGGAAAATATCGCCCGTACCCAGTTTGCCGAAATGGTTGATTCTGCATTCTTTTGCAAGAGAGAGTAGCTTTTCGTCTGCCTTGTACACAAAAACATCCTGAGGCTTTACTCCCAACTCGTAGCCGATGGCTGTCAGGTCAAAGTCACATTCTGTGTATTCTGTACCGGCAACGATGAAATTTCTCTGCACACCGTGAACGGCCCCTGAAAGTCCTACATTGAGAATGGCGTCTACCTTTTCGCTCTCTATCAGCCAGAGTGTGGCGATTGCGGCGTTTACTTTACCGATGCCGCACTCTACACCCACAACTTCAATCTTTTCATTGAAAGAGAATCTGATGCAGTTGTTTGTGAGAGCCGTAAACTCTGTGGGGGAAAATTCCGATGCGAATTTTTTAAAAGGGTCATATTCATAGCTGTCTGCGATAACAAAACCGATTTTCATATTATTCACCTGTTTCTTATTTTTATAAATTATACAACACATAGTCTTCAAAGTCAATTGCAAACCTTCTCGCAGTGATTATTATACGGTGGCAGATTTTATGCAGTCTGTCCTGTGGGGAGCCGTATATTTCACTGCTTGATATACTGCCGATATACCGTAAAATCGGGGTGTCGGCATTTTTTTGAAATTTTTTAAATTTTTTTTGAAAAAAGTATTGACAAATTGGATTTTGTCGATTATAATGTACAAGTGCTTTGAGGTTATGGCTGCATAGCTCAGTTGGCTAGAGCATACGGTTCATACCCGTAGTGTCGTTGGTTCAAATCCAACTGCAGCCACCATTATATGGCCCGGTGGTCAAGCGGTTAAGACACCGCCCTTTCACGGCGGTAACACGAGTTCGATTCTCGTCCGGGTCACCAAACTCCAAGATGTTCAAATCTTGGAGTTTTTTTCTTGATATTTTTAAATTTACTTTTTTATTCACGGGGAGGCGACTTTATGTTTGTAGATGTTGCGAAAATCAAAATCAAAGCAGGTAACGGTGGCGACGGTGCCGTTATGTTCCACAGGGAAAAATATGTCGCTTCAGGCGGACCTGACGGCGGAGACGGCGGAAAGGGCGGCGACATTGTTTTTCAGGTAGATACAAATATGTCCACACTTGCTGATTTCCGTTATAAGAGAAAATACAGCGCTGAGCACGGCGAAAAAGGTCAGGGCGGCAGAAAAAACGGAAAAAAAGGTAAAGACCTTATAATTCGTGTTCCCAAGGGTACAATAATCCGTGAAGTGGAAAGCGGCGCGATTATGGCAGATATGGGTGCTATGGACTCCTTTATTGCTGCGAAAGGCGGCAGAGGCGGTTGGGGCAACAGCCATTTTGCAACACCCACAAGACAGACACCCCGCTTCGCAAAAAGCGGTGTTCCCGGTGAAAGCTGGGAAGTTACGCTTGAGCTTAAGCTTCTTGCCGATGTGGGACTTTTAGGATATCCCAATGTTGGTAAATCAACATTTATTTCAGTTGTCAGCGAGGCAAAGCCGATTATCGCAAACTATCATTTCACAACAATCACACCTGTTCTCGGCGTTGTTGATATGGGTGACGAAAACTCCTTCGTAATGGCTGATATTCCCGGTCTTATCGAGGGCGCAGGTGACGGAGTCGGTCTCGGACACGAGTTTCTCCGCCATGTTGAAAGATGCCGTATGCTTGTTCACATTCTCGATGTGGCAGGCAGCGAGGGCAGAGACCCCATTGAGGACTTTGAGACAATCAACAAGGAGCTTGAAAAATTCAACAGCGACCTTGCTGACCGTCCTCAGATAGTTGTTGCCAATAAGGTTGACCTTGCAACAGATGAACAGCTTTCAAGACTTGAAGAATATATCCGTTCAAAGGGCTATGATTTTATGACAATGTGCGCTCCTATTGCAGAGGGCACAAAGGATGTTATCAACGCCGTGTGGAAAATGCTTCAGACTCTTCCTCCTATCAAGGAATATGAATCTGAAGAAATTCCCACAGAGGTTATCGCAGAAAACACTTCAAACAAATTTTCCATTGATGTTCAGGAAGATGTGTATTTTGTGGAGGGCGAGTGGCTTCTTAAAATCCTTCAGAGGACAGACCTTGATGACTATGAATCACTCCAGTATTTCCAGAGAGTTCTTCGCTCTTCGGGAATTATTGATGCACTTCTTCAAAGAGGCATTCAGGAGGGTGACACAGTCTGCATATATGACCTTGAATTTGACTTTGTTCTTTGATGGAGTTGGGATATGAGATTTACAGATAACAAATGTGACCCTAACAATCTCAGCCCGTTGATGCTTGCTTTTATCGGCGATACGGTGTATGACCTGTTTGTCAGGGAAACGCTTCTCACGGAGTGTCCCCGACCTGTGAAAAAGCTTCATTCTCTGGCGGTTGAGGAGGTTTCTGCAACTGCTCAGGCGAGAAAAATCAAGGCAGTTCGGGATATGCTCACTGAGGAAGAGGCTGATATTTTCAGGCGCGGCAGAAATGCACACACGGGACACGTGCCAAAGAGTGCCGATGTTATGACATACCACTACGCAACGGGGCTTGAGACACTTTTCGGATATCTTTATCTCAAGGGAGAAGAGGAAAGACTGAAAGAACTTTTTGGGGCGATACATAATTTATAAGGTTGTGTCGCTTTGAAGAATAAAATTAAAGAAACATTTCTTGATATGATTTTTTGTGGCGGCGGCTGTATTGTTTACAGTGCCGCCATTAATATTTTTGCAGAAAGCAACGACATAGCTCAGGGTGGAGTTACGGGCGTGGCTATGCTTGTCAATTATATTTTTCCGAAAATCCCCATCGGCATAGCCTCGTTTGTTCTGAATCTTCCTTTGTTCATTATAGCGTGGAAAAAGATCGGCGGAAAATTTATCGGCAAATCCTTTCTTGTTACGGCTTTTCTTTCGTTTGTCATTGACACGGTTTCGTTTCTTCCTGCCTACACGGGGGATAAAATGCTCTCCACCGTTTTTTGCGGAGTGCTGTCAGGGTTTGCTGTCTCGCTTGTGCTTATGCGCGGTCTGACAACGGGTGGAACGGACATTCTCGCAAAGCTTATCCGCCTTAAAAAACCACAGATGTCAATGGGAAGGCTCTTGCTGATATGTGATTTTTTTGTCGTTGTATCCTCAGGCTTTGTTTACGGAAAAATTGAGAGTGCCCTGTATTCCCTTGTGCTGATTTTCGTTTCATCCTATGTGATTGACAAAATCCTTTTCGGTCTTACGGATTCACGGACACTGCTTGTTGTGACGGAAAAATATGAGAAGATTTCTGCTGAGATTATGAGTGAAATCGGCAGGGGAGTGAGTGTTATTGAGGCAGTTGGGGCGTATACGGGAAAGACCAAAAAAATTCTCCTTTCGGCGATGCTGAGAGGAGAAATAAACCGTGTTGTGAAAATTATCGGAGAGTGCGACAAAAATGCTTTCATAATAATTCTGCCATCCAGTGAGATTGTAGGTACAGGTTTTGAACGGAATAAGTGATTTTAATGGGATTTTTGCAAAAAGAATGCGCAAATATAACAAAATATACTTGAAATAAGCAGTTTTTTATGTTACGATAAACAAAAAAGGAGTGTTTTCTGTGAAAAAGATTACAAAAGCATTGGCGCTTTTTATGACAGTAGTTGTGCTGATATTGTCATTCGGCATTGTGCCGGGTGCAATCAGTGCAAAAAGCAGTGCTAAAGAGCTTCTCGATTACTATGAGAGTTGTATTATAACAACCTCTGCCAAAGAAAAAATAGTAAAAGCAGATGAAGTTTATAAAGTCAGAAGCACTGCGGATTATTCATCTCTTAAGGGAAACGACCTTGAAGAGACAAAGGCTGAAAATGAGCTTATAGACTACGCAAGCGGTAAATACAAAAAGGAAACCTTTACGGAGTTTTATTACGGCGATGCTTTTGAAGAATATTACTGGGAGGGAAGAAGCGATTTTATCGACACCTTCAGTATAAAAAGAGATATAAGGCGTTTCGGACTTGATTATAAAAGCTCGGAATATTCAAAAGCCAAAAACGGCGATGTAACTCTTAAATTCGTCTATATTCTTGATTTTGAGGGCGGAACACCCAATAAATGGTCTTACACTGTTAAAATCGGCAAGGATAACTATGTAAAATCCTATTCTCTTTCCAAGACAGAAACATATACCGAATACTCTGCGTTGGAGAATAAGCCCTATCCCGTATACCACGAGTCCCACGATACATTTACATTCACCTACAATCTGGTTGATGTAAAATCAATCGAATTGTCAGAAACAAAGGTGGTTCTGGGGTATAACGAAAGTTGTATAATCAAGGCTTCTGTAAAGCCTGATAACGCATCTGTCAAGGACCTTTATATTGAATATCAGGAAGATGGTTATCGCTCGGTTGCAACTGCGTATGTTGACGAAAACGGCGAAATCATAATTTCATCCCGCGGTCCCGGAAAGACATCCTTCACCGTATGTGCTTACGGCGGAGACGCCACAGAAACAATAGAGGTTGTTGTTGAATACGGATTTTTTGATACGCTCAGATATTTCTTTGAAACCTTACTTGAGAGCTTCCTGATAATACTGTTTCCTGTTTTCTGATAGCTTACGGTAGAATAATAAATGCCACTGAAGATTTGACCTTCGGTGGCATTTTTATTTTAATTTTTTACGCTTTTTTGAATGACTTTATTGCAAAGTAGGGGGCGAGAACTACGAATGAAATTACCATAGCGATGTTGTGCACTGCTTCGAGATTTACAATGTTGTGTTCGCCCTTGTAGATACCTGTGAAGAGATAAATTCCCATCATATAAAGAACCATTACGAAAAGTCCTTTTGATGCAAAAGCTTCATAGTCTGTCTTCTCAAGGTTTATACCGTATTTCTTCACAGCAAGAACGATGAGTACAACAGCACCTGCGAAAGCGATTGCTACTGCGGGGATAAGATATTTTGAGTCTTCAAATCTGTCAAGAACGGGACGGACAATGTTGATTCCGAATACAACAACGAAGCCCACAAGGAAAGTGAAGACATCGGCGATTTTTGAGGGTACGCCTGAAAATGCGATTTCAGGAACATCTTCCTTTTTGTTTTTGTAACAGATGAGGGCAATTGTTATGATTGCACCTGCGAAGAAGCCTGTGAAGTATTCCCAGCAGGACCAGGGAGCAAGGTTTGAGGGAACGGTAAGTCCCTGTGTACCGTGGTATCCGCCGTCGCCGAAATAGAAGAAAATGTCAGCGAGAGTAATTGAAAATGCGAATGCACAGGAAGTGATAAGACCCATATTTGCAGCAGTTTTATCCTTGATGATGAATCTTGTGGCAATCATTGAGAAAATACCGCCGATTGCAATTGAGATTGTTTCAACAAGTGCAAAGTAGTTTCTGCCGCCCATAATTTTCTTTGCCCATGACATATCGTCAAAGTGCTCCATATAAACTTTATAGATGCTTTCGAATGAATCCTCAGTGACGATTCCCTGAGCGAAGAGACCTTCCTTGAAAAGGTCAAGAGCCTGAGGCTGAATAAGCTCTGCAAGAGTGTGTGCAAGAGTTGCACGGGAAGCGTACATAGCAACAAAGAACACTGCAAGGAGAAGGACAAAATCCTTGATTTTCCACTGCTTGTCGCTGAGAGCTCTGCCAAGCATAATTCCCCAGAGCGTTGCCAGACCGAAGCCGAGAATGAGCATAATACCTACGCCTGATGCTACGGGGATGAATCTGCTGCCTGAAATTATGTTGCCCATTTCATCAGTTACATCGGATGAAATAATACCTGTAATCTGGTCCAGAAATGTGCCCCACGTGGGAACGGTGAGCATAAACATAAGGGATGATACACCAATCCAGCCAAGGTTCAGCTTCTTTCTCGGTCCGATAACGGTAACAGCGAAGAGCATAAAGACTGCACCTGCGTTGAGAAGACCCCAGGAAGAGCCCCAGCCGTTTGTGCCGCGGATTCTCCAGAGAAAGCCCATAAGCAGTGCACCGATGATGACTGTCAGGATGTTTTTAAGTTTTCTTTGACTACTTGACATAACAGAACACTCCTTCTATAATGTAATAACAAGGTAATAATATCACAGTGTTTTTTGCAGCGCAAGAGTATTTTCAAAAAAATGTAAAAAACTATTGACAAACTTAAGACAATGTGGTATCATATCTGCACATTGAAGCAGAAGCGAAATCGCTCTCACCTGCGGGAACAGGATTCCGTACGAAGGTCAATACGTTTATTACACGGCGTTTTGTTATGCCGTTTTGCGTGTTGCGGGCGAATTTTCGTGCCGCGACTTTTTTTTGGAGGTGCTTTAACATTAGTACAAAAGAACTGCAAATCAATGAAGAAATCCGTGATAAGGAAGTCAGAGTAATTACTGACGACGGTGAACAGCTTGGCATTATGTCTGCTGCAGAGGCACTCAAAATCGCTGAAGAGAGAGATCTTGACCTTGTCAAAATTGCTCCTCAGGCTCAGCCCCCTGTATGCAAAATCATCAACTACGGTAAATACCGTTTTGAACAGGCTAAGCGCGAAAAGGAAGCTAAGAAGAATCAGCGTGTTATCGAAATCAAGGAAGTTCGTCTCTCGCTGAACATTGACACGCATGACTTTGAAACTAAAGTTAATCACGCAAAGAAGTTTCTGGCTTCAGGAAATAAGGTTAAGGTTTCAATCCGTTTCAGAGGCAGAGAGATGGCTCATACGGAATTAGGCCTTGTTCCTATGCAGCGTTTTGCAGAGGCTCTTGCAGCTGAGGCAAACGTTGAAAAACCGGCAAAGGTTGAGGGACGCTCAATGCTTATGTTCCTTGCCCCCAAATCAGGTAAGTAATTTTTAAGGAGGAAATAAAAATGCCTAAAATCAAAACGCACAGTGGTGCAAAGAAACGTTTCAAACTCTCTAAAAACGGCAAACCCATGCGCGGTCAT
This sequence comes from Acutalibacteraceae bacterium, assembly GCA_045542485.1. Taxonomy (GTDB): domain Bacteria; phylum Bacillota; class Clostridia; order Oscillospirales; family Acutalibacteraceae; genus SIG575. The sequence continues at coordinate 114,779 of JAZQLC010000051.1, forward strand.
GCCTATAAGTCACACATCCTTAACAAGAAGACAACAAAGCGTAAGAGAAATCTTCGTAAGACAACAGTTGCTGACGTAACAAACGTAAAGCAGATCAAGAAGCTTATCCCCTACAAATAATATTGTAAGGTTTCGATTATTCAGGAGGTTATAGACTATGGCACGTATTAAAGGCGCTACAATGACGCGCAAAAGAAGAAATAAAGTTCTCAAAGCAGCTAAGGGCTACTATGGCTCAAAGAGTAAGCTTTTCAAGACAGCTAAACAGGCAGTTATGAAGTCAGGCCAGTACGCTTACATTGGCCGTAAGCAGAAGAAACGCGACTTCCGTCGTCTCTGGATCACAAGAATTTCAGCAGCTTGTAAGATGAACGGTATGAACTATTCATCATTTATGAACGGTCTCAAGAAAGCTGACATCAACCTTAACAGAAAGATGCTTTCAGAAATCGCAATCGCTGATCCCGCAGCATTCACAGCTCTCACAGAAAAAGCTAAAGCTGCACTTAAATAAGCTCATATTTTACGCTCACGGCGAAAAACCGTGAGCGTAAATTTTTTTTCAAAGTATATTGTTAATTGAATAAAAATTTGTTATAATGTACTGTATACTATTATATAGTGGAAAAGTGTGTCCATTTAAAATGCGGAGGTGACGGGCTTTTTGGAAAAAATTGTTTCAGTTCAGAACGGAAAAATCAAACAACTCAGTAAGCTCGTTTCTTCTTCAAAAGAGAGAAAGAAAACGGGCGAGTTCGTCATTGAGGGAGCAAGGCTTTGTCGTGACGCCGCACTCAGCGGAGTTGAAATTACGGAAGCATATTTCACTTCTGACGCTATGGAAAAATACGCTGATGATGTTTCTTTTATCTCTTCAAAAGCGAAAAATTCCTTTGAAATTTCAGATGAGGCAGCCAGAAAAATTCAGGATACCGAATCAACTCAGGGTGTTTTTGCCAAGTGCAGAAATACAGATAATGAGTGTGAGCTTTCAGCTTTTTCTGCTGAGGGCAAATATGTAGTTCTTGAAAATATTCAGGACCCGTCAAATCTGGGTGCAATTTCAAGAACGGCTGAGGCTCTCGGTGTTGACGGAGCAGTGCTTATTTCCTGCTGTGATGTTTTCAATCCCAAGGCTCTTCGCTCTGCTATGGGCTCTCTTTTCAGACTTCCCTTTGTCAGGCTTTCGGACACTGATGAAATGTTCATCTTTGCCCGTGAAAAGGGAATAAAAACAGTTGCAACGGTTGTGGATTCATCTGCCGAAAAAATCAATGAGGCTGATTTGTCGGGTGGCGTTTTTCTCATTATCGGAAACGAAGGAAACGGTATACAAAAGACGACTGCCGAAAGGTCAGACCTGAAAGTCACCATCCCTATGAAAGGGAGAGCTGAATCTCTCAACGCAGCGATGGCATCGTGTATCGCTATGTGGGAGGTGCTCAGGTGAACGATAAGGCTTATTGGATATGGCTTCAACAGGCTCTCGGTTACGCAGTGAAGGTTGACGAAATCGTCAGCACATTCGGTCACGCAAAGAGAGTTTACGAGGCTACTAATGAAGAAAGAGCCCGTTCAGGTGCTTTTACTTCAGGACAACTTGCAAAGCTCAGGAACACACCTCTCAGTGTGGTTGACGATATCATTGAAAGCTGCCGTGAGTGCAGATGCAGAGTGCTCACACCTGATGACGAAAGGTATCCGAAAAAACTTTTTGATATTCAGGATTATCCGCTTGTTCTCTACTTCTACGGTGACCCGTGTGTTCTTCAGAACAGAATGACTATTGCTCTGGTGGGAACAAGAAAGGCTTCACAGACCGGTCTTAAGGTTGCGTACAGACTCAGCTCGTCTCTTGCGAAAAGCGGTGTCTGTGTTGTCAGCGGAGGCGCCCTCGGCATAGATGGTGCGTCACATCTGGGCGCACTTTCGGAGGACGGCATTACCTGTGCAGTTCTCGGATGCGGTTTTCTTGCACATTATAAGGATTCTGTGGCGAATCTTAAAAAGGATATTGCGGAAAAAGGCCTTGTGGTGACAGAGTTTGCACCGCGTACTCCGCCCATAAGCAGAAACTTCCCCGTGAGAAACAGAATCATATCGGCACTCAGTTACGGCGTGGTGGTTGTGGAAGGCTCACTCAGAAGCGGTTCTCTTATAACTGCCGGACTTGCAATCAAGCAGGGCAGAGAGCTTTTCGCTGTGCCGGGAGATGCAATCAATTCCCTTCATTCAGGCACAATTGAACTTATCAGAAACGGTGCAACACCCGTCTTTTCGTGCAGTGATGTGCTTTCCGTATTTGAGTTTACTTATCCCGAGCTTGTGGATTATAAAAGCATAGATACAACGGCATTGTATGAAAACAGAAAAAGTGTTGATTTTTCAAAAGTAACCTATTCAGTTACGGCTGTTTATACAAAAGAAAATATCCCTGAAGATGTTATGACTGAGGTTATAAACAATCGTAAAGAGGAAGAAGAGAGTGTGTCCGAAAAGGAAAAAACTCTCTCGGGAAATGATAAGGATGTGTATGAGGTGCTCACATATGAGCCTATGCACATTGACGATATTATGGGAAAGCTGCCCCATCTGTCACCGGGTAAGATTTTGGTTAGTCTTACTCATCTTGAAATGGATGAAATGGTGCTTTCCGACAACGGCAAAAAATTCAGAAGAAAATAAGGAGAAACTATATGTCTAAACTTGTAATAGTTGAGTCACCTGCAAAGGCAAAAAATATTAAGAAATATCTGGGTAGTGGCTACGAGGTTATGGCATCAATGGGTCACGTAAGAGATTTACCTGCTGCAAGACTCTGCGTAGATGTGAAAAACGATTTCGCACCGAAATATGCAATTATCAAAGGTAAAGAACAGCTTGTCAAGGACCTTAAAGCACAGGCAGCCAAAAGCGAAGCAGTTATTCTCGCAGCCGACCCCGACCGTGAGGGAGAAGCAATTTCATGGCATCTTGCAACTGTTCTCGGTCTTGACCTTAACGAGAAAAACCGTGTAACCTTCAACGAAATTACTGCCTCAGGTGTTCAGGCAGGTATGAAGAATCCCAGAAAGGTTGATATGGACTTCGTAAACGCCCAACAGGCAAGACGAATTCTTGACAGACTTGTGGGCTACAAGCTCAGCCCCTTTGTTTCACAGAAAATCAGAAGAGGTCTGTCAGCCGGCCGTGTTCAGAGTGTGGCTGTGAGACTTATCGTGGACAGAGAAGAGGAAATCAATAAGTTTGTTCCCGAAGAATACTGGACACTTGACGCAAAATTCATTTCTTCTTCAAGAAAGGTTTTCCCTGCAAGTTTCTACGGAGACGAAAAGGGCAAGGTCGAAATCAAAACAAAAGAAGAATCAGATAAATATCTCAGTCGCCTTGAGGGCGCGAAATATACAGTAACAAGCGTGAAAAAAGGTACAAAGAAGAAAAATCCCGTACCTCCCTTTATCACATCAACTCTTCAGCAGGAGGCATCACGCAGACTTGGCTTCCAGGCTCAGAGAACAATGCGTATTGCTCAGGAGCTTTATGAAGGTGTTGAAATCAAAGGTCACGGCTCAATGGGTCTTATCACATATATGAGAACAGACTCTCTGAGAATTTCAGAGGAAGCAAGAAGTCAGGCAAATGACTTTATTCTCAAAAAATACGGTCAGAATTATCTTCCTGAAAAGCCGAGATATTTCAAATCAAGAAGCTCTGCTCAGGATGGTCACGAAGCAATCCGTCCCACAATGATTACCCTGACTCCCGAGGAGGCAAAGGAGAGCCTTACTTCAGACCAGTACAAAATCTATAACCTTATCTGGCAGAGATTCATCGCATCAATGATGGCGTCATCAGTGCTTAACACAATCAAGGTTGAAATCACTGCTGACAGCGGTGTGGAAGGTGAATACTGTATTTTCACAGCGTCAGGTTACAGTGTGAAATTTGACGGCTTTACTGCTCTGTATGAAGAAAAAACAGACGATGAGCAGAAACAGACTCAGCTTCCCGAGCTTAAAGAGGGCGACAATGTGAAGCTCAAGGAGCTTGTGGGCAATCAGCACTTTACACAGCCTCCTGCAAGATATTCTGAAGCAACACTTATCAAGGCTCTTGAAGAAAACGGTGTAGGCCGTCCCAGCACATATGCTACAATCGTAACAACAATCGTTAAGAGAGAATATGTAAAGCGTCAGAGCAAGGTGCTTGTACCCACAGAGCTTGGTGACGCCACAACAAAGCTTCTGCGTGAACATTTCCCCAAAATCGTAAATGTAAAATATACAGCTCAGATGGAAGACAGCCTTGACGCTATCGACAGAGGCGACGAGGACTACATCAGAATGCTCCATACTTTCTATGATGACTTTGACGCAACCCTTTCAAAGGCTAAGGCAGAAATGCAGGGCGTGAAAATCAAGCTTGAAGAGGATATCACTGATATTCCCTGTGAAAAATGCGGCAAAATGATGGTTGTAAAAACAGGCAGATTCGGTAAATTCCTGGCTTGTCCCGGTTATCCCGAATGTAAAAATACAAAACCTTTCGTAACAAAGACAAATGCTGTTTGTCCCAAATGCGGCGGAGAAGTTATTGAAAGACGCTCAAAGAAGGGCAGAGTTTTCTTCGGCTGCTCAAATTGGCCTGACTGCGACTTTGTTACATGGGATAAGCCCACTGATGAAAAATGTCCTCAGTGCGGAAAATCACTCTTTAAGACAGCAGGTTCAGTGAAGCATTGTCTTGCTGAAGGCTGTAACTATTCTATAAAAGCTTCAAGGAAAAAGAAAAATGATAATCCCCAGGAATAAACCGATAATAATCGGTGCAGGTCTTGCAGGAGTTGAGGCTGCGTGGCAGATGGCAAACAGAGGCATTGAAGTATGTCTTGTCGAAATGAAGCCCGTGAAATTTTCTCCTGCACATAAATCTGAAAACTTTGCAGAGCTTGTCTGCTCTAACTCTCTGAAAGCACTTCGCACAGGCTCAGCGGCGGGAATGCTCAAGGAAGAGATGAAGCGTCTCGGCTCACTTACCGTGGAATGTGCGCTGGAAAGTGCTGTTCCTGCCGGTGGTGCACTTGCAGTTGACAGAGATAAGTTTTCACTTCTTGTCACAGAAAAAATAAAAAATCATAAGAATATAGAAGTCATTCACGGCGAAATCACGGAAATCCCTGAAAATGATATCGTGATTATCGCGGCAGGTCCTCTTGTCAGCGAGGGTCTTGCAAAAGAAATTGAAAAAATCTGCGGAGGCTTCCTCAGCTTCTTTGATGCGGCGGCTCCCATTGTCAGTGGTGACAGTATTGATATGGACAGTGCTTTCTGTCAGTCAAGATATGACAGAGGTGACGAAAGCGACTATATCAACTGCCCTATGAACAAAGAGGAGTATGAGGCTTTTTACGAGGCTTTAGTGAATGCAGAAAGGGCAGAGCTTCATACCTTTGAGAAAAAGAAAAATGTGTATGAGGGCTGTATGCCTATTGAAATTATGGCGTCCCGAGGTGCTGACACTATGCGCTTCGGACCTCTGAAGCCTGTGGGACTCAGAGACCCGAGAACAGGTCACAGACCCTGGGCGGTGCTTCAGCTGAGAAAGGAAAATCTCCCGGGCAGTGCATATAATCTTGTAGGTTTCCAGACGAATCTCAAATTCGGTGAGCAGAAGAGAGTGTTTTCTATGATTCCTGCACTGAAAAATGCAGAATTTCTCCGTTACGGAGTAATGCACAGAAACACATTTATAAATTCTCCCCGACTTCTCAAAGCAACATATGAAATGAGAGAAAGGGCAGGTCTTTTCTTCGCAGGACAGATTACAGGTGTTGAGGGTTATATGGAATCAGCATCGTCGGGAATTCTTGCAGGAATAAATGCAGCCAATAAAATTCTCGGTAAAGAAGAATTTGTGCCGTCACTCAATACGATGATTGGTGCTCTGGCAAGATATATTTCAAACGAAGAGGTTGATTCTTTTCAGCCTATGGGAGCAAACTTCGGTGCGCTTCCGCCCCTTGATGAAAAAATCAGAGATAAAAAATTAAGATATGAGGCTCTTGCAGAAAGAGGTCTCAGAGAATATGAATGAAAGGGTTGAGAAAATGAAAGTTATAGTTGACGCAATGGGTGGCGACAATGCCCCTCTCGAAATACTGAAGGGTGCAAGAAAAGCCGCAGACAAATTCGGTGTGGAGATTGTTCTTGCAGGTAAAGAAGAGACTGTGAAAAAATGTGCAGAAGAAAACGGAATCAGCCTTGATGGTATGAAAATCATTAACGCTGAAAGTGAAATTTCAATGTGCGATGACCCTAAATGTATTCTCAGGGAAAAGAGCGATTCTTCAATGGCGGTTGCTTTCAAAGCTCTTTCTGAGGGCGAGGCAGATGCTTTTGTCAGCGCAGGTTCAACAGGTGCAGTTGTTATGGGTGCAACATTCATCGTAAAGAGAATCAAAGGCATCAAGCGTCCTGCAATTGCAAGTATTATGCCTTCCTACACAGAACCGTTTATGGTTATGGATATCGGCGCAAATATCGAATGTCACAAGGAAAATCTCGTTCAGTTTGCTCAGATGTCACAGATTTATATGAAAAACATAATCGGCTTTGAAAATCCGACAGTTGCTCTTGCAAACATCGGCGCAGAGCCTACAAAGGGTCCTGAAGTTCTTCAGGAAACATATAAAGCTCTTTCAGAAATGGAAGATGTGAACTTCATTGGCAATATCGAGCCGAGAGACATTCCTTTCGGCAAGGCAAACTGTGTTATCTGCAACGGCTTTACAGGAAACACTATTCTCAAAATGTATGAGGGTGTTGCAAGTGCTCTTATGAAGAAGGTCAAGGGCGTGTTCACAAGAAACATCTTCTCAATGCTCGGCTATCTTTTTGTAAAGGGCGGCGTGAAAGAGCTCAAAGACAGTATGGACTATAAAGAGTTCGGTGGAGCACCTCTTCTCGGTGTTAAAAAGCCTGTTATCAAGGCTCACGGCTCTTCTGATGAAAGAGCAATTTTCAATGCTATCCGTCAGGCTATCGAGTGCTACAAGGCTGATGTCTGCGGTCAGATAGCAAGTCTTACCCAGAAATCAGAGGTTGAGGAATAATTATGCAGGAGTTTGAAAATTTAATCGGCTATACCTTCAAGGATAAAAGTCTGCTTAAAAGAGCTTTGTCACATTCCTCTTATGCCAACGAAAATCATACTCCCAAAGAGAGCAACGAAAGACTTGAGTTTCTCGGCGACAGTGTTCTCGGTTTTATCACGGCAGAGTATTACTATAAGAATTTCTCGCTTCCCGAGGGCGAACTGACACGCCTTCGTGCAGCGACTGTATGTGAGAAAGCACTCTTCTCATTTTCAAAAGAAATCGAGCTTGGCAGATTTCTTTTCCTTGGCAAGGGTGAGGAGAACACAGGCGGCAGAGACAGAGCTTCGATGAACTCCGACGCTTTTGAGGCAGTTATCGCTGCGATTTATCTTGACGGCGGAATTGAAGAGGCAAAGAAATTCGTTCTGAGATTTGTTGAAAAACACGCGAAAACACAAGGCTCATTCAGAGATTACAAAACAGTTCTTCAGGAGGTTATCCAGAGAAATCCCGAAGAAACGCTGGAATATGTGCTTGTGGGCGAAAGCGGTCCCGATCACAACAAAAGCTTTGAGGTTGAAGTACATCTCAACAGTAACATAATCGGCAAAGGTATAGGAAAATCAAAGAAAAACGCAGAGCAGGAGGCAGCAAGGGAAGCCCTTGCGTTGATGGGACTTTGAAAAAATATAATGTAAGTATTTTTGTTCCTCACGAGGGGTGCCCCAATAACTGCTCCTTCTGTAATCAGAAAAGTATATCAGGCAAAAGCCATCTGCCCACAGAGGCAGATGTGGTTTCTGCCTGTGATATCGCAGTGAAAACAGCACCGTCAGACGAGGGTGAGGTTGCCTTTTTCGGCGGCAGCTTTACGGCTATCGACAGGGAATATATGGTGAAGCTTTTGAAAAGTGCTTACCCCTATGTCAAGGGAGGATTTTTCAAAGGTATCAGAGTTTCCACAAGACCCGATGCCATAGACAGCGAAGTGTGTTCGCTGCTGAAAAAATATGGTGTCACCAGTGTCGAGCTTGGTTGCCAGAGTATGGACGATCAGGTCCTTGAGATGAATCTGAGAGGTCATACTTCAAAGGATGTGGAAGAGGCAGTCAGGATTCTGAAATCTTTCGGTTTTGAGACGGGTCTTCAGATGATGACGGGTCTTTACGGCTCAGATGCTGAAAAGGATATAAAAACTGCAGAAAAAATAATTTCTCTGAGACCTGATACGGTCAGAATTTATCCCACTGTTGTTCTTGAAAACACCTTGCTTGAGAAAAAATTCAGGTCAGGTGAATACAAGGTAATGAGCCTTGAAGACACAACAGACCTTGTTGCAAAACTTCTTCTTATGTTTGAAGAAGAGGGTATTGCCGTAATAAGAACGGGACTTCATTCAGGCGGAAAGGTTGAAGAGGGATATGTGGCAGGAGCATATCATCCTGCTTTCAAGGAGCTTTGCGAAAGCAGAATTTACCTTGAAAAAATTCTCGAGAAAACAGACGGTATGTCTGAGAAAGAAATTGTAATTTCAGTTCCCGAGGGAGCACTTTCTCAGGCAATCGGTCAGAAAAAATCAAACAGACAGCGTATTGAAGAGATGGGCTTTTCAGTGCGCTTTGAAGAAGATAAAACATTGAAAAAATACACGGTTTCGTGCCGTGCAGGGAAGTGAATTTATGTTTTTGAAATCGCTTGAAATGCAGGGGTTCAAATCATTCCCCGACAAAACAGTTTTAAAACTCGAAAAAGGAATAACAGGTGTTGTAGGTCCCAACGGCTCAGGTAAGAGTAACATTTCCGACGCAGTAAGATGGGTGCTTGGCGAACAGTCTTCAAAAAGTCTCCGAGGCTCAAAGATGGAAGATGTTGTTTTCAGCGGTAACGCAGGTGGCAGAAAGGCACACGGCTTTGCCGAGGTTACACTGCGCCTTGATAACACTGACAGAAGTCTTGATTGCGACAGCGATGAAGTTGCGGTCACAAGACGATATTATCGCTCAGGCGAAAGCGAATACCTTCTTAACGGGGAAGGTGTGAGACTGCGTGACATCAATGAACTTTTTATGGATACAGGTCTTGGTCGTGACGGCTATTCTATGGTCAGCCAGGGCAGAATTGCCGACCTTATTTCTTCCAAATCAGGTCAGCGCCGTGAAATGCTTGAGGAAGCGTCAGGTATTTCACATTACAGATACAGAAGAACAGACGCAAACCGTAAGCTTGACCAAGCAGAAGAAAATCTCGTAAGACTCCGTGACATTCTTTCGGAGCTTGAAGGCCGTGTAGGTCCTCTTAAAACTCAGAGCGAGAAGGCAAAAAAATTCCTTCTTCTTGCCGATGAAAAGAAAGAGCTTGAAATCGGTCTGTGGTTACATACAATCGAACGCTCGAAAAATCTTCTCAGAGAGCAGGAAGAAAAGCTTGTTATTGCCACTGCACAGTATGAAAATGCTGAAAAGGAGCTTGAAAAAATCGAGGCAGAGCTTGAAGCTCTTACTGCAAAAAGTCAGGGTATCGCAGTTTCTGTTGATTTCATTCACAGAAGTAACGAGGCTCTTGAAGAGCAGGTTGCAAAGCTTGATGCCGATGCAGCAGTTGAGCAGAACTCAATCGAACACAACAAGGAAACAATTGAGCGTCTGACAAGAGATATTGAAGCGCTCACAAGCTCAAAGGAAAGCGTTGAAGAAAGAATTGCTGAAGAAGAGGCAAGTATCGTGGCAATTCTTGAGAGTATTTCAGCGAAAAAGGCAGAGCTTGAGGAAACAAAAGAACGTCTTTTCAGAATCCAGAGTGAAAACGAATCTTTTGCAGATGAGATTTTAGGTCTTACTGAAAAAATTGAAGAGCTCTCAAAAGACCTTGCAGATGCAAGAGTCAGAAAATCAACTGCTGATTCATCAATTGAAGAAATCAGAAACCGTACCGAAAGTGTTCTTGAAACTTTAGAGGGCAGAAAAGAGCTTCTGGGAAAAGCCCTTGCAGAAAAAGAAGAGAAAGAAAAGGCACTTGCCGTAATCAGAGAGAAAGTTGAAGAATCCAGAAACAGTATTGAGGGATATTCACTCAAGGCTGAAACAAGAAAAGAAAAGGCTGATGAACTGAAAAAGGAAATCGACCTTCTTGAAATTGAACTTCATAAGAAATCTTCAAGGGCAAAGATGCTTGATGACCTTGAGAAGAATATGGACGGATACTCAGGCAGTGTCAAGGCAGTTATGAAAGAGATGAGAAGAGGTGTTCTCAAGGGGATACACGCACCTCTTTCACAGCTGATTTCAGTTGATGACGAATACGCAGCAGCGATTGAAACTGCTCTGGGAGCGTCTATTCAGCACATCGTTACAGATACTGAAAACGACGCGAAAAGGGCTATCAATTTCCTTAAGGAAAACAGACAGGGCAGGGCAACGTTCCTTCCTATCGCCGCAATAAAATCAAAGCCTTTCCCGGAAAAAGACCTTGAAGATGAATTCGGCTTTATCGATATGGCAGACAAGCTTGTGTCATATGATGAAAAATATGCTGAAATTTTCAAATATGAGCTTGGTCATATTGCAGTTGTTGAAGATATGGATTCGGCAATTGCGATTGCAAAAAGAAGAGGCTATAAATTCAAAATCGTAACACTTGACGGTCAGCTTATCAACGCAGGCGGTTCAATGACAGGTGGTTCAAGAACTCAGAATGCAGGTATGCTCAGCCGTGCAGGTGAAATTGAAAAGCTCTATGAAGAAGTCAAAAAACTTGAAAAAGAGCTTGAGGAAAAGAAAGCAAAATATAAAACTCTCAGTGAAGACCTTGTTCTTTGTGAGGCAACTCTTTCAGCTGCACAGGCAGACCTGCTTACATTCCAGGAAGACCAGATCAGAGCAGAAAGTGCACTGAAGCTTGTGTCAGGTCAGCTTGAAACACTGGAAACAGGTCTCGGTGAACTTGAAGCAGAAATGAAAAATTCCGAAACGAGAATTTCAATCTTCTCTGCCGCATCAAAGGAGAGCGAAGAAAAGATTACTCTGCTTACTGCAGAAATTGAAAAATATCAGTCGGATGTTCTTGCGAGAAACACAAAGCGAGAGGAGCTTGTTTCATCAAGGGAAGAAATCACACGCCTTGAAAATGAAATAAATATGCAGATGCTTGCAGGTGAAAAGGATATCGAAGCCAAAAAACAGAGTATTGCACAGCTCGTGTCAAGCGTAGGCGACAGCGAGGGCAAGGCTGAGCTTCTCAGGGCAGAGATTGAAGAAATCAGAGCAAAGAACGAGGCGATTGCGGAAAATATTGTCCGCATTAAGGATGAGGCATCAAAAATCCGTGCAAAACACGAGGAAGCAAAGAACGAAATCAAGACCCTCAATGCACAGCGTAACGAGTGTGAAGAAACAAGTGCAAATCTTCGTGTGAAACAGAGAAATATCACTGATGAAAGAGAGAAAATCAGCGGTGAATTAATCCGTCTTGATGAAAGAAAAACCTCAATGGTAAGAGAGTTTGAAGATACTGTCAACAAGCTCTTTGACGAATATCAGCTTACCCGTGAAGAGGCAAAGGCTCTTGATATCGTAATTGAAAATATCGGAGAGGCTCAGAAAAAGCTTTCTGAAATCAAAGGTAAAATCAGAGCCCTCGGCAGCGTAAATACTGCGGCGATTGAAGAATATAAGGAAGTCAGCGAAAGATATGAGTTTATGAAGGGTCAGATTGAGGATATCGAAAAATCCCGTAATGAACTTATCAAGCTTATTTCGGAACTGACAGGTAAAATGAGCGAACAGTTCAGAGCACAGTTTGCAAGAATCAATTCATATTTCGGCGAAACCTTTGCCGAGCTTTTCGGTGGCGGTAAGGCAGAACTGATTCTGGAAGACCCCCTGAATGTTCTTGAATGTGCCATTGAAATCAAGGTACAGCCTCCCGGTAAGAATGTCCGTAACATCGACCTTCTTTCAGGCGGTGAAAAGGGTCTGAGTGCGATTGCGCTTCTCTTTGCAATTCTTAAGGTTACTCCTGCTCCTTTCTGTATCTTTGACGAGGTTGAAGCAGCTCTCGATGATGTTAATGTTACGAGATACGCAGAATATGTGAGAAGAATGACGAAGAATACACAGTTTATTCTCATCACTCACAGACGAGGCACTATGGAAGAGGCTGATGTTCTTTACGGCGTTACAATGCAGGAGGAAGGCGTAAGTAAAATGCTTGAGCTGAAGACTGCAGAAATGGCTAAAAAGCTGGGATTGGCATAATGAGGTGAAGAAGTTATGGCTAAGAGAATTGTAATTGCATCAGGCAAAGGCGGTGTAGGCAAATCCACCGTCACAGCAGGTCTTTCAAGAGCTCTTGAAAGTATGGGTAAAAAGGTCCTTGCAATAGATTTTGACATAGGTCTTCGCTCCCTTGACCTTCTTTTTGATGTGAGAGATCAGGTTGTCAGAAACTGGGGCGATGTGCTTGTGGGCGACTGCGAAAAGGAAGACGCAATTATTCACGTTGGCGGCATTGACTTTATTTCGGCACCCCTTTATTTCAACGAGGCGTTCACACCTGAAAAGGTCAGGGATTTAGTGAAAAGCTTTGATTACGACTACGATGTGATTTTCATTGATTCACCTGCAGGTATTGCTCAGGGCTTTGTTCTTGCCTGTGCAGGGGCAGACAGCGCTCTTGTTGTGTCAACACCTGATGATGTGTGTGTCAGAAGCGTTGAAATAACGGCGAATAAAATTGCATCCTACGGTGTTAAAGAAATACGCCTTGTCATCAACAGATTCATTAAAAAGCTTTCTGCAAAAAGAAAGTTTCTCAGAGTCGATGAGGTTATCGACCTTACAACAGTACAGCTTATCGGCGTGATTCCCTACGATGAAAAAATCGGCTTTTCATCAATGGAAAAATCAACCTTTAATTTCAAATCATCTTCTCAGAAATCCTTCGGCAGAATCGCAAGAAGAATTATGGGCGAAGATGTGGCACTGAAGCTATGATGCAAAGCATCAGGTGTTAATTTTTAGTTTTAATAAATGGAGTGAAAATCTTGCGAGAAATTCATTTGTCCCGACTTTCGGAAAAAATTGCAGAAATGTGCATAAAAGCCAATAAGATTCTGCCTTGCTCTCTTGAGGAAAAAATCAGGTCTTCTGCACTTACGGAGACGGAAGACTTGCCGCAATCCGTAATGAGAGACATCAGTGAAAATCTTGACGCGGCGAAGGAGCTTGATATTCCCATCTGTCAGGATACGGGGATGGCAGTTATCTTTCTTGAAATAGGTCAGGATGTTCATTTTACGGGAGGCAGTTTTGAAAAAGCAGTAAATGAGGGCGTGGCAAAAGGCTACACTGATGGACTTCTTCGCAAAAGCATTGTCCGTGACCCGCTTAAGGAAAGATTGAATACGGGCGACAACACTCCTGCTGTTATCCACACGAAAATTGTAGACGGCGACAAGGTGAAAATCACAGTAGCACCCAAAGGCTTCGGCAGTGAAAATATGAGTAATCTTAAAATGATGACACCTTCCGCAACTCGTGAGGATATTATAAATTTTGTTCTTGATTCTGTCCTTCGTGCAGGTGGTAACCCTTGTCCGCCGATTGTTCTCGGAATAGGCATCGGCGGTGATTTTGAAACGGTTGCCCTTTCTGCGAAGAGAGCACTGTGCCGTGATGTTTCAGTGAGAAACGAGGATTCGTTCTATGCGGAAATGGAAAGAGAAATTCTCGGAAGAGTCAACGGAACAAATATCGGCCCTCAGGGCTTCGGAGGAAAAACTACGGCACTGGCAGTAAACATTGAAGTTCTTCCAACCCATATTGCGGGACTTCCCGTGGCAGTAAATGTGGGTTGCCATGTTACACGACATATAACGGAGATTATATAATGAAAATTAATTTTGTTGTACCTTGTCTTTTAGGTCTTGAAAAACCTATTGCAGACGAGCTTAAAATGATAGAGGCAGAAAATGTGGTCTGCGAAAACGGAAGAGTTCTGTTTTCGGGCGATGAAAATATTCTTGCACGTGCCAACATCTGTCTGAGATTTGCAGAGAGAATCCAGATTCTTGTGGGCTCCTTTGAGGCGAAAAGCTTTGAAGAGCTTTTTCAGGGAACAAAAGCACTTCCCTGGGAAAACTGGATTTCCGAGACAGATGCTTTCCCCGTAAAGGGTTATTCAATCAATTCGGCACTTTTCTCTGTCAGCGACTGTCAGTCAATCATCAAAAAGGCAGTTGTTGAAAGGCTTAAATCAAAATACAGAATTGAATGGTTTGAAGAAACGGGACCTGTCCATCAGATTCAGTTTTCAATTATGAAGGACACAGTCAGTCTTCTTTTTGATACTTCAGGTGCAGGACTTCACAAAAGAGGATATCGTCTTGAAGCAAACGGTGCACCTATCAAGGAGACACTTGCGGCATCATTCAATTATCTTGCCAGGGTGAGGAATTTCCACACTCTCTATGACCCTATGTGCGGCTCAGGCACAATCCTCATTGAGGGAGCTATGATGGCGCACAACATCGCTCCCGGTGTAAACAGAAACTTCTCTGCCGAGAGATGGGAGCAGATTAATTCTTCTGTCTGGGCTGAGGAGAGGGAAAGAGCAAGAAGTCTTGTGAATATGGATTCAACTTTTGTGGCATACGGCTCTGATATTGACGAGAAAACTCTTGAGATAGCAAAAGTCAATGCCGAAAGAGCAGGGGTAAAGGATAAGATTTTCTTTGAGAAAAAGGATATCAGGGACTTTTCTCCCAAATCCGAAAGGGGTACGGTGATTGTCAATCCGCCCTATGGTGAAAGACTTCTTGACACAGAGGAAGCAAACAGAATATACAGAATTATGGGCGAAAAGTTTATTCCTCAGCGTGGCTGGGCGTATTATGTTATCAGTCCGTCAGAGGATTTTGAATATGAATTCGGCAGAAAAGCCGACAAACGCAGAAAGCTTTATAACGGTATGATAAAATGTAATCTTTATATGTACTTCAAATAAGTTCCGAGGTGTGGAAAAGGTGAAATACGTTTTTATTGTCAATCCTGTTGCGGGTAAAAAGAAAGCAGGAGACTTTATCCCTGAAATTGAAAAAATCTGTAAAGCCAAGGGCGTGGATTATGAAATCTATCAGACCCGTAGCGTAGGGGATGCGAAAAAGTACACAGAAAACTTAGGCCGTTCCGGTGAAGAGGCGGTTGTTTTCGGTTGCGGCGGAGACGGTACTCTCTTTGAGGTTATCAACGGCGCAGTAGGTTACGGTAATATCAAGGTCGGAACTCTTCCTTTGGGCTCAGGTAACGATTTTGTGAGAAATTTCGGCAAGAAAAAGGATTTCCTTGATGTTCTTGATCAGCTTAACGGCTATTCAAAAAAAGTTGACCTTATCAGATGCGGAGACAAATATGCTGTCAGTCAGTGTTCAATGGGTCTTGATGCAGAGGTCTGCGCAAAACAGGCATCTTTCAAGAAAATTCCTCTCGTATCGGGTGAAATGGCTTACACGGCATCGCTTGTTTTCTGTTTCCTTACAAAGTCAAGTAATGTTTTCGAAATTTCAATTGACGACGGAGAATTTGAAACCTACGACCTTCTCTTTTCACTTTGCGGAAATGCCCGTTATTACGGAGGCGGCTACAAAGGTACACCTCTTGCAATCTGCGATGACGGACTTCTTGATTTCGTGGTTATAAAGAAGGATATGCCCGTTATCAAATTCCTTAAGCTTATGGGTGATTACAAGGCAGGTAAGCATCTCGGATGGGACAGAGTTGTTTACAGAAGAGGTAAAAAGATGACTGTCAGAAGCAAAAAGTATTCTGCGGTCAATGTTGACGGTGAATGCGAATTTGTCAAACAGAGGACCTTTGAGATTGTTCCTAAGGCACTTGATTTCTGGTTCCCCCAAAATGTTGATTTTGATAAAATCCATTCGGAATGGGAAGAGGAAAATAAATCTTCCGGAAAACTGTTTACTTTTGCAGTTTAATATGTTAAAATAACAAAGATATGTAAATTCGCTTCAACTGAGGAGGAGATTCTTTTGAAGGAAAATTTCAGAGATGAAAATGTTGATTTTCTCATTGACGCAATTCTTGCGCTGGAAACTGAAGAGGAATGTTTCAATTTCTTCTGTGACCTTTGCACGGTTACGGAGCTTCAGTCTATTTCACAGCGTCTTGTTGTTGCAAAAATGCTCAGCGATAAAGAAGTTTACAGTGAAATTGTGAAAAAGACAAAGGCAAGTACGGCTACAATCAGCCGTGTCAACCGTTCTCTCAAGTATGGAAACGACGGTTACGAAATAATTTTCGACAGACTCAGGGAGAAAGAATAATATAATGAGTTACGATGTTTTCGCTGCTTTTTATGATGCCTTAACTGAAAATGTTGATTACAAAACTTATGCCGCTTATATTAAGCGGCTTTTTGACCGTTACGGAAAAGATATTTATTCCGTCCTTGATGTGGCTTGTGGTACAGGTTCACTTACGGAGGAGTTGGCGTCTCTCGGCTATGAGATGATAGGCACAGACGCATCTTACGATATGCTTTCTCAGGCAGAGGAGAAGAAACGCGAAAAGGGTCTTGATATTCTCTATCTCTGTCAGAGGGCAGAGGAGCTTGACCTTTACGGTACGGTGCAGGGGGCAGTGTGTACTCTTGACAGCATCAACCACATAACTGACGAAGAGGATGTTATAAAGGCGTTTGAAAAGATTTCTCTTTTTATGGAGAAGGACGGCATATTTGTTTTTGACCTGAATACGGAATATAAGCATCAATATGTTCTCGGTGACAACACATTTGTGTATGACCTTGACGATATTTATTGCGTATGGCAGAATGAGTTTGATGCGGAGGATATGCTCACTCACGTATATCTTGATATTTTCAGTGAGAAAAACGGGCTGTATGAGCGATTTTCGGAAGAATTTGACGAGAGAGCCTATTCACACAAAAATGTTCTCAGGTGGCTCGATATGAGCGGATTTGAGCTTGTGGACTATTTTGAAGAATTTACGGAAGAAAAACCTGAAGAAGATACAGAAAGAACAGTTTATATTGCGAGGAAAAAATAATGGGTAAGATAGTAAGATGTATTTCACAAGAAGGCGATTTGACAGTAATGGCTGTCAATTCAACAGATATGGTGGCGAGAGCTCACGAAATCCACGGCACATCAAAGGTGGCGTCGGCAGCTCTCGGCAGACTCCTGACGGCAGCATCAATGATGGGTGCGGTCCTCAAGGGCAAGGATTCAAGCGTTACTCTCAGAATGAACGGCGGCGGTCCCGTAGGCAGTGTTATTGCCGTTTCAGACAGTGAGGGTAATGTAAGGGGCTATATCGGTGACGCGTCGGTTGAGCTTCCTCTTAATGCAAAGGGTAAGCTGGATGTTTCGGGCGCAATCGGCACAGACGGCTTTGTCACAGTTATCAAGGACCTGGGCATGAAAGAGCCTTATATCGGTCAGACTCCCATTATTACCGGTGAGGTTGCAGAGGATATCACAAGTTATTTTGCATCGAGTGAACAGACTCCCACTGTCTGTGCACTGGGTGTTCTTGTCAGCAGCGAAACAAAGGAAATTATTACGGCAGGCGGATTTATTATTCAGCTTCTTCCCACAGCTATGGAAGATACAATCGAAAAGGTGGAAAGATGCATCAGTAATATTGAGCCTGTGACAACAATGCTTACCAATGGTCTGACTCCCGAAGAAATCTGCAGAAAAGTTCTTCCTGAATTTACGCTTGATATTCTCGATGAGTCAGAAGTGGCTTACAGATGCACTTGTACAAAAGAGCGTGTTGAAAAGGCTCTTATCTCAACAGGTGAGGAAGCTCTTCTTGAAATGGCAGAGGATGAAAAAACAGAACTCGCTTGTAACTTCTGTGACAAAAAATATGTGTTTGCTTCTGACGAAATCAAGAAAATTCTGAGAAAATCAAGATAATTTTAAAAATTTTTTAGCCCAAAAACCCAGTAGAATCAAGGGTTTTCGAAAAAAACGAAAAATTTTTGAAATTTTTTTCAAAAAAGTGTTGACAAATGGATCAATATAGTGTATACTCTTCAATGTTGCAAATGCAAACGCTCTTAAAAAACAGAGCACAGCAGAGTGCAATAAATGTGGGAGCATAGCTCAGCTGGGAGAGCATCTGCCTTACAAGCAGAGGGTCATAGGTTCGAGCCCTATTGTTCCCACCATTATTTGGCCCGGTAGTTCAGTTGGTTAGAACGCTAGCCTGTCACGCTAGAGGTCGACGGTTCGAGCCCGTTCCGGGTCGCCAAATAATTGCCTCTGTAGCTCAGTTGGTAGAGCAGAGGACTGAAAATCCTCGTGTCGTTGGTTCGATTCCGACCGGAGGCACCATTAAAAGTTGCGGATGTAGCTCATCTGGTAGAGCGCCACCTTGCCAAGGTGGAGGTAGCGGGTTCGAGCCCCGTCATCCGCTCCATTAGAAAGTCGCTAAAGTAATTCATATTTTAGCGACTTTTAAAATAGAATAGAATATGTGGCGCCATAGCCAAGTGGTAAGGCAGAGGTCTGCAAAACCTTTATTCCCCAGTTCAAATCTGGGTGGCGCCTCCAGGATGAGGTCTTAATTTAGACCAAAAGCCCGAAACCCCTTGAATATCAAGGGGTTTCAGCTTTTTTATGGCTACATTTATGTGTAAAAACCCAAAGTCTAAAAATTACCATTTTTCTCAACAACTCGGATTTGAACTGATGAAATCACTAAAGTTTAATATTTTCTTACATAAGACCTATTTTTTAAGGAAGTTAATCTTCTGAAAAAAACAGGTCTTTTTTATTACCTAAATCTCTCCGATAAAAATAAAAGTTTCATAGCTCTAAAAAAATTTATAATATTGTGCAAATAAATTCTAAATTGTTTTGTATTTCCTTGATTATTTTGATTTGCAGATATGAAAAATTCGGAATTATTGAATTCCCGAAAATGTTATGATAAGATTTAAAATAGAAAGAAGGGTGATGATATGCAATCTGTAACTTCAAAAATCTTTATGGCAACTTTGCGAATGATTTTTCATTCGCCATTATCTGACAGTTCAAAATTGTCTGACAATGCTGCAAAGCTGACAAAGGATAAAAAGTCAAGATATAAGCCATCAAAGAACTTTACATATACAAAGTATTCTGTTGAAGATGTTAAATACGAAAAGATTATTAATAAGAATTGCAATACAGAAAAAGTTATATTGATGATTCACGGAGGCGGATTTAAAATTGAGCTGAATGATTTTTACCGCAAGCTTGCCGAAAAATACAGCAATATGTTCTGCGGTGCAACTGTAATAAATGCAGACTACGGAAGATTCCCTGAGCATCAGCTCCCGTCACAGATGCACGATGTTGTGAAAATATATTTGCATTTATTAGATGAGGGAATTGACAATTCAGATATTATAGTTATTGGTGACAGTGCAGGTGCCACATTGGCTATGACATCTTCCTTATGGCTTAGAGATAATAATTATTCTTTGCCCGGACACATCGTTTGCTTTTCTTTATGGGCAGACGCAACTTCAAGCGGAGATTCTAAAATTACAAATGCATACACTGACCCGTTTTATGGGATTGCGAAGCATAAGAAAATAGAAGATAATCTTCATTTGTTAAGAAGAATATCAAAATATGTTCTGAACGTTGATAGGACGGATCCATATATTTCACCTTTGTTCGGTAGTTTTGAAAAATTCCCTAAGGTAACATTGATATGCGGAACTGCGGAGTTGGATGAGAGCGATAGCGACAGAGTATATGATAAAATGAAAAATACAAATATTGATGTTGAGCTTTACAAATTTGAAGGTATGTGCCATTGTTTTCAATTGTTTTCTTTTCTGCC
>JAZQLC010000052.1:0-128027 GCA_045542485.1 Acutalibacteraceae bacterium
GTCATGAATCATTTTTTGAAATTGAGGTCTGTTATCTGTTTTTGCGGATAGTGCTCTGTCAATATACGAATTTATAATCTTAATACCGTTTCTTTCGGCATAAGATTTACACTCTCTGAGCTGACCATCAATAGATTCTTCCTTTTGATTATCACTTGAATATCGTGCATAAATTACTGCTGTCATAATTTTATTCCTCCTTAATTTTTAGGGGTGCAATTTTTTACACCCCTATTATCTGATTAAACATCTTCTTCTGTCAAAGGTGCAGTATCTGCACTTTCAGGCTTTTGCTGTCTGCAGTTAATTACATTTTCCTCTTTAGAGAAAAACTCTGTAATATCATACCAGACACAACGCACGAAATTTTCAAGGGCATAGGTATCTATAGGCAGTGTGCATTCTGCTTTTGTACCGCTTAATGTTCTTATAACATTTGCTTTTATAATTTCATAGTACTCTTTTATTTTTTTTATAACTTCTGTGATTCTAATAATATACATCTCCTTATTTTTTATTTCTGTCGGGGTGTTAGGGGTTAAACCCTTAACAAGCGGAATTTGTGTCCGTACGAATTCAATGCTTGCTAAGACTTTGCCGCGGCAAAAAAAGTCATAGCAAGCAAATGTGTGGACACAAATTCAGTGCTTGTTAAGACTTATACCACACTTTTTATCGCTCCCATTGACGTTGCTTTTGAAGCACCATTGCGTAACGTGCGAGAGCTTTTTCGGTTATCTCTTCCATCTTTTTAGGCGGCATATCTTTCTTGAAATACTTCTTAAAAGTTTCAACAGGGATTTTTACATACTCCTTTTGGTTAGCTTTTTGCTCCTGCATAATTTCAAAGATAACATCCATAGTGAGCTTCTTTTCTTCACTTAACTTATGCATACGCTGTGCCTGTGAGAGTGACGGAGTGCAATCTTCACTTTCAATAGTTTCAATTAAGTTGCGTTGTTCCTCTTCTGTTAAATATGAAAGTTCAACTGCAGGTATAAAAGAAATTCTTTTTTCATCCACCATATCAAGAAGAGCCGGTTCTAAATTATTCAATCGGATATATCTTTGAATCTGCATTCGTGAGTCGGGCATTGTTTCTGCAAGCTTTTCATCACTGCGGAACTTCGTCCCAACTTGTGACGAAGTTAAATCAGTTCTTGCTCCTTGCTTTTTCATTGCGTCGTGTTTCATTTTGTAAGCACGGGCTTTTTCACTCGGTAAGATTTTTTCTCGTGATAAATTACAATCAACAAAATTTATTACCGCTTCTTCTTTTGAAAACTCTCTTACATAAACGGGAACACTTTCAAGATTCAATTCCTTTGCAATCTGCCATCGTCTGTGACCTGAGATGATTTCGTAACCGTTATCCGACTCATTAACAATCAGCGGAGTGATGATTCCGAACTCTTTAACGCTGTCACGAAGCTCATCGTATTCACTTTCATCAACACTCTGAAACGGATTGTTTTCAAACGGATGAAGCAAATCAAGATTAAGATATTCAATTTTTTCGTTTGACATAGTTTTAATTTTCCTTTCTTTAGATTTAATTTTTGAGTTTTTGTCTTTTAAAAGTTGCTAAAGCATTATTTCACTTCCTTTGTTTAAAAATTTTGCATAAAAAAATCCCCGTACTGAAACTTAAAGTACGAGGATATGTATTCAGGTTGATTTGTTTGGTGGGAGTGTGGTATAATTACCCAAACGATTACCACATATATTGGAGATGGCATTATGAACGTATTTCTTAATGGTGGCGGTGCAGGTGCTCAAACATCAGACGCTTATAAAAGATTGAATCAAATCATTGATAAATCAAAACCTTGCCTATACATTCCTTTGGCAATGACACAAGAGAAATATGATAGTTGTTATGAATGGATAACTACTGAACTGAATGATATCAAAGTTTCTCATATTGATATTGTAAGAAGTGCAGAAGAAATATTAGCTAAAAATTTAAACGATTATAGCTTCGTATTTATTGGTGGTGGTAATACATTTAAATTGTTGCACGACTTAAAAAAGAGTGGAGCATATGAAAAAATATCACAATACATACATAACAATGGTATTGTTTTTGGTGGTAGCGCAGGAGCTATTATTTTTGGTAAAGATTTAGAATCTTGTATGCTCGCTGATAGTAATGATGTTAATCTACAAGATATAAACGGATTTAATATTTTAAACGGTATGTCAATTCTTTGTCACTATACAAATGAAACACCTGAAAAGCATGAACAAAACAAACAATACTTATTAGAATTATCACAACGCAAAACAATAGTTGCTTTACCAGAAGAAGTAACACTTTTTGTAAGCAATAATGATATTGAAATCATTGGAGACAAGCATTTCTATCTTTTTGATAAAGGTCAAATGTTTACAAAAAATTTCATTTAAAGTTATGGGGGAAATAAAATGAATTTAAAATTAAACATTTTTCATAAAGAAAAATGTGATATGTGTAATGTTATCGAGCAAATAAAAAAAGGTAAAAATCCGTGGTTTGTAAAAGAACTTGAAACCGGATATGTTATCTTAGGTTGGAATTATCATTTTTACGGATACTCATTATTCATTTGCAAACAGCACGTCGTTGAGTTGTTTGATTTAGATATTGATTTCAGAACAAAATATTTGCTTGAAATGACTATAGTTGCTGAAGCTGTTAAAAATGCTTTCGGTGCCGAAAAGATAAACTATGAATGCCTTGGCAATGGAGATATTCATTTGCATTGGCATATATTCCCAAGAAAAGCCGGGGATTTGTTGGATTACGGTAACAACGGCAAAGGTCCCGTTTGGTGGTTGCCCAAGGAAATTATGTGGGCAGAAGATAATAAGCCTGCGCCGGATGAGTTAGAAGATATGAAAGCAAAACTACTTGCCGAAATTGAAAAACTCTTATAATATAACAATTCAATGATGTTTGCTGCTCTCACATTTGTGGGGGCAGTTTTATATATCAAAACCGCCCCTAATAGTAATGGGAATTAGCACTGCAAAAATGTTCCTGATTTTATAAATATTTTACGAGCCGAAGAAGAAATGCGATGTTTTATCAGCCTTTTGCGTTCAACCAACCCGCCCTATATACTTAAAGTTACTACAAACTTAATTAAAGATATATTTTCTCTTCTCGGCTGGTATATAACTTTCAGTCTTATTCTGCTCAGTCTTATTACTTGCGAGTTTTACGGAGGCTCAGTGCTTATTTTAGGCACACTTAAAACATACAGCTTTGCAGGCTTACCTTTACCCTGATATTTGCGGCATAGCAGATTATGTTTCACAAGCTCACGCTGTAGCCTTGTTGCTTTGTCATGACCACAACTAAGCACTTCACTTGTTTCGGCAATGGTGTAAAAGATAAATACCTCTCCGTTTTTATCACACCAACCGTTTATTGCAGATAACTGCATTCTGTCGAGCATTAAGCCGTAAAGCAGCTTTGCTTCAGCAGATAAGCCTTTGTATTTATCCGTAAATAATACCTTCGGCATTTTGAAGAAAGTTTCATTATCCACTATCTTTCACGCTCCTTTTTGATACATAATTGCAGGATATAACCACAGTCCTGAAGCTCTGCTTGCAGCTGTTAATACATCTTCTGCAAAGTTCGTTGTAACAGATTCTGTTTCGTTCGTTCAAAAAAAGGCTCCATTCTGTTTTTTTACTTTTTGTCATTCTCGGAATAACTATCACACTCCTTTTTACTGTAGCCTTTCGGGTTGATTTTTGATGTTTTTTTCGTCTGTAATGAGTTTTATTTTGTTGGTAGGATAATTTCATTAACTACATATCAAAAGCCTCTTTTGGCCGTTTCACCCGAAATAGTTCCTGCCCCGGAATCTCACCGCAGCGTTGCCTTGCTCATATCATCGCAAAGTCGTATCACTTTCGGACGGTCATTCAGTTGTCAAGGTGCACGAGAGAAAACATCCCTCAAGGGGTGACTTTTAAAACTCCGATTTTTGTACGTTTTTTCAAAACTTTTTTCAAAAAGTTGAAAGTTTGTAGCGTTGCACAAAAACACCCTTCACTTGGTAGGCATTTAGCAAGCCTGAAAAAACGAATTTTTCTGAAACTTTTTTCTGATTTCACCAACTTTGTAGGTTTGCACAAACACTTGAACTTTTACTTGTTCGGTTTTCAAAGTTTTTACCCCTCACCTATGTAAGGGTTTCAGAGAGTCAAAAATTCAGTTGTTTTGAAAACTTTTTTATTTTCGTTAAAATTGCACAATAAAAAAAGTCCTCACCTCCGATGAACAGAGGAAAGGACTTTTATCGTCGGTATCACGCAAGACAAACAAAAAAACACCGCAGAAATAAGTACAGATTGCCTCTGTTCTTATCTTCATACGGTGCTTGGGTAGTCAATATAAATTGCTCCGCTTACGCGCTACAAAGTTATTAAATATCAAATTGTGCCTTAAGTATACAGAACTGATACATACTTGTCAATAGGTTTTTGCAAATAAAAGTTCGTGTTGACCAAATTTTTATAACTGTGAAACAAAAAATAACACTTTTATCAAACACAAATTTATTTATCTTTTTTGTTTAACAGTTTTCTTTTTGCAAAGAATAGCCCTCCTATCAAAAAAGGTATTATTCTTTTTGAACTAACTTTTTAATGCTCTCGGGATTTTCGATGTATGTTTCAGTATAACCGCACTCAGGGCATACGGCACATTTGATTTTACCTAATGAACCTTTAAACACTCCTTTTTCACGAACATCCACACCATAACCACCATTGGTAACCATAACAGATAGATCTTCAACCATAGCCGTTTCACATCTCAAACATTTTCTCATAAGGGAAACCTCCTAGATGTTTTTCTTGTTTTTTTATCTTAAGAAACGATATTTTAATTAACCTTTGATTCTGTTTAATGCCTGATTTGCCATACGCCAACTCTCTTTAATAAGATCCTCGGCATACTTTTCCGTATTCAGTGCATTGTCTGCCGCTTCACCAGGGAATTTGCTACGAACATCCTTCTCATAATTGGAACCGGTTTGCGGAGTCCAATAATCTTTCAGCGTGTATTCACCAAATTCACTAACATCAAATGTGATGGCTGTTGGTACGAAGTCACCTTCATACTCTTCGAGATGTTCTCCGTAAACCGAATATTTCATATGATACACAAGTAGATAAACAATAGTGTTCGTCATATGTCCGGAGTTGCCATTGAGCGGGGTTCCACTTGCTGTTTCATGGGCAAGTAAATAATAATTTTCAATGTGAATCAAACCATCGGGTTTTGCGGCTTGATATTTTTCGTTAAGAACCTTTGCTATGGCGTTGTTCAAATCACTCGACGTTTTCGGCGCATAAGGAGAGTTCAAACCTTGCTCGCCCCAATAGGAGATTTCTTGCTCATCGCTTGAAATAACAATGTTTCCGTCGCTAATATCCATTCCCATATAACAAACTTTCTCACCACTTTTTCCAACGAGCATCATTATTCCTTCGGCGTTCTTTTTAAACTTCAGTTCTGTATAGGGGGAATTGAAAATATTAAAATACTCAAGATTACCGTTTTCGGAAACCGAAAAAATAAATGTGAACAAGCCCGATGTAGGACCTGCACTTAATGCACATTGTTCTTCCTTCCCATCACCGTCAATATCAAAATTTGCTGTATCTATGATAGGACTATATTGTGAAGAATCTGCATAAGGCATGGTTGCCCAGAACATTTCTTTAATTTTTGCACGATAGGCGGCATCTATCCTATAAACATAGCTAGATAATGGATTGATAACCGGCTGAACAGTAATATCTTTCTGTTCTGTATCATATGTGGTTAAAATTGCTCGCATTTCTGCAATAGATGCACCAACATCATATGCAAAGCTGTTATCGGATATTGCTTCCATAGAGGTGTTTGCCAGATAACAACTATAATTGTTTGCTGACATCTGCCAAATATAAACAGTTAGACCACCATCAGTTGATATATTAAAGAATTGCGGATATTTGACTTTTAGCCCATCTATTGTTGTGCTGCTAATGACATTCGAGGAACCATCAGCACCTCCTACATCAGACAGATACAGATTTATAATGCTATTATAAATTTCTTTAGCTGATTCAGGATTTTTTACTTTGTAAGAATATGTGGGTTTAACACCGTCGTTTACCCAAACCTGAGAAAAGTCAGCATTAAAATGAACATATATTCCGCCAACAAATGATGTGAGAATATCAGATTCTTCGGTAAGAATATTAAGTATCAGAGTGTTGTTTTTGTCTCGTCCTTCATCCCTACTTAAAGATACTTCGTTTCTTGAAATTTTTATATCAAAGAGTTTTTTCAACATATCATCTTTGACTGCTCCAACATACTTGTGTGTTTCCCCGTCGGAAATCATAACAGCGGTTTGTTCAGTAATGTATGCATCTAATTTACCGCCCTCAATATTCGCCAATCTGTCTGAAATGGGATTTGTAAGAAAGCAGACTGCTACGATAATGCTTACAATAATAGCAACAACAATAATCCAAAATGCAGGCTTTTTATAATTGAGTACGGATTTTATTCTGTCCTTGACACCTACCTCACCAAAAGCAAGGGGACAAGCTGCAATCATTCGTCTGTTTACACTACAAGCAAGAAGAGCCTCAGAATAGTCTGCACGTTGTTCATTGTCAAGCTCTTTTACCACCTTTTCATCACAGGCAAGCTCAATATCACGGCAAAGAAGAATATAACCGAGCCAAACCATAGGATTGAACCAATGGAGCGTAAGAATCAGAAAACCAAGAGGTTTCCAAAGATAGTCTTTTCTGCGGATATGTGCCTGCTCATGCGCAATAACGTGGTCCATATCCTGACCGTTCATATTAAAAGGTAAATAGATTTTCGGCTTAATTATACCGAGAACGAAAGGTGATACTACAGCTTCACTCTGATAAATGTTATCACGAAGCAAAACTGCTGTTCCAATTTTACCCTTTAATCTTAAACAACTGATAATAGTATAAATTAACAGGGCTGCAATACCGATAATCCATATAATTGCAAATATGGTGCTGATATCTACAAAATTGCCCACAGGTCTTGTTACACCTTCAAAATAGTTGCCTTGAAGATAATCGTTAATCTGATTGTCTATAATCGTAACACCAGAATCAATCTGCGGTCTTGGAGAGTCAGGTACTTTAGTGATTGTTTCGGCACTTGGAACAAGGCTGAAAACACTCTCAAAAGAGAACGGCATAACAAGGCGCAGTCCTGCAATACCCCAAAGCACACAGTTAATCCATTTTGGTGCCTTTATTAATACAAGTCTAAAAAGAAGAATAGCTAAAACAATCCAACAAGCAGAAATGCTCATATTGACTATTTTCAAGAATATATCTGCCATTATAATTCTCCTTTCCTGAAACGGTCAATCATTTTCTGAACTTCATCAATTTCCTTTTCTGAGATTTTCTGATGCTTTGTAAACGCTGCAATGAATGCAGGCAGAGAGCCTTCAAAGGTTTTTTCAACCATTTCATTTATTTCCGAAGCCTGAACCTCATCCTTTGAAACTAAAGAAGAAACAATGGTGTTTTCATTCTTAAGCACACCTCTTTCAGACAAACGTTTGATAACGGTGTATGTAGTGGTAGGCTTCCAACCTAACTGTTCTTTGCAAAGATTAACGAGCTCACTGCTTTTAATAGGCTCGTGCTCCCACAAAATCAAACAAAAACGATATTCACTTTCAAAAACTTTTGGTGTTTCCATGTTGATTTCTCCTTTCTCTAATCTATTAGAGTTCATATATACTCTAACATATTAGAGCTAAAATGTCAATATGTTTTGGAAAAATAGCGATAAGGACTTAATTCCTTACCGCTAATGATTTATATACACATCAGTTTGACACAGACAAAACTCCTTATCTGTGCCACGGGTTTATGGAAAAATATTTTTGCACAACCTCTTGACATTTTAGATTAAAACGCCTATAATAATGTCAAACAATATTTAGGAGGTTCTGCATGAACATAAACAAAATTAACTTTCCCCCTGAACTTATTTCAAAAATTGTTCGTTGTGTTGAGGAAGCCACTGGCGATGATATTCGTATTGATATTCAAAAAAACAATCTGCAAACACGAAATAGTGTTCCTTCTAGGGTATGGGATTTACTTAACACTAATTTAATCAACGAACTTGATATAGATGAATGCACAATTGCAAAGACAAAACGCGGTCCTTGGGAAATGCTTGTTATTTTCGAGAAAACGACACAATGTATCTTCACTTTCATGAGAGAAAAGAGATTTGAGGAACTTAAAAAACAACAGGCTAAGCGAAAAAATATGCACTATGTTGATATGTTATCAAAACAATTCAACAGTGATTTGTTATCAGAAGGTAGGCAGATGTCTTGGTTTGATGAAAAGTCTTTTTCCGATGAAGATAGACTAACAGAATTAGTTCAAAACCTCCTTTCCGAATTACATGGTGAAGCTGATATTGTAAAGAATCATGTTTTAGTTCTTTTTGAAACAGTAGGTTTTCAACTAACACATATCAGAGCGGTGATGGTTACTCCTTCGCTTGATATAGCCAAGGATTGTAATGAAAATTGGTCACAATATATTTCAGGCAATGAAAGTGCTGTTGTTGAAAAAATCGAAACACCTGAATCTCCGTCAAATCAGCCTTCACGTGGTTTGTCATTGAAACCTAAAGCTCTTAATCGTCAAAAGAGCAGTTCAAGAATCAAAGAATCAGATAAGGAAAATATCGAAAAAGCATAACAATAGAATAAAACTAATTTGTATTGCTAAATACCCCTCACATATTTTTGTTGTTATATCTGTATGTTATCAAATATTATTTATTGTTTTATAAGAGGAGTACTACAATGAACAGAGTTTTTAACGGAGAACGATTAAAGAAAGCAAGAATTTATAGAGGTTTGACAGTTGCAGAATTAGCTGAAAAAGTTGGCTGTCAACGTCAAACACTTTCTATGTATGAAATATCTAAAAGTTCTCCTTCGGATAACAATATAATCAAACGCATCTCCCACGAACTTGATTTTCCAATCAATTATTTTTACGAAAAAACTGTTTCAAACATATCAGAAACAGTATACTTCCGTTCTTTGCTGACTACAAATAAAAAGTATCGCAATGAGCAAATTGTAAAAATGGAATTTTTATCTCAGGTCTATATGTTGTTGCAAGATTACATCGAATTTCCACAGTTTGAAACAAATAATATTTCAAGTGAATTATCTCCGAAAGAAGCTGCTAAGGCATTAAGAGAATTATGGGGGTTGGGAAATGAACCTATTGATAATTTAATCTCAATTGTTGAACAGCATGGAATATTAGTAACATCTTTTGCAACAACTACTGATGATGTTGATGCTTTTAGTCAATTAGTAACTCTTTCAGATGCCCCCACATTTCTTATTGCATATTCAAATAATAAAACATCTGCAGCTCGAATTCACTTTGATATAGCTCATGAATTAGGTCATATTCTCTTACATGATTGGAGCGAAGATATTGAAAGCCTCCCCAAAGATGAATTTAAAGCTATAGAAAGAGAGGCCAATGACTTTGCCGCTGAATTTTTGTTGCCAGAAGAAACGTTTAAAAGAGATGCCCAAAACGGACCTCAAACGATACCATACTACAAGCTTTTAAAAAAGAAGTGGAAGGTTTCAATCGCGGCAATGATTAGACGGGCGGAAAAGTTAGGCGTTATGACGACAGAGGAGTATCAAAATCTTATAAGAACAATGCAAAGAAGAGGTCAAAGAAAAGAAGAACCTTTGGATGATATTTTGCTTACCGCAGAACCGGCATTATTAAAGATGTCTGTTATGATGTTGTTGCAAGAGAAGGTATTTACACCTGATGAATTCATGAATGAACTTTCAAATGAGTATGGATTAAGCATAAATGCGTCTGAAGTTGAGTATTTATTAGATTTACCTAGAGGAACCCTTGCTACAGCAAAAATTATAAGTTTTCCAACTTTACAGGTTAAATCAAAAGATTAAGAAGTGTAATTGATTAAGAGCAGTGGCCGATGACCACTGCTCTTCGTTTTTTTTGTAAGTTATTTATATATCAATTCGCTATAAACAATCTCTCGTGCTCGTGCTTGAATATTGCTCATTCTTTCAATCCATATTAGCTGAGCATCTTCTTTCAGCTGCTCGGTTACACCTTCAACCTCTTTCGCCTGTTCAACAAGATTATCAAACATATCCCGTGCCTGATTTTCTATTTCGACACAGTGCTGATAAAGTTTACCTTGAGTTAGCAGTGTTGTAAATAACACTTTCTTGTGTTTCAGAAGATAGTCTTTATGTAACATACCCCATTGGCCGAGGGTGATATTCGATTCTTCGAGCGGTAAGACGAGGTTAGGGATTAAATAGTCACCAACCTGACGATATTCAATTGTATTTTTGTTTGGCATAGAAAATCCTCCTTTAATTTTGTAGCTCCATTGTACAAATTAAAGGAGGATTTGTCGAATATGTGGGTTTTAACTTGTCTCATCGTTGCGAATTTTGAAATTCGAAGATTATAATATCAATCATAATGTTTAAAAGAACGTATAGCAAAACCTGACTTGTTTCATATATATGATATTAAATAAATCAAGTTAATCAATGTTGTATCTTCAACGACTATTAATATCCGTATTTCCTTTGATTTATCAATACATCCCAACTATATATAAGTCTTATGGATATCGATTGCTTTACAATATTTTCCTTATATTTTCTGCATTGCTATGTATTGACTTGAAGATAATAATAATATATAATGTTATATACTTATTTTTTATAGAAGAGGTTTTATTATGTGTTACTTTATTGGTATTGAAGATTTAGTTGCAAACGCTTTGATTGAATTAGTTGAAAAAACAGGTAATAGAACTATCTCTTTTTCTCAATTAAACAAATATGGAGAAGCTGTCATAGCAAGATTGAAGAAAGATTCGATGGATGTAACTCTAATTTTTACACGTGATACTACCGATCAATTTTTTCACGATTGCTCCGATATTTTTTGCATAAATGAGGTTGATTCTGATATTCAAATAACATTGAATGAAAATATATCTACAAATTATTTGCGCAAAAGATTTCGTATTAATTTGGCGTTAAACTTATTGTCAGCATTCGTTGCACCTGATACAGTCAATGCAATAATTGGTGATGCAAATGAAGCAGTTTAAGGATCCAATCTATGGTTATGTTTCTATTGATAGGAATATAGTAACCAATATAATTGATACCCCGGAGTTTCAAAGACTTCGCTATATTAAGCAAACAAGTTACTTGCCTGTTTATTCAGCAGCCTTACATAACCGATTTGTACACTCTCTAGGCGTTTATTTTCTGGGAAAGAAAGCATGTGAAGCTTTATTTAAAAACTCTAAAGAGATTATTGATGAATACAATATTGAACTTCAAATAAAAAACATATTTGAACTTGCATGCTTATTGCATGATGTTGGCCATGCACCGTTTTCTCACTCAGGAGAAGATTTTTATATTGATGATGAAAAAACTATTTATAATTTATTAGTAGAAACAGTAGCTGATGATGATTTTTCTACCGATGTTATTAAATATTATCATGCCAATGGAAAAACAGCCGCTCCCCACGAAATAATGAGCGTTATTGTTGCTTTAAAACAATTTAGTAGTTTCTTCCATAACGCAAAGGAACGCAGTTTCTTTGCTAGATGTATCACAGGATATAAATATAGAGATACTGAAAAGAATGCAGAAAATGCCATATTGAACGCCTTTGTCTCATTACTTAATTCCACGACCATAGATGTAGATCGTCTTGACTACTTAATCCGAGATGCATATGTAATGGGATATAACAGCATATCGATAGATTATGATAGACTTTTAAGCAACACTATATTAGTAAAAGTTCAAGATTCTATTGATCATGCACCGATACAATTGGCATACAAGAAATCTGCTTTAAGTGTTATTGAAAATGTAATATATGCACATGATGCAGAAAAAAAGTGGATTCAAAATCATCCGGTAATTCTATATGAAGTATTTTTGATTCAGCAACTTCTTGCTAGTGTCAAATCCAATTATAAGAAAAGAACAAATACGGATTTATTCTCGTTGAATTCACTACTTCCATCAAACGGTGTTCCTGATAGCTCTATTTATTTAAAAGCAAAAGAAGTTCTAGAAGATCTGAAAAATAGCCAATATAAGGATGAATTGAAAGATCAGTTAGGCGCATTAGAAGAATATGTAATTAATTCGCATATACCAGAAAAAATATCACTGTTGTGCGATGATGATATTATTCATTTTGCAAAAGCTATTAATCCTATTTTTGCAAAAGAACTTTTTAATAGGAACGAACGCCATCATCCCATATGGAAATCCGAATCCGAATATAAAATATATTTAGATGGTTTTATTGGTGATGAAAGTTATGAAGAGCTACAATCTCAAATTAAACTGTTAATAAAATTTCTCAATGAAGAAGCTCCAAAACCATCAATTAATCAAGAAGCAATAGACAAGTGTACTTCCTTGTTGCAATCAATCCCCACATCAGCTTTTTCTGATCCCGATAAAGCTGATATGACTCATAGGTATACAATCATTTTAAATTGGCTGAATGCCTTTAAAAAAATAGTTGAAAAGCAATCTTTAGAAACATTTGACTTTGTTATTGTAACCGCTTCAAATTTTGAAAGTAGTTTTAAAAAAGATGATTTGGGAAATACACCTATTTATTTTCCTGAAACAGGAAAAACTCATCCCTTAAAGAAGTTAATCAATCTATTTTCAACAAAGAACATTGATCGCCGTAAATTTTTCTATGTATATTGCAAGAAGTCCAACGAAGAAAAAATCGATGCTCTTTACGTTGGAAAAGAGATTGCTAAATTAATTTTAGAATAGAAATAATAACATCTCCTAGTATTAGGGGATGTTATTATTTTAATCTCTTATGCATTGATTAAATATTAAGTATAAGTCTTACATAAATAAGAAACAACTCTTTTATTCACCGCTCAGCCTTGCTGTAAGTTGTTCTTCTTTATCTGCAAGGCTACTCAGTTTCTTATTGAGTTTTGGTGTAAATTCTGAATTTACCTCTTGTGGCTCAAGGTTGTCATAATAGAAATCTTCAATGATATTATCCATAATAACACTACTCTCAATTTTCGCTTTTATCAATGATTTTTAACAACAGTTCATCAACATCCTCTGTAGGCAAATCTTCAGCCAAAAGCATATTGCGAAACTCATTCATACCGTTGATAAGTAAATTGCACTCAAAATCTGTAAACTTAATTTTAGTTTTTCTTTCCATAACAAAACCTCCTGTTACTTGGTAGCTTTATTCTACCTTATAACGGGAGGTTAGTCGAATGTGCGGATTTATTTTCGGTAGATGCTACCAAAATTGTTGTTGCTTAGTGCTGAAACTGAATATCATATATAAACAAAAAATCCGAAACCGTCGCCGATTGGCAAAAGTTTCGGATTATTTGCTTTTGGTGGAGATGGCGGGAGTCGAACCCGCGTCCGAAAACTCATTCTCACAACTTTCTACGAGTGTAGCCGATTATTTAAGATTCCCCTCAAAGCGCGTCAGTCGGCAGACTCACTTATCGGGTAGCCTTTGATGCATGACAGGTTACAAGGCGCTCACCTGTTCACGTTCACCACTAGTCGACGTCCTTAAACAAGCCGTGGTACTCTTATTCAGGACGGGTGCTTAGTTAAGCAGCCTGTAAAACTGTGTTTTTGTCGTTTATTTTTAAACGTTGCGATTTTTTAAGTGGCACCGCACCACTACTCGCTTATCATGATTCAAAATCCCCGTCGAAATCCTTTCATCCCCATATTTTCGCTTTGTTAGTGTGAAGAGTGAAAAAATCGTAGGACTTGTTATCGCATTGTAAAAATATTATTCCCTGTTTTTATCTCTCAATGCTCTTTCCACATCACGGGCTGCATCTTTTTTTGCTGCAACGGCGCGTTTGTCGTAGAGTTTCTTACCTTTACAAAGTCCGATTTCCACTTTCGCTCTGCCCTTTACAAAGTAAATCGAAAGAGGAATCAGTGTCAGGCCCTGCTGTTTGGTAAGTCCGAAATAGCGACTTATCTCCCGCTTGTGGAGAAGAAGTTTTTTCGGTCTCATAGGGTCACGGTTAAAGATGTTTCCGTGCTCATAGGGACTGATGTGCATTCCGTGGATGAAAACTTCTCCATCCTTGAAACTGCACCAGGAATCCTTAAGATTCACTTTTCCCTGACGGACAGATTTCACTTCCGTACCGAAA
The DNA here is from genome assembly GCA_045542485.1 of Acutalibacteraceae bacterium. Lineage (GTDB taxonomy): Bacteria > Bacillota > Clostridia > Oscillospirales > Acutalibacteraceae > SIG575. The sequence goes on from JAZQLC010000052.1 coordinate 14,351, forward strand.
AGTTCAAGACCTGCTTCAACTGTTTCTTCAACAAAATAGTCGTGATACGCCTTTTTGTTGGTCGCCACTGCTTTATTTTCATTTTTCAAGCGTATCACGCCCTTTCATTTTATATATTTATTCTGAATTTTTCAAATGCAATTTATTCAAAAAATTACAGAATCTGTCTGCCCTCGATAGCCCTCTGGAGTGTAATTTCGTCGGCGTATTCAAGGTCACCGCCTACGGGCACACCATAGGCAAGTCGTGAAACCGTAACACCGAATGGCTTTATGAGTTTTGAAAGATACATAGCCGTTGCCTCGCCCTCAACAGTGGGATCGGTAGCCATAATAACTTCCTTTATATCCCCTGCCGCAACACGGGAAATAAGTGATTTGATATTAAGCTCGTCAGGACCGATTCCGTTGATAGGTGAAATCGCTCCGTGAAGAACATGGTATGTACCCTTGAACTCCCTCGTTCTTTCAAAAGCCAGAACATCCGCAGGATTTTCAACTACGCAGACAAGACTTTTATCCCTGGTAACACTTGCACAGATAGGACAAAGTTCACTGTCTGTCAGGTCACCGCAGACAGCACATCTGTGGATTTTTTCATGCGCATCAATTATACACTGAGCAAAGTTCTTCGCATCCTTTTCGGACATACCGAGAACATGGAACGCTATGCGCTGTGCACTCTTCTTACCTATGCCCGGCATACGTTCAAACTGCTCAATAAGACGGGCAAGAGGTGCAACCTTGTAGCCCATTAAAACAGACCACCAAGTCCGCCGAGACCGCCGAGACCTGATTTTGCAGATTCCATAGCGCTCTCCATAGCGTCAACTGACTTTTTGATTGCCTCGTTAACTGCTGCAACCACCATATCTTCAAGCATTTCTGCATCTTCGGGGTCGATAACTTCGGGGTCGATTTTGATTCTCTTTACTTCGTGTGTACCGAGAACAACTGCTTCAACTGCTCCGCCACCTGCTGATGCGGTAAACTCTGTCTGTTCGATTTCTGCCTGTTTTGCTTCCATATCAGCCTGCATATCCTGAATTTTTTTGAGCATAGCTGCCTGGCTCATACCGCCCTGATTGGGAATTCTTGCTTTCATTTTTATCTCTCCTTATTAATTAACATCAAAGGGAATGTTATTTGCGTTTGCTTTTTTCATAAACTCCTCAAGGGGATCTTTTTTCGCACCGGGAGTTTCTTTTTTTACTTCGCCTTTGAAAATTCCTAACCTGTACTTCTTTCCTGCCGCTTTATATATCGCCTCACTGAGTGCTCTTCGGTGAGTGTCGATTCTGATAAATTGGTCAAGCGTGGGGTTGAAACTGTTGATAAGTATAAACTCTCCTCTTTCAATGGCACTTGACCCTGCAAGAAGACCGCGCAGAGGTTTATCTGTTTCGCCGAGGATTGCCATAGCCTCTGCCCATAAGGGGAATGGTCTGTCAACAACTTCTCCCGAGGTCGGCTGAGACTGAGACTGTGTCTGCACCTGAGGCTGAAGTTTCGGGGGCTCGGCAGTTTTTGTTTCCTGCACGGGAGGGATAAATTCATCCTCTTCCGGCGGAGGTGGAACAAATGTATCCTCAACGGGAAGTGAAGGTTTCCTGACTTCCTCGTTTTTTGGTTCTTCAACGATTTTCGGAGCAGACTGTACAAAAGTCTGACCTGATCCGATATTCGCAATTTTCATTTCAAGCTCTGCCAATCTTGACAGAAGCGCTTTGTTTGTTTCGTCAAGCTTCGGTGAACAGATTCTCACCATAGCCATTTCTGTTTCAATTCTGCCTGAAAGTCCCCTCTTTATGTTTGCAAGAGTGTTCTCAAGCTGTGTGAGACAGTAAAGTATATTCTCAAGTGTGAATTTCTGGGACTGAGCGCCGATTTTTTCAAGCTCTTCAGCCGTGCACACAATAAGCCCCTCGGCTTTTTTTACTGTTTTCACAACCATCAGATTTCTGAAATGGCTGATAAGTTCACTGCACAATCTTTCCATATCGCAGGAAGCGTTGTGCAAATCGTCAATCATTCCGAAAACTTTTGCCGTATCTTTATTGTTGAGTGCATCTGCAAGGTCATAGAGATATGTTTTACCCGCCATACCCGCTGCACTTTCAACAACCTGAGATGTGATATTTTTGCTTCTCGATGCACACTGGTCAAGGAGTGACAGAGCGTCTCTCAGTGCGCCGTCAGCGATTCCTGCAACAAGCGCCGCTGCAGAATCGTCAATTGTAAGACCCTCTGATTCGCATACGAATTTCAGTCTCTTTACTATGTCTTCAACAGGGATTCTTCTGAAGTCAAAGCGCTGACAACGGGAAAGAATCGTGGGAGGAAGCTTATGCACTTCTGTTGTTGCAAGGATAAATTTAACATGTTCAGGAGGCTCTTCAAGAGTTTTGAGAAGTGCATTGAAAGCTTCGATTGTAAGCATATGAACTTCGTCGATGATGTAAACTCTGTATTTGGCATTTGCAGGAGTAAACGCAGCCTCATCTGTCAGATCACGGATATTGTCAACGCCTCTGTTACTTGCTGCGTCAATTTCGATAACATCAAGGATTGAGCCGTTGTCAATTCCTCTGCACATTTCACATTCGTTACAAGGGTTTCCGTCCTTAGGATCAAGACAGTTCACCGCTTTTGCAAGGATTCGTGCGCAGGTTGTTTTTCCCGTACCACGGGAACCATTGAAAAGATAAGCGTGAGAAATCTTGCCCTCTCTCAGCTCATTTGCAAGAGTAGAAGTAACGTGTTCCTGACCTGCGATGTCGCTGAAAACCTGAGGTCTGTATTTTCTGTAAAGCACCTGATACAAATTTCTCACCCTTTCAATAAGAATAATAAAAGCTTTGCCTTGGTCATATGACGTGCAGGCGGACTGTGGCGCACAGCGCTAACCGCTTAATGCTGCTCGATTCCCCGCCTGACATGGTTCACGGCGCCCCGTCGCACAGGACCCACACGCCACATGACCAAAACAAAGCTTGTTTCGGTAAATGATATTATACTATAAATTTCCCTGAAATGCAATAGGAAATCCAAGCTTTTTAAATTTCTGAAATAATTTTTGCAATTGCAGACTCTTCATTTGAAACGGTAACACGGTCTGCTACGCTGCGAACACTGTCGATTGCGTTTGACACCGCATAACCGATATCCGCCTCTTCAATCATAGAAATGTCGTTTTCAAAGTCGCCCACACAGATGAGCGTATGCACCTGAGGGAACATCTTTTTCAGTTCAATTGCTCTTTTACCTTTTGTAGCATCAAGAGAAAGAACCTCCTGACCTGTCACCCAGCTCCTGGGTAAAGTACAGATATGCGAATATTTTTCTTTCAGATAATTCTGAAATTCAATGGTTTTTTCCTCATTTATGCCACGAAAAACAAATTTATACCATTCATCGTGAAGCGACATAACTTTCTCCAGACTTTCTTTGAAATTACTGTCAGAAAACTGAAGACAGAACTCTTCCCTTTCTGCAATAATATAAACCTCTTCCAGATATCTGCCAAATTTTTCATAAGCCTCATAAGGCACTCCGAGAACATCATCGGGAAGAAAAACAGATTTCAGGATTCTGTCGCTGACATGGTCATAAATTGACGCACCGTTAACTGTAATCATCGGTGCATTAGGGGTGATGAAAGGGAAAATATTTTCCCTTAAATAAGCAGGTCGTCTGCCTGTGGAAAAGGTGAAAATACCTCCGTGAGCTTTAAAATCCTCTACGGCACGGCAATTTTCATCACTGATAAACACTCTGTCACTTCCGTCCCCTACCGGCGAAGTAAGGGTTCCGTCAAGGTCTGTACAAAGCATATATCCACTGAATTTTCCCACGGCAGACACTCCAAAAAAAATTTAATTATTTAATAAGAAGGCTTTCGCCTGTCATTTCTTCAGGCTGTTTGAGTCCCATAATATCAAGAAGAGTGGGACAAAGGTCACAGAGCTTACCACCGTCTTTAAGGTCGTAAGTGCTTCCGACTGTAATAACGGGAACAGGATTTGTTGAGTGAGGAGTAAAAGCTTCGCCCTCATCATCAAGCATCTTGTCAGCGTTGCCGTGGTCAGCAGTGATAATCATCTTGCCACCCATTTTTGCAACAGCGTCACTGAGTCTGCCCACACATTCGTCAACTGCCTCAACAGCAGCGACTGCAGCCTCAAAAATACCTGTATGACCAACCATATCGCAGTTTGCATAGTTAATGATAATAACATCATATTTACCTGAAAGCACCTGCTCAACAACTGCATCTGTAACTTCGTATGCACTCATTTCGGGTTTCATATCGAATGTTGCAACGTCAGGTGAGTTGATAAGGATTCTGTCTTCGCCGGGGAACTGTGCTTCAACACCACCGTTGAAGAAGAATGTTACGTGAGCGTATTTCTGTGTTTCAGCAATACGAAGCTGTGTCATTCCGAGTGATGAAACATATTCACCCATTGTCATTGTAAGGTCCTCATTAGCGAAAGCAACAGTTACATTGGGCATTGTTGCATCGTACTGAGTCATACATACATATTTAATGGGGAAGAAACCGTTCTTTCTTTCAAAGCCGTCGAAAGCAGGGTCAACAAACATTCTTGTAAGCTGTCTTGCTCTGTCAGGACGGAAGTTGAAGCAGATAACTGAATCGTTTTCCTTGATAAGACCGTCTTTATCGATTACAACGGGAAGAACAAATTCGTCTGTTACGCCGTTTGCATAAGACTCTTTCATAGCCTTAACGGGACAATCGCACTGATTTCCCTCGCCGTAAACCATAGCAGCATAAGCCTTTTCTTCTCTGTCCCATGCAAAGTCACGGTCCATAGCATAATATCTGCCTGAGATAGTTGCAATTTTACCGAGACCGATTTCAGCAAATTTATCAAGACAATCCTGCATAAAACCTGCACCTGATTCAACAGATACGTCACGGCCGTCTGTGATTGCGTGAACATAAACCTTATCAAGACCTTTGGCTTTTGCCATTTCAACAATGCCGAAAAGGTGCTCGATATGGCTGTGAACGCCGCCGTCTGAAAGCAGACCTACAAGGTGAAGAGCTGAGTTCTTCTCTTTGCAGTTGTCCATAGCAGCAGAAAGTTCTTTGTTGTTTACAAGTTCACCATCTTTGATTGTTTTTGAAATTTTAACAAGCATCTGATAAACAACTCTGCCGGCACCGATGTTTGTGTGACCAACTTCAGAGTTACCCATCTGTCCGTCGGGAAGACCAACGTCAAGACCTGATGCACCGATAAGTGTATGGGGGTTTTCAGCAAAAAGCTTATCAAGGCAGGGAGTTTTCGCTGCTTCGATAGCGTTACCCTTTACACCGGGGTTTGAGCCGAAACCGTCCATTATACATAAAACATAAGGTTTTTTCATTACGCTTTAACCTCTCTTATTTACTTGCAGCTTCAACAATTTTAGCAAAATCGGGAGCTTTGAGTGATGCGCCGCCGATAAGACCGCCGTCAACATGGTATTTTGCAACGAGTGCATCAGCGTTACCTGCGTTCATTGAACCGCCGTACTGGATTGTAACTGACTCAGCAACATCCTTGCCGTATGCTTCTTCGATTGCAGCGCGTACAAAGCCGTTACCTTCGTCAGCCTGGTCATCAGTTGCTGTAACGCCTGTGCCGATTGCCCATACGGGTTCATAAGCGATGATAACATTCTTAAGGTCCTCTGCTGATACATTTGTAAGAGCCATCTTTGTCTGGAATTTAAGAAGAGTTTCTGTGTAGCCGAGATTTCTCTGCTCAAGTGTTTCACCAACGCAAACGATGGGTTTGAGACCTGCTTTGAGAGCAGCGAGTGTACGGAGATTTACTGTCTGGTCTGTTTCGCCGAAGTAAGTTCTTCTTTCGCTATGGCCGATAACAACATATTCAACGCCCATTTCTTTGAGCATACCTGTTGAAACTTCACCTGTGTAAGCGCCGCTTTCAGCCCAGTGGCAGTTTTCAGCTCCGATTTTGATGTTTGAGCCTTCTGCTGCTGCGAGTGCTGCTGAAAGGTCAACAAAAGGAACACAGAGAACAACTTCACAATCAGCACCTGCTACGAGGGGTTTCATTTCGTTGATAAGAGCCGTGGCTTCAGCAGGAGTTTTGTTCATTTTCCAGTTACCTGCGATAACTGCTTTACGAAGATTTTTATTCATAACAATTTCATCCTTTCAAAATTTCTGCACCGCAGACAGAAAGACTGACTGCGATGCATTAATATAATAGTTAATTATTTCTCGTTAAGAGCAACGATACCGGGAAGTTCTTTACCTTCAAGGTATTCAAGAGATGCGCCGCCGCCTGTTGAGATGTGGCTCATCTTATCAGCGAAGCCGAGCTTCTGAACTGCTGCTGCTGAGTCGCCGCCGCCTACGATTGAGATTGAACCGCTTTCTGCGATAGCTGTTGCAACTGCGATTGTACCTGAAGCAAAGTTTTTCCATTCAGAAACACCCATAGGTCCGTTCCAGATAACTGTACCTGCGCCCTTGATAGCGTCTGCGAAGAGAGCTTCTGTCTTGGGACCGATATCAAGACCCATCCAATCGTCGGGGATAGCATCTGAATCAACAACCATAACATCTGTATCTTCTTTGTATTCTTTACCGAGTCTGTTATCAACGGGGATAAGGAATTTTACGCCTTTTTCTTCAGCCTTTGCCATCATTTCCTTAGCCATTTCGATTTTGTCTTCTTCACAGATTGATGTACCGACACTGTAACCCTTTGCTGCGAAGAATGTGTAAGCCATACCGCCGCCTACGATAAGTGTATCAACTTTTTCCATAAGGTTTGTGATAACGCCGATTTTGTCTGAAACCTTAGCACCACCGAGGATAGCAACGAGAGGTCTCTGGGGATTTTCAAGAGCGCCACCGATGTATTCGAGTTCCTTACGGATAAGGTAGCCGCCTACTGCAGGAAGATAGTCTGCAACGCCTGTTGTTGATGAATGAGCTCTGTGAGCTGAACCGAATGCGTCATTTACATAGATTTCTGCAAGTGAAGCAAGAGCCTTTGAGAATTCGGGGTCGTTCTTTGTTTCTTCTGCGTGGAAACGTACGTTTTCGAGAAGAAGAACTTCGCCTTCTTTAAGGTCAGCAGCAAGTGCCTGTGCGCTTTCGCCGATAACATCTTTTGCCATTTTAACTTCAAGACCGAGAAGTTCGCCGAGTCTTGCAGCAACGGGAGCAAGTGAAAATTCAGGTTTGAATTCACCCTTGGGTCTGCCGAGATGTGAGCAAAGGATAAGCTTTGCGCCGTTATCAAGAAGGTATTTGATTGTGGGGAGTGATGCAACGATTCTCTTATCGCTTGTGATAACTCCGTTTTCCATTTTTACGTTGAAATCGCAACGTACAAGAACTTTTTTGCCTTTTACATCAATGTCTTCTACTGATTTTTTGTTTAATACGTTCATTTGCTGACTTCCTTTCAGAAATTATTTCTTACTGATTAGTATTGGGTTTTCTGCGCATAAATACACACTTTCCCTAATCACCGCATACTATTGTATTATATAAAGGGAAATTTTTCAAGTGGCAATATTGATAAACATTAAATTTTTTTTGTTAAACTTTTGACATTTTAATTACAGAGAAAATCCCTCTGATAATCAATATCAACTATTGGTTGATAAATTATGTTGATTTTATGGTTTTTTTATATTTTTTCTCTTTTTTACCATTGACAGTAGACTAAAAGTGGAGTAACATTAGAAGTAATTTATTTGACTTTTTTCAGAAAAGTCACGGTGTATATTTTAGGAGGCTATCATTATGGCAAGAGTTTACAATTTTTCAGCGGGACCTTCAATGCTCCCCGAATCAATCCTTAACCGTGCAGCAGCAGAAATGCTGGACTACGAGGGCAGTGGTCAGTCTGTAATGGAAATGTCCCATCGTTCAAAGGTATTCGACAAAATCGCCAAGGATACCGAAGCTCTCTTCAGAGAAGTTTACAACATCCCCGATAACTACAAGGTTCTTTTCCTTCAGGGCGGTGCTTCTCTCCAGTTTGCAGCGATTCCGCTCAACCTTATGAACAAAAACAAGAAAGCTGACTATGTGCTTACAGGTCAGTTCTCAACAAAGAGTTATAAAGAAGCAGCAAAATACGGTGAAGTCAAAGCAATCGCATCTTCAAAAGATGAAAACTTCTCATACATTCCCAAAATCACTAAGGAAGATGTCAGTGAAGACGCAGACTATGTTCACATCTGCTTCAACAACACAATCTACGGCACAAAATACCCCTATATCCCCGATACAGGCGATGTACCCCTTGTTGCAGACGTTTCATCCTGTTTCCTTTCAGAGCCCCTGGATATCAGCAAATTCGGTATGATTTACGGCGGTGCTCAGAAAAATGTTGCTCCTGCAGGTCTTACAATCGTAATCATCCGCGAAGACCTTATCGGCAACGCTCGTCAGGAATGCCCCTCAATCACGGACTACAAGCAGGTCGCAGATGCAGATTCAATGTACAACACTCCCCCCTGCTGGTGCATCTATATGTGCAAACTTATGCTCGAATGGATCAAGACAACAGGCGGTATGGACGCTATGAAGGAAAGAAATCTCAAAAAAGCTTCTATCCTTTATGATTACATCGACTCAACAGATTTCTATATCAACACAGTACGCAAGGAAGACCGTTCAATGATGAACGTTACTTTCGTAACTCCCAACGAAGAGCTTAATGCAAAATTCGTATCAGAAGCTGCTGCCGCAGGATTTGTAAACCTTAAAGGTCACCGTTCAGTAGGCGGTATGAGAGCTTCAATTTACAACTCAATGCCCATCGAAGGCATTGAAAAGCTTGTTGAATTCATGAAAGAATTCGAAGAAAAGAACAGATAAGGAGAGAACAATATGAATAACATTCTCACTTTGAATAAAATCGCTGCCTGTGGCACAGACAAATTTGACAAAGCAAAATATGTCTGTGGTGACGCAGTTGAAAACCCCATAGCTATTATGGTAAGAAGTGCATCTATGCACGAAACAGTCCTTGATGAAAACACAATCGCAATTGCCCGTGCAGGTGCCGGTACAAACAACATCCCCGTAGAAAAATGTGCTGAAGAAGGCGTATGCGTATTCAACACCCCCGGTGCAAACGCAAACGCAGTTAAAGAACTTGTAATTCTCGGACTTCTTATGGCATCGCGTAAAGTAGGAAACGCTCTTGACTGGTGCAAAACACTCAAGGGTGAGGGCGACGAAGTCGGTAAAAAAGTTGAAAAAGGTAAATCTGCTTTTGCAGGTCCTGAAATTCTAGGCAAAACTCTCGGCGTTATCGGACTCGGTGCTATCGGCGCACTTGTTGCAAATGCAGCAAACGCTCTCGGCATGACAATAGTAGGCTATGACCCCTTTATTACAGAAGAAGGCAAGAAAAACCTTCCTGCAGACACAACAATTTACACAGACCTTAACGACCTCTACAAGGTAAGTGATTATATCTCACTTCACCTTCCTCTCAACGACAGCACAAAGAATATGATTAACAAGGACACCTTCGCAATTATGAAGGATGGCGTGAGAATCGTAAACTTCGCCCGCGGAGGACTCGTTGAGTCAGCGGCTCTTATTGATGCTCTCGAAACAGGAAAAGCAGCAGCTTATGTTACAGATTTCCCCTCAGATGAGGTTATAGGCGTTGATGGCGTCACGGCTATCCCCCACCTTGGCGCATCAACACCTGAAAGTGAAGACAACTGCGCTATGATGGCTGCAGATGAACTTATCGCTTACATTGAAAAAGGCGAAATCAAAAACTCAGTAAATCTCCCCAATATGCTTCTCGATGAAGTGAACGGTGCAAGAACCTGCATCATTCACAAAGATGACGCAGCAGTTCTCGACGCAATCAAAGCACTTCTCGGTGATGTTAAGACAGCAGCAAAGAAAGGCTACGCTTACACAGTTGCAGACGTTGACGCAGATGCAGCAGCCCTCGCAGCAATCGACGGAGTAAAGAGAGTAAGAGTTATTAAATAATTTTATGAAGGCAGGATTATTACACCAATAATCTCCTTATATACACCAAAGAATTCCCTGCGACTGATTGGGCGTAAGTCGCAGGGGATTCGCCGTTTCAGAATCATTTTAAAACTCACTTTCTTTTGCCATATAGCAAAAAACTTATCTGTTCTCATATTGACACTATCCCCCAAATATAGTACCATTTATGTGTGGGGAATAAACACACCATTACAATCAACGAAAGGAAGTTTTTTATGAAAAGGTTTTTCTCAGCAATGGCTGCATTACTTCTTGCCTTCACCATCACAGCTTGTTCCAATTCTGCCCCCAATAACAATCAGGAACAAAACAACACAACAGAACCGACGGCAACAGCAACAAATCCGGAAAAAACATCCGGAACAAATCAGACAAAGCCCCCGGAGCAGAACACGGAGAACACAACCAACAACAAAAACACCATCGAAGAAAAAACAACATCTGCTGAAAAATCCGACACCAAGCCCTCAGACGCAACAAATAATACCACCACTGTAAAAAATCCCGTTACCACAACGCAGAAACCGCAGACTACAACATCCCCATCCAAGCAGCTTCCGAATTATAGTCCGGAATCTGAAATAGTGGATTTATCCAATATAATCAACACTTACAGAGAACGAAACGGACTGAACAAACTTACTTTAGACCCGGCTCTTTGTAAAATGGCATATATCAGAGCTCGGGAACAGACTGTTCTGAAAGGTCATACCCGTCCTGACAACAGCAAATACTTCTCCATTCTGGACGAATATAATTATGAATATAATGGCTGCGGAGAAAATATCGCTTTTGTCTGGGATCTGTCAGCAGATGACATATTCAACAAATGGAAAGGCTCTTCTGCACATAACGGAAATATGATTGAAAGCAGATGGACAAAAACCGGCATCGCTCTGTACAAAAATACTGACGGAAGTTATACCATTGTCCATCTTTTTGCCTGCTGATTTTTCAGTACATATAAAACTCATCAACAAAATAACCTATCGGCGAACATTTCAACCGATAGGTTATTTTAATTATTCAGTTAGATTATTTCTTCTTACACTCAAAGCAAAGCCAGTTGCTCTTTTCGTGTCTTGCCACAATTTCAAAGCCGTACTTTTCAAAAGCATCGGTTACTTCTTTTTCTCTCACATCGATAATGCCGCTTGTGATGAAAATGCCGTCATCCTTGAGATAATCATGCACCTGCGATGTAAAAAGAATAATGATATCTGCCACGATATTTGCAACGATTACATCAAATTTCCCCGTCACCTTATCTGCAAGGTTACCGTGGATAACTTTCATCTTATCCTCGCCGAAGCCATTGACTTCACCGTTTTCTTTTGCAGTTTTTACGGCAAGTTTATCAATATCAACACCTGTTGCATTTTCAGCACCGAGTAGAAGCGAAGCAACAGAAAGAATACCGCTGCCGCATCCCAAATCAAGAACAGTTTTGCCCGACTCAATATATTTTTCCAGGGTTTCAAGACAAAGACGGGTCGTTTCGTGTGTACCTGAGCCAAAAGCAAGTCCCGGCTCGATACTGAGAACTGCTCTGCCCTCTGAATCCACATTCTCTTCCCACAAAGGACGGATAAGGAGTCTTTCTCCGATTTTCATCGGCTTAAAATATGCCTTCCAGTTATTTTCCCAATCCTCATTTTTGCACTGCTTTGTATCAATTGCGTGTTCAATTCCCACTGCGTTGTATCTTTCGCTGAGGAACGCAACTGCCTCAAGAGGATTTTCTTCCGGTGAGATATAAACGTGAACGATTCCTTTTGTTCTGTCTTTTTTCAGCAAATCCTCGTCGATAAGGTCAATGTTTGCAATTTCCCATGTTTCTTCTTCGAGGGTTCTGTAATCTTCAATATAAATGCCGTAAGGCACTACCATCTGTGCAATATCCCCTGCCCTGTCAACATCCTTTGCAGGTACTTCAATAGAAACTTCTGTCCAATCCATCTTTTTCACCTCAATCAAGATTTGCTTCTGTTGTTATTTCTTTTCTGCCGTGATTATAAAGCTTTCTGTTATCAAGCGCCCACTGCCTTGCAGAGAATTCACCGGGCTTCACATTTTCAAGAGCATCGTTAAACTCATAAATTGTTGCATCAAGCGTGTCGAGCTGCGAAAGCACTTCAGCCTCAACAAAAAGAGGTCTGACCGCTGCGCCGTATTCGGGAATTCCGTGATGCGAAATCAGCATATGCTCAAGAAGAACGGCAATTTCCTCAGGAGTTCCAAGTTCTTTTGCTGTTTCCCTCACAATCATAGCACCCTTAACAAGGTGTCCGACAAGAGTACCCTCAACGCTGTAACCGGTTGCCATACCTGTGGAGGAAACTTCAAATTCATCAGTTTTTGCAATATCGTGGAGAATCGCACCACCGAGAAGAAGACTTCTGTCGAGAGTGGGATAAATTCTGCAAACATTCTCAGCAAGTCTGATAATTGAAAGTGTATGATAGAGAAGACCGCCTCTCATAGCGTGATGAAGTTTGAAAGCCGCAGGCCAATAAAGAAGCTTTTCCTCATAGTCAGTAAGAATCTTCTTTACAAGCTTTTTAATTTCAGCATCATCAAAAGTTTCAACAATTTCATAAATGCTTTTCAGCATCTCTTCACCTGTATAACTTGCGCTGGGAACAAAGTCTTCAATGCGCACTCCGTCTGCCTCTGTGCATTCACGGATTCTTTCAACCCTGAACTGCACATCACCGTTATATTCATTCATTCTTCCGCGGACCTTGATGAGCATATTTGCTTCAAAGTGACTGTGCATATTCTCCTTGTAATCCCAGAACTTAGCTACAATTTCTCCGCTTGAATCCGAAAGCACAAGATCAAGATAAGTAAGACCCTTAGCAGTAGTTTTCTTTTCAAGAGATTTTATAAGACAATAACCCTCAAGAATATCGGGAGTAGGTGTGTTTACAAAATTCATTACCATTTTCCTCACTTTTCAGATTTAAAATATACTTTATATTTTATTATACAATATTTCCCCACCTTTTACAATAAAACATTGTACAAAATTTCTTCAAAATCCTATTGACAAATCAAAAATCATACTGTATAATATATGAGTCGTCAGAAATGACCGACAAAAATCCGGGTGTGGCGCAGCTGGTAGCGCGCTTGACTGGGGGTCAAGAGGCCGTGAGTTCAAGTCTCGCCACTCGGACCATCTGAAAGAGTCTGAAAACGTTGATTTATCAAGGTTTTCAGGCTTTTTTATTTTGCCCCAAAATGCCAAATGGTCCTTATTTGGTCCTTATTTCAGATCTTTATAATTATAAAGCAAACCCCGAAAACTCTTATTCACAAGAATTTTCGGGGTTTACTTTTTGCTTCCAATATTAAATTTTGTCTTTTCCTGATAAATAGGCATAAAGATTCTCCATATCAATTAACGCTTTATTCCCAATGTCAACAACGGGAATTTTATTTTCCTTAACCAGTCTGCGAAGACCTCTTTCTGTGAGGGCTGTTTTGCTGTCATAATCTTTTATTTCTTTGATCGCCTCTTTTATTGTGCGCATTTTAGGGCCGTCGGGCATTTTACCACCTCCTTTTTTGTGAACGTTGCCACGTTGACTTAAGTTGTTTCTTGAGTTATAATATAAACGGAAACCGAACAAATGTACGTTTTCCGAAATATTTTATGAAAGAAGTTGTTTTTATAGGAAGATACGAAAAACGCGGAAAAGGATACCGCCTGAAAGTTTATAACGGTTATGACGCTAACCACAATCAGATTGTTGAAACCAAAACATGGATTCCTGATTCAGGTATGACCGAAAAACAAATTATCAAAGAAGTTGAGCGTCAACTCGTCTTGTTTGAAGAAGAAGTAAAAAACGGATCTTATGTCTCTGCAAACATTAAATTTGAAACAATGGCAGAAAAATTTCTTGAGCAAGCAGCGCTTGAAGGAAATCTCAAACAACTTACAATCGAACGCCTTAAAGATTGCAGAGAAAGAACATACAAAGCTATTGGACACCTGAGGCTCGACCGTATCACAACTGCTCATATTCAGAATTTTATAAACAGCCTCGCACAGGACGGAGCCAACAAACAAACCGGTAAAAAACTTTCAACAAAAACGCAGAAACTTTATCTCGGATTTATTTCAGATGTATATAAATTTGCAGCGAGAAATAATTTGTTTCTCAATAACCCTTGCAAGGGAGTCAACACTATTAAAGTACCTAAAAAAGAAATAAATGTTTACAATGTCGAAGAGATGCAGAACTTTTTGAATCTCCTCTGCGAAAAAGCACCACTCAAATATAAAGTGTTTTTCATCATCGCTGTTTTTACAGGCTTCAGAAAGGCAGAAATTATGGGTCTCGAGTGGGAAGATATTGATTTTGAAAACAATGTAATAACGATCGGCAGAATATCTGTTTATTCAAAAGAACAAGGAACAATTACAGGCACTCCAAAAACTAAAAAAGGATTCAGAAGCCTGAAAGTTCCTGATGTTGTAATCAATGCCATTCTGGAACTTAAGGAAGAACAAGACAAAATGAAATCAAAATTAGGTGACAGATGGAATGACACTGGTAGACTTTTCATTGCTTGGAACGGAAATCCCATGGGTCCCGACACACCAAGACATTGGCTTGAAAAGTTTTGCGAACAAGAAAAAATTCGTCATGTAAATGTTCATAGTTTTCGCCATTTCAATGCTTCAGCTTTAATTGAATACGGATGCAATGTCAATCAGGTTTCAACATCCCTTGGCCATGCTCAGACCTCAACAACACTTAATATTTACACTCATTGTTTTGATAAAGTTCTCGCAAAATCAAGTGAGGCACTTTCCGATTCCCTCAATCTGAATGTCGGCGGTTAATCCGCCGGCATTTTCTTTCCGCATAGAAAGCCCCTTTAAATCCTGTTGTTTAATATGTAGTTTGCGATGGTCACATCGTTTCTCCAATGTGACAGATGGAATACTGAAACTGCCATTACTGCAAGTCTGTCGTATGACAAAGGCAAACCGTTTTTTATGGCAAGTTCTTTATTCTTACCGCGTACAAAATATTTACCTCTGATTTCATTTTTATCAAAAGGTTTCGGTTTTTTAGTGGTTTTGTCAAGGTTATACTTATTCCATCTTCTGATAAGTTCCTCTTCAAGCGTTTTTCGATATTCAGGTTCTGTTTCAAGTTTTTCAAGATAAAAGTTATACGCTTTGAATGCTTGTACAGCTCTCATTGCGTGGTAATCAATCTGATTATTCATTTCTTCCTCGGTGAAAACTTTGTTTTCTGTTCCGTCAAAATATGAGCTGACGAAATCCACATCTTCAGGCAGAATTCTTTGTAAAGTCATCTTCCCGCCCTTACCCTGTCTCACTCTGACACATGGGTATCCTGATTCATCAGTTACAAAATCATTACCATGAAGATTTTTCAATTCATCCCTTCTTATACCCACGCATTTTTGAAAACCAACGCTATAAGCATATTTCGGGTTGTTTTCATCACCGTTGGTGCGATAATGTTTTCTTTCTTTTCTTGAACGAGTGTTGTCTGCAGTGTGTCTTATGGGAAGATTCAGAAGTGAAAGATTCACTCCATGATAAAGTGCAACAGGAACAACATAAGTGTGAATTGTACTTGCACTTAAACCTTTTTTGATCAGATATTGCACATAGTCAAGTATGTGCTCCATACACTCTGCTTTGGTTTTACAACCATAGTGTTCTCTACAGAATTTGATGAATCTTCTGTAGTTGATCTTGTAGTATTTACGAGTTACATTGTTTTCGTACTGGTCGAAAAATACACAAGATTCGTCATAGAGTTTTCTTGATTTACTTTGTTTGTAATGTTTCTTTTTCACGAAACATACCTTCTTTCTTTTTAAAATTTATTTAGAAAGTTTCTGCTTCGCAACGGACTTTCCGCCGTCCACGCACAAGGCGAGTTAAACTGTCAAGGGCTTATTCTGAAAGCGATGTTTTCTGAACAAAAACATCCGATAAGGTGGATGCACACCATATCGCCGAAATGATTTCTGAGTAGAAAAAATCACTCAAAAACCATTCATTTTATCCACTAACTGGTTATTCCAGCAATTTTGCCGTAATAACCATTAGTGGATACGGTTCTTTTCTTTCGAAAAGCTACCGTTCCCGTGATGAAAACAATTCAAAAATCAGTACGTTTTTTCTTTGTTCTCATCACACCTCCGAACAGAAAATCATTTTGCGGTAACAATTTTCTGTCCGGCAATGTCAATCTGAAACCCCTTTCTTTGTCCGCAAAGAGTTTTCAGGATTGACTTCTTTCTTGTCGCGATTCAGTTTGTATACTGAATACTGTTCGGTGCATCAGATTATTTTCAGTAAAGGTCTGTGGATGTAACCTTTCATTTTTCACAGGTCTGAAATCTATTGTTTCGACCTCTTTTGTTTTTCCTCCTCTCAAATTGTCATTGAGCTGATGCAGGTTGACATGTGACTCAGAAAGTAAGTTTTCTCCGCAACTTACTCTCCTGTCACAAGTTGCACATTCTGTTTTTAAACGTGCAACTTGATTTGTTCTTTATTTCTGTGAGTCGGAGACCCCACACTCCATACGCACAATCTCTTTGTGCATATAGGATCCTCCTTTCATCTATTAACTTCAGTGAAAGTATGTAAGATTGATACACACAAAAAGAAAATAGTAAAAAGATATCTTCTTATTTCTGAAGTTATATCACGTTATATTGAGAAATTTATAATATACGTTATTCTCTTCATCATTATATTTAGTTCTTGTAAACGGCTGTTTTATATGATATAATCAAGTTATAAAGAAGGTGGATTTATGAGTAACAGTCACAAGCTTACAAGAGAAAACTTTCCTTCGGGCATTGCTACAACGGCAGAACTGAAGGCTAAAGGATTTAATAACTTTACTATCAATGCTCTTTACAACGACGGTGAACTGATACGAATCAGACGTGGGGTGTATAAAATAAAAGCCCTGAGTTCTAACGACAAGCGGAGTATTATCCGTGCCGCCATCCCTCAGGGCATTTTCTGTTTAAGTTCAGCTTTATATATTCATTACCCCGCGAAAAAGGTTAACGGTAAAATTATAAATAAAAAAAGACCTCACAAGCACGAACTTGCCGTGCCCAGAGGTCATGTACATTCAAAAATCAGTAATATTAAAAAGATAGAAATCAATCTACACTATGTCAAGCCGGAGCACCATGAAATCGGCAAAATGATTAACGAAGAAGGACTTCCGTGCTATGACATAGAACGCACTATATGTGATTACTTTAAAAATCATTTTTGTTTCAGCAACAGATGGTTGCAAGAAATCGCAAGACTTTGCCGTAATGACAAAAGGGTTGATAAAGATAAATTATTGAAATACAGAGAACAACTAAATCTTTCTCAGCTTGCAAAACTCAAAATGGATTGGATTATATTTCAAGATAAAAAAGCTAAAAATAAATTATTTTCCAAAAACAAAAGTTAAAGCCCACAAAAAGTAGGCTTTGTTTTATTAATGATACACCTTTATTTGAGTCTTCTATTTAAAATAGCAAAACACCAACCACCATCTTTTGCTTTTTGATATAATCCAATGGTGTTTTTTATCAATCGTTATATCACTTCTTAATCTGATTCAAATCCCAAATACGCATTATTTCACCTTCGCCATCAGAAAACAGTATGTTCATCAAGTGATCAAAAACAGGCTTTGATACAAAACTCCCGCCATGTGCCGATGAATTTCTAATCTCAACAACTTCAGCCAATGCCATAGCATGTTTTTTCCAATCACTCAAATCAGCACCTGTATAGTCACTTAATCTCTTCAAATTCGGCGTTTTATCATGCTGTGGATGTTTACCGTTCTCAGAATACGACTTGAAATATGATTTGTTACACACTCCATTCGTCGTAATTCTAACATTTTGTATAATCAAATGCCAAGAAAACGTACCTATTGTTATTTCCTTCCATTTCTTTTTTAGAATTTTAGGATCATTAAGTTCAGCAAAATTTTCTCCCGTTGTTATGGTTAACTCAGGTAAAGCTTCGCCGTATAATTTTAAATGATTATCCTTAAGCATAATCTCGACAAGCTTGCAATACATAATACTGACAGGTGAAAAATCAATGTCTGTATAATCGACTTTTTTGTCATCTTCAGGCAAAATCATTTTATGAAGTGCAACAGCAAAACATAATTGTCTGTAATATTCCTGAGGCAGACTCTTGATCAATGTAAGGTAAATAGGCTTTCTTATGCCTAAAACCGAAGTCAGTTCTTCATCTGTAGGCTCAGCAAACACCGAAGAGAATGGCCTTGCATCTGACTGTTTTAACATTGTAGACACCATTTCACCATAATAGCGATTTTGTGCTTGAGAATTTATTTCCTCTATTTCTTCCATCGCAACGATATCTGCATCTGACAAATCATACACTTCAGCTCCATCATCGTCAATGACAATTGGTATTGTAGCTTGAAGTTCTTGCATACGAGATCGTTCTCGTTCTGTGTAAAAAGCTTCTAACTTTGGCAGCTTCTTAAACGCCTCTAATCGGTCATCAATAGATGCATCACTAATCAAGGTTGTAAATGCAGCATTAATTGTTTGTGCATTAATTTGAATATTATTTTGAATGAAGTCACCACTTATGTGTGTTGAATAGTCATTTCGAGTCTCTCCGATAGTACTTCGAATATTCGCTTTAACCGACTCATCTTCAAGCTGACCAATTATTCCTGTTATCAAACCTGCTGCTTCAGAAGGATCTGAATCATTACAAAAGCTCACAACACGATCCTTGATATATTTAAACGAAGTACTTTCTTCAGAACCATGGATTTCTCTCAATTCATCGATCTTGTCCTCGTATACCTTCGAATTAAAGAAATCAAAATAAAACATAGTTGAAAAATTATACTCTTTTTCGCCGCATGCTTTAATCAAACCTCTTGCACAAAGCAGTTTTATTGAAGATTCAATTTCATTTACCGTTTTCTTTTTGAAAAAGTTTTTGATTTCTTTAAATGACACACTTAACCTGCTCGGTTCTTTATCAAGAATATAGGCGATATAAAGAAGATAGTTTTGAGCATCATCATCAAGATTTTTTGCGGTGTTGTCTGTTAATTTTGTTGCAATACTTCCATTTTCATTTTCACTGAGAAGCTTGTATGCAACACGGGTTATATCTGATGGATAGATACAGCTTCTGTTTGAGTATACCGCGGTGCTTAATTCTTTGAGAATCTCGTTGCCAAATATTTTTCCGCTGATGACATTACCGCCGGTGTATTTGTGAAGAAGCTTCAAGGCATCGTCAGAAAAAGTAGAAGCATCCCTCCAAACATCTCTGTCTTTCATCATATCACAGAAATCATCTTCGTTTAATTGCTCCACAAGGTAGGCATACTCATCCGAAATCGTTGCCCGGAAGTTTTTCCATTGTACCATATCGTCACATTCAAACATACGAACAAGCTCATCAGATCCGCAAAGAATTAGTTTAATACCATCGGTAGAAGTAGCTATTTTACCACAAAGAGACTCCATATCATTCGAAATATTATCCCATTTCTCGATTACTTGTTGGAACTCATCAAATATCAGCCAAAACTGGTGTTTCTCTGCTGACAGATGTTTAGAAACTTTCTGAATTTTCTCTAAAATCGAACAGGAACTGTATAAAATATCTTTTATGTCATTTTTTGTTATGTCGGACAACTCCTTTTCTCCTATTCTTTTGCACCTGCTATTTTCGGGATCGGTAACAGCAATTTTCAACGGAGAAATAAACAAATAATCCATTATCTGTTCCGGAGTTTCAATGTCAGTTAAAGGCGAAGCATCAATCATATTTTTTATATAGTCATGATTAAAAAGATCAGCAACAGATATAAAAGTTAGCGTTCTATCCTTTAAATTGGACTCTTCTGTATCTAAATCATCAATCATCTTGTTTCTGATATAATTTAAAAGCGAAGACTTACCAACTCGAGAGGGTCCGTACAAAATCAACAGGTTATTATTTAAAAGTTTCTGTTTGATATTTTCTTTCTCTTTTTCTCTACCAATTCCTTTTATACGATCTGAAAAAGCAGGCAAATCACACTCATATTTTCCCACATTTATAGAACTCAATTCATAACCCGCTTTAACAAATTTAAATTCAGTGATTCCATCTTCTTTATCCTTATTGTTACAAATTATTACACCGTCAACAACAATATTGATTATAACCTCAATTTTCTGATTGTGACTTCCACACACAGCCGTAGGTAATTCAAAATATTGTCCGCAGGCATATCCCGGACGCAAAGCACCAATATCGTTATTAAAATTACCGTGATAGCTTATTACTTTGTCGTCAAAATTAATTATTAACTGAACTTTTGTATTCTGGTTATCGAGAAAAATGCAGGCTTTTGAAGTATCGAGATTTTCCAGCAAATAATAAATCTTTCCGTCTTCAATCATATCAGACGAAATGGTTAATTTAAGTTTAGGCAGCAAAGATAGTTCATTGATTTTTGCATCTACAGCAAGCACAAATGACTTTTCGTAGTCGGTAGCCTCTTCTGGAATACGATTTGCTTGTCTCCAATTTTGTAAATAGTTCAATTTCTGCATTTCAGAAGAACAGTTTGCAATCGATTGTTGACAGCTTTTAATTAGTTGCGATACAGGTAATACACTGTTTTCATTAGAGCAGCTTTTAAGGATCTTCTCGATATCTCTTTTACTTTCGGTTCCATAGTTGTTAATCCACTCGTCAAAAAACAGATTGTTGGGTGCAAACAAATATGCAACTGCTTCTTTTTTTATTTTATCATTATACTCCTTAATGCGGTCTTTTTCTTGCAGATTTTCAAAAACCTCAAACATAGCAAACAGAATTTCCAACTTTTCGCTTCCGGAACAGTTCTTACTTGATGTAATAAGAATTGCAGAAGAAATTATTAAAAATTCGTTATAATTTATGCTTTCGATTGAATTTTTTGATTTTTTCAGAAGATCATAAAAACTATCCGGTCCTGTAACATAATTCAGCAAAGTCATACAGTCTTCAAGTTTTTCTGAAAGTTGTAATGATTTATTTGCAAATACAGTTAAAGAGTCTAAGATAGAATTGAAATCTGTTTTTTTGTTGTGATGTGCATGCTTTTTCAACAAACCAATTCCTTCCGAATTTTTTTCGAAGAAAATAAGATTTGCTTCTGTTTCACGTAATGGAACAAACATATTATGTGTATTATCCTTATCTACACCTAAATATTGTTTCAAAGAAAGCAATTCAGAATCCCATTCAGAAGGGAACATAATATTAGTGCTTTCTTGCATTTCATAAGTTATTTGCCATTTTTCAAAAAATTTGAAATCTGCCTTTGCATCATTTCTTTTTTGATTTTCTGCTTTGATTACAGCCAGATTATAATAATAAAGATCCAAACAATTCATTAACCCAAAAACATTCTTCCATAAAGAGGATATGTTTTTTTCTTTGCTTAAAAGATTTTTTCTGAAATAGAAAACGATAGTCTGATCATAAACAGACGAACGCAACGCTGATGTATACAACTGGATATCCAATTCTTTTTGATTACTATCTATTGAATGATTTTCTATAAGATTCAACAAATCATTAAATATTTGAACGGATTTTCCTGCCTTTGCTTCAGTTAATGTATGCAATTGACAAAGTTCTGCAATATATTCGGTTTTAGAACCATCATTTTCGGATAAGATATCGAGAACATTTCCAACAAAAACAGAACAGCATTTTACTTTTCTCTGCAATTCCTTATTTGGTTTAAACTCATAACCATTATCTGTTTGTCTTATAAATAAGAGCAACAAGCGTTTGTTCAATTCCTGAAATCTGGTGTATTTTAAGGTTTCACTTAAACTATACAAGGCTTTTTCAGGATACCGCTCTATATTGTTGCAAAATTCCGTCCAGTTGTTTGTAATAACTCCTTTGAGAACCCACCTGGAAAGAATATTATCTTCACCAAGACAATTCAAAAAATCGATTATCGCGTCTTTGAAACCTTTGAAATTTGCCTTAATGCTCTTTTCGTGACCGTTACTTAATATCAACTCATATAAAGAGTTTTCAATTCCATCTTTACTTTCTTTGCCGAGCAATAGTTTGCTTGCCAATATACGGTGATATCTGTTTTGAACATAGATTGTGTATTGGTTGCTTCCTTTTTTTATTGGGTTCTGAAGCTGTTTTTTATATACCGTTATAATCATTTTCAAATAGCTTGCTAATGTTGCATCAACACTTTCATAATTAAGATTATCGGGTAAAGCAAGTCCATTTGACATTACTATTTTAAAAATATTGTTATCAAAACAGATTTGAAAAATGTTATTAAACAACGTATAATAATAAGGCGTTGGCTTTATTTCTCCCACAATATCATAAACACCACTTATATCGGGAAAGTTTTTAAAAATATTAAGAATATCTTTTTTAAACGAAAAGTATTTATCTTTAGGTAAATAGGTATAACTCGATAACCCTTGTTCTTTGTCTGCGACAAAAGACAACAAGGTTCGTAGCATTGTGTTTTCTTGTTTACTGCAATTCCAAACACCTGAATTCAAAAGATAATTTAAGTCATCAGTATGCCTATCATTAATTAATAATCTAATAATCATGCGAAGAATAAAATCTTTGTCTTTAATACTTTGGCAATAAGTTAGGTATCGGTCAAAATTCGGATTAACAATTTCCTCACATTCCTCTAATAAAACAGCTGCTATTTTCAGAAAAACAGTTTCGCGTTCACAAACATATCTACTGAGAAGCAGGTCATAAAACTCTTGCATATCGCAATCCGGCGTATGCCATTGCTCTCCCCAAAAAGAACATGATGAAAAAACATGATTTTTGCAAACTGCATAATCGTAAAAAATGTTCCAATATGTGATCGGGGCGCTTTCTATCAGTTCAAAATTCAGACTCAAGAAGTTCGAACTGTATTGTCCTGAAATCAATCCTTTCCATAAAGTAGAATAATAATCCTGATATTCTTTTTTCAAATCAGGTTCATCGAGTAGTTCGTTAACAACTTCAACATATTCGTTTTCACCATAACGCGCAAAAAATGATGTAATAATCGAGAATCTTAAACTATCCTGCGCTTGATATTTTTCTTTCAATGTGTATCGCAAAAGTTGTCTCCAACTTGTATCATAAGATAAATCCCAATCTTCAGCCAACATTTTCGCTATGTTTTTATCAAAAGGATTTTTACGAGATGAATCTTCGTCATATTGAGTCTGATTGGTTTTTATTCTTTTGGCCCACTTGATAAACTCATCAAACTCTTCACTTGACAAAACCCTTAAAGCAATTTTTATTATATCTTTGTTATTTAAATTATTTATATTGTAGAGATTAAACTTTTCCTTGAAACAATCAAATATTTCACTTAAATTAAAAATATAGTTTTTGTCCCTTTGTTTTTTTGAAACAGTATAAATGTATGCAGTCTTGAGCATTTCATTTTGACTGAAATATAAATGTAAAAGAGCAAATGTTGTTTTTGTATCTTTAAAGTCATTACATTTATATTTTTCCAACAACAAATCTTCTATTACCGGAAAGGGTAAATGTGACAAAATAGCATAATCATTTTCAGAACTAAAACTATGGTGTAATTCGAAATACTCACATATTTTGGTTTTCAGGAGTTCTCTCTTCTCATCATTTGCCCTCAATGAATTTTTTATTTCATCAATGCCATTTAAAATCTTTTCAAAAGATGCAGATTTGTTTTTATCTACACCAAGTGAAACAAGGCTCAAAAAATCTTCGACATTTTTGAAACCGTAATCGTGTTCACTTGCATACAGTTTTAATATTACATTTTTATCCTGTTGATTAAAGTCTTCATATTTATCAACACTTATAATACCCTTTATAATTTTATCAAATTCTATTGACGGATCTTCCAACCTTTGCAAAAGATATATAAGAAGTTTTACAAATGGTTCTGAATTTTCTTTGTTTTCGCTCCATAAATAATTGATAGTATTGACATAGATTTCAGAGCCATCTCCTAATTCTTTTTTGTCAAAAATATCACATAATTCTTCAAAACTCGGATGTATATTTTCAAATACAGATTTCAAATATGATGCTTCCTCATATCCGTATGCAGAACCCAAATCCAACACTTCAAACAGGGTATCTGTTTTCTTATAATCCAGACAGCCTCCGATTAACCTTCTGTAAAAGGCCTGCTTGTTTTTGGGATTAGTGTTTTGTGCTGAGAAAACAAAAGTTTCACAGACTTTTATCCACTTCGGATACATGTTAACAAAATAATCATTTTCTTTGCTTGCGATGTCAGGAAAATAGCTCATACATTTCTTTTTTTGAGTGTTTATGTCTCTGGAACTAATCATCCACAATACACAGAGATAGAAAGAAAGTTTATTTTTGAAAATCCAGAAACGAGAGACCATACTGTCGAAGCCTTGTTTGATGACACTTTGTGTTATATTTTTAAATTCTTTTTCCGTCTTTCCGACCATAGCAGTATCGAAAAACTGTTCGTAACTCCAATTAGAAGATTTTAGATTATTCAAACCCTTAGGGTCTTTAATATAAATTAACTGTTTCTGAAAATCATTTAATTGCACATTTTCTATATTATCGCCCAAAAATTTTGCAACAGCATTTAAAACAAGTTGTGGTTCCTGCAAAAAAAGCTTTAACAAGAAGGTAGGATCATCGTTCGTACGAAGGATTTTTTCATATTCTCCAATGTCATATAAGTCCTGATAACTTTTAAAATAGTTATGACTATCCTTATCAATACTAACAAAATCATTATCTTTTTGTTCGTTTATGGCCTTTGATATAATAACCATTTCAACAGCATATCTTCTGTTTCCTTCTTGTACAATTTGAAATTCTACAATATCATTTTCCTGAGGCTTCATTTTTTTATCTTTAAATCCTCTGCCGTCAAACGGTATAAATCCACTGAAACTTTCTGAAGCAATTTCGCCCTTGTAGTTTTCAAATGGATTTCCATAATCAGAAAAACCTTTCACATAACGAGAGCTGATTATTTTTCCTTGATATACTTCTGATGTCTTTTTTGAAACAATATTTTTCAAAACAACAACAATATCATAGGCGTATCTGCCGTTCTCATCTTGTCCGATTTTGAACTCTACTATATCATTTTTGGCAACAAATACTCCTTTTTTGCATCCGCTGTTTTTAAAAGGAATTACTTCATCCGAATTATCAAGAGCAATTTCACCTTCTCGCCCGGAACGAATTTTACCATTACGAGTGTCTGTGTATTTTTTAAATGATATAATTTTACCTCTATAAGTTTCTTTCATTTTCAACCCTCCAACACTTTATATTAAAAATTATATCATAATTTGTCGAGAGCTTCAACATTTTTATTTCATAGATATATCGATATAAAAAAGAACAATGTTTCGTATATATTATCGAATCATAACATCCCCTCATAATAGAGTTAGCACTATCATAAAAAAGTATACTATACGTACGATTCGGTGACTATCCTTTTATTACAATCACAAAAAAGCCAAAGATGGAAAGAGTTTCGGCTTCCTATACAAGTATTTCGCTTGGTTTTCCTGTCCTGCAGATAAGGTGGATAGCATTGTGAATTTCATCGGTGTACCGACTGATGATTAATAGTTAAACTTGACTACAAAGGAACAACCCGTGGAGTAATTCCACGGGTTGCTTGTTTATTCAGATCGTTTTCTGATAGTTTTTTGTTCGGCTTTATAATCTTTTCTCATCTTCTTTTCTTTGCTTTGCAGAAGTAATTGCTTTAGGTATTCCGAAGCCGAGGCCACCGCCTACACATACGCCGAGCAGAATGAAGAGATACCAGTGTTTATTCCCTTTTTCTTCCTCTTCTTCTGTTTCTGCAGTTTCAACTTTTTCCTCAACAAGAGTTGAAACCTTTACTTTTTCTGTGTAGACTTTGCCGTAATCATCCTCGTAGGAGAAGATGATTTCGCCCTCAACCTTTCCGAAAATATCCGTGCTGACTCGCAAGCTTCCGTTACCTGTGGCACTCTGACCTGACTCAATCGTTCCTACAAAGGTTGCACCGCCATCGTCAAGACCTTTTACGTCAAAATCCATTTTGCAGTTGTAAAGTGTACCCTTTCCCGTATTCATAAACGTCACGGGAACCATCAGTGTACCGCCCTGCACCGCCTTTGCAGGAAGTCTTGCACCGCTTAAATCGAGAAGTGCGTTCTGTCTTACCTGAACGAGAAGAGAATCACTTGCGGAATAAGAAGTGCCTTCTGCGTCCTCGTATTCCATAGACAGATTCAGCTTATGTTCTGTTGCCTGTGCCGATTTTGTCGCAGTAAGGTTCACTGTCCACACATATTCTCTGCCTGCGCCTATTACTCTGACCGAAGTTGTACCAACACCTTCAGTTCGTATTTCACCGCTTTCCTCAGAAAGTGAAAGCTTTATGTTGCTGACAGATTTTGACACGCTTGTGTTTTTTATTGTAATGCTCAGGATTGTTTCCGAGTCAGGCTTTATATACCCGTTTTCAACGCTGTAATCCGTTACCATAAGACGAGGTGTTGAATTGTTCTTAGTCGGTTCAGTAGGCTTTTCAGCCTTCTTTTCAATGGTAGTTGAAACCTTTATATTTTCTGTGTAGAATTCACCGTAAAAGTCTTTATAGGTAAATGTTATTTTTCCCTCAGTTTTGCCGAGTACGTCCTTACTGACGAGAAAACTTCCCGTAACTTGTGCACTCTGACCCGGCTCAATCGTTCCCGCAAACACAGAACCATTATCTTCAAGACCGTTTATGTCAAAATCCATTTTACAGTTGTAAATTGTACCGTTACCTGTGTTCATAAATGTAACAGGTACATCTACCGTTTCACCCTGAACAACCTTTGTGGGAAGCTTTGTTCCGCTGAAATCAAGCGTTGCCGCCTGCTTTACCTGAATAAGGAGAAAATCGTTTGCTGAATAAGACATGCCGTTTTCATCTTCATACTCCATAGAGAGTGTCAGCTTATGCTCTTTTACCACAGCTGATTTTATTGCGGTAAGCTTTACTTTCCACACATATTTTCTGTTTGCTCCGATATAGCTCACATATTTTGTGCCCACTTCTGCAGGTCTCACTTCACCGCTTTCACCTGAAAGAGAAAGCTTTATGTTGTTTACAGATTTTGAGGTACTTGTGTTTTTTATTGTTATTCTTATTTCTGCTTCCGAATCGGGAGAAAGAAATCCGTTTTCAACTGTGTACTCCGTTATCATAAGGCGAGGAGTGGAATTATCCTTCTCCTCCTCAGCCGATGCGGTAATCGGAAAAGCCATCACAAGAATAAGACATAGAATTAAAGATAACCTTTTCATCATAACTCCCTTATATTTTCAACAATACTGTTTTTCATTTCTTTTTTCACCTTTGAATAAAGGTTGATACTGCAAATTACTATAAGCAACGCTATTGCGACTAAGCCATGCCCGATTGTAAACGGATAAATCCAATCTTCTTTCAGAATTAGCTTCAGCACAACATGAGCTATACTGTAAAGGCCAAAACCTGCTACACTTCCCCAGAAAAGCATTGATATCATCTGCAAAATATAGGAAAGAGTAAGCTCTCTTGCCGATGCACCAACTGCACGGAGCGTTCCGATTTCACGCTTTGATTCTCTTATTTTTGCAGTAAGCGTATTGTTTATAATTGCTGCGCCCGTACTGAAAAGCAGAATGATAATCGAAATCATACCGATAAACACGGAGCGTACATATTCTTCATAGTCCTTGTCGCTCGCATAATCCGAGTAAACATCAAAGCTTGTTCCCGAAGTATAGGTTTTGAGAAACTGACTTACGGTGCTGTCTGTTTCATCATCAATTTCACCACGGATATTAATTACAATATCTTCATAAAGACTGTCCTCGGCAGTAAGAAGCGGTTGAGCGTTGAGGGTGCTGAACATTGCAAAGCTTCTTTCACTAAAGACATTATCGAAATAAAAGGGTCTTACAATTGCTCCTATTCTCACCTTCTTGTCGTGTCTGGTGATTCCCTCAGGCAGTTCACCATCCTCTTCGGGATATTCTGTAATACCTGAGTAAAGTGTGCTCATTTCCAGAGTATCACCCGCTTTATATTCAAGAGGTGCTGTGTACTTTATGTTAGATTCTTTTTGATAGCGGTACAAAGGCTCGTCCATATCCTGCACACCTATTGAAACAACCCGTCCTTCGTCATCCTCTGCCAGATACAGTCCTGCTTCTCTGACTGCTACAAGAATTATTTCTTCGCCCGAATTCAATTTGTCAATATCAATTCTGCCGTCAATAATCTCAAATTGATCTTTGTATTTTTTAATCATCTCTGCACTGTAAAATGTAAGCGGAGTCTGGAATACCTCGTTTTCAAAACCTACCGTTTCTTTCAGTTCTTTGTAGGTGACGTATTCTCCCTGGGGATAAATTGTTTCCACAAAATTCTCATCATTTATTTTTGTTTCTGTTCCGAACGGCAGCGACATCAAATTGTGAATGTAACGGCAGTTGTTTTCCCAATCTGCAGTCACAACATTCAGGTAAGGAGTGTATTTTTCTACATTCAGCAAGGCTATATATTCTTTAAAAGAATAAACCTCTTCTGCAAGGTAGAACTCTTCAAGCTCTCTTTTGTCATTCTCGGTAAATCCGTCTGCCAAGGAAGGATAGTTAACAAAATCACATGGCATGCCATATGATTCAACTCTACTGATTTTATAGTCACTGCGGAAGGACGACATTTCAACCTCTTTCTTTTCAATTTCCATAAATGAAAATCCGAAGCAGGTAAGAAGAATTGTAGCAGCAAGAACAATACTTACGCTTATCTGCTTACCTCTGTGAAGAGAAAGACTGCGTTTTGCCAGAAGCCGAGGTGCATTAAATGAGCTCTGAGATTTTATATTTTTGTTTTTCATCTTCCGTGAAAGCTCTATGCTTCTGATTGCCTGCATGGGAGAAATACGTGAAGACAAAAACAGCGGAATAAGTGATGCTAACATTACACAGATAACGCTGACAGCTGTTGTTCCGAGCAAAACAGGAAAATCGGGAATGAAGATAAAATTGTCCCCCATGAGATGTGCAAAAAGCTTCACTCCGAAATAGGAAACCGCAACACTTATGGGTGCACACACAAGAGCAATGATAAATGCCTCTCTGCCGAAAATGTTTATAATCTGCCTTCTTGTTGCGCCTACGGCACGGAGCATTCCTATCTGCTTTTTTCTCTCCTGCAGATTTGCAGAGAAAGAGTTTACAATGCCGATACAGGATGCAAGCATCAGAACTGCAGACAAAACTGCAGGCAGGGCAAGTCCGCTCTGCGATGCTGCAGCGTTGATATGACGTAACTGATTACCCACATGTACAATGCTTCTTCCGGGATATTTCTCACGTAATGGAGTTAAAAATTCCGTTTCACAAAGAGATGCCTTGTAAAAATAACCGCTTACTTTTTCCACCGTTTCTGTTTCTTTCAGTTTTTCTTCAAAAACATTGTAGTAAATAACCTTGATTTCTTTACCGCCCTGCTGTACCTTCTCGCTTTCATGCACAAAAGCAGCAGGCAGCTTTGAGGCTGCTGAATTTTTATCAAAAAATCCGTAGCTATCTTCAATATTGCTTCTTTTATCTGAAAGAATTCCCACAAGGGTATATGTTTTTTTCTCAGCACCTTCCATAAACTCATTACCGTTTGGTGTAAGTACACAAAGGCTTATTTTTTCACCGATTTTTGTCTTGATACCAAGTCTTAAAAGTGCATCCGATTCAACTATGATTTCACCTTTCTTTTCAGGCTCTCTGCCCTCTTTCAGAGTAACATAATAAAGGTCTCTTGCCGCTTCGTCAAGGTAAGCAATAGCAGTACCTTTATCCTGTTTTTCTTCATCCGTGTAACCGTATCCTACAATATTTGCATAGCCGTATTCTGAAATGAATTTCTTTTCAAATTCGCCTTCGGGGTTGATTATACCGTCGCTGTCATAGAAAACGCCATAAGCGTCACCTGTTTTCTGTCGTGCGATTTCCTCAGCAGAGCTTTGCATACACGAAAGAAGAAAAAGCATGCCGCTTGAAAAAATCATAGAAAGCAATATGCCTATAATCATTATAGTATACTGCTTTTTTCTTGCTTTCAGGTTACCAAGTGCAAGGCGGTTGATTGTAAGATTTTTCTTTTTCACGCCCGTCACACTCCTGCCTTTGTATCGCTGACTATTTTTCCGTCTTCAATAGTGAGAACTCTTTCAGCCTGTTCTGCAACATGCAAATCGTGAGTTACAAGCAAAAGAGAAACTCCCAATTCCTTGCCCACATATTTGAGAAGCGATAAAACCTCTCGTCCGCTTTTGCCGTCAAGGTTACCCGTAGGCTCGTCCGCAAAAAGAATGGAGGGCTTATTTGCCAAAGCACGGGCAATTGCAATTCTCTGCTGCTGACCGCCTGAAAGTGCGCTGGGCAGATGCGTCAGTCTGTCACCGATACCGAGAATTTCAATAACATTCTTAATGTACTTTTCATCAACCTTTTTCTTGTCGAGCATTACAGGGAGAATAATATTTTCGTATCCTGTCAGCTCCTGAACAAGATTGTAGGACTGAAAAACAAATCCGAAACGTCTTCTGCGGAGAATAGACAACTGATTGTCGTTATATTTGCTTAAGGTTTCACTGTTATAAATCACTTCACCGCTTGTAGGATTTTCAAGACTGCTGAGCACATGAAGCAATGTTGATTTACCTGAACCGCTGGGACCTGTAACGGCACAGAACTCCCGCTGCTCAAACGCTACGGAAACATTGTCAATGGCCTTGATAACTCCGTCACCGCTTATATATTCTTTTGTGAGATTTTTACATTCAATTATGTTCATATCAAACACTCTCCTTTCTGTCTTTTATTTTAGAGTGTCAATCTTAATTTTCGGTGACTTTAATCTTACGATTTCGTAAGATTAAAACTTTTCTCGTCAGATCCTTCACTTCGCTCAAGAGAGACAAACGAGAAATAAACAAAAACCGTCCCGATAAAGAGACGATTTGATATGTTATGAAGTCTGATATAAGTCTCCCCTTGAAAATGCAAGGGGATATGTCGGAAAACAAAGTTTTCTGACAGAGGGGATTTTTCGCTTAAATTTTGATTTCTCCGTCAAATTTGGGAAGGCAGATTACAACGCGAAGTCCCTCTCCCGTGTTTTCTGCAAAAATTGTACCGTGGTGCTTTTCTACAACCGCCTTTGCAATAGACATACCGATTCCTGCACTGTCTGCCGATGCATTTTCAGCCTTGTAAAATCTATCAAATAATTTCGGCAGGTCTTTTTCATCAATGCCTGTGCCGTTATCCTGAATTGTGAACAAAACGGATTTGTCACCGTCTTCTGCCGTAACGGAAACTTTTCCGTCTGCGGGCGTGTGTTCACCTGCATTTTTGATAATATTACCCAGCGCTTCACTGAGCCACCCTTTATCGCAGCGAAAAACTGCATTCCCCGAGAAAACAAATTCTTTTTCAGGGAAGAGATGCTCAAATTCTCCTTTGAGCTCACCTAAAATATTTTCTGCTTTCTGCTCTGAAAAATTCATCGTGTAAGTATCTGAACGGAGCTTTTCAAGGCGGAGAAGACTTTTTATAAGGTTCTCCATTTTATCAATAAGCTGTAGTTCTTTTTCTGAATAGGAGGATGTATTCTGTGCTTTATCCATTTCACAGTAAAGCTTCAGTCCTGCAAGAGGGGTTTTAAGCTGATGGGACACATCTGCAATAAAGTCTGTATGTTTTTTTGCCTGAGTGCGTGTGTTTTCTTGTTCAAGGATAAGCTTATTTTCAAGATCTGCCAAGCTGTTCTGCAAAGCTGCTACGGCATTATCTTTTGTGCTGATATTTATTCTTTCTCCACTATGCAGAAATGAATCAATTTTTTGTGAAAACTTTAAAACTTCTTTTTTGTTTCTGACATAAAGAATTATGATGGTAACAGATATTATCAGCAAGACTGTACACAAAACGCAGAGGAAATTTTCAAAACTCGTCATTTGCTTTCCTCCCATCTGTAGCCTACGCCCCTGACAGTTGCGATATGTTCACTACCGATTTTTTCACGAAGGCGACTTACATGAACAGAAAGAGTGTTGTCATCAATGAAGCTTTCGTCACAGTCCCATATTTTTTCAAGGAGTATATTTCTTGTTACAATAACGCCTCTGTTACTCATAAGCGTTTTAAGAATCATGTATTCGGTAGGTGTAAGCGAAATTGTTATGCCATTCTTTGTAACCGTCATATTGTTATTGTCTACAGTAATTTTTTTATCACTCAGAATTTGATTCCCGCTTCTTCTGAGGAGTGCACGGATTCGTGATAAAAGCTCAAGAAGCCTGAACGGCTTGGTAACATAATCATCCGCTCCTGCATCAAGACCTCTTACAATCTGAATTTCATCATCACAGGCTGTGAGAAAAAGAACAGGAGTGTTGTTGTCAGCTTTTCTTATTTCCTGACAAAGCTCAAGTCCGTTACCGTCAGGAAGCATAATATCAAGAATAACAATGTGAAAGTGTTCGCTGATTTTTTCATTTGCCGTTATAAAGTTTTCGGCTACTGTTACATCATAGCCTTCCTTTGTCAACATTTCCGAAAGACCGTCTCTCAAAAAAATATCATCTTCAACAAGAAGAATTTTTGTATTCATCTCAAACACCTCCATTTTTCAGTATATCACTTTGCTTTAAAGATTTCAACAATATAAAATTGAACAATTGAAAGTATAAAACAAATTGCAGAAAGAACAACAAACAATAGTTGATTTTAAATAATTTTGTTCTATAATAGTATTGTTAACAAAAATCTTTTAAATGTAAATAAGGGGTTACTATGAAAATCGAACGAAATGCGCCCTGCCCCTGTGGTAGTGGAAAGAAATATAAAAAGTGCTGTTGGAATAAAGAATTAAAGGGCCCATCAAAATTGGATGTCGGTTTTCTTGCTACGACTTTATCTGATTTTCCTCATATCGAACCTATCGCAAATAATCTGATCGATATAATAAAAAAATATCAAATTGCTGATATAACAAAGGCTGTGTTTTGCCTGAATTTGTGGAGGCGAAACCGTTCAGCTTTATCACAATGTCTATCATTAAACTTGGCACTATCTAACATAATGAATTTTGGTGAAAAAAGTATACATTCTTACAATGAGTTTAAAACCTTTTTTAATGAAATTGCAAATTATTTAAAGACTTCACCCAAAGAAGATTACATTATTGATGATTTTGGTGAAGTTTTCATAAATCACAACGGAAAAACATATCCAATTATTACCGGGACAGGACATCTTCAAATATATGCTGCTATGAGATATATGCAAACATTAGTTTCAATTTGCAATCGCGACGATGAATTAATTATTTTGTTGGAATACATTAAAACCATAATTGATTCAACGAAAGACACTAATTTATCAAATGATGATTGTATAATTGCATTTGAGTTGCCTACAGAAGATTTCTGGAATAGTATAAATATTCTATTTAACGATAGCCTTTTCCAACAGCAAGTAAACGCAGTGTATGGAATAATGGGATATCAGACATCTCCAATTGAACTAAAGCATTTTATAAAGTCGGAATCAAATGTATATCCTCTATTTAATATTTCCATATTAGTTGATTACTATAAAATTTTACTATATAACGCATCTGACGAAGAAAAAGATAAACATATTTATTTTACAATCCTTTCACTTGTTGAAAACTCTTATAATTTCTCGCCAGATACACCAAGCAGGGCGTTAATTGAGCCTATGTTACTTAATAAAGAAACTAACGAAACAATTATCGAAGAGGGATTGTTTTTTGTTGGTTTAGCAAAAGAGAAAATACTTGTTGTCATCAACAAAAATTCGTTTCAAAATCATAAACAAATAAACTGCATAATTGATACAATTAATTCGTACAATCAAAATAGTGGACTACGTTTAACCGAACGACACTACAGAGAAGAAACTGCAGGAATTTTAGGTGTTGATCTTGAGCCAAATCAAGAAATAGCATATATGTTGGTTAATTCTTTTACCGATATTTCATCACCTTATTCGGATTTAGAGGAATACAATAGCGAATTCAATTGTACGCCTTTAGATTTAATATATATGTTAGGTTTTTCTGATACCTTTGATGAAATTATAGAATTTATTGAATACGATAAAGCTGACAGTACTAATGTTTTTTCTTTTGGTGGCAAAAATAATTTTTTCTTTACTTGGAAAAAATTCAACAGAAATATTGCTTCGGGTGCAATCGATTTCGATTATCTGTCAATTGATTATAATGAGGCCGAAAACTATACATATTCTTATTTTAAAGATAGATTAATTGATTTTCCACGTAATGATCAATCCCTTTTTCGTGATCCATTAAATTGGAAAACAGAGAAATCCGATTTAGGTTGCAATAGATTTATTCACAAAGGGCATTACGGGTTTGGCGGAGAAGCAAAAAAATTATCAGAAGAACTATATGTATTCTTCGCAAAAAATGTAGAGTTTTATATTGAAGAGGATTTCAATCAAAACTCCCATACTGCTCTAAATACCATGGATGAACTTAATCAAAGATTATTCTTAAGATATAAGGATTTATTAAGCAATATTCCAATACTTAAAAATAAAACATTACAATTATTGTATATTCCTTGGAATTATGCTCAAAAAAAATATTCAACTACATTTCTTCAAGATTCATCCCGACGCATTGTTTTTTGCGATGAATTTGTAGATGAAAATTCTGTAATAATCCGTTACAGTAGCGAACCTGAAAATCTTTTAAATTCAATAGAAAAGGCATCAAACCGTGAAGTTGAAAATATGTATTTTAGAGAATTATTGTTACCATTATCCAAATACTCGCCCAATGAATTTAAAGTATTAGAAGAAAAATTATCAGAAGAAGCTCAACTTAAGAAAACAGTTGGGGTGTTTCATATGGAACAACAGTACTATTTTTCTGATAAATCTCTTGACACTGAAATTTCTGCAATAAGTTATGCTCGGGTAAGAAAAGAAATTGCAAAAATATGTTTAGAATCTGGAGTAGAACCTGGAGAATATCGCGGAAAAGATGCTACTTTAACAATAAGAAAAATGCAAACATCCGTGGTTAAAGTATTTGAAAAATATATATCTTCTTTTGATAAATTTGATCTTCACAAGCGGGTCCTTAATTATTATTCCGTTCAACAAAACGGTATTATTATTAATCTCAAAAGATATATGGCTTTTAAAGATTTAGATGAAGAAGTTCAAATTGAATTCGAACATAAAACCCGAGAAACCAGGGAAGATTATAGAAGGAATTCAAAAAATGCACAATATTTACTCGAAACCAATCTTGTAATTGAACATATAGAAAATGCAACTATATGTTCAAAAGAAGATTTTGAATTCTTGATTGCATTTGCAAATTGGCTCGTGGTTTTGCAAGACAACGCCGATACTTGTCACTATACTGATTTAGATATATATGTATCCGTTGATTCAGAATATAAAGTGGACGCAATTGACACCAAAGATGCTAAAGAAAAGTATGACTCTATGCTTTTGAGAAAATACAACACAAAAGATTATTACATAAAAAATGATGAGGTTGATATAGACTTTTTTGAAAAAGCAATGGAACAATTCTGCAATGATACCAACGTGAATTTTCAATTGCTAATTTTACTTTTGGATTATATGCAATTAATGTTGATCCAAGAGGATATTGCTAAAGAAATCTATCCCAATGTTTTTTCAATTGACAAAACTATACTACTGCATGCTTTTAATGATAATCTTGAAGAAAAAGTTGACGATTTGAACGAGATCGGTTATCTAATTGATTTCATCACACTTAATCCTTCATTACTAAAAACTATTAAAAACACTAAACATGACATTCTTCCTATTTGGGAACGAGAAAAAAGAGAGAATCGATTTGAAGTAAAACCCATCATTATGAACGATGAAGAACTCATTTTTTCTCCTATATCATTAAATTATTTAAAAACACTATGGACAAGCGGAATGACAGAATGGTATCTGCCCTATGAAATAGGTTTAACAAATCTTAAAGATGTTTTAAAGAAATGGAAAAAAAGGTACGAAGACGAAATGGTTCAAGATATTGCACAAATATTCCGCACTCTGGATTTTGATATAGTAGAACCAGATATCGAACTTATGCGTCGCTTCCCTAAAGATGATTATCCCACTGAACTTGGAGATTTC
Source organism: Acutalibacteraceae bacterium (assembly GCA_045542485.1). Classification (GTDB taxonomy): domain Bacteria; phylum Bacillota; class Clostridia; order Oscillospirales; family Acutalibacteraceae; genus SIG575. Next base: position 50,781 of record JAZQLC010000052.1, read on the forward strand.
GATGTTATTGCAATAAACGAAGAAAGGCAAGAAATATGGATAATTGAAAGCAAAGTTATTCAAAAAGTTGGTTCTATATATGAAGATCAGATGCAACAAAAAAGCTTCTTCTATCAGCATAAAGAAGACGAAAAGTTCCAACGAAGAATTGATTATATGACTAAAAATTATCACAAGGTTTTAAATTCTTTTGGATTGCAAAATTCGGCTTATAAAGTAATCCCATATATGGTGACTAACAAATTATTTATGTCGCGATATAAAAAAATCGAGTTCCCGATAGTTACTTTTGAGGAACTAAAAAAAATCGTGAATTAAGACAAAGATATGTAGAGCAATTTATAGTATCAATAGTAATGACAAACTTTTATTGATTCTTTTCTGGTCCTTATTTGGTCCTTATTTTTATGAAAATATGTGTTATAACGTGCAACGATGTGAAAACCTAAAGTTCAAGAAACGTTGATTTACTGCGCTTTGTGACGTGATATGCAACGATCCAAAAAGCGTTCTTAAGTTTTCAAGTCTCGCCACTCGGACCATCTAAAGAAACCTGAAAACGTTGATTTATCAAGGTTTTCAGGTTTCTTTGTTTTTCTCCAAAACACAAATGTTCCTTATTTGGTCCTTATTTCAGATCTTTATAGTTATATGATGTTCAGATATCCGAATGAGTATTAACAACTGATTTTTTTACACGGGACTTTAACGACTCTGCTTTTTTCTCTCTGAAAGTCTTTCCGTAATACTTGCGTAAAAGCCTTTGAGCCTGTCTTTCGCAAACGCCGATTAAGTCAGAAAGCTCTGAGAGTGTCAGTGAACCGTTGTCGTTTATAAATGCGTGTTCAATAGTTATAAACCGCCGATCATTGAGATTATCTTTGTTTTCGGCAAACGAAACGAAATCCGGCACATATAACCTTGTAATTTTAAGAAGCAAAAGCTGCAACAATGACCCGACCGCACTTGTGTAACCTAAATGCTTATTATTCTTTTCTTCGAGAATCTCTTCAAACAGCTTCTGTAAATCCTCATCTTTTGAAAAATAAAAGTGAGTTGATAAAAAAGATGAAACAAGAGCATCCTTTGATTTCTTTTCCGATGCCTGAAGATAAATAAATATTTCTGTTAAAGGCTTTTCGGGATTTGTTGATTGCTGATGATAAACATTGGGTCCTGTTACAAAAAAATCGCCTTTTGAAAGGTCATACACCTTGCTGTCAGTGGCAAGTGTTCCCTCACCGTCAACTACGAAATGAAGTTCATAACTGTTTTTTGAATGACTGTGACCTGCCATATTATTTTTAAAAACACCTTTATCCGCCTGAATCAAGGTAAAATCAAAATCATTCCATCTGAATGCAATCATAATCATCACCCATCACATTATATTACAAACACGACATTTTGTAAATGATTATGTCATATGAACCCACACCGGTGATAAAAGGCATAATCAGTACACAAACACGACATCTTATATTTATTTATGTCGTGTTTATTACACGGTTTTATGTTATTATATAATCAGGCCGGAAGAAAGGCGGGAAAATAAATGGAATTTTTAGAAAAAATCAAAAAATTTATTACTATTATGCTTTGCCTTGTAACGGGAGGAAACTTTTTCCCCGGAGTGCTTAACTACATAAGAGCAGGTGATGTTGAAATGCTGAACAATGACCACACAAAATCTTTCGCAACAGAATATACGGAACTCGTAAGATATGCCGACAACTTTGAGGACAGCATAAGCTGGTTTGACGGTATGGTAAGCGGCAACGGAGAAAACGGTGTTGTATGTTCGGGCTCACCTTACAGCGACACTCATATTTATCAGAATATCCACTTTCTTATGCCTTCAAAAGACCCGCGATATACTCCCGATGAGGTAACAGGTGAACTTCACGACGCAAGACAAGCTGTTATAAATTACGATGACACGTGGGATGTCAACGGCAGAAACCGTACTTTCTCCTATTCATTCCACCCTGCTCATGTATTAAGGCTTGATTCAACCAAACTCCCCTACTTCGATTATATCCGTTGGACCGATTTTGAAACAGCTGAAATCGGCGTAAAATACACTGATATTCTCGGCAAGTGGGAAAGACTCACCTTCACATCAAGAGAAGACAATGTTACAATCACCAGAATTTCAAAGTCAAGCCTTGGTGCAAAAATCAATATGACACTTTCTATTGATGACTGCTATTCGATGAGAGGCTTCGGCCGTGGCGACGAAGTAAATATGCAGTATAAAAAGCTCGTTGACCGGGACTGCAACTATATTGCACAGATAGCTCATTATCCATCTTATGAAAACAGCGAACTCAAAGACGGCGGCTACTGCGGTCTGACAAAGGTAATTGTTGTTGACGGCAAAAAAGAGAGAGTTGTGCTTGACGAAACCAACGACACCGAAAATGTTGCCGAAGATGAAAATGTTGCAATTAAAATTTCCGATGCTTCTGAGGTTTATCTTATAACAAAATCCGACCGCACTCACAATATGGGCAGATTTGAGAATTTTAAGGACGCGGAAAGCTATGAGCTTTTAGACGAGCTTTACGGTTACACAACTGCTGTTACCGAAAAATATACTGCCAACGGAAAATTCAGCTATGATAACGCACTTGAACCCCACGCAAAAAAGCATTCCGCTCTGTTCAATGCTGTTAAGTTCGACTTAGGCGACAGTGAAACCGAAAATCTACCCAACGAGCATCTTATTACTCTTCAGCAGCAGAGCAAGACTCTTTTGCCATCCGCCGTTGAAAGAGTCTATAATCAGGGAAGATATGCCCAGATTTGCTGTTCAGGTTCAACCTTCTCAAGACTCTGCGGTATGTGGACGGGTGAGTGGAACTCGGGCTGGAGAGGCATATACACAATGGATGCCAATGTAAATCTGCAGTCGGCAGGTATGAATACGGGCAACATCTACGATGCAGGTATCGGATATATTAAATTTGTGCTCAAACAGATTCCCGACTGGGAAGAAAACGCCGCCAAAACATACGGTATGACCAATGCGATTCAGGTACCCGTCAATACCGACGGCGACCGTGCTATGATGGTTGAGTATGACAAGTGGTATCCTTTCCAATACTGGAACGCAGGTGCAAGTTGGATGCTTATGCCCATTTATGAATTCTGGCAGTGTTACGGCAATACAACAATAGAAATGAACGGTGAAAAGCTTGACCTTGAAAAAGATATTCTTCTGCCTCTACTCACAAAACAAGCCAACTTCTGGGACCAGCTCTGCACCCCCGAATACTATACTGACATAAACGGCAAAGCCTGTTATGAAGAGGGCAAGACACAACTTAATGAAGGCGAAAAATATATTATTATTCCCTCGTATTCACCCGAAAATGCACCCTTGGGCTACACTTCCACAATCACAGCCAACGCAACAATGGATATATCCGCTGCAAGAGATGGTCTGCGAATGACAATCAACATGGAAAATGTTGTGAAGGCAGAAGGCTACAAAAAAAGAATTGCTAAGTGGGAAGCATTAAGTGACCTTCTTCCCGATTATGAGTATGATGAAACAGGAGCACTCTGCGAATGGGCTATGGACGAGTATGAAGAAAACAACAAGCACCGTCACATCAGCCATCTTTATGCCGCATGGCCCGCTTTTGAAACTCAGGGTAATCAAGCACTCACCGACGCTTGTAATCAAGCTATTGCAAACCGTAACAGAGAAAATGAGGGTGAAGATGATATCGCATCTCACGGCTGGGTACACAAAGCACTTGTTGCAGCAAGGCTTAAAAATGCAGATTCGGTATATAACTCCCTTTACACCCTTATGAGCGATAATATTTATTACACTTCTATGATGACCGACCACAACACCCACGACGGCTGGGGCGTGTTCTGCACAGACACAAGCTTTGGCACCATCGGCATTATAAATGAAATGCTTCTGTACTCAAATGACGGTGTGATAGAAGTGTTACCTGCTCTGCCTGACGAATGGAGCAACGGTCACATCAAAGGCTTAAGAGCCAGAACAAATGCAGAAGTTGACCTTGAATGGAGCAGCAGCACCGTTTCGATTACAATCACAAGCGACAAGGCACAGACAATTAAAGTCAGTGTCTACGGTGGAGAAGAAAAAACGGTCGACTTTGCCGCAAACGAAACCAAAACAGTAGTTTTTAACAGATAAGCGAATACATTAAAAATTGATTTTGTACCGGTGATAAAATGATAAGTCATATTGAATTTAAAAACGGCAAACCGCTGATATCCGTTAATGGTGAGTTGTATTCTCCACTTGCTTACACAACATATTTTGACGAATGCGGCGAATACTGCGATTTCACGGACAGCGGATACAGAATGTTTTTTGTAAATGTATCTTTTACCGATCTGCCTATAAATAATTTTACAGGTTTTACTCCGTTCAGAACAGGCGTTTTCGAGGGCGACGAACCCGATTATTCCGAGTTTGACGGTATTGTCCGCCGTATTCTTTCCGAATGTCCCGATGCGTTTATTTTTCCGAGAATAAACATCTCAATGCCGCGAAAGTGGGTGGCAGAAAACCCTGACGAAACGGTTGAAACAATGAATGGCGGTAAAAGAGAATCGTTCTGTTCCGATGCTTTTTGGCGTGACGGAGCAGAGTTTCTGAAAGCACTCGTCTCCCACATCCGTTCAGCCGATTATTCGGACAGAATTATAGGCTATCAGCTTTGCGGAGGAACAACGCAGGAATGGATGCACCACGACCTTTTCGGTTCTTTTTCCCATATCGGGCTTGAAAAGTTCCGTAAATGGATGCTTGATAAATACGGCATTGAAAACGCTCCGATTCCCGAGCGGAAAGATTTTGACAGCGGTAGAAAAACCGAACCAACAAGCAGATACGGCGAATTCTGCTGTGAGATGGCAGCAAAAACTGCCCAACATTTTGCAAAGGTACTTAAGGAATATATAAACCACGAGCAGATTGTGGGTGTTTTCTACGGTTACAGTGCATTTGTAGGCGATTATCTTTTCGGCTTACACGGTCTGCACCACATTATTGATTCGCCGTATATCGACTTTTTCTCTTCGCCCTGTTGCTATGACGATAACAGAAAGCTGGGCGTTGACTGGGGCGATATGATACCCGTCGACTCTGTTAAAGCCCACGGAAAGCTCTGCTTTATTGAATGCGATATAAGAACGCATCTTACCAAGAGAATGCAGGATTCCCGACCGAATGAATATCCCGACGATATCTATCTTCTCACCGACAGTGAGGGTAACAAAACCGTATGGCACGGCCCCGATACCCCTGAGCTTTCAATTGGAGCTCTTCGCAAAGCTTTTGCTCATCAGCTGACGAAAGGCTCCGGTATCTGGTGGTTTGATATGTGGGGCGGTTGGTATCACGACGAAAAAATTATGGCGGAAATCCGGCAGATGAAAATAATTGCCGAAGCCTCAATGAAAAAAAACACTGCCGACTATCCGTGTTCGCAAACAGTGCTGTTTATTGACGAAAGGGCTTATACAAACATCCCGAGGGGTAATCCTCTGTGTAATTCGGTGAACCGAACGAGGGTCGCCATGGGCAACACGGGAATACCGTTTGATATTTGTATGGTTGAGGATGCACCAAGGGTGCTTAACAAATACCGTGCAGCAATTTTCACCGCACCCATACCCTCGGAAAGCGGAAAAGCAGCAGTTGAATTGTGCAAAGCTCTGAATGTTTCATACATTCAGGCAAACGAGGAAAAGCCGTTTTACAGCACAGATGAGCTGCGTGATTTTCTTGTTTCATCAGAAGTGCATTGTTATAATTCAAAAGACTGCGTTGTCTATGTGGGCGGCGGATATCTTGGAATACATACAGGAAGCGGTTGCGAAATCAGCATAAATCTACCGAAAAAATACAGGGTCAAGCCCTTACTTGGTGCAACCGTACCTGAATGCAAAACGGATAAAATTACATTGAGTATGAAAAAATACGACACGGCGTTTTTTGAACTGTTGGTAATTCAGTAAATATCAAACCGTAAAATCACAAAAATTTCCATTCTGAAATGTGAAGCATATCTGAGCGTTCTTGCTTCTTATTTTAAAACACCTGACTTATATACAGGAATGAAATGAGCCGTCCGGGCTTTTACACTCGGACGGCTTTTAAATTTACAAAGTCACTTTTCGCTCCCGCTCAGTTCTGTAAGTGCCTTGCCCTTGTCTCAAACAACATATGATGCGGTTACTTTCCTTTGTTGTATTCAGATGTGCTATAAGCAACACCTTGAAAGCTCTGATTTGAACTCCGGAAAAGGGTGAGATTTTTCTCTGGAATTACTTTTGGTTTATTCGGATAATCAATAATAATCCCTTGCTCCGTACAGTTTCAGCATAATGTCGCTCAGAGTTTTAAAAATCGGGGTAAGAACTCCGCTGAGTTCATATTTCGCAAAGGGCTCGTCGCTCTCAAAGCCCAGCTCATAAAGCTTAGTGTAAAGTGCAATTTCTGCGTTTTTCGCGTCATCATAGCTCCATACACGTTTTTCAAGTTCCGAAACTGCTTTTTCATATGCAGAATCAAGCTCTGCTTTATCTTCAGCAGAAACAGAAGCAAGTTGTTCTTCTGTAAGCCTTTCGTATGTATTGATTACATCGCCGAGCCCATCAATGTCACGGTATTCATTGAACTGAGGATATCCCCCGTTGTTTACTCTTGCGTCAGTGATTGACTTGTTTGTAGCGATATCAATACAAAGTGCAATAACATCTTCAACAGATGACTGAAGTTTCAGATGACTCTGATTTTTAACAAACCATGTTCTGTCAGGAAGAGCACACGTACCTGCATCAAGTGAGCCGTCGGGAGAAATATAGCTTTCATCAATTGCTGGTTTATAATTTTCAGGAAGAGCTTTTCCGTATTTTGCAGATGTTGCGCCTAAAGATGTTGACTGAATCTGAATGATGTTATCCGAGCTGTAATCCCAGTTTTCAATAGCACTGGGAAGAGGAAGTCCGTAACCGCAGATTACAAATATATCCATACCCTCTTCGGTAAGTTTCTTAACTGTTGCACCTGCGTTTTTCTGAATTTCATAATACTCGTCAGTCTTTGCTTTCAGTTTGGTGTGAGCTTCATCTGAAATATATTTTGCAGCAAGTGCTTCATATTCAGCACTCGGAACAAGCGCCCACATTGAGGGACAATTCATAATAAGGTTGCCGAGAACCTCCTGAATTACTCTACCTGCTATGTAATCAATATCATCGGTAAAAAAGCTGTACGGAATTGCTCTTGTTACAAAATTGAGAAGATATCCCAGCCAATCCATACCGCCGTCAGCAAGTTGAAGGATGAGAGGAAGCATTTCCGAATAGAAAAGTTCACTGTCATCAAAGCTGAGAGCTGCATTCATAAGGTCGCTGAGAAGATATGAACCGTCAGTTGCCGCAGCAGCAAAAATTACTCTGTCGATATCATCGGGGTTACAATACTTTGCAAGATATGCGTTACCGATTGTACCGCCAAGGCTGATGAAAACGATTGTTACCTCATCGTGACCTGTCTGTTCCTTAACCATCTGAACATAAGAATCAAGTCTTTCAGCAGTTTCAAGCGTGTCACCGAAAGAGCTGTATGCGAAATAATATGCATGGTCATAACCCGCTTTTTCGCAATAGCCGGTAATATCAACCTGAGCCTTGATGAAATCGTACTCGTGCTCATATTTGTACGAGGGAAGTGTGTTACCGTTATCATCTTTTTTATAGCCCTGAGCATAGCCGTAAGATTTATCAGGCTTTGTCATGGCAACCTCGTTTGAATACCAGTATTCATCAACGTGAACGCCGTTGGTACGGGTGCCGTCAGCGTTAAAATAATGAGAGTTGAAAGCTTTATCGACAACATTTACAAGCTCATCAACAAAAAGGTCTCTGTTACCCGTAAGAATTCCGAGGATAAGTTTAAGAAGAATTGAAGGAATACCTTTTGTGATTGTATCCATATCAAACATAAACTGCATATCCATACCCTCAACAATGGGAAAACCGTCACTTGTGAGAATATCGTTACCATCTTTATCCTGAACATAAACCTGCGACTGCATAATACCGTGAACGACGATAATGGGCGTATATTCACAGTCGCCTTTGCAGTCTGTCAGACAGTTGTGGTCGTATTCAGGAATGGTCTTGGCTGCTGAAGCAGAAAAAGCTGTTGTTACAATAAGAACTACTGTAAGAAAAATGCTTATAAATTTTTTCATAACTTCATCCTCCTGATTCTTTATTTAAAACAAGAGTATCATTTTTATTTCCCAAAGTCAATGATAATTGACAATATATAAATTATCAGATTGTTTTTTATTGATTGTTTCCGTATCAGATGTTATAATCGTTATAGTTAAGAAAAGGGAGACACGGTAATGTCACTGTACGAAGATGCAAAAATTACAATTATACACAGTAAACGCAAGACACTTTCCATACAAGTGAAGTACGGTGAGGTTATTGCCCGTGCTCCGATGCGTATGAAGGAGAAAGAAATTTATTCTTTCATTGAATCGAAAAAATCCTGGATAGAAAAACATCTTGCTTCCCTCTCGGAAAAGCAGAAGGCCCTTGACGAAATTCAACCTCTCACATCGGAAGAAATCAGGGTTTTATCGCAGAAAGCAAAAGAAATTATTTCAGACAGAGTAAAATATTTTGCTCCGAAAATCGGCGTAACTTATAACAACATCACAATCAGATGTCAACGCACCCGTTGGGGAAGCTGTTCATCAAAAGGCAACCTGAATTTTAACTGCCTTCTTGTTTTACTTCCTGATGAAATCGTTGACAGTATTGTTGTTCACGAGCTGTGCCACAGAAAGCATATGAATCACTCAGCAAAATTCTATGAAGAAATCGACAGAGTCTTTCCCGATTATAAAAAATGCCATTTATGGCTGACGCAAAACGGCGGAATGTATCTGAACCGTATTCCGAAATAAAATACGGCGGCTTTTTTCAGAAAAACAAGCTGAATAAAAATGCAATTTGCATTGAATTAATTTTTATCAGATGATATAATTTATTACAGACTAAAATCCATAAAAGAAGAAAGACTTGATAAAAAAATGATAAGCTCCTTAAGTAACAAAAAATCAAATTTTCTCATTTTCCTTTGCTGGGCTGCGTACACGGCAGCTTATATTGCACGACTCAACTACAACGCTTCGATGGTTGAGATTCTTTCACAGCTGGAAACAACAAAGGAAGCAGCAGGTACCGTAAGTTCATTTTTCTTTTTCGCTTACGGTGCAGGTCAGCTTGTAAACGGTCTTTTGTCAAAAAAATACAACACCCGATATTCTGTGGCCATCGCCCTTGCAGCTTCCTCGGTCATCAACTTTTCTATGACATTCTGTCAGGGCGTTGAGCCAATGAAGTTCCTCTGGTTTTTCAACGGCATTTTCCAGTCTGTCCTCTGGTCATCCCTTATAAAGACACTGTCTGACAACCTGGCTGACAACAAGCTTTCAAAGGCTGTTATGGTTATGAGCACAACGGTAGCATCAGGCACTTTTGTCTCTTACGGACTGGCTGCACTGTTCTCAGCTCTTAAAATCAACTGGACCTGTATTTTCTATGTGGCGTCAGCAGTTGTGGGAGTTGTTGCCGTAATCTGGTTTATCGGTATGCGCACTGTTCAGGAAAACAAAAGAGAAATTCAATCTGCCGGAAAGCAGGAGAAGCAGAAGCTTTCACTCACTCCCGCATTTATTTTTACACTCATCGTGATTCTTATTTGCGCAGTTACAAACGGCTTCATAAAAGACGGCATAACCACGTGGGTACCCTCAATACTCAAGGAAGAATTCGGTGTATCCTCATCCCTTTCCATTATCGTAACACTGCTTCTCCCCATACTTTCCATCTTCGGTGCGTCTCTTGTAAAAACACTCCACAAGAAACAGAAAAACGAAAACGCCCTCAACGGTATTTTCTATTTCGCCACCACAATACTTGCAGGTCTCATCATTCTCACTCTCAACCTTAAGACTGTTCCCCTCACACTTGCTCTCTTCGGCGGCATAGCCTGTCTGATGGCTGCAGTCAATAATGTTATCACAAGTGTTGTACCTCTTTATTCAAGAGATAAAATTGATTCGGGTCTTTCTGCAGGTCTTCTCAACACCTTCTGTTATGTGGGAAGCACTCTTGCCACTTCTCTTCTCGGAAAAATTGCAGACACCAAGGGCTGGAACGATGTGTTTATCTGCATACTGATTTTCACTGCGGTTTCTTTTGCGGTTTGCTGTGTTTCAATGGTTTTTACGAGAAAGAAAAGCAAGTAAATCTTTTCTGCAGAAAACAATACGGATATCCTATTTGATTCAACGGGTGTTGATATTGTAAAACCCGTATGAGTTGTGATAATATATAAACACAGAATTTCAAACGGAAGAAGATGAGGATTATGAAAAGCATCAGATTCTATCTTGTGACAGACACACACTATTTTGAAAGCAGTCTCGGTGCAGAAGGAAAAGCTTTTGAAAAATATATGGACAGCCAACAATTTTTCATGAAAGAAAGCAGTACCATTATCCGTTCTGTTTTTGACAAAATTGCCGAGGACAAGGAAACAGACATTGTCATAATCCCCGGGGACCTTACGAAAAATGGTGAAAAGGAAAGCCACAAAAGCTTCATAAAAGAGCTTTATGCTCTGCGTGAAAAAGGCAAAAAAATTTATATCATAACTGCAGGTCACGACTACAATGAGTTTTCTTACGGATATAAGAATGATGAAAGAATCAATGTAGAGGGCACAACCTCTGAAGAGCTTTATGAAATGTACCGTGATTTCGGATACAGCGACGCAATCGCCTTTGACAGAAGAACACATTCCTATATCGCAGAAATTGCTGACAAGGTAAGACTTCTCGCAATAAACTGTGACAACTTCGGCAACCCAAAGGGTGCTATGGATGATGAGCTTATTGCCTGGGCAGAAGAACAGATAAAAAAAGCAAACGATGACGGATGCTCCGTGTTTGCAATCTGTCATTACCCTGTTATTCCCTCCGTACCGGTTTTTGACCTGGTGGGTGACGCAAAAATCAAACAGTGGCGCAAGGTTGCTTCTTTCCTTGCAGACAACGGAGTAGAGCTGATTCTCACAGGACATATGCACATCCAGAGCATCAATGAATTTTACAGTGAAAAAGGCAACCGACTTATCGACATATGCACATCCTGTCTTGTAGGCAGTCCTGCAAAATACAGAAAAATCACAATTGACGAAAACTCCGTTATGAAGGTCGAAACAATTGATGTTGGCGATTTCGGTTGGGATACGGGCGGTCTGACGGCTCAGGAATATTTTGACAGACAATTCGGTGATGCAATTGTACATAAAGTTTTAAATGCATTGAACGGCGGAACGGGAATTGTAAAGCATCTCAAGAAACTCGGAAAAAGAATCATCTCCTCTGCCACAGTGGGTACTCTTTCCCGTATGCTTTTCATACGCGTTGACAAATCTCTTCGCAAGAAAAAGCTCACAGAACTTATCTCTGAGATTGGCCTTTGCATTTTTGCGGGAGATCAGCCTTATAGGAAAGGCACCCCTGTATACGAAATGATTTCAACATTTCTCAGAAGATTTTCCTTCGTACTGAAAAAGATTGAGCCGAAGCTTGAAAAAGACGGAACAAAAGTCAATCTTACGGAAATGCTTCTCAACACAATCGGAAACAACAAAGGTTATTCAGACGCAAACGCTGAATTTAGCCTTAAAATAAAAAAAATAAAACCTAAAGGAGAATAATTATGGGAATTTTTATCGAAAGAATTATTGCGTTTTTTTCTTCACTTGCAATTATCCTGGCCAACTTTTTAGGAATAAGCGGAAATCCCGCGTTGGAGAAAGTTGAAAATTTCAGAGTTACAACCTATGTGATAGCTACTCAAAGCTATTTTGAAGACAGTCTTCATCCCGAAGATTTTGACATAGTGACAGATGCCATTCTTTTCGGCTGTGCCACCTTTGACAGTGAGGGTAACATTCATTGTGATGAAGACACACTTGAAACTGCCCTTGCAAACCTTCGCAAGGCAATCGGCGACAGAGATGTAAAAATTTCTCTTAATCTTCTCGGTCCGAACGGACATACAGATTCCGATGTGTGGGAAGACCAGATGGAAGCACAGAGCATTGAACATAACAAGGCATTCACAAGCGGTGTGCTCGAAGATAACATTGTCGCAATCCTTGACAAATATGATTTCGACGGTGTTCATTTCGACTACGAATATCCCCTCAGTCGCCAGGCCTGGAATTATTATAACGATTTTCTTGTTTCCCTCGACAAGAAATTAGGCTCTTACACCCTCGGCGTTGCATGTAGTGACTGGAATCTCAAATATTCTTCAAAGGCCATTGAGGCAGTCGACACTTTTGAGCTTATGCTTTACGATATGATTAACGAAAAAGGTATGCATTCAACATATGAAGATATGGTAAAAGGGGCACAGAAAACCGGCCTTTACGGAATACCTCTCGAAAAAACAAACATTGGTCTGCCTTTCTATGCTCGTCCTCACGATTTATCCGCTTATTGGTACACATACAACGGCTGCTATGAAAAAATCGACGAAAACGGCTGGTATCATTGTGACGAAATAAACAAGGATTTCTGGTTCAATACACCTGAAGTTATCGCTCAGAAAACAGACTTTGCCATCAACAACGGCTTCGGCGGAGTTATGATATGGAACTACAACTGCGACTTACCCTCTTCCCACGAGGATTCGCTTCTCGGTGCCATAGGAAAAGCGGTAGAGAGCAATTATAATTTTTGAAAAACTTGAGAGAGAATTGTTCGATTCTCCCTGATCAGAAGACGGTGATTAAAATCAGAACTTTTGTGCCATCATACTTTGACAAATTCAGGTGCATAGCAGAAAAGTGCCCCGACACCTGCTGCGTGGGCTGGGAAGTTGATATCGACCACGAAACAGCAGAAAAGTATTCTTCTTTTGACGGAGAATTGGGAGATAAAATCAAAAAACATCTTACAAGAGATGAAAACGGTTGCAACATTTTCACTCTCTACGACGGAGACAGGTGCCCTTTTCTCAACGAAAAAAATCTGTGTGAAATACATCTTTCGGCAGGTGAAAAATTCCTCAGCAAAACCTGCACACTTTTCCCGAGATTTTTCGATATATTCGGTTCTTTCCGTGAAATGGGTATCGGCTTCGGCTGTCCTGAGGGAGCGAGAATAATTCTCGCAGAAAACGAGCCGTTCACTCTTAAGGAATATGAAGAAGCTGAGACGGAAAATGAAATTGTTGACGAAGATTTTCTTCAGGAATTACTTGATCTGAGAAAAGAATTATTCGCTGTCCTTGAAGATGAAAATTCTGATTTCAGAGAAAAAATAAAATCCGTTCTTTCTCTTGCAAGAAAATTTCAAAAAAACCTCGATGGCGACGATTTTATTGATGAAAATCAGAACAGAAGCTTTGATGACTGTATCACTGTTCTTGAAAATATGGAATACATAAGCACCGACAGACAGAAATTTGTAAAGACTCTGCGAAAAAAAAGGTTTTCATCTGACTATGAAAATCACGGCGAAGATTTTGTAAAGCTGATGAAATATTATATTTTCAGATATCTTCTCAAGGCCGTTTACGACTACGATGTGCTGACTAAAGTAAAATACGGTGTTTTCGCCTGTATAGTAACGGGCAGAATTTATTCCTGCTGTAATAAGCTTACCTTTGAAGACAGAGTCAGAATTATGTACAGCTATTCAAAAGAAATCGAATACTCCGACCTTAATATGGAACTGCTTGATGAAATGATGTACTCAGGTTTCGGAACTGAAGATTTAGAACAATTATTGTAGGTGTTGCGTAATGTCAGAAATCAGATATCTGCTGGGCATTGACGGTGGCGGAACAAAAACAGATTTTTTACTGACAGATATTAACGGCAAAGAACTCAGACGAGTTGTTCTCGGGCCCTCCAATCCCGTAAATGCAGGAATGGAAAACACGGAAAACTGCCTCAGAGAAGGAATAGAATATGTCTGCGAAGATATTGATAAAAAAGAGATTTCGGTCTTTGCAGGAATCGCAGGCGGCACAATCGGAAGCGGCAAAGAAAACATACACCGTTTCCTTGAAAATTATGGCTTCGGAAAAGCCGATAACGGAAGCGATATCGACACCGCTCTGGAAGTTTGTCTTGAAGGAGAAAAAGGTCTTGCCGTAATCATCGGCACGGGAATTGCAGGTTTCGCTGACAACGGAAACACCCGTCAGAAAATAGGCGGATGGGGCTATCTTATCGACAAGGGCGGCAGCGGATTTCATCTGGGTTCAGACGCTCTTGACAGTGCTCTGCGTTTTATCGACGGCAGAGGCGGAAGCGAAATGATGCTCAGAAAAATTGAAGAAAAAATAAATTCTCCCCTGCCTCAGGCAATATCACATATTTATAAAAAAGGAAATTCATATATTGCATCCCTCGCTCCCATAGTTTTTGAATGCTATGAAAACGGTGACAAGGAAGCTGAAAGAATTCTTCTGAAAAACACAGAAGAAATTGCCGTCATAATAAAGACAGGATATAACATTCTGAATGATAAAAACGGAAAATTTGTCCTCTGCGGAGGTTTGTGCAAGAAAAAAGAAATTCTGAAATCTTTTCTTTCTATTCATCTGGGAAAAGATATCAGATTTGAATTCTGTGACAGAGACATCGTCTTCGGTGCCTTGTCACTTGCAAGAAAAAATGCGATAAAATGAGGGTATCATATGCTGAAAACAGAAATGCGAAACGCAAAAACATATAACCTTGATAAAATGGACACGCTTGATATTCTGAAAATAATCAATGAAGAAAATCAGAATGTTTTTCTCGCAATCGAAAAGGCTCTGCCACAGATTGAAAAAGCCTGTGATGCCGTAACCGAAACCATAAAAAACGGCGGCAGAGTTTTCTATATAGGCAGCGGCACTTCGGGAAGACTCGGTGTCTGTGACGCAGCAGAATGTCCTCCTACTTTCGGTGTACCTTACGACTTATTCAACGGAATTATCGCAGGTGGCAGAGATTGTATGTTCAAAGCAGCAGAAAACGCAGAAGACAATCCGCTTCTTTCTGTTCAGGATCTGAAAAAGAATAATTTTTCTGCAAAAGATATTTTAATCGGAATCTCAGCATCAGGCTCTGCCTCTTATGTGATTTCCGCCATTGAATATGCAAAAGAGCTCGGTGCCGTAACCGTATCAATTGTCAACAACGAAAACACTGTAATGGAAAAACTTGCTCACATAGGCATCTGTGCCGATACGGGCGAAGAAATCCTCACGGGCTCTACGAGAATGAAAGCGGGAACAGCACAGAAAATCATCCTGAATATGCTCTCTACC
Source organism: Acutalibacteraceae bacterium (assembly GCA_045542485.1). Classification (GTDB taxonomy): domain Bacteria; phylum Bacillota; class Clostridia; order Oscillospirales; family Acutalibacteraceae; genus SIG575. The sequence goes on from JAZQLC010000052.1 coordinate 66,216, forward strand.
GTTTCTATGACAAAATGCGGATGCGTCTACGAAAATATGATGATAAACTTAAAACCCACAAACAAAAAACTCCGCAAAAGAATGGTGGGTATCGTGTCGGAAATTTTGAATTGCGACGAGGAAAAATCCGAAAAGCTTCTGGAAGAAAATAACTGGGATATCAGACGCGCAGTAGAAAAGTAACATTAAATATGCAGAAGGAAGGTTTTTAAAATGAACATAAGACCTTATGAAGAAAAGGATAAAGAGGGTGTACGCTTTGTCTGTCTCAACAGTGACGGTCCCTGCAAAATGAAAAAAAGACGGCAGCATTTTATCCTGACAACTTATTGCGACTACTTCATTGAACAAGAAGGCGGCAATTGCTTTGTGGCAACCGATGAAAACGATAGAGTAGTCGGATATGTTCTCTGTGCTGAAAACTACGATAACTACAAAAAAGTTTTCAAAGAGGAATATATCCCCCGATTTAAAAAATACGAGTTTATTTTCAGAAAAACCGCACTTATTTCAACTCTTATCCAGTCAGAATATAAAAATGAATATCCAGCACATATGCACATCGATATTCTCCCGGAATACCAGAGAATGGGACTGGGGCACAAGCTGATGGATGCCCTCTGTGCAAGACTCAAAGAAAAAGGAATCAAGGGTGTTTGTCTTACAATGTGGGCAGGTAACCAGAAAGGCGGAAACTTCTATAAAAAATACGGTTTCACCCTTCTTGAAACAAGAGCGAAAACTGCAGTTTACGCTTTGAAAATATAATCCGGCGGTGATGATTTTGAACAAAGTTTCCGAAAAACTTTTAAGCAGTATTCTCAGTGAAAAAGCACTGGATATTAACTTCTGCTATGAAAATACAAGGCTTACAACCTATTGCGAAAAAGCTAAAAGAATCACTGATGAAAAATATATTTTGAAAATATCAGATAACAAGGTTCAGATTATCTGTTCAGGAGAAAAAAGTGAGTTTTACGCACTCTGCGATTTAATAAGCAGAGTAAAAGCTGACACTCTTTCAGACGGTAAGTTTATATGCTCCCCCTCCTTTGGTATCCGAGGCTACATCGAGGGCTTTTACGGAAAACCCTGGGGTTATGAAAGCAGAAAATCAGTTCTCACTCTCATGGCAAAAAACAGAATGAATACTGTTTTTTATGCTCCCAAGGATGACCTTTATCACCGTGATTTATGGAGAGAAAAATATCCCGAAGACGAACTGAAAAAATTAAAGGAACTTTCTGACCTTTCAAAGGAACATTTTATGTCCTTTTATTACTGCATAGCTCCGGGACTTACGATGAAATATTCTGATGAAGAAGAATTCAGTAAACTGACAAAAAAGACGGAACAGCTCTACGGAATCGGTATAAAGAATTTCGGACTTCTTCTTGATGACATCGACGAGGATTTAGCCTTTGAAGAAGATAAAGAAATGTACGGTGAAACCGTCAATGCTCACATTGAACTGATTAACAGATACCATTCGTTTCTTCTTTCTCTCGACGACTCAATCAGCCTTACTGTCTGCCCTACTGTTTATCACGGAAAAGGTGATGAATACTACATAGCAAAACTGGGCAGAAATATTTCCCCTCTTATCAACATTTTCTGGACAGGTCGGGACATCTGCTCAAGGGAGCTTACAACACTTGATGCACTCAGATTTTATGAAAGCACTCATCACAAGCCTCTTTACTGGGACAACTATCCCGTAAATGACTGCTCAATGTTCAACGAAATGCACATCTCCCCTCTCATCGGCAGAGAAAGTGATCTCTGTAAATATTCAGAGGGATTGATTGCAAATTGTATGGAATATGCCGAGTGTTCAAAAATCCCCCTTATCACAATCGCCTCTTATTTGTGGGACAGCGAAAACTACAATCCGCAGAAGATATGGGAAGAGGCAATCGAAGAGGTAGTCGGCAAAGAAAACGCAGAAAATTTCATTGTATTTGCCGACCATCTTTACACCTCGTGTCTTAAAGATGCAAACTCACGGAGAATGTATAAGAAACTTGACGAAATCGAAAAAGAACTCAAAAGCGGAAACAAGCAGAAAGCTTTTGCTCTTGCAGAAGACTATATTGACAAAGCAGAAAAATGCAGAGAATTTCTCGTAAGAGACCTGCCTCTCTGCAGAGAACTTACAAAATGGTCTGAAAAGTTTTCTGTGGGCTGTGAGCTTCTGAAAAATATTTTTGATTTTATGAAAAATCAGGACGAACAGACAAAGAAAAAAATTCTTTCTCTTGCAGATGATTACATCGCTCTTCCTGCAAGACTATCAAACGATATCGACATCAGAAATGAGCTCAGGAATGAGCTTGGAATATATTAAAAAACGGAGGTTTTATTATGGCAGCAATAGTAAGATTTTTCTCAGCAATTTTCGCAGTTATCTTAGGTATTCCCCTTTTGCTTTCTGCAGTTTTCCAGAGTCTCACCACACTCGGCTATGACGAAAGGCCCGTGGAAACAAGCAAAGTAAACTTCCTTGAAGGTCACGATGAATTCATAGACGAAGCACAGTCAGATTTCTGGAAAGTCGGCTACGCAAGACGCGTACTTACTCCCGAAGATGTTGACAGTCACAGATATTTCCTCGGCGGATTCCTGAAATTCCCTGCTCAGGAAGCAACGGGTGTTGTTGATGACCTTTGTGTCCGCGCAATTGTACTTGACGACAATTCAGGCAGAGGTGCGGTTGCCTTCGCTTACATTGACGGCATTGGTCTTATGAGCGGTGAAATAAAAGAAATACGCGCAAAGCTTTCAGACATTACAGGAAAAAACGGTCTTGTAAGCATCAATGTGGGCTCAACCCATGTTCACAGTGGTATTGACACTCAGGGTCTGTGGGGCAACATTCCGAAAACAGGCAGAGACGAAGGATATATGGACTCCGTTGTTGAAAAGGTCGCTGATGCAATCAGAGAAGCTTACACTACACGCACAAACGGCAGCCTCTATTATTCATCAGCTTCTCATCCCGAACTTTTCTATGACAACCGTGACCCCTACGCACTTGATGACAATTTTCATCTTTTCCGTTTTGTTCCTGAAGATGCAGACAAAAAAGAAATTTATATCACAAATTTCGGTGCACATCCCATCAATCTCGGCTGGAGCAACACTGAAATTTCAGGTGACTTCCCCTACTATATTGAACAGGCAATAAACCAGAATAAGAACGCAGATTTCATCTTTATTCAGGGTGCAATCGGCGGTGGAATCGGTAACAATATGGACAAGGAAACCGGCATCCCCGAAGACCTGACTTCATACGAAAAAATGAAAGAATACAGCCTTATTGTTGCTGACATTCTCTCATCTCTTGCTGAAAAGGGTGAAAAGGTTGACCCCATCATCAACATCGGTCACAAGCAGGTTGATTTTGAAGTAAATAACTTTGTTTTCAGACTTGCAGAAAGTGCAAATCTTTGCAGCGTAAAAGCCTTTAAGGAAAACGGCAAGATTTATCTTACAAGTGAAATCGGTTATGTTGAAATCGGCAAAAACATCAAAATTATCGAAGCACCCGGTGAGGTTATGCCCGAAATCGTTTACGGCGGTTTTTATTCTGCTGAAGAATCATTTACCGGCGAAGAATATCCCTACGCACCCTTGGTTACTCTCTTCGATGAAACAGATACAGTTATGGTCTTCGGTCTCTGCAACGATGCCGTAGGCTACATCGTTCCCGACAACGACTATTCTTCATCAGGCGCTGAGGGACATTATGAAGAAACCGTTTCAACAGGCGATACTGCAGCAACAACATTCTCAAGAGAATTTGCCGCTCTTCTTTCAGAAAGGAGATAATGTAAAATGGAATTTCTTCGCTTTATAAAACTCCCGAACTTTGTCAGAGGGCTTATAAGTGCTCTTCTGTCACTGATAATTATCTGTATGCCCGTCTCCGTCTTCACAACTGCAGAGGATACATCAGAGTTTATGCTTACGGGCGATAAAACCTTTTCCGACACTGCAGGTGAAGAATGGACTTTAGGCTACGGAGAAACAATTCTCACTCCGGAGGATGTTACTTCCGACACATATTACATCGCAGGTTATAACACAAACAACCCTGCTCTCGGCGTTCTTGACGATATGTACGCAAAGGCAGTTTACATTGACGACAACACATCCCGTGGCGGTGTCATTCTCTGTGCTATTGACTGCGTAGGTATCAGCAGACACGATATAAACGACATCAGAAGGCTTGTCATTGAAAGCGGAAAAATACCGTCTCTCAAATCAATCAACATCTGTGCTACACACACTCATTCCGCTATTGATACACAGGGTCTCTGGGGCAAAAACTTCCTCTCAGACGGCAAAAACGATTCCTTTATGGAAAGCCTTAAAGTAAAAACTGCCGAAGCAATTATCAAGGCATATGAAAACAGAGAAAACGGAAAGCTTTATTACGGCACTGCAATTGCGGAAAATATGCAGGCCGACACAAGAACTCCCATTGAATACAGCGATGTTATCACATCAATACGATTCGAGCCTTCAGACGGCACAGACAACACTTACATTGTAAACTTCAATGCCCACGCTGAGGGTCTGGGAAGCAAAACAACTCAGGTAAGCGCAGACTTTCCTGCCTATCTTACGGAAGAAATCAAAAACCGTACCGGTGGTGCCAATGTCCTTTTCATCAACGGTGCAGTGGGCGGTCTGATTACCGGTGACCAGATTGATAATTTCCTTAAGAGCGATACCTTTGACTGTCTGGGATATACAAAGGATTACGGTAAAAAAATTGCAACCTATGTTCTTGGTATCACAAACGAAAAAGAGCTTTCTCCCATTATCAATATCTGCTCAAAAACAATAAAGGTAAGATGTGACAACACAGCTCTTCTTCTTGCAAAGTTTTTAGGTGTTCTCAATAACGATGCTGAAAAAACAGGCAAAACTGAAGTTTCAATTATTTCCGAGGTGTCATATATGGAGCTCGGAAATAACCAGATAGGAATTTTTATGATTCCGGGCGAACTTTATCCCGAACTTGAAACAGGTGCCTTCCTCCCCGCTGAAGAAAGTGCAACGGGAAAAGCTGCTGATTATAAAGTTCTCAGCAAAATGACAGACTGCGAACATTCATTTGTCCTCGGTCTTTGCAACGACGAGCTTGGCTACATTATTCCCGACAACGATTTTCTTCTTCACGAATGGCTTCCCTATTTCAACATTCCCCGTGATTCCTTCGACAGAAAGCATTATGAAGAAACAAACTCAGTAGGTCCTGATACTGCAAGAACAATTCTTGAAAATATGGACTCTCTCATAACTTCGGCAAAATAAAAGGAGAAAAATAATGATAAGAAAAAGACAAGTACATCTTGACTTTCACACAAGCGGACTTCTTGATGTGGGAACAAAATTTTCAAAGGAGCAGTTTCAGTCTGCCCTCAAAGCAGGACACGTAAATTCCATCACCGTGTTTTCAAAATGTCATCACGGCTGGAGTTATCACCCCACTGAGAAAAACGAAATGCACCCCGGGCTTTCTTTTGATTTGCTTGGCGCTCAGCTTGAAGCCTGTAAGGAAATCAATGTAAACGCACCCGTTTACATTTCTGCAGGTTTCGACGAAAAGGATTGGGAAAAGCATCCCGAGTGGCGTTTCAAACGCTCAGATAACAAAGCTGATTGCGACGAATACGAAAGTGAAACTCATTTCCATCTTCTTTGCTTCAACACAGAATATCTTGACGTACTGTGTGCGCAGATTGAAGAGGTTATGGTAAAATACAATCCCTGCGGAATTTTCCTTGACATTGTAGCTCCCAGATTCTGCTACTGCGACAAATGTAAGGATGATATGAAAAAGCTCGGTCTTGACATCACAAAAGAAGAAGACCGTAAAAAATTCGAAAACATAATTTACGACAAATACACATCAGCTACCAATAATGCAGTAAGAAAACACAGCTCAGTTGCTACAATTTTCCATAACGGCGGTCACATCCCCAAAGGTGACTACAAGGTTATCGGAGCCAATACTCACCTTGAGCTTGAAAGCCTCCCCACAGGAGGATGGGGTTATGACCACTTCCCTCTTTCTGCAGCATATGTGCGCACTCTGAATGACACGGATTTCCTTGGAATGACAGGTAAATTCCACCACTCATGGGGTGAATTCGGCGGTTTCAAGCATCCTAATGCACTTATCTATGAAACTGCTCTGTCAGTGGCAAACGGTGCGGGTTGTTCAATCGGTGACCAGATGCATCCCCTGGGTGAAATGAATATGTCAACCTACTCTCTTATCGGCAAAGCATATTCTCTCGTGGAAGAAAAAGAGCCCTGGCTTGAGGGCGCTGAGCACCTTGCGGATATCGCCGTACTCAGTGCAGAATCACTGACAAAAGGCAGTAATTCAAAGCCCGATATAGGTGCTAACAGAATGCTTCTGGAAAACAATTTCCTTTACAATTTCATAGACGGCACAATGGATTTTTCACCCTATAAAATGCTGATTCTTCCCGATGTCAGAATCGAAGACGAGGAAATTATTGAAAAGATAAAAGCATATACAAAACAGGGCGGTAAAGTCATCGCAAGTGCAGAAGCACTTTTGAAAGACAGCAGCTTTTTCATAGACGCAGGTGCAGAATTCAAGAAAAAAAGCAGTGCAGACACCACATATCTTGTTCCCGATTTTGAAACGGTAAACGGGAAGACAGAATATGTAATGCGCTGTAATGCATATGAGTTTGACCTGAAAGACGGGGAAGTTGCAGCATATATGCAGAAGCCCTATTTCAACAGAGAAAGAGACCATTTCTGCTCTCACGCTCACACTCCCAACAACCCCGATGAAGAATTCCCCGGTGCAGTTATCAAGGGAAATATCGCTTACATAGGCTGGGATATTTTCACAGCATACGCAAATCACGGCCATCTCTGCTTCAAGGAAATTTTCACCTATGTTGCAAAGAAATTAATGGGCGATGAATTCCTGATTGATGTACAGATTCCTGACAAGGCAGTTGTTACATACACAAGACAGGAAAAAGAAAAGAGAAATGTTCTTCACCTTCTTTTTGCACACACAACCGTCCGTGGCGAAAACACAGAAGTTATTGAGGACACTGTTCCTCTTTACAATGTAAGTTGTTCCGTGAAGAAAGAAACTAAACCCTCACGAGTTGTTCTTGAGCCTCAGGGAAAAAAGATTGAATTCGATTTTGCTGACGGCAAACTTCAGTTTGTTGTTCCGGAAATCCACATCCATCAGATGGTTGTAATTGAAGATTGATTCAAAAACTTGACCGATGTCAGAACACCATATCCTAAAAAATAAATCACCGGTTTTCTTAACGAATCCGGTGATTTTATTTTATTCTTTTGTTTTGATTCCGTAGAAGTGAATAATGTTCATATCCTCTTCCATATCAAGTCCGTGGGAGCCGCATTCTCCGTCGATTTCGTGGCAACCGTGGTCAGGAAGGAAGCCGTAAAGCACATCGTGATTTTTCCATTGTGCTTTTATTTTTTCTGTCAGTTCTTTATAGAAAGCAACATTGTGTCTGAGTGCGGACATTGACTCTTCGCTTTCAGGACCGAACTTGTGCATCGTACCGTCATAGTTTCCGTTATAGATGACTATCAGGTCATAAATATCTTCATCTACAAGGCTGAGTGCTTTTTCATTGACTTCCTCAACTGATTCGTAAATAAAATAATCCATTTCTCTTTCAAGGAAAATGCAGGAAATACTGTCCCTCGCCGTTGATACAATAGCACATTTTTTACCTGACTTTATAAATGTATCAAAAAGAGTATTCACAGTCAGAACAGGCTTTTCATATTTCTGAATACCGTGAACTGAGGGCATAACACCTGAATACATAGAAGCAAAGCACACGGGCGTCACGCTGGGCATTACCGAAAGAATCGGAAGTGCAAGATCTGAAGAAATTGCCGCGTCCGTAAAAATATCAGTATATTTCTGATAGAGCCAGAGAGCAACCGCATCGGGGTTATATAATACTGCTCTGTCTGCATTTCTTCCACAGAGCTTTTTTTCTGCAAGTCGCAGAAGAACGGGGTTTGAATTTTCGCTTTTCTCTACACCCATAATTTCCGCAACAGTATAAGCAACACTTGTAAGACAAATTGAATTTCTTATCTCTGCCATATTGATTTTCCTTTCTGACTATTTCTCACCTCTGAAGCTTGATACAAAACAACACACGCACTCATCCGACGCAAAACTGAAAACACCATCTGTACCGAAGACAAGATGGTCTGCAAGTTTTATGTCGAAATATTCAAGCTGATTTTTAATGTCACTGGTAGCGTTAACATCCTCTTTTGAGGGAAGTGCCGTTGATACGGGATGATTGTGAGCAATCGCCACACAGAACGAGTTGAAGGTCAGCGCATCACGCACAATTTCTTTCACATTGAAACGAAATCCGTTCTCCTGCCCTCTGCCGTATTCTCTGATACTCTTCACTCTTAAACCGCTGTCAAGAAAAGCCACCATAAATTTTTCTGCTGTCTCCGTCACGAAGAAAGGATTGAAAAATTCTATCATCGCAGACGTTGTCTTTATAGGTGCTTTTGATGATTTTGACTGTTCATAGGTGGAAAATATATCTCTCAGAGAAGATATGAGCACTGCCGAGTTAAAACTCAGGCCACCTTTTTCCATAAGCTCTTCTGCCGATGCCTCAAGAACATTTTCAAGAGATCCAAAAACGGATATCAGTTTGTGAGCCATAGGGTTTGTGTCTTTCTGAGGTACGGTGTGAAAAAGCAGAAACTCGAGAATTTCGTGAGGCTGAAAGCCTTTGAGTCCACCTGCAAGTATCTTCTCACGCACCCTGCCCCGATGTCCGTTATGAGGGTTGTTTTTATCCATTATAAAGAACTCCGCACATTTTTTATTTCTGTCCGTAATATGCATTCTTGCCGTGCTTTCTGAAATAGTGCTTGTCAGCAAGTACCTGAGGTGCTGACGATGCATCAGGAGAAAGAATTACGGTTTTCAGTGCCATTTCAGCAACTTCTTCAAGAACAACTGCATTGTGTACAGCTTCATCTGCATCTTTACCCCAGGTAAAAGGGCCGTGAGCAAAGCAAAGAATTGCAGGCATTTCCTCAGGGTCGATGCCGTTTTTTTCAAGTGTTTCGATAATCACAAGACCTGTGTTTTTCTCATATTCACCCTGAATTTCTTCAGGTGTCATCATTCTTGTGCAGGGGATATCTCCGTGGAAATAGTCTGCGTGTGTTGTGCCGAAGAACGGAATGTTTCTTCCCGACTGTGCCCATGATGTTGCATTGTTTGAGTGGGTATGCGTGATGCCACCGATTGACGGATATTTCTTGTAAAGCTCAAGGTGTGTTGCTGTGTCCGATGAGGGAGAAAGGTCACCCTCAATCTTGTTTCCGTCAAGGTCGAGCACTACCATTTTTTCAGGTGTCAGCTCATCATAATCAACACCGCTCGGCTTGATAACCACAAGTCCTTTGCGTCTGTCGATTCCGCTGACATTTCCCCACGTGTATGTAATGAGTCCTCTTGTCTGCAATTCGATATTAGCCTTGCAGACCTGTCTTTTCAATGTTTCGAGCATTATTTTTACCTCTTATCCGTAAATTGCTTTGCCAAGCATAAGATTCTGCTTGAGTGTGGGAATATCGGTTTTTTCATCAATATAAACCACTTCAATTCCCATAGCTTCACCCCATGCACCCAGCTGTTCTGCAGTCAGGTCATAAGTGAAAGCCGTGTGGTGAGCACCACCTGCAATAAGCCAGGCTTCAATACCTGTATAGAAATCAGGCTCGGGAGACCAGAATGCAGATGCTACCGGAAGATTGGGCATATCTTTTTCTGTCTTTCTGCAATTAACGGTGCTGATGATAAGTCTGAAGCGTGTACCTAAATCGATGAGAGATGCTGCAACACCTTTGCCTTCCTTTGCAGTGAAAACAAGACGGGCAGGGTCTTCTCTGTTGCCCATTGAGAGAGGCTCACACTTTACACTGATTTCACCGTCTGCAATTGAGGGACAGATTTCAAGCATATGAGACTGGAGAATACCCTCTTTGCCCTCGGTGAAGTTATATGTATAGTCCTCCATCATTGAAGTTCCTTTTGCATTCTCTTTACCTGCAGTCATAATCTTCATAAGTCTTACCATAGCAGCAACTTTCCAGTCACCCTCTGCGCCGAAGCCGTAGCCTTTTTCCATAAGACGCTGGATTGCAAGACCGGGAAGCTGTTTCAGACCTCCGAGGTCATCAAAATGAGTTACGATTGCGTGATAGTTTTTCTCTTCAAGGAATCTTTCAAAGCCTATTTCTATCTTTGCCTGTTCCCACACGTGACGGCGGAATTCTTTTTCGTCGCGTCCTGCAAGAATCATATTATATTTTTCATAGTATTCGTCAGTAAGTGCATCAGCCTCTTCATCAGTGACTTCAGACACATATTTTTCAATGTCATTGACGGAATATGTATCGATTTCCCAGCCGAATTTAATCTGTGCTTCAACCTTGTCACCTTCAGTTACCGCCACATTACGCATATTATCGGCAACTCTGAGAACACGGATGTTACTGCTTTCTGCGATACCTACGGCAGTTGTCATCCACGCTGCAATCTTGTTCTGCACAGCCTGATTTTTCCAATGTCCTACAACAGTTGTTCTGGGAATTTCCATTCTCGCAAGAATATGTGCGTACTCTCTGTCACCGTGAGCAGACTGATTCTCGTTCATAAAATCCATATCAATTCTATCGTAGGGAATTTCTTCATTGAACTGTGTGTGGAGATGAAGAAGAGGTTTTTTCAATTCCCTGAGACCGATAATCCATGATTTTGCAGGTGAAAATGTATGCATCCATGTAATGACACCCGCGCAGTCTCTGTCAAGATTCGCCTCATTGAATGTTTTTCTGATAAGCTCATTTGTAATGAGGGTAGGTTTTACAACAATTTCGTAAGGGAACTTTCCGGTCTTGTTAAGAAAATCAACAATTTCTGCTGAATGGTCGGCAACGTGCCTGAGACACTCATCGCCGTAAAGGTCCTGAGAGCCTGTAAGAAACCAGAATTTATACTGTCTGAGTTTTTTCATCTGAATTACCTCCGTCTGATGTTTTTTCTTCTTCCGTCTCTTCTTTTTCTCCGGTTTTCCACAAATGGATAACACCTTCGTCATTGAGAAGTTTTATGAGAATTATTGTAAGCGGTACCATAAACATACCGATAATACCAAAGAGCTTGAGACCGATATACATTCCCATTATTGTCACAAAAGGCGGAAGTCCCAGCTGACCTGCCACGAGCTTCGGCTCGATAAACTGACGCATAACGGAAATAAAAATGTAAAGAACAAGAATTCCGATTCCCATAGGGATATCTCCCGAAATAAAGGAATAAAGAGACCATGGAAGAAGAATTGTGCCTGTGCCGAGGACGGGAAGAATGTCAACCACCGCAGTGATGATAGCGATGAAGAATACCCAGCTGCCTTTATAGATGCCAAAAAGTTTCAGCACTCCGAGGCCTATGAACATTTCGCAGAAGGTTACAAGAATTATGAGAATATATGCCTTTATAAGGCTCTTGAACGAGGTTGTGATAATTTTTTTTGCTTTGGTGAAGTTTTCACCTTTTCCTGAAAACTGTCTTTTCACAAAATCTGTAAGATTGTCGTAGTCAGTCGCCATAAACACACAGGCAAAAATTGAAACAATAAAGCCCAGGAAAATTGCAGGAATCTGCTTTGCTGTGTCAATAACACCGCTTGTCAGACTTGAAAGCGCAGAGAAATCAATGTTGCCGAGCATTGATGATAAACCGCTGCCTTTCGGCGGAGACTGCGCAATTTCGCCTGATTTTGAGGTAAGGAATTCCTTTGCCGAATCAATCAAATCCGAAACACCCGAATTAATCATATCCTCTGCACCCTGAGGGAGAAATGTAATTCTCTCAGCCACCCATACCTCAGCCTTGTCAAGGAAATTGGGGAGGTCGCCGAATTTATGTTTCAGGAATTCTATAAAGCCTTGTATACCGTCCCAGAGCTTTACGCCCAGAAGTGAAACAAGAAAACCCAGCGCCACCACAAGGAGAAGTATCATAACTCCCGATACAAGACCTTTTTTCATTTTAGTTTTGCCCGATATGAAATTAATGGGCTTCTGCAGTATCATCGCCACAAGAAAGGCAATTACAAACGGCAGAAAAAGTCCGAAGGCATATTTCATAAAACAATAAAACAATGTCAGCAATAATGCATAATATATTATGTTGACAATGGTTTTCTTTTTTCTTTCTGTTGCCGGATTCATAGAGTCCTCCTTATATACAAATAAAAAGTTTATGCTCATTTAGTTTATTTTATACCATTTAAAGTAAAAAGACAATGTTTTATTTATAAATTTAACAAAAATTAAAAAAGTTTCTTATTTGGTCTTTATTTGCTTGAATAATTATGATATAATACTTTCATTATAATCCGAAATTGTTTGTATTTGAAAGGAAGATACCATTGTATATAGCAATTATGGGACACGGCGTTGTCGGAAGTGGTGTGGCAGAGGTCATCAGCAAAAACAACGACCTGATAGTAAAACATAACAATCTCGACTCACTTGAGGTCAAACATATCCTTGACCTGAGAGAGTTTCCCGACCTTCCGTACAGTTCAAAATTCACAAAGAATTTTGACGACATCCTCAACGACGACGATGTTAAAATCGTTGTTGAAACAATGGGCGGTCTCAATCCTTCCTACAAGTTTGTAAAAGCTTGTCTTGAAAAAGGTAAGAGCGTTGTTACTTCAAACAAAGAGCTCGTTGCAGCTTACGGCTGGGAGCTTCTTAAAATCGCTGAAGAGAAAAACATCAACTTCCTCTTTGAAGCATCGGTAGGTGGCGGTATCCCCGTAATCAGACCTATCTCAAGATGTATGGCTGCAAACGAAATCACAAGAATTGCAGGTATTCTCAACGGAACAACAAACTTCATTCTCACTAAAATGATTACTGAAAATATGAGCCTTCAGGATGCTCTTAAACTTGCACAGGACAACGGCTATGCCGAAAAAGACCCCACAAATGACATTGAGGGCTTTGACGCTTGTCGTAAAATCTGCATCCTGGCTTCTCTGTGCTTCGGCAGACATATTTTCCCTGACGATATCCCCACTGAGGGCATTACAAAAATTTCACTTGCTGATGTTGAATATGCTAAAAACTACGGCAAGGTCATCAAGCTTCTCGGCACAGCTATGAGAAGCCCTGACGACAAGGTTTCTGCTGAGGTAAGTCCCGCACTTATCGATGCAACAGGTCCTCTTGCAAATGTTAACGACGTTTTCAACGCGGTGCTCGTTGACGGCAACGCAGTAGGCGAAGTTGTTTTCTACGGTAAGGGCGCAGGTAAGCTTCCCACAGCAAGTGCTGTTGTTGCAGACGTTATTGACTGTGCAGTAAGCAAGGGTACAAAAATCGGCTACACTTGGGCTGAGGCTGCTGAAAACAATCTTGTTTCAAGCAGTGAAATGCTTACAAGACTTTACATCAGAGGCTTTGCAGCAGATAAAGAAAAGGCTGTTTCTTCAATCAGGGAAATCTTCCCCGGTGCAGATTTCATTACAAGAGAAAACGCACCCGAAGACGAAATCGCTTTCGTTACACCCTCAGATATCAAGAGAAAGCTTATCGATGATATCAAAGAGATTGAAAGCTTCGACAGTCAGTCAGTCATCAGACTGTTTTAATTAAGATATACGTTATTCGAAGGAGTTTTTTATATGAGTTTAATCGTACAGAAATTCGGTGGCTCATCTGTGGCAAACGCAGACAGAGTACGAAATGTGGCAAGAATCATTACTGACACATACAAAGCCGGTAACGACGTTGTAGTTGTTGTTTCAGCTCAGGGCGACACAACCGACGACCTTATCGCAAAGGCAAAGGAAATCACAAAAAATCCCTCTGCCCGTGAAATGGATATGCTTCTTGCTTCAGGCGAACAGATTTCAATATCTCTTCTCGCTATGGCAATTCAGGAAATGGGATTCCCCTCAGTTTCTCTCCTCGGCTGGCAGGCAGGTTTCAACACCTCATCAGCTCACGGCAGAGCAAGAATCCACAACATCAAGGCTGACAGACTCCGCACAGAGCTTGGCAAGAGAAACATTGTCATCGTGGCAGGTTTCCAGGGCATCAATAAATATGATGACCTGACAACTCTCGGCAGAGGCGGCTCAGACACAAGTGCAGTTGCAATCGCAGCGGCTCTTCGTGCTGACAAATGTCAGATTTTCACTGATGTTGAAGGCGTTTTCACTGCTGACCCGAGAAAAGTTCCCGGTGCTAAGAAACTTGATGAAATCACTTACGACGAGATGCTTGAACTTGCAACTCTCGGCGCACAGGTTCTTAACAACCGTTCAGTTGAAATGGCAAAAAAATACAATGTTGAGCTTGAAGTTCTTTCAAGCCTTACAAATAAACCCGGCACAATCGTCAAGGAGGTTGCTAAAATGGAAAAAATGTTGGTAAGAGGCGTAACAAAAGACACAGACGTTGCAAGAATTTCACTTGTAGGTCTCTCAGATACTCCCGGAGTTGCATTCAGAGTTTTCGACAAACTTGCAGCAAAGAACATCAATGTTGACGTTATTCTTCAGTCAGTAGGCAGAGACGGCACAAAGGACATCAGCTTCACAACAAGCGAAGACAATGCTGAAAGTGCTATGGCTCTTCTCTCAGATATGCTCGATTGCAAAATCAGCTGTGACACAGATATCGCAAAGGTATCAGTTGTAGGCGCAGGTATGGAATCTCATCCCGGCACAGCAGCTAAAATGTTCGAGGCTCTCTACGGCATCGATGTTAATATCCAGATGATTTCAACAAGCGAAATCAAAATTTCTGTTCTCATCGACAAGAAAGATGCTGACAGAGCAGTTGCAGCAGTTCATAAGGCATTTATGCCCGAAGAATAATAAAATTTTTGCAGACACTTGAAAAGTGTGTGAAAATAGTATAATATATTAGTGTAGATAAAATTTCTTTTTTGGAGGAAAAATAATATGGTATCAGCAGGCGATTTCAGAAACGGCATTACATTTGAGATGGACGGTAACGTTTATCAGATCATCGAATTCCAGCATGTTAAACCCGGTAAGGGCGCTGCATTCGTAAGAACAAAGATCAGAAACGTTATTTCAGGCTCAGTTACTGAAAGAACATTCAACCCCACAGAAAAGTTCCCCACAGCTTACATTGAGCGTAAGGATATGGAATATTCTTACAGTGACGGTGGTCTCTACTACTTCATGGATATGGAAAGCTATGAACTTATCCCCATCAATGAATCAGAGCTCAGCGACAACTTCAAGTTTGTTAAGGAAAATATGGTTTGTAAGATTCTTTCTTACAAAGGCAACGTTTTCGGTGTTGAACCTCCCACATTCGTAACTCTTCAGGTTACACAGACTGACCCCGGTTTCAAAGGCGACACAGCTACTAACGCTACAAAACCCGCTACTCTTGAAACAGGCGCTGAAGTTAAAGTTCCCCTCTTCATCGATGAAGGCGAAATGATTAACATTGACACTCGTACAGGCGAGTATATGTCACGCGCATAAGTTATTTATATTTTTAAAAGGAGTGTAAAAATTATGACACTTGCAGAAAAAATTGCTTACATCAAAGGTCTTGCAGACGGTATGAAACTCACCGACACTAAAGACGAAGTAAAAATCATCAAAGAACTCATCTCTGCTCTTGAAGATGTTGCTTACGAAATCGAAGAACAGGATGTAATCATCGGCGAGATGCAGGAGCAGCTCGACGCTGTTGACGAAGATCTCAATGAACTTGAAGAATTCGTTTACGAATGTGAAGACGATGATTTCGATTGCTGTGACGACGGTTGCGATTGCGGTTGCTGCGACGACGATTACTTTGAAATCGAATGCCCCAACTGTGGCGAAGTAATCTGCATCGACGAAAGCATCCTTGACGAAGGCGCTATCGAATGTCCTGCTTGTCACGAAAATCTCGAATTCGAATTCGACGATGAATGCGACTGCGAAGAAGAATAAGATTTAAAACTTCAAACAACAACTAAAGCCAATGTGATTTTCACATTGGCTTTTTGTTTTGTGTTGTTTTCTTTTCTTATTTAATCTCAATTCCCCAGATATGCTTTGATTTGATTGTTTCAGGGTTTACAACGGGGAAAACAAGCTTCATCCTGCCGTCAGCGTTTTCTGTTTTCACTTCGATTTCTTCGTTGCCCATAATAACAGCTGTCTTATTGGGAGAATAAGCGTAATCTTCAAGAACGATTTCACCGAAAGGATATTTCTTGATGAAAACATAATCTGCATCGTCCTTTGTGGTATACCACACATTTTCCTGCTTACTGAACATCAGCTTACGACTTGCGTAAATTCCCTTGCCGTTGATTTTCAGCCAGTCGCCGATTTCAAGAAGTCTTTCCTGCATAATCACGGGAATCGTGCCGTCAGCAGCAGGTCCGATATTGAGAAGGAAGTTACCACCCTTACTTACAAGATCAACAAGCATTGTGATAAGCTCTTCACCTGTAAGATAATCCTCGAGCTGTTCTACCCTGTTGAAGCCGAATGAATGACCTATACCGCGGCATTCCTCAAAATATCTTTCACCTTCGGCGTCTTCAATTTTTCTGCCGGCCTCGATGAAGCCATACTCTGTTGTGAAGTTACCGCCGCATCTGCCTCTTGTTTCCTTGCCCCAACGGTCATTGGGAACAATGAAATCCTTGACAGAGCTTTCATTATAGAGCCACTGAAGGAATTCTGTTGAATGCCACACTGAGCTGGGGTGGTCCCATTCGCCATCTGTAAAGAGCGTTGCAGGTTGATATTTTTCTATAAGCTCCTTGAGCATAGGAATAAGATGCTCTACGGCATATTCCTCAGGATTGCGCAAATAAATAGGATTGAACCATTCATAAACCGAATGATAAACACCGAATTTTACATCTGTCTTATCAAGCGCATCTTTAAGCTCCTGGCAGAAGTCTCTGTGAGGACCTACATCAACACTGTTCCAGTTCCACGCATAGTCACTCTTGAAAAGACAGAATCCGTCGTGGTGCTTTGAAACAAGGTTTATGTATTTTGCACCGGCTCTTTCAAAAAGACTTGCCCATTCTTCTGCATTGAAAAGCTCAGCCTTGAAATCCTTTACGAAATCTTCATATTTGAAGTTTTCTCCGTATGTCTTCTTATGGAAGGATGTACTGGGCTCCCAACCGGTTGCTATCTGATGACCGTACCATTCCGCATAGTCTGTTCTTGAGCAGAATGCAGGTACTGAATAAAGTCCCCAGTGAATGAAAATGCCGAATTTTGCATCCTGAAACCACTGCGGAACGGGCCTTGATGTTAATGATTCCCAATTTGCTTCATATTTCATAAAAACACCTCACATACTATTTCCTATTATATTAACAGATTTTTTCACTGTTGGCAAGACTTTTCCATAAAATGATATGTTTCCTGTTTCTTCGATTTTAAACGATTTTTTCTAACAAACTATACAAACGCCTCTAAGAAGGAAAAGAATTTTTTTGATAAATATGTTCAAAAACTATTGAAATTCCATTTCTTTTTTGATATGATAGGTTTGTTGGATTATAAATTTAACTTTTTAGTTGAAAGGAAGGATAAAATGACAGAAAATAATGTACCTCTTTATCTTTTCCATCAGGGCAACAATGCCAAAGCTTACGAATACCTGGGGTGCCACCGTACAGGTGACAAATGGGTCTTCAGGGTGTGGGCACCAAATGCTCTCGAAGTTTATCTCACAGGCGATTTCAACGACTGGAGTGAAACCGGTTTTCCGCTGAGGAGGATAAGTGATGGTGGTGTATGGGAAACTGAAGCAGAAAATGTGAATGTTTTTGACAACTACAAATACAGAATAGTCACCTCTGATGGAAGAGTCCTTATGAAAGGCGACCCCTACGGCTTCCATTACGAAACCCGTCCTCAGACTGCCACAAAGGTTTATGACATTGAAGGTTTTGGATGGAATGACGGAAAGTGGATGAAAGCCAGACGGGAAAACTCCGTCTACTCAAGCCCCGTTAATATCTATGAGGTAAATCTGGGTTCCTGGAAAAAGCACGATGACGGAAACTTTTTATCTTACAGAGCCGTAGCAGACGAGCTTATCCCTTATGTTCAGAATATGGGCTACACCCACATTGAGCTGATGCCCCTCAACGAGCATCCCTTTGACGGCTCCTGGGGATATCAGGCTACGGGATACTTTGCTCCCACCTCCCGTTACGGTGAACCGAAAGACTTTATGTATTTCGTAGACAAGTGTCACGAAGCAGGAATCGGTGTTATCCTTGACTGGGTACCTGCCCATTTTCCCAAGGATGCCCACGGTCTGTACGAATTTGACGGCACAGCCTGTTACGAATACAAAGACCCCCGTAAAGGTGAACACTATCAGTGGGGCACAAGAGTTTTTGACTACGGCAAAAACGAAGTTCAGTCTTTCCTGATTTCAAGTGCTATGTTCTGGCTTGAAAAATATCACATTGACGGTCTGAGAGTTGACGCTGTCGCCTCAATGCTCTACCTTGACTATGGCAGAGACCATGGTCAGTGGATTGCAAACGAATACGGCGGAAACGAAAATCTTGAAGCCGTTGATTTCCTGAAAAAACTCAATCAGCTTATTTTCAGAGATTATTATGATATTCTTATGGTTGCTGAAGAAAGCACAGCCTGGCCTCTCGTCACAAAGCCTACCGACATAGGTGGTCTCGGTTTTAATTTCAAGTGGAATATGGGATGGATGAACGACTGTCTGAGATATTTCTCACTTAACGGTCTTTCCAGAAAATATAATCACAACTGTCTGACATTCTCATTCTTCTACGCTTTCTCCGAGAATTTTATTCTCCCCATCTCCCACGATGAGGTAGTTCACGGAAAATGCTCACTCATCGGCAAAATGCCCGGTGAATATGATGAGAAATTTGCCGGAGTGCGTTCCTTTATCGGCTATATGATGGCTCATCCCGGTAAAAAGCTGATGTTTATGGGACAGGAATTCGGTCAGTTCATTGAATGGAATTACGAACAAGGGCTCGACTGGCTTCTTCTGGGATATGAACGCCATTCTCAGCTTCAGAACTATTTCAGAAAAATCAATGAATTCTATAAAAACAATCCTGCTTTCTGGCAGATTGATTATAGCTGGGAAGGTTTCTACTGGATTTCCAGCGACGATGTGGACAACTCGGTTATCGCCTTTGTAAGACGCGATAAAAAGGACAGAGAAATCGTCTGCGTCTGTAATTTCACTCCCGTCACAAGGGAAAACTATAAAATCGGTGTCAGCCGTTCAGGCACATACGAGGTTGTTTTCAACTCGGACGATGAAGAATTCGGCGGTGAAGGAAAAGGCTCAAAGGGTAAAATCAAATCCGTCAAAAAGCCTCTCCACTCATTCGAAAATTCAATCAGTCTTGACCTGCCCGGTAACAGCGTGATTTATCTCAAAGCACCAATAAAAAGAAAAAATAAAAATTCCAATAAATCTTCTAAGGAGGCATAAGCTTATGGCCCGTAAAAAAGAATGTATCGCAATGCTTCTTGCCGGCGGTCAGGGAAGCCGTCTCGGCATACTGACAACAAACATTGCAAAACCTGCCGTACCCTATGGTGGCAAGTATCGTATTATTGACTTCCCTCTGTCAAACTGCGTAAACTCAGGCATCGACACTGTTGGTGTTCTCACTCAGTATCAGCCTCTCGAGCTTAACGATTACCTCGGTAACGGTGAGCCTTGGGACCTTGACAGAACACACGGCGGTGTGCACGTGCTTTCACCCTATCAGCAGATAGAAGGTACTTCCTGGTACAAAGGCACTGCAAACGCAATCTATCAGAACATCAACTTCATCGACAAATACGATCCCGAATATGTTGTTATCCTCTCCGGTGACCATATCTACAAGATGGACTACAACAAAATGCTTCAGTACCACAAGGAAAAAGACGCAGCTTGTACCATCGCGATGCTGGAGGTTCCGTGGGAAGAGGCATCCCGCTTCGGTCTGATGTTTGTGAACGAAGACGGAAAAATCACCGCTTTCGAAGAAAAGCCCAAAGTACCCAAGAGCAACAAGGCTTCTATGGGCGTTTATGTTTTCACTTGGGAAAAGCTCCGTGCTTATCTTATTGAAGATGAAAACAAAGAAGGCTCAAGCAACGACTTCGGTAAAGATGTTATCCCCGCTATGCATTCAGCCGGTGAAAAACTCTATGCTTACCTTTTCGATGGTTACTGGAAAGATGTCGGCACAATCGACTCTCTCTGGGAATCAAACCTTGACCTTCTCAATCCCGGTGTTGACCTTAACCTCAACGATGACGACTGGAAAATCTATTCACGCAGTCCTGCTGCTCCGCCTCACTACATTTCACCCGACGCACATATTCAGAATTCTCTCATTTCTGAAGGCTGTGTAATTGAGGGCACTGTTGACTTTTCAATCCTCTTTGCAAATGTAAACATCGAGAAAGATGCCGTTGTCAAAGACTCTATCATTATGCCCGGCACAACCGTCAAATCAGGTGCCGTTGTTCAGTATGCAATAGTTGCTGAAAATGCAGTGATTGAAGAAAACGCTGTCGTTGGTGAAAGACCCGAGGCTATGGAAAACCTTGATGACTGGGGTGTTACTGTCGTAGGAAACGGCGTAACGGTAGGCAAAGGTGCAAAAGCACTCCCCAAGGAACAGGTAGCAACAGATATAGGAGGTAATGAATAATGAGAGCCAATAACGTTCTTGGTATAATTTTTTCCAATGCTTATGATTCTGCTCTG
Organism: Acutalibacteraceae bacterium; assembly: GCA_045542485.1. Classification (GTDB taxonomy): domain Bacteria; phylum Bacillota; class Clostridia; order Oscillospirales; family Acutalibacteraceae; genus SIG575. The sequence goes on from JAZQLC010000052.1 coordinate 87,132, forward strand.
AGCGAAATTACTTCACTTCGTGCGATGGGCTCAGTTCCCTTCTGTTCACGTTATCGCCTTATTGACTTTCCCCTTTCCTCAATGGTAAACAGCGGAATTTCAAAAGTAGGCATTATTACAAAATCAAACTATCAGTCCCTTATGGACCACCTGGGAACAGGCAAACCCTGGGACCTTTCAAGAAAAAGAGAGGGTATGTTTATCCTTCCTCCTTTCCACGAGGCTCAGTCAGGTGTTTACAAGGGCAAAATCAGTGCTCTTGAAGGCATTTCAAAATTCCTTCAGTATTCAAAGGAAGAATATGTTATCCTTTCAGACTGCAACGTAGTTTACAACATCAGTATGAAAAAGCTTATGCGCTTCCACGATGAAAAGGGTGCTGACATTTCTATCATTTACAAGAAAGGTAAGCTTCCTCACCTGACAAACCTTATGTGCTTTGACCTGAATGACGATAACCGTATTACAGGCATCACAGTCCCCGATGAGCCCGAGGGAGAAGGCAACTATTCAGGCAACATTATCCTTATGAGAAAGGCTCTTCTTGAAAAGCTTATCACTGAGGCAAGAAGCCTTAATCTCCGTTCACTTGAAAAGGATATCTTCCTTAAAAATGTATCAAAACTTAAAATTTACGGTCTTGAGGCTGAAGGCTTCTTTGAGACAATCGACTCTCTTCAGAGCTATTTCGATATCAGCAGTATGCTCCTTGAACCCGCAAATATGAAGGCTCTTTTCAACAAGGAATATCCCGTTTATACAAAGGTCCGCGACGATATGCCTGCAATCTATGGTCTCGAATCAAAAGTTAAAAACTCTCTTATTGCTGACGGTTGCGTAATCGAAGGCGAAGTCGAAAACTCAATCATCTTCCGCGGTGCAAGAATTGCCAAGGGTGCCGTTGTTAAAAACTGTATCATTATGCAGGATTCATACATCAGCGAAGGTGCTCAGCTTGAAAATGTTATCGCTGACAAGCTTGTTGTCCTCAGACCCGGCAAACGCCTTGCAGGTGCATCAACCTATCCTGTTTACATCGGAAAGGATATCGTAATCTGATATGGCTAAGAAATTAACCTATGACAAAGATAATTTTCTGTTGGATGGTGAGAAATTCACCATCCTTTCAGGAACTATACACTATTTCCGCGTAGTGGAAGAATATTGGGAAGACCGTCTTAAGAAGCTTAAGAACTGCGGCTTTAACACTGTTGAAACATATTCACCCTGGAACTTCCACGAAAGAAAAGAAGGACAGTTTGACTTCACCGGCAACCTGAATGTCTCGAAATTCATTCAGACTGCCGCAGACCTTGGTCTTAATGTTATTCTTCGTCCCGGTCCATATATCTGTGCAGAGTGGGAAATGGGAGGTCTTCCCTCCTGGCTTCTTACCTACAAGGGAATGCATCTTAGATGTAACGAGCCTCTCTTCCTTGAAAAGGTTGAGCGTTATTACAAGGCTTTCTTTGAGCAGATAAGACCCCATCTCGCTTCAAACGGAGGTAACGTTATCGCCGTTCAGATTGAAAATGAATACGGCTCTTACGGTGATGACAAGGAATATCTTCAGGCGATTGTTGATATCTATAAAAAATGTGACCTTGACTGCTTCTTCTTCACATCGGACGGACCCTGCGATATGATGTTCACCGGCGGTACGCTTGACGAATATCTTGCTACTGCAAACTTCGGCTCACATCCTGATGAAAACTTCAAAAAACTCAAAGAATTCCGTCCCGATCAGCCTATGATGTGCTGTGAATTCTGGAATGGTTGGTTTGATCACTGGTATGACAAGCACCACGAGAGAGACTCTTCTTCAACAGTTTCTGATTTTGAAAGAATGCTCGAGCTTGGTGCAAGTGTGAATTTCTATATGTTCCACGGCGGTACAAACTTCGGCTTCTCAAACGGCGCAAACTGTTACGACGGTGCTTATGAGCCCACAGTTACAAGCTATGACTACGACGCACCTCTCAGCGAAGCAGGTGATATGACGGAAAAATATTTCGCAATCAAGAAAGCCGTTGAAAATTTCACGGGAGAAAAAATTTCTCTGGATGTTTCCGACACACCGAAAAAGGCTTACGGAAAGCTCTCTATGACTTCCTTTGCTCCCCTTTTTGATAACCTTGACAATCTGTCAACTAAAATCCGTGCCGTTGCTCCCAAAACAATGGAAGAAGTGGGTCAGGATTTCGGCTACATCCTCTATTCAACTGACATAAAAGGTCCTCTTGACGATGACGACAACCTCTGCCTTAAATTTGATGAAATCAAAGACAGAGCACTTGTTTTCTTTGACGGAAAATATATGGGCAAAATTGAAAGAAGCCGTCCCGACAATGACACTTTCCCTGTAAGAATAAAGAATGGCGAAACTCTTCACGTAGACATCCTTGTTGAAAATATGGGCAGAGTCAACTACGGCGTTGAAATCCAGAGAGAATTCAAAGGAATCATCGGCGAAGCAAGACTCAATCTCCGTGCTCACTTCGGATGGGATATTTATCCGCTTACCTTTGATGATTTATCTTCTCTTACATACGGCGAGGAAATGGCTGTACCCGGTTTCTTCAGAGGAACCCTGAATATAGACGAAGTCTGCGATACCTTTATCCGTCCCGACGGCTTTGAAAAAGGCTTTATCAAGGTCAACGGCTTTAACATCGGCAGATTCTATACTTCTGCAGGACCTCAGAAAACACTGTATGTTCCTGCACCTCTCCTGAAAAAAGGCGAGAATATTATTGAAGTTTTTGAAAGCGACAAGGTAAGTGAACCTTTTGTTGTATTCACAGATAAACCAGAATTATGAGGTAGAATAAAATGACAGAATATCCTAAATTTATTGCAGCAGAAAGAGAATACGGAACTTATGAAAAACATATTCCCGCTCCCTATCTACGAAAAGCATATAACCTTGACAAGAGTCCACGAAAAGCTGAAATCACTGTAAGCGGTCTTGGCTTTTACAGACTTTTTGTAAACGGTAAAGAAATCACAAAAGGGTATCTCGCTCCTTACATTTCAAATTCTGACGATATGGTTTATTTCGACAGATACGATGTCACTGACCTGCTCTCAGAAGGTGAAAATGTTATCGGTGCAATTCTCGGCAACGGTATGCAGAACTGTCCCGGCGGCGGTGTATGGGATTTCCATATTGCAAAATTCCGTTCTGCTCCCAAACTTGCTCTGAGACTCAATCTTGACGGAGAGCTTTTTGATACAGACGAAAGCTGGAAATGTGCTCACTCCCCCATTTTCTTTGATGACCTGAGAAGCGGCTGCTTCTACGATGCAAACAAAGAAATTGACGGTTGGTGTGACAAAGGCTTTGACGACAGCAGATGGAAAAACGCTATTTTTGCTGAAATTCCCAGAGGCGAATGCAGAATCTGTGAGGCTGAGCCTATCCGTGTACAGAGAGAAATCAAAGCCGTAAGCATCAAGAAAAATCTTCTCCGATACAAGAAAAGTGATTTCGACACAAGACTCAGCGACGCAGAGAAAACTCCTCTCGTAACATCTGTTGACTATCAGACATTCTTCGAGGACACAGAAGGATATCTCTATGATTTCGGTATCAACACTGCAGGTGTTTTCAAACTTCGCTTAAAGGGCGAAAAAGGCCAGAGAATTATTCTCCAGGCAATTGAATTTTTAAACGAAGACGGCACCTCACAGTGCGACAATGTGGGCGTTTTCTATCCCACCGGCTACGCACAGAGAGATGTTTACATCTGCAAGGGTGACGGCGTTGAAGAATTTATCCCCTCTTTCACATATCACGGCTGTCAGTACTGTCACGTCAGCGGCATCACTGAAGAACAAGCGACCGAAGAGCTCGTGACCTTCCTTGAAATGAATTCTGATTTTGAGGACAGAGGCTCCTTTGAATGTTCAGACGAGATGATAAATTTCCTTCAGGAAATGTGTGTTCGCTCAGCAAAAAGTAACTTCTACTATTTCCCCACTGACTGCCCTCATCGTGAGAAAAACGGCTGGACAGGTGACGCATCATATTCATCAGAATATATGACAATGAACTTTGCTGCAGAGAACAGTTTCCGCGAATGGGAAAGAAACATCTGCAAAGCTCTCAATAAACGAGGTGAGCTTCCCGGTATTGTGCCCACAGGCGGTTGGGGTTACCAATGGGGCAACGGCCCTGCCTGGGACAGAGTTATCGTTTATCTTCCTTATTACACTTACATTTATCGAGGCGACAAGGAAATAATAAAGGAAAGTGCCCACGGCATTTTAAGATATCTTGACTATCTCACAACAAGACGAAACGAAAACGGTCTTTTCGAGTGGGGTCTCGGTGACTGGTGTCCCACCGGCAGAGGCGCCGGAGATTATCTGGCTCCCCTTGAACTTACAGACAGCATTATGGTTATGTCAATCTGTGAGAAAGCCGCATACCTTTTCGGCGAAGCGGGTATGACACTTCAGCAAAATTTCGCAAAAGGCATTTACGAAGAAACAAGAAAGAATCTTCGTGAGCAATACATCAATTACACAACAATGACAGTCCTCGGAAACTGTCAGACGTCTCAGGCTATGTGCATCTTCTATAATGTTTTTGAAGAAGCAGAGAAAAACGAAGCTATAAAGCGTCTTATTGAATTCATCGAGGAAAAAGACGGTCACTATGACTGCGGATATCTGGGCAACAGAGTTATCTTCCATGTTCTCGCTCTTGCAGGAGAAACTGAACTTGCTCTTAATATGATTACCCGTCCCGACTATCCCTCGTATGTTTATCCTGTCCTTCAGTTCGGTGCAACTGCCCTCTGGGAAAACTATTTCGACTATCAGCAGAATTCTCTCAATCACCACTTCTTCGGTGATATAAGCAGTTTCTTTATCAAGAGAATAGCAGGTCTTGAAATCAACCCATTAAGACGCAACGTGAATGAATACCATGTGCATCCTTTCTTTATCGAAAGACTCTCCTATGCAAAGGCACACTACGATATGGTATCAGGCAGAGTTGAAGTAAAATGGGAACGCGACGGAGAAGACATCATTCTTACCGTTACTGCACCTGAAAATTCAAAAGGTAAAATCATTCTGCCGAAAGGCTATGAATTCATCTCTGAAAAGAGAAACCTTGACAGAGTCCGTGTTACTCCTGACAGACTGGATAAATACATAATCAGAAAGGTGGTAAAAAAGTAATGAAAGTTTTATATGTTGCAAGTGAAGCACTCCCCTATATCGCATCGGGCGGTCTTGCAGATGTTGCAGGTTCACTCCCCAAAGCTCTGAGAAAAAGACTTATCGGTTGCCGTGTTGTTCTTCCTATGTATTCATCTATCAAAGAGGAACTTAAAGGAAATCTCCGTTTCGTAACAAGCTTCTCAGTACCCGTTGCCTGGAGAAGACAGTATTGCGGCGTTTTCGAAGCAAATGTTGACGGTGTTATCTATTATCTTCTTGACAATCAGTATTATTTCAAGCGTGACGGCGGCATCTACGGCCACTATGACGACGCTGAAAGATATGCTTTCTTTGCCCGTGCAGTTCTTGAAATGCTTCCCCATATCGGGCTGAAGCCTGACATCATCCACTGTAACGACTGGCAGTCAGCCCTTACACCCGTCTATTATTCACTTTTCTATGCCAACAGACCCGGTTATGAAAACATCAAAACAATTTTCACAATTCACAATATTGCATATCAGGGCGTTTACGGCAAAGAGCTTTTAAGCGATGTTGTCGGTGTAGGCGAAGAACACGCAGGTATCCTTGACTATGACGGCGATGTTAACTTTATGAAAGGTGCAATTGAATGCGCAAACGCTGTCACAACCGTCAGCCCCACATATTCTTCTGAAATTCTTGACCCCTGGTTCAGCCACGGTCTTGACGGAATTCTCCGTGACAAACAGTTCAAGCTCAGCGGTATTCTCAACGGTATTGACACTGTTCTTTATAACCCCGAAACTGACAAGAACATCTACGAAAACTTCTCTGCCGAAGATTTCTCAAAGAAAGCTGTAAACAAGCAGAAGCTTCAGGAACACTTCGGTCTTCCTCAGCGTGACGATGTGCCTCTTATGGGTATCGTTTCCCGTCTTGTTGACCACAAAGGTCTCGACCTTGTGAAAACAGTTATGGAAGAGCTTCTTCAGTCAGAGGATATGCAGCTTGTAGTTCTCGGCTCAGGTGACTGGCAGTATGAAAACTTCTTTAAATACCTTGCAGAAAAATATCCCGATAAGGTGGGTCTGACACTCGGCTTCATCCCTGACCTTGCAAAGAAAATCTATGCAGGTACAGATCTGTTCCTTATGCCCTCAAAGAGTGAGCCCTGCGGTCTTTCACAGATGGTTGCTCTGCGTTACGGCTCAATCCCCATCGTCAGAGAAACAGGTGGTCTTAAAGACTCAATTTCTGACAGTGGTGACAACGAAGGCAACGGTTTTACATTCGCTAGCTACAACGCTCACGATATGATGTACACTATCCGTCGTGCCCTTGAAGGCTACAAAAACAAAGACGGCTGGAACACACTTGTCAAACGCGCTATGGAATGTGACAACAGCTGGAAAAAGTCTGCAAACGACTACATCAGACTCTATAATGCACTTATTAAAGGATAATTCTAAATGAAATCGTATTATATTTATTTTTACAGAAACGGTCTTACCGATTCAAATCTTGAGGGACAGTACATCGGTCATACCGATGTACCCCTGAGTGATGACGGCATAAAACAGATTGAGCAGATGAAAAAGGATTATGATTATCCTTTTGTTGATGCCGTTTTCACCAGTCCCTTGCAGAGATGCACCAAAACTGCAAGTCTCGTTTACCCCGACAAAGAAGCCATTGTCATCAATGACCTTATCGAATATAACTTCGGTGAATACGAGGGCAGAACTGCAGAAGAGTTAAAGGAAAACGAACTCTTTGCCCGTTGGCTTTCAGGTGAGCAGGGCGTTGAGCCTCCTTTCGGAGAGAGCAACGAAGCTTTCGCAAACAGAGTGGCAAACTGCTTCATTAAAATCGTTGATGGTCTTTTTAAGACAGGTACAACGAAATCTGCAATTTTCACTCACGGCGGAGTTATTATGTATCTTTTGTCTGCTTTCGGAATCCCCGAAGCACCTATGCACGAATGGATTATGCCCGGCGGATGCGGTTTTGCAGTAAGAGTCACTCCCGGAATCTGGACGAGAGGCAGAAAGTTTGAAATTGTTGCCGAAGTCCCCTATGTGCCCGGCGAAGAAGATGAAGACGGCGAAGATACGGACAGCTTTGATTATTAAAAGTAATAAAAAATTACCTCCATACATAAAAATTTGTATGGAGGTGTTTTTATGTCCCAGATCAGTGAAAAAGAAATTTCTGTTTCTTCCGACACTCCTTATCGAAGAAAAAGAAACAGTGAAAACGGGAAGAAAAAAGATTACTTTACTCACATTATTTTTGTACAGTTTGTGGTGACAGCTCTGCTCATCGGCGGACTTTTCGCCGTCAGAAAATTATCCCCTCACAGCTTTGAAATTCTGAAAGAAAGCTACAACGCCATAATGGAAGAAGATATGAGTGTCCGTGAAGTGTGGTCGAAAATCAGGACCTATACTTCTCTGCCGAAGGGTGGAGACGATATCTCTGTTTTCTCACCTCAGGAAGGTACATCTTTTTCACCCTACTATATTTCAGGTGATATCTGTGTTCCCGTCAGCGGAAAAATCTCATCACCATTCGGATACAGAATCAACCCCGTGACAAAAACTTTCGCCTTTCATTCAGGCATTGATATTGCTGCAGATGAGGGCGAGAAAATCAAATCCGCTTTTTTCGGCAAGGTTTCAAAAGTATCATACGATGACATAAGCGGAAAATACATTGAACTTACCCACTCTGACGGACTCGTTACACGATATCTTCACTGCTCTCAGATTCTGGCGGAAGAAGGAATGGTAGTCCGCGCAGGAGAAACCATTGCTCTCGTCGGCTCCACGGGCAGGTCAACGGGACCTCACCTGCACTTTGTTATTGAGATTGACGGAGAAAAAGTCAATCCTCTTTATGTACTTCAGGTAAATGACAATAAAATTTAAAGACACGCAAATACACCTGAGTTTTTTCTTTGCGCTGGCACTTACGCTGTTGGGTATATTTGACAAAACAGGTTCTGTTCTTCTGTGTGTTCTGTCAGGTATTCTTCACGAAGCAGGTCACCTTTCAGTTTTGCTCATCTTTGGTGAAAAACCGAAAAAAATCTGCATAACACCTTTCGGAATGCGCATTGAAAGAAAAGGGGCATTCTCTCACAGCTTCACCAAAGAAGCCTTCTGTGCCTTTGCAGGGCCTCTTGTAAACATTATTCTTTTTCTTATTTTTCACAAAAGTCATTTCGGAAAAATAAATTTAACTATTGCACTTCTCAATCTCCTCCCCTCTGAGCCTCTTGACGGCGGTAAAATTCTCGAGAATCTCCTTAAGATGAAATTAAGCATTGAAAAAGCAGAAAAAATTTCTCTCATAATTTCCTGCATCACCGTCTTTCCCGTAGCTATAATCGGTTTTATAATTCTCTTTCAGAGCCGATACAATTTCTCTCTTCTTCTCATAAGCTTTTATATGATATTTTTCATCGCCATGAAGAAACGCGTAACTCTCACAGATGATTGACGGAAAAATCATAATAGTGTATAATAAGACAGACAAAAAATTAAGTGGGTGTTTTTATGAGAAATGTCAGAGATTTTTACAATTACCTTGATACGGTTGCTCCTTTTTCCTCCCAGGAAAGCTGGGACAACAGCGGACTTATCGTTGGCGGTTTTGACAGGGTTGTTGACAAAGCAGCTGTGGTCCTTGACCTTAACGAAGAAACTCTCGGCCAGGCAATTTCACTGGAAGCAGACCTTATTATCACTCACCATCCCGTAATTTTCCGTGCACAGAAAAATTTTTTGGATGACTCTATGGCTTACCGACTTGCTGAAAACGGAATCAGTGTGATTTCCGTACACACTCCCTTTGACGGTGCAGAAGGCGGTGTAAACGACATCCTTGCTGAAAAGCTTGAGCTGACACGCGTTGAAGTGCTCTCACTGAATGAATGCGAAAATCTTCTTCGTGTGGGATTTACCGACTCAACAAATGCCGAAGATTTTGCAGAATTTGTTTCTAATCAGCTTGGTGCTGATGTACGATACTGTGACGGTGGTAAAGAAATCGAAACTGTTGCAGTATGTGGCGGTGCCGGTGCTGAATTTGCTCAGGAAATCGCAGAGATGGGTATTGACGCCTTCGTTACGGGTGATGCAAAATATCACGAAATGCTTGATGCTAAAGAAGCAGGGCTTACCCTTATCGCCGCAGGACATTTTGAAACAGAAAATCCTGCTATGGCAATCCTCGCAAGTAAGCTCAGAGCTAATTTCTCTGAAATTGACATCATTGTACTTTCACAGACAAACCCCATAAAATACATTAACGCAAAGGAATTCTGAAATGGCACTTGACGGCATATTTTTAAAACAAGTAAAAAATGAAATTGAGCAGGAAGCAATTTCCATGCGTGTGGAAAAAGTACATCAGCCCTCAAAAGAAGAGCTGGTGCTGATTCTTCGTGGCAGAAACGGTCAGAAAAAGCTTCTTCTTTCTGCACGAGCAAACAGTCCCCGTATACATTTCACAACCCACGCACCTGAAAATCCAAAAACTCCGCCTATGCTCTGTATGCTGCTGAGAAAACATCTGACAAGCGCTATGATTACTTCTTTCCGTCAGGTGGACAGCGACAGAATTCTCTTCGTTGATTTTGATTCAACAAACGAAATCGGCGACAGAGTTTCCCTTTCTCTCGTAATCGAGATTATGGCGCAGCACTCAAATATTATTCTCATAAATTCCGACGGCGTTATCATCGACGCTCTGAAAAGAGTTGACCTGACAACATCTTCTGTCAGACAGATTCTTCCCGGACTTAAATACGCTCTTCCTCCCAAGCAATTCAAGCTTGATTTGTTCACGGAAGGTGCAGAAAAAATCTGCGAAAGAATTCTCTCTTTCAGAAACAAAAATCTTTCAGGTGCCATTCTTTCATCTATTGAAGGCATCTCCCCCATCATCAGCCGTGAAATCGCTTTTACCGTTTCCGAAAACGATGATTTCTGTTCAGAACTTGACGAAAATAAAATTTTAAAATTAAAAGATGTAATTGAAAACATTCAGGCAACAATAAAGGAAGGCAGGACTGTTCCTTATATCGTAGAGGATGAAAATTCCAAGCCGACCGACTTTGCTTTTATGGAAATCAAGCAGTACGGCTCTGTCAGAAAAAGCGTCAGGGAAGAAAGTTTTTCCTCTCTTCTTGACAGATTTTACTATGAGCGTGACCGTCTTGAAAGAACCAAGCAGCGTTCCGATGACCTTTACAAAAAATTGAATAGTCTCATTCAGAGAACGGCTAAAAAAATCAATCTGCAGACTGCTGAACTTGCGGAATGTGCAGACAGAGAAACTTTAAGAATCAATGCTGAACTGATTTCTGCAAATCTGTACAGACTTCCTAAAGGTGTTCCCTATTATGAAATTGAAAATTACTATGACGAAAACAAAATTGTCAGAATAAAGGCTGACCCTGCGCTGACACCTACTGCAAATTCACAGAAATATTTCAAGGAATACCGTAAAGCAAAAACTGCAGAAAAAATGCTCACGGAACTTATTGAAAAAAACAAGGAAGAACTGGAATATCTTGAATCAGTTCTTGAATGTCTCAACCGCGCAGACGGTGAAGATGAAATCAATGAGATTCGTCGTGAACTTTCAGAAAATGGCTATCTTAAAATAAAGAGCAAAGATTCAAAAAACAAATCTCCCAAAACTCTGCCGCCGAAAAAGTTCATTTCAGATGACGGCTTTACAATTCTGGTGGGCAGAAACAACACACAGAACGATAAACTTTCACTGAAGACAGCGAGAGGAAACGATATGTGGCTTCACACACAGAAAATACACGGCTCACACGTAATTATCGTTTCAGACGGCAGAGAAATTTCTGACCTTGCCATTGAACAAGCAGCAGTAATTGCCGCATATAACAGTAAGGCCAGATACTCTTCTCAGGTGCCCGTTGACTATACTCCTGCTAAAAATCTCAAAAAACCCAACGGTGCAAAACCAGGTCTCGTAATCTATCATATTTACAACACTCTGTTTGTAAAACCCGATGAAAAGCTTGTCGAAAAATTAATGCAGTAAAAATGAATATTTTCCTCTTCTCCGTCCAAACTATCCTTGACAGGAGGAGATGAAAATATGCTTGATAAAATATCCTTGGTCCTCGTCATCATCGGTGCCCTCAACTGGGGCGGAATCGGTTTATTCCAGTTTGACCTTGTAGCGTGGATTTTCGGCGGTCAGGACGCAATCCTCAGCCGTATCGTTTACACCCTCGTTGCTCTTGCAGGTGTCTGGTGCATTTCGCTCTTGTTCAGAAGAACTGATGAGCTTGTGGAGTCAACAAGCATGAATGATGACGTGCACTAAAAAAATACCGATATACGCAAAAGTATATCGGTATATTTCCGGAGAAAAATATGAAATATTACATAACAGAAATGAGCAGTTTTTCAGATGAAAAGCAGAAAGAGTTTTTTGATTTTCTTGATAAAGAAAAGAAAGGTGAATATCTCTCTGCCTCAAATGAAAACAGAAAAAAGTCAATTCTTCTCTCTCAGGGATTTGCAAAAGAAAAAATTGCTGAGGAGTTTTCTCTTGAAAAAAAAGATATTGTTTTTTCCGTAACAGAAAGAGGAAAACCTTACTGCAGAAGTCACAGAGAAATTTATTTTTCTCTCAGCCATTCAGGTGATTTTATCGCTCTGGCAATCAGCGACAGAGATGTGGGAATTGATATTGAAAAAATCCGTCAGGCTAAAGAAACTCTGGTAAAAAGAGTTTGCTGTGAAAATGAAATTTCCGCAATTTTTTCTTCTGAAAATCCTGACGAAACTTTCACTGAAATCTGGACAAAAAAGGAAGCATATTTAAAAGCCCTCGGTACGGGAATCGACCGAGAGCTTACATCAATTGATACAACAGACGAAACTCTTGATTTCACAACAGAGAAAAACGAAAATTTTATTGTTTCTGTTTTTTCTCTCTGAAGAAAATAAGACCTATGAAAATTATCAGCGGAAACAGAGCGGAAATCATCATTCCCGTTCTCAGACCTGCCTGTTCAGCATCAAGTGCAAAACGGGACGCAACAGATACTATCGCTTCGTTATGCTGTGCAGCATCTGAAACCTTTCCGGCAAGAGTAGGCCCGAATGAACAACCCAGATCTCCGCACAAGGCAAGTACGCTGAACATCGACGCTCCGCCTCTTGGAAATTTTGATGCAGCAATAGTCAGAGTGCCGGGCCACATAAGACTCACCCCGACTCCGCAAAGGGCACATCCTGCCAGTGAAAGATAAGGATTAAGCGAGAGCGCGGCAGTAAGGTAACAGATGAATGCAAGAACAGAAAAAACCATAAGAAGCTTCTGCATATTTATCTTCTCTTCAAACTTTGCGCCGAAGATTCTTCCAAGGAACATAAACACAGCGAAAAGGCACGGCCCCAGCAAATCTCCCGTAACCTTGCTTACGCCAAGACCTTTTTCTGCAAACATTGAAGACCACTGAACCATAGAAAGCTCCGAAGCTCCGCCGCCTATCATAACCACCATCGCAATTATAAAAAGCCTTGATGAAAAAAGCTCCTTCAAAGGGGTTTTTTCTTCTTTTGTGAGGGAAGGCTTCATCGGAACCAGCAAAAATCTTATGAAATTGTATGCAGGTAAAAGAGCAAGAATGAAAGCAAGAATATACCAGCTTCCCTCCCCGAAAAGCTTAAGAAAAACCGTTGTTACAATTACCGTCATACACTGACCCAGGCAATAGAACGAATGAAGAAAACTCATCGCACCACTGCCAAGTTCATCTGAAATCGAATCAACAATGGGACTCAGAACCGTTTCCTGAAAACCTGCACCGATTGCGTATATGACGGAGCATATAACAAGTCCCGCATATGAATTTTCCATAACGCGCGGAAAAATTCCAAGAAGAAAAAGTCCCATGGCAGAAAAAGCGTGAGAAACAAGAGCAGTTGCTCTGTAACCCATTCTGTCTACATACTTTATACTGAAAATGTCAACTGCAAGTTGCGTTAAAAAAAGCACCGAAATCAGACTTGCAAGTTCTGAAATTGTTATGCCGAAAGATTTTCTGAATATAACAAAAAGTAATGAGGGGAAATTATTTATAATTGATTGAACGGCAAAACCTATGTAGCAGGAAATCGCCGTGCTTTTATAAGTCAGTTTGCTTCTCATTTTTTACCTCGCAGAAATAATTTACACTATTATACTATCTGACATATAATAAATCAACGATGTTTTTCAATTTTTTGGCGAAAAGCCTTGACTTTTTTTGTCAAAAAGAGTATTATGAAATTCAAAATTTTTCGGTTATCGGAGATGTTTTTAATGAACGAAAAACTTATTAAGGAACAAATTTGCGATGTCTGTCACAGAATGTGGCAGTTAGGTTGGGTCGCTGCAAACGACGGCAACATCACAGTAAAACTTGATGACGGTAATTTCCTTGTAACTCCCTCAGGAACAAGCAAAAGCTTCATCACTCCTGAAATTCTCATTAAAGTTGACAAGGACGGAAATGTTCTTGAAGGACCTGAAGGCTACAAGCCCTCTTCTGAAATCAAGATGCACTTCCGTTGCTACGAAAAGAGAGATGATGTTGGTGCCGTTGTACACGCTCATCCCCCCGTTTCAACTGCTTTTGCAGTAGCACATATCCATATGGACGATTACATTATGCCCGAATCAATCCTTACACTTGGTTCTGTGCCGATTGCTCCCTACGGAACTCCCTCAACAAACGAAGTTCCTGACGGAATTGAGCAGTTCCTTCCTGAGCACGATGCTATTCTTCTTGAAAACCACGGTGCTCTTACAATGGGCGTTGATCTTCTTACTGCTTATTACAGAATGGAAACTCTCGAGCTTTGGGCAAAAATCAGTATGAATGCAAGACTTCTCGGTGGTGGAAAAGAGATTTCAAAAGAAAACATTGACACTCTTATGGACCTGAGAATCAACAGATACAACATCACAGGCAAACACCCCGGATACAAAAAATACAATAAATAAAATCTAAAAATCACAGAGCGGAAATCATTTCGTTCTGTGATTTTCTTTTTTAATATGTATTGCATTTTATCTCATAATATTGTAAAATAAAATGATATATTATGTGGAGGAAAAAGCTATGCCTGAAGGTAACGAAATTCAAATAACAGGCGTCGTGGAAAGCGTTACTTTCCGTAACGAGGAAAACGGCTTCACTGTGCTTGACCTCAACTGCGAAGGTGACCTTGTTACCGCGGTAGGCGTTCTTCCTCACATTGATGCAGGAGAAAACCTCAGACTTATGGGGCACTATGATTTCCATTCGTCCTTCGGCAGACAGTTCAGAATCAAGCTCTGCGAAAGGACAATGCCCAAAAGCACTGCTGACCTTCTGAAATATTTATCCTCAGGCGCAGTTAAAGAAATCGGTCCTGCAACTGCAACAAAAATCATTGACGCTTTCGGCGAAAACACCTTTGATGTTCTCGAAAATGACCCGGACAGACTTTCTACCATCAAGGGCATTTCAAAGTCAAAGGCCGTAAGGATTTCAAGGGCATTCAGAGAACAGTTTGCCATAAGAGAAATTATGATACGCCTTGAGCACTACGGTATGTCCCCCACGGAATGTCTCCACGCTTTCAAGGCTTTCGGCAACAAAACAATCGAGGTTATTGAGGATAACCCTTACCTTCTTTGTGACGAAAGAATCGGAATCGGTTTTGAAAGAGCAGACGCTATCGCAAACAACCTTGTTATTGCACCTGACTCTGATTTCAGAACAAGAGCTGCAATTGTATATATAGTAAAGCACAATCTCTCAAACGGCCACACTTGTATTCCCAGACCAAAGCTTATTGAATCTGCCACAATGTTTCTTGAAACCAGCGCACAAAAGGTCAGCGAACAGATTGATGTTGCTGTTCAGAATAAGCAACTGGTGGAAGAGGAATTCGGCGGCACTGATTACCTTTTCATACCTCACATTTATGTAGCAGAAAAGAAAATCTGCGACAGAATAAAGCTTCTTGTCCAGTTTCCCCCGGCAGGGAGCAAATCGTTAAAAAAAGACATTCAGAAAATTCAGGATGACAACAACATTTCCTATGAGGGCAAACAGCTTGAAGCAATCACAACTGCCGTAGAAAAAGGTGTTTTGATTCTTACGGGCGGTCCCGGTACAGGTAAAACAACAACAATCAACGGCATTATTGAACTTTTCGAAAATCAGGGACTGAAAACTGCACTCTGCGCCCCTACGGGAAGAGCAGCAAAGAGAATGTCCCAGGTTACGGGAAGAGAAGCAAAAACAATACACCGTCTTTTAGAGGTCGAATTTGATTCAGAAGAAAAACAGACCTTTGCAAGAAACATCAGAAATCCTCTCACTGTTCAGGCTGTGATTGTAGATGAGCTTTCAATGGTTGACGTGTGCCTTTTCGCTGCACTGCTTGACGCCCTGCCCCTGGGTTGCAGACTCATTATGGTTGGCGACTCGAATCAGCTTCCTCCCGTCGGCTCAGGAAATGTCCTTCACGACCTTATAAATTCCAAACTCCTGCCTACCGTTGAACTGACAGAGGTTTTTCGTCAGGCTATGGAGAGTCTCATTGTCAGCAACGCCCACCGTATTGTAAAAGGTGAAAACGTTGACACAAACGATAAATCAGGCGACTTCTTCTTTATGGGAAGAAGTGTCCCCTCTTCAGCTGCGCAGACTGTCAGCGACCTGCTTACGACCCGTCTGCCCAAAGCTTACGGATATTCTCCTCTTGATGACATCCAGATTCTCTGCCCCTCACGAAAAGGCGAAACAGGCTCAATAAACATAAACAGACTTATACAAATGTTTCTCAATCCTCCGTCACCGGATAAAAAGGAAGTTAATTCTCAGGGCAGAATTTTCCGTGAGGGTGACAAGGTGATGCAGGTAAAAAACAATTACGACATCATCTGGAAAAAGGAAGATGAAACGGGCTCGGGAATTTTCAACGGCGACATAGGAATCCTGAAGAAAATCGACCTTAAGGAAGGAACAATGAAAATTGTTTTCGACGACAAGGTTACGGAATATCCTACTGAAAGTTTTTCTGAACTTGAACTTGCGTACGCAATCACAGTCCATAAAAGTCAGGGCAACGAATTTGACGCAGTTATTATGCCTCTCATCGGTCTGCCTCAACAGCTTTCTTACAGAAATCTTCTCTACACTGCTGTGACAAGAGCAAAAAAACATATGATTATTGTAGGAAGTGTGGAAGAGATGAGAAATATGATTGCTAACAATAAAAAATCCAAAAGATATTCTTCACTTAAATGGATGCTTGAAAAATGAAAAGAATAAAAGAAAAAGCCGTCAGAATAAATCTGCTTCAAAGGCTCATCTATACTAACCGTTGTCCGTTATGTACAGAGGTTATTCCCGTTTCCGAAAAAATTTGCACAACCTGCGACAGCGAAAGATACCGTGTTTCTCAGGCAGAAGCATCACGATTTTCAACTGTCGGCAAAAGCTTTGACAGATACACCTGCCCTTTTTACTATGACGGCGGTATCCGTGACGGAATCCGTTTTTTCAAATATCACGGCTACAAAAGATTCTCGGAATATTTTGCAGAAGAAATGATTAAGGTTATCGAAAGAGATTATTCCGACGAAGACCCCGATTTTATAACCTGCGTACCTGTAACAAAAAGAAAAGAATCCGAAAGAGATTATAATCAGTGCGTTTTTCTTCTGAAGCACCTCGCCCGTGCTTTCGGATACATAAAAACTCCTGACCTGCTTACAAAGATAAAAGAAACACCAAATCAGGTCAGCCTCAGCAAAAAAGAAAGACACAAAAATCTCAATAGCGCTTTTAAAGCGAACGAAAAATATAACCTGCAGGGAAAAACCATTCTTCTCTGCGATGATGTTATAACAACAGGCAGCACTCTTGATGAATGCGCAAAAGCTTTGAAAAAGGCAGGAGCAGAAAGAGTTATCTGCGTCACTATTGCAACTGCAAGAAACTGAAAGGAGGTCGGAAGTAATGCTTGGCACCAACATAGGAATAGACCTTGGAACAACATCAACTGTAATTTATGTGGAAGGCAAAGGAATCGTAATCTCTGAGCCGTCTGCAATTGCCTATGACAGCGAAACGGGCGACATAATCGCAGTCGGCACAAGAGCATATGAGATGTATGAAAAAACACCCGATTGCATAACGGTAGTGAAGCCTCTCGAGGACGGCGTTGTTTCCGATTTCACCGCAACGCAGCATATGCTCAGCTGGTATCTTCACAAGGTTGCAGGATATAAATTTTTCAAACCCAACATTGTTGTCTGTATGCCCTCGGGCGTTACAGACCTTGAAAAAAGAACGCTTCTTGACATCGCCACACTTTCAGGTGCAGGAAGAGCCTGTCTTATTGAAGAGCCCCTGGCTGCTGCCGTGGGTGCAGGAATAAAGATGAGCAACCCCTCAGGTACACTCGTTGTGGATATCGGCGGCGGCACAACTGATATCGCCGTCATCACTATGGGAAGCATCGCTGTTTCTGCCTCTGTAAAAGGTGCAGGAAACGGTTTTGACAAAGCAATCAAAAACTATCTCAAAAGAGAGAGAAACATCATTGTAGGACTGAAAACGGCTGAAAATATAAAGAAACAGATTGCCTGTGCAAGATTCAGACAAGACGAAATAACTATCCTCGCAAAAGGCAAGGACTATATAACAAATCTTCCCACATATTTTGAAATTTCATCCGCTGAGGTTTTCCTCGCTATGCGAGAAACTCTTGAAAACATCCTTGACGGAATATACTCCGTTATGGAAAAAACATCACCCGACCTTGTTTCCGACATTATGAAAAACGGAATTTACATCACAGGTGGCGGCGCTCTCATTCTTGGTATGGACGAAATGATTGAGCACAGAACGGGAATCAGGACCTTTATTGCCGACGACCCGCTCAACTGCGTTGCAAAGGGAACAGGTATGGCACTTAAAGATATCAATATTCTTCAGAACAACGGCTACATCTTCAAAACCCGTGAACAGGTCAAGGGTTACAGTGAAGACAGTTCAACATAAAACGACTACAACTTAAGGAGGTTTAACTATAATGGAAATGGATGCTTGGAACTTAGGCATTGAGCCCGGCGGTCTTACAAGCAAGACAGAAATCAAGCTTCTCATCTGCTATCTTCTGAAAAGCCTTGACGCTCCCCTGTCAAAGCTTCAGATGAGCGATATTATTCAGGGTGAGGGTCTTGCCAACTATTTCGAACTCATTCAGGCTCTTGATGAGCTTATAAGAGACGACAATGTGCATATGAACCTTGACGGAACAGACGAAATTCTCACTGTGACAGAAAAAGGAATCAAGGCGGTAAAAAATCTCGAAATGGATTTTCTCCCCCGAAGCGTCAAAGAAAAGGCAGTGAACACCGCTATCCGTTTGCAGACTCTGGCAAGAAGAGAAAGAGAAAACAAAATCGAGGTTGAAAAGCTTGAAAAAGGCTTTAATGTAACCTTCTTTTTCGGCGATGAAGTCAATCAGCTTATGAAGCTTACAATCTATGTTGCCGACGAAATTCAGGTGGAAACAGTCAGGAAAAATTTCCTGGATGATCCTATAAAACTTTATTCAGAGATTGTCACATCTCTGACAGTATAAAAAAGGAGTGTTTTGAAAATGGCAAAATATACTATCGGTCTTGACTACGGTACTCTCTCAGGCAGAGCGCTTATCGTAAACGCTGAAACAGGTGAAGAACTTGCTTCCTCAGTTTATGATTACCCCCATGCTGTAATGGATGAATATCTTCCCTCAGGCAAAAAGCTGGGTAATGACTGGGCGCTTCAGCATCCTCAGGATTATCTTGATGTTATCTACAATACAATTCCCGATGTTCTCAAAAAATCAGGTGTTGCAAAAGAAGATGTTATCGGTATGGGTATCGACTTTACCGCTTGTACAATTCTTCCCGTTACAGCGGACGGCACTCCTCTCTGCTTCCTTGACGAATATAAAGATGAGCCTCACGCTTATGTAAAGCTCTGGAAGCACCACGCAGCTCAGAAACACGCAAACAAAATCAACGAAATCGCTGAAGAAAGAAACGAGCAGTGGCTTAAAAACTACGGCGGAAAGATTTCATCTGAGTGGGCAATCCCCAAGCTCTGGCAGATTCTCGAAGAGAAGCCCGAAATCTATGACAGAATGGACAGCTTTGTAGAAGCAGTTGACTGGGTTGTAAGAATGCTCACAGGCAAGGATGTGAGAAACTCCTGCACAGCAGGTTACAAGGAAATGTGGAACAAAACGACCTCATTCCCCTCAAAAGATTTCTTCAAGGCACTTGACCCCAGACTCGAAAATGTAATCGAAGAAAAAATCAACAAAAATCTCCCCATCACTCCCTCAGGCACTTTTGCAGCAGGTCTCTCAAAAGAAATGGCAGAAAAAATCGGTCTCTGCGAAGGCACAGCAGTTGCAGCAGGTATCATTGACGCTCACGTTTTCGTTCCTGCAGTAGGTATTTCAAAAGCAGGTCAGATGCTTGCAATTATGGGTACATCAACCTGCCATATGCTCCTCGGTGAAGAAGAAGTTCAGGTTGAGGGTATTTGTGGCGTTGTTGCTGACGGCATTATGCCCGGTTTCTACGGCTATGAAGCAGGTCAGGCTTGTGTAGGCGACCACTTCCAGTGGTTTATTGACAACTGTCTTCCCAAGTCATATTATGACGAGGCTGAAAAAGCAGGTATGAATATACATAAATTCCTTCGCTCAAAGGCTGAAAAGCAGAGAGCAGGTGAACACGGTCTTATTGCTCTGGACTGGTGGAACGGCAACCGTTCAATCCTCGTTGACGTTGACCTTACAGGTATGATTCTCGGTATGACTCTCCAGACAAAGCCCGAGGATATTTACAGAGCACTCATTGAAGCAACTGCATTCGGCACAAGAATGATTATCGAAGACTTCCGTAAATTCGGCGTTGAAGTAAACGAATTCTTCGCTGCCGGCGGTATTTCACAGAAAGACCCCATGACAATGCAAATTTATGCTGACATCATCAAAATGCCCATCAAAATTGCAGGTAGTGAACAGGGCGGTGCTCTCGGCAGTGCAATCTTCGGTGCTGTTGCTGCAGGTAAAGAAAAGGGCGGTTACGATGACGCTTACACAGCTTCTGAAATTATGGGTAAGGTCAAAGACACTGTTTACTATCCCAACGAAGAAGAATCAAAGATTTATGACAAACTCTTTGAGGAATATAAGCTTCTTCACGATTACTTCGGTACAGGTCTTAACGATGTAATGAAGAGACTTAAGGAAATCAAGAAATAATTTCTATTGACTTTCCCTCGATTTTCCACAGAATGAAAGCTCCCCTTTTCAAGGGGAGCTTTTAAATTTATACAACATATTGACACCTTTTTTATAAAGGGATTTTATTATACTTTGTCTCACTAAATAAGCAAATCATCAATTGTATATTTTTCATCTGTAATCACATACGGCAGATTGTATTTCTGTACCTGACTGAGAATATATAAATTATCATTCAGAACATTTTCTTCCGTGCAATCATCACACAGGCGATTTTCAATTACATTTGCGTATTTCAGAATATCATCAAAATGATTTTTTATATACCTCTCACTCATCACAAGGCAGATATATTTTATCTTTTCAAGATATTCCGCAGTGAAACTCTCTTGCCAATCAAAAGGAATATAACACCCTTCAACAATCAAATTCTGATTATTTTCTATGGCTGTTTTAATCATCTCACTGACAACAGGCCACAGATATGCTGTAAGGTCTGCATCGTCACTTAAAGGTGTAAGGGATGTATTCCCGCTTCGGATAAGCCCCATTTTAAGATGGTCTATGGAAAGATAGGGATATTTATATTTTTCAAGAAGTTTCTGTGCAAGTAAGGTTTTACCTGTATGCGATGCACCTGTTACAAGAATAATCATTTGTTCCACCCCTACTCAAAAGGCACAGCAGTTAAACCGCTGTGCCTTTTTTAGTTATATTATTGCTGAGGAATAAGATTTTTTGTAATAAAACCGAAGAGAAGGTCAACGAAGAACCATGTAATCCACTGAAGAGTTGTGAATTTAACTTCCACAGAGCAAGTATCCTTCAACGTGTTTCCGTCTTCGTCTGTAAGGATACATGTAATCTGTGTTATACCTCTTGTTATACCTTTAAGATTTCCCTCTTCATCGATTGATACTATTGATTCATCTGCGATTTCATATGTTACAGTATATTTCACATCGCCGATTTTTTCAATAACAGGATTAAGATGAATAACATCATCTTTGTTGATTACAATATTGTGAATTTCGAGAGAAACAAGCTTTCTGATAGCGGGTACACGGTCAGCAATATAAGAGTCTCCGCAAACTGAGCAGGTATATGTTGTGTAGCCCTCTGAAGTAGCAGTAGGCTCTTTGACTACGCCTGTGTATTTATGACCAAGTGCAGGAATTTCTGCTTTTTCTTCAGTACTGCACACAGTACAAGCGCGTACTTTTTCACCGACCTTTTCACATTCTGCAGGTACAGTTTCTGACCAATCGCCGAATGTATGACCGAGAGCATCTTTCTGTGCACCTACATAACTGTCACCACAAGCAGAGCAGGTAAATGTTGTGTAACCGCCCTCTGTGCAAGTGGGAAGTGTGATTTCGGGAGTATATGTATGACCTGTTGCTTTAACTGCGCCGAATTCGATGTGACCTTCTGTATCCTTGTCGCAGACTTCACACTCTCTGTATTTGATGCCGTCTTCTGTGCAGGTCTCGTCCTTGTCGATAATCCACATACCGTACTTGTGTCCCTTTGCAGGGATAATATCTGTGTCATAGTAGTCGCCACAGATTGAGCAGATGTGTCTTGTAGCACCAGCCACTGCGCAAGATGCTTCAACCTTTTCAATAACGCTATAATCGTGTCCGTCATTTTCTGTGGGGAATACAAATTTCACTGTGTATGTTTTGCCGTCAACTGTGATTTCAGTTTCTGTCTTGTTTCCTGCCTTATGCCAGTCTGTGAAAGTGAGAACATATTTGCCCTCAGCCTCAGCGATTGCAGTGCCTTCTGTTTTAACAGTAACTGCCTTTTCACTCTTTGAAAGTTTGCTGATTTCGATTGTGCTTTCACCGTCTTTTGCAGTGATAACGATTACGATTTCTTCGTTCTTTGCATCAGCACCCACAAGTGAAAGGTCATTCGCTGCTTCCTCTGCAAGTTCAATGTCACTTGTGTCGGCGTAAGTTACAATTGCTTTTGTGAGACAATCATTATTCTCACCGATTGCAATTTTACTCCACTCTGTTTTTGTTCCGTCAAAGTACACATTCTTAAGTGCTGTGCACCCTGAGAAAGCACCGTCTTCAATTCTGATGATGCTGTCAGGAATTTTAATGCTTTCCATAGCATCTGAGCCTGAGAAAGCGCCCTTTGCAATAATTGTTGTGCCTACGGGAATTTCAGCTTTTGCACCAAGCTTGTTTGCAGGGCAATAAATAAGTGTAAGCTTTGTCTTGTTATAGAGAACACCGTTTTCTGCAAGATAACTTCCATTATCTGCTGAAACCTCAACCTCAATCGCCGTACCTGCAAAAGCCTCATCGCCGATTGATTTGATATCCTTGCCGAGAACTACCTTACTTACTGACTTATTACCTGCGAAAGCCTTTTCGCCGATTCCTGTTACCTTGTAACCACTGATTGTTGCAGGAATTGTCACTGTTCCCGTAAGAGATGCGTGACAGCCGAGAATTGTTGCTTCCTCGCCTGAAATAGAGATATTGAATTCTCTTTCACTGCATCCTGAGCATACATTGTTTTCGAAATTATGACCGAGAGCTTCAAAATCTTCTCTCTTTTCTTCATTACAAGCGCATTTGCTTACAGTGTAACCCGCTGTTGTACAAGTGGGTTTTACATCTTCTGTCACAACAAATGAATGCTCGTGAGGAATAACCTTGAATGTAAATTCAGCATTTGCGAAAGGCTCGTTGCTTGTGCCTACCACAACATTTTCCCAATCTTCCTCTATCATATCAACATAAACCTTTTTCAGTGCTGTACAGCCTGAGAATGCTGAATCGCCGATAGCTTTGATTTCTTTGGGAAGGTTAAGACTTGAGAGAGCAGATGATGATGCGAAAGCAAAATCAGCAATAAGCTTTGTGCCCTCTTTGACAGTGTATTCACCCTTGAGTGAAGATGCCCCTTCAATAAGGTATGCACCGATGTAGAGCACACCGTTTTCCCAGTTTGCTGAATTGTTATAGTAACCTGTCTTGTAGAATGCGCAGGAGCCGATGTCGTTTACATCAGCCATAATCGCAATCTGAGTAATTTCCGTTTTGTTTTCAAAAGCCATATCGCCGATAGCATTCACCTTATAGCCTTCGATTGTTTCGGGAATAATCACTGATGAAGCAGTGCCGTTGTAACCTGTGATTTTAGCGTTTGTTCCGTCTGTTACGAAAACAAATTCTTTCACTGAACAGTTAGAGCACACATTGTCCTTGAAGGAATGTCCCTTTGCAGGAATTGATTCCGTATAGGAATGACCGCACTCACACTTGTATGTAAGAACACCCTTTTCTGTGCATGAGGCAGGTGTTGTGATTGATGAAGTGTATGAGTGGTCGTGTTCTTCGCCACCTGCATATGTAATTTTAGCACCTAAGATTGCATTGTTGTTTGAACCGATTGTGATAGCTTTCCACTCGGTTTCGCTGCCCTCATAGTATACCTCACTTATGTTGATACAACCGTAGAAAGCAGATGCGCCGATTGTTTTGACATCCTTGCTGATTGTAACACTCTTGAGATTTACTGCGTTTGCAAAGCTGAGAACTCTTACATTTTCAATACCTGCACCGATTGTGAATGCTTGTCTTGAAGCACCTGCAGGATATTTGATAATCTCTGTTTTAGCCTTGTTGTAAAGAACGCCGTTTTCGTCGCTGCAGTAAACACTGTTTTCTGATGAAACGCTGATTGAAGCAAGTTTCTCACAACCCTCGAATGCATCGTTTCCGATGGTTGAAACGCCTTTACCGATTACAACACTTTCAAGGCTTCTGCCGCCTAAGAATGCATTTGCACCGATTGTTGTCACAGCATCTGTGAGAACGATTGTTTTCACATTTTTGCTACCTGCAAATGTACTGTCAGCAATTGTCTTTACTCCCTCTGCAACAGTGTATGATGACGCTGCATTTGCTGCTGGGAAAAGGAGAAGCTCTGTCTTCGCCTTGTTATAAAGAACATCATTTTCGTCACTTGCATATGTTTCGTTATCCTTGTGCACAACAATCTTCTCAAGTGAAGTACAGTTTTCGAAAACATTGTTACCCATTGACTCAACATTTTTGCCTATTGAGACTGTCTTGAGAGATGTACAGCCGGAAAATGCATAGTGACCGATTGTCTTTACACCTACGGGCACATAAACGCCTGTAATGTTTTCACATTCTGCGAAGGAATAAAGACCGATTGCAGTTACCACACATTCGCCGAGAGTGTCAGGAATGATAATATCACCGGTGGCATTTGCGTCACAGCCGATAATAGTTGCTTCACCGTTTTTAGTGCTGTACATAAGTACACCGTCAGTTGCGGCATTTGCCACAAACATACCGAGAGGTACAATTGTAAGCACCATAACAAGAGAAAGCAATACCGATAAAACTTTTCTTGTTTTTACTTTCATTCTGAAAACCTCCGTTCAGAGTAAATTTATACACTTACAGTATATCATTTTCTTTCTCTCTGTGCAATAAAAAATTCTGTTTTAAAGATTAAAATTTAATTAAAAATTATGCAAAAATAATTTACCGTATTAATTGACTAAAACTTCCAATTATGTTATCCTTGATTTAAGTTAGCGACTGTTGCCGACTTACGGAAAGGAGATATGCATATGTACAATAAACCCTTGAAAGCCAAGGCTTACGACAAGCTTCGTGAAGCCGTGGAAATTTATTCAAAAAGAATGTTTGTGAAAATCGGTGAAATCCAGTCACCTCAGGGCTTTTACACGAAGGAGCACCTTCGCGCTGTGCCTGAAAGCGGATGGGAACCGATTGAAAAAAATACAGAGTGGGGCTTTGAAGAGTGGGACAACCTCTGGGTAAAAGGCACTTTCACCCCCGATGATGAATATGTGGGCCGCGATATCTTCGCAGTTTCAAAAGCTGGTGGCATCGAGGAACTTTTCTTTGTTGACGGCAAACCCAAGGGACTTTTCAACACCAAGGGAGCTACTTTCTCAGGTCCCGGTCATTGCGTCAGAAGAATCGGCACTCACGAAAAAGGTAAAACCTGGGACATCGCAGTTGAATGTTATGCAGGTCACTTCTGCGTAGGTACATCAGTTTATGAAAACTACGAATATCCCGACATCGATATCAGCTACAAGCAGACTTATAAAGGCATCGACATCTGCGTACGCGACGAAGTTATCAAGGATTTCGTTTTCGATATGAGTCAGCTTCTTCAGGCTGAAGCAATTGTTCCCGAATCAAATTTCCTTAAATTCCGTGCGATGAAAGTTCTTGATAAGGTGCTTAATGTTCTCGTTCTCGACCCCAAGAACACTCCCTATGAAAAGTGGCACAAATCAGTTGAAGACGCGCTGAAAATCACAAGAACAATGTTCAAAGGAAGCGGCAATTCAATCTTCGGCAGACTTTGTCTTACGGGCCACTCTCATATGGATACAGCATGGCTCTGGCCCGCAAGTGAAACTATGAGAAAGTGCGCAAGAACATATTCAAATGCTCTCGCACTTATGGAAGAATATCCCGAATACCGTTTTGTTCAGTCATCTGCTCTTCATTCAGAATGGATGAAAGACTATTACCCCACAATCTTTGCCGATATGAAGCAGCGCGTCAAAGAGGGAAGATACGAGCCCAACGGCGGTGTTTATGTTGAATGTGACTGTAATATCACATCAGGCGAACTGATGATAAGACAGTTCCTCAAAGGTCAGCAGTTCACAAGAGAAAACTTTGATTATACTTCTGACAGTTTCTGGCTTCCCGATACATTCGGTTACAACGGCAACATTCCTCAGATTATGCGTGGCTGTGGCTGTAAATATTTCTACACAACAAAAATGGCGTGGAATGAACTGAACTCAATGCCCTTTATGAGCTTCACCTGGAAAGGCATTGACGGGAGCTCCGTTCTGACTCACTTCAACAGAATTCACCGTGCTCCCGATGTTGACGCAGGTGTTCAGCTCATCGAAGAAATGCCGCTTAAGGAAACTTGCGATTTAAGACTCCACGCTTTCGGTGTAGGCGACGGCGGTGGCGGTCCTTCATACAGTATGCTGGAAACTGCACGAAGAATGAAGAAAATGGACGGTATGCCCGAAACCGCCGAGTGCTCTGTCAGCGACTTTATGAAAAAGCTTGAAGAAATTCAGGAAGACCTTCCCGTTCACGACGGCGAACTTTATCTCGAGCTTCATCGCGGTACTCTCACACAGATGCACGACATAAAGAGAAAGAACCGTAAAACTGAATTTGCTCTTCGCGATATGGAATATTTCAATGTCCTTTCAAGAAAAGCTATGAACGAAAACGCTGACAAGTGGCTGAAAGTTCTTCTTAAAAATCAGTTCCATGATATTCTCCCCGGCACTTCAATCACTCCCGTTTATGACCTTTTCAACAAGGAAATGGACGAGCTTCTCGTAAACTACAAAGGTGCAGCCCTCGACTACGCAAAGATTCTTACGGAAGATAAAGAAAAGGCTGTAACTCTTTACAACACTCTTTCATTTGCAAGACACGATGTTCAGAAAATCGAAGCAGACGGCTACGCAAAGAGCTTCCCCTCACAGAGATACACCGATGTCTGCGGAAGAGAAATTCTTGCAGTTGATGCAGAAGAAATCCCCGCTTTCTCATCAAAAACTATCGAACTTGCAGATTCACCCGTGGAGGCATCATCACCCTTTAAGTTTGACGGAAAAGTTCTTGAAACTCCCTTTGCAATAATTACTCTCGGCGATGACGGATTTATCTCATCATTCATCGACAAGGCAACGGACAGAGAACTCCGCAAAGCAGACGGTCAGCCTCTCGGTGCACTTCTCACTGCTGAAGACGCTCCTGCTTATTGGGACAACTGGGATATCGAATATGATTCTCTCGACAAACTTGCTCCCATTACAGGCTTTGAAAACAGAGAAGTTATTTCTGACGGTGCAGTTCAGTTTGTTCTTCGCAGCACATATACTTTCGGCACAGGCAGTAAAATCATTCAGGATATGATTGTTTACGCAAACAATCCCAGAGTTGACTTCCACACACTCGTTGACTGGAACGAAATGCACTGTCTTCTCAAGGCTGCATTTGATGTTGACGTCAAATCAGAAAATGTCCGTAATGAAATTCAGTTCGGTCACGTTCTTCGCCCCACAACACGCAACAATTCTCTTGAGGTTGCGAAGTTTGAGGTCTGCAACTACAAATGGACTGACATCTCCGAAAGCCGTTTCGGTGCTGCAATACTCAACGATTGTAAGTACGGAATCTCTGTTGACAACGGAAATCTTCGTCTTTCTCTTCACAGAGGCGGTAACCATCCTGATGTTACAGGTGACAGCGGTGTTCACGAAATGACCTACTCATTCCTCCCCCACTCAGGCGCATTCTCTGCTGAAAATGTTGTTATCCCCTCATATGAACTTAATGTTCCCGCTTTCGTTATTGATGGCTCTGCAAAGGAAGAAAAATCCTTCCTTACAATCGACGAAAGCAATATAATCTGCGAGGCAATCAAACCTGCTGAAAGCGTGGAGAATGCTTATGTTGTCCGTCTTTACGAATGTGAAGGAACAAGAACAAAAGCAAATGTCACTCTTTCAAGAACAGGTAATGAAATTGTTTCCTGCAACATGATTGAAGACGAAGGTGAAAAACTTTCTCTTGACGGAAATAAACTTTCACTTGTTTTCAAACCCTTTGAGGTTAAAACATTTATTGTAAAAGAATAATAAATAAAACAAGAAATCCATCAGAAAGAGATAATCTTTCTGATGGATTTTTCTTTATAAAATATTTTTTATCTGAAGCAAATCATCAACGATATAATCAGCAGATATACACTCCGTATCAGTCTTTTTATCGAAATTGAACCAGCAGGTTCTGAAGCCATAAACTTTCGCTCCATTAATGTCGGCAGTTATCGAATCACCGATTAAAATTATTTCTTCTTTTTCAAATGTAGGAAGTCCATTTTTACACGCTTCAAAAAAACCTTTCGACGGTTTCGCAAATCCTATTTCTTCAGATGTAAAAATCTTTTTGATAAATGGTAACATCCCCGCTTTTCTTAATCTTTTTTCCTGCTGAGCAAGTTCGGAATTACTGGCGGTGCACACATAATATTTCTCGCTTAAATATTCAAGAATTTCTTCTGCACCGTCAACGGGAATTGCACTTGATTTAATATATTCTCTGAAAAGCTCTTCAAACTCTTCTCCGTCTGCATTTATTCCCATAGCTTCAAAAATTAAATTCCATCTGATTTTGAAAAGTCCCTGACGATCAAGCTCTCCTCTTTCGATTTTCTCCCAGAGTGAATTGTTGATTCCGTTGAAAATTTCAAAATAATTTTCAGGAAAGTCTATATGAAAATCCTTTGCTGCAAGACACATAGCTTCTTTTGAGCATTTGTGAAAATCAAGAAGTGTATTGTCAATATCTATCAAAACTGCTTTAATCATTTTTATCACCGCAGTCATTATACTATCCTTTCTATGAAAAATCAAATATTTGTTCAAAATAAACTTTACAAAAAAGTTTCCCGGTGTATAATTATATAGAGGTGAAAGATATGAATATTTTCAAAGCTGGTGCAATCATCCGCGAACAGCTGAAGAAACTTCCTGCAATTATCAACGACCTGCACAAGAATAAATTCTCTCTTATTGAGAAACTTGCTGACAAATCACTTGTTGCACCCTCCCACGATTTACAGGGTGACACTGCAACAACTCTCCCCTTAAGATTTGAAACTTCAGAGCAAACAAGAGCTTTCGCCTCAAAATGCAAGGAAAACGGTCTCGGTATCATAATTCCCGAGGACACCGGAAAACACATTTACACAAACTGGACGCAGATTATGGAAAAGCGTGGCGCACTCCATCCCCTTATGGACCCCTTCAAAATGGAAGCAAACAAAGGTTTGCAGATGGACTACTCAATGGATATGTGTCCGAAAGCTCTCGATTACCTGGCAAGAACGGCTTACATTGCAATCGACCCTGACTGGGCAGAAGAAGATGTTGCAAAAATTGCAGAAATCGTAAACAGCGCTATGTAAAATAAAAGCTGACTGAATCAATCAGTCAGCTTTTTTGTTATAATAAATTTTTCAGTTTCAGAATATCTTCTTCCTTTGTTGCCCAGCTTGATGCAAATCGTACAACGGTATGGTTTGCATCTTTTCTTTCCCAGAATTCGAAGACCACATCTTTTTTCAGACTTTCCATTTTTGAGTTTTCAAGCACCACAAACACCTGATTTGTCTTTGTCTCGATGAAAAACTCATAACCTTTTTCACTGAAAATTTCTCTGATTCTGTCTGCCATTTTTATTGCGTGACGGCTGATTTCAAAATAGAGATTGTCTTCAAAAAGAGTATCAAACTGAATTCCTAAAAGTCTGCCCTTGGCAAGAAGTGCACCACTCTGTTTGATGATCTGGAAGAATCTTTTCGGAGCCTTGGTATTTGTGAAAACAACGGCTTCTCCGCAAAGAGCACCAACCTTTGTTCCGCCGATATAGAAAACATCGCATTTTTCAGCAATATCTTTCAGCGTTACATCCGTGCCGTCACTCATAAGACCATAGCCCAGTCTTGCACCGTCAAGAAAAAGCGGAATTTCATACTCTCTGCAGATTTCTGAAATTTCCCCAAGCTCATTTTTTGTGTACAGCGTTCCGTATTCGGTAGGATGTGAAATATATACCATTCCGGGGAAAACCATATGGTCGTGAGCTTCATCATCGTAAAACTTTTCAAGATATTTTCTCAGCTTTACAGAATTTATTTTTCCGTTTTCCTGAGGAAGCGTCAGCACCTTGTGACCCGTCTCTTCAATAGCACCCGCTTCGTGACAGTTTATGTGTCCCGTTTCGGCACTGATAACGCCTTCGCCCGACGAAAGCAGTGCGCTTATAACAATTTTATTGGTCTGTGTGCCACCCACTGTAAGAAAAACTTCCGCATCGTCTCTTCCACAGAGCTTTCTGATTTTTTCCTTTGCAGAAAATGAGTATTTATCATCACCGTATCCGGGATGAAGTTCATCATTTGTTTCTGCGAGGCGGCGGATAATTTCAGGATGTGCGCCGTTATTATAATCACATTGGAAATAAAGCATATTATTAGTCCTTCATAAGGTCGTGTTCTTTAATGAACTTAATTGTTTCATCAACTGTTGTAAAAGCAAGAGCTACAACAGTATCTGCACCACCATAATAAATTGCTATTCTGCCCGTATCTGCATCTGTAAGTGCTGCGCAGGGGAAAACAACATTCGGAACGTCACCCACAAGCTCATAGTCTTTATGGGGAGCAAGAAGGAAGCAATCTGCTCTGTGCTTGACAAT
Organism: Acutalibacteraceae bacterium; assembly: GCA_045542485.1. Taxonomy (GTDB): domain Bacteria; phylum Bacillota; class Clostridia; order Oscillospirales; family Acutalibacteraceae; genus SIG575. The sequence goes on from JAZQLC010000052.1 coordinate 117,994, forward strand.
CCAGGGCTTGTCGATATCGAGAATTGCTGCACCCATAGCATATGTAAAGCCGTTGCAGGAAGTGAGAACGCCGTGATAGAAAACAAGCCAACCCTCATCCGTTTCAATAGGAGTGGGACCCGCACCTACCTTTGTCATCTCCCAGTTTTTAACGGGCGACATAACGAATCTGTGTTTGCCCCAATATGTAAGGTCTTTACTGTGGCTGAGGAAAATATCGCCGTAGGGTGTGTGTCCTCTGTCGCAGGGACGGATGAAAAGCACGAATTCATCATTTATTTTTCTGGGGAAAAGCACACCGTTTCTTGCAACGGGATAACAAGCATCCTCAAGCTGAGTCCACTCTTTGAAATCCGTTGTGAATGCAATACCGATTGTTGTACCGTGAGGTGTGAGATTAACCCATGACAGATAATACTTTCCGTCGATTTCACACAGACGGGGGTCATAGCCTCTGAAAATAACTTTTTCTTCAAGCTCCCAGTTAATTGCATCCTTACTGTAACCGACTACGAGAGTGTGGTCACGGCTTATATTGTCAACACGGAAAACACCTGCAAAGCCGTCACCGTAAGGTACGACTGCAGAATTGAAAATACTGTTTGCACCGAAAAGGTTATCCCTTGTTATAACGGGGTTTCCGCTGTATCTCCATACGGGATATCTGTATCCTTCCGGTTTTTCTTCCCAGGGAAGATTTGGAATTGACTGTCCTATGATTTTTGCCATATTTATAACCTCACTGTATTGAAAATTTTGCTTTTAATTCTTCTTTGACTTTCTCAGGACCCTTGCAGAAGACTATCACAAGAATCCCTGCCGAGACGACAAAAACTCCTATCCAGGAAAACGGGAGAATTTTCTGCGTAACCACCGAAACAATCCCCATAATGACAGCAAACACTCCCATAAACACGGGGTACGGTGCTGCCCTCTTTGAAGTCTTGGGCTGAATAAAAACAATAACCAGCAGAGCAACCATTACTACTATGCACACTACCGGTAAAAAATCCAAAATAAAATAACGAAAATTATCCGTCAATGCACAATACAGGAAACCTGCAAAAACAGCAGGGAAAAAATTCATCACAACATAGTTTCCTGCGTAAAGCTGTTTTACCAGCAATGGTCTGAAAATCAGTGTCCAAAGCACCGGTGCCAGGGATACGGTAAGTGCAAAAATTTTCTCTGAAACATCTGCAAATCTGAAAAGAAGAATTCCCGCAACAATTGTCACTGCCCAGATTGCAAGAAAAACAGTAAAAGGATTTCTCTTGTATTTTTCTGTTTTCACCTTAGGGTATTCTGCCAGAGTTATGCCGTCAATAAGCGGTGCATCGTCTGAAACTTTTCCGCCACACAGGGGACAAGCAGTGTATTCCTCCGGTAAGTCAACATTACATTCTCTGCATCTCATACATTCCCCTCCCAATCACTGCTTTCAACATGAACTCTAATTCCGAGAGAAGCTAATGTTTTATAGAATTCTCTCACAAGGTCAGTCTGCTTCGAAGCCACATTGAAACATATATTGAGTTTGTCATCAATGCTGTTAACGGCAATGCCAAAGCAGTCTCTGGGGCCACCAAGGAAAACTTCCATTCTGTTAATATGCTTTTTCATTTCAGGGGGCATTTTACATATACCTAAATTTGAAATAGTACATGCATATTTCTGCTGACCATTTTTGTAACCCATTTTAAGTACGGGACGCTTGAGACCGTTAGGTAAAATTCTTACAATAGGATTGGTTGCAGTAGAAACGTTCATCGCAACATTTTTCTCAAGCACTTCCTTTGTCGTACCCTCTTTGATTTTACCTTCTATTGCTTTTAAAATATCATCAACTGTATAGGATTTGTCTGCTTCAAATTTCATTCCGATATTTGTAAAAAGAGAAAAGTTTCTCATTGAGTTAAGACCAAAAACAGGTCTCAGAGACACGGGAACTGAAATTTTTATAGGTTTCTTATTACTTTTCGGTGCACACTTGTGAAGCGAATAAAGATACACCGCCGCAAGAAATTCCGTGATTGTAATGTTTCTCGGTTTACAATATTCTTTTATATCCGCCACAGGAACAAGTCCCTCAAAAAGTCTGTTGTAATTCGGAATCGCTTTCACCTTATGCTGATAGCTCTTCTCCTCTTTTCTGTTCATCCCTTTGTTTCTCTTGTCATAAACCTTTTTGAAACAGTCAACTGTTTCTTCAGGAGCAGGAACAGAGTCAATTTCAATTACAAAATCGCTCTTGGGAATTTCGTGACCCTTAAGGCGAAGATAGTGCATAGTCAGAGTTTTCAGAACCTCGATTGTGGCACCGCCGTCGGCTATACCGTGGAATGTTTCAAAACAAAGTCTGCGTTTATAATAAATTATCTTCATAGCAGGTACATCCGTATACCATCTTGGTGTAGGAAGAATCGGATGCAGATGCTCTTCTTCAATAACGGGCATTTCATCCGTCTTTTCAAGATAGGGCCAGAAGTAGCCGTATCTGAGCTGAACAAAATAAGACGGGAAGCGTGGCATTATGTCTTTGACTGCCTGTCTGAGAACAACGGGGTCAACATCTTCCTCAAGCCAGAAGCCTATTCTGTAACCGCAAATCCACTGACTGTTTGAAGAATAAGGATAAATTGTCGCAGCGTTGTCAAGCTCGTACCATATTCTTTCAGACATTTTCTTTCTCCTTCTGAGCTGCTTTATTTTTCTCTATCATTTTCTTTGTAATTATACCTGAAGTGATAACAAAAACAACGATTGCTGCAACGGGAACAGCTGTAAGCCACGGCTTTTCGCCGATGCTTTTAAGGGCAGTGCCAAAGAGTGTATAAACAACTGCAAGAGGAAACATACCAAGGTTTGTACCTATCATAAAGTTTTTGTATGAAATTCCCATAGCACCGAAAAGAAGACTTGAAAGGTCACCGGGCAGAAGTCCCGAAAGTTTAACAACAAATGTTGTCTGCATTTCGTTTGCACCTGCAAAGTCATCAATTTTCTTTACTGCCTTGAAACGGTTTTTAAGTGTAGAAACCATTCCTGCACCTGTGAATCTGCCGAGGAAATAAGGAATTGATGAGCTGAGAAAAACCGAAATCAGGTTTATGAGAAGTGCTATCCAATAGTTGGGCATCATATATGCACAGATTGAAAAAACAACTGCCGGAGGAAAAACAAGCGCAAAGGATTTAACAATTGAAAAGCCGATTATAACAAACGCAATTGTTAATGTACCGCCTGTAATCATTTTGCTCAGTTCCGGTATGTTTGAAACCTTGATGTTGTATTTCTGAATGAGAACAATACAGATAACAACCATCGCTACCATAATAACACCTGCTGCAATCTGCAACGCTTTGACCAATTTACCGTAATTTTTTTCTGCCATATGCTGACTCCTCCAAAAAATCATATCAAAAGTTATTATACATTATTTCATATTGCTTTTCAACATACAATTACTTATCAAGTGTTCTGAAAATTTCTTTCCACACTCTTTCATCCTGCGTCGTCATTCTGTGCCAGTCAAAGGATTTTCTGAAAGATGCTTTTTGCTCCTCTGTTTCAAGTTCTTTTTTCTTTGTCTTCTTTGTCAGCAGTGCAAAAAACTCATCCTTATACTTCACTGCATCTTCCGTAAAGTTTGGGTTATGACCCTTGTTTGTCTCGAGAAGAAAAGAGATATTTTGTTTTCCGTCAAGTTCTGCTTTCAGTTCATCAAAATGAACCTCTTTTTTGCAGAGCGTGTCGTTGTCAGAATAAATAAGAAGCACCTCTGCATCTGTGTTCTGAAGAGCTTTTATTCCGTCCGATTTCACAAAGTCAGGATTTGATTTTTCTTCAAGTGCCATAATACTTTTTCTGTAAGGCTTCAGAATTCCAGAGAAAAATGAATTTATCATTTTCTCAACAGAAACAAAGCCTGATAACACAACAATATGAGAAAAATCAGGATGAAAAGAAGAAATATTCATTGAAGAAAATCCGCCCCAACTGTGTCCCACAACAGAAAATTTATATCCCTTATATTTCCCATCACTTTTCAGACTGTTCATAAGGTCATTAAGGTCACACAGAGACTGGGCAAGTCCACCCGTGTTTTCTCCGCCTGATTCCATACAACCCGTGTGGTCATAAGCAAATACTGAATATCCGCCCATACAAAGGCGCTCAATTTCTTTCATATAGGCTGTATGTCCGCCACCCATTCCGTGTTCAAAAATTACAAGATGGTTTTCTCTCGCATCAGCATATGAATAAATATATCCCTGAAGCCGGTGACCCTTGGAGGAACGAAAAACATATTCTTCTCTTTCAAGTCCCGGAAAATCTTCCCAAGAAAAATAGAAAACACTTCCGTTGTCATCGCAACGCTTAAGCATCATATTTTCATATATTTTTATGATTTTCTTTTCAAAAATCATTTCATCACCCACTTGCTTTTTGTGCTTTTATATTTTAAATCAGGCAGAATCAGAAAACGGAAACTATCTCGTAACAAAATTATAAATCACTGAAATAATGTGGAAAACAACTCCGAACATATTGAAAAACTCTGTAAACATTTCAGAAATCTGAACATCCTGACCCTGGGCAGAAATAACGGGAGCAGTTGTTTTGCCGAGCTTTAATTCATAAAGCTTTTCCAGGATTACTTTTGCAATTATTTCATTACCTTTAACACTGGGATGGATGTCATCTCCTGCATAATTTTCAGGGTCATCACCAAGCGCAGTTCCCACATCAACGATAATGATTTCTCCCGGATTTTCTTCATTGTAACGGGCGATTGCAGCATTAAGTCTGTCTGCTGCCTGCTGATAAGGCGGTCTTAAGTATCCTGACTGAGGATTATAAAGTGTCTGCATCAGAATAACAGCATCTTCATTATGTTCGTTGATTATGTCAATAATCTGACTGAAATTAGTGTAAAAGCCTTCCGCGATTTTATCAAATTGAGTGTAGTCATTTTTCACCATTGAATCAAACATAAGACCTATTAAATTACTCATAAGGAAATCATTTCCACCGATTGAAATGCTGATAATATCTGCTTTTTCAAGAGAAGCTATCACCTCTTCATCTGACAAACGATTTATAAGATTTGCAGTTGTATGTCCGGGAACGGCATAATTCGCATACTCATAGTCGTTTGTATCTGCAACTATTTTACCGTAGCATGCCTCACGTGCATTTGCAAGACCCGAGCCGTAAGCAATTGAATCACCAAGCACAAGATAAAAAGGCTTTTCTGTCTGTGCGGAAACAGAAAGCGCAAAGGAACCGAGAAGCAGTGCCATGCACAAAATAACTGATATAATTTTTTTCATAAAAAACACCCTTTCGTTTATAATTACAACATGAATATACCATGTTCGAAATATTAAATCAAGCTATTTCTGAACATTATCAAAAAGGTCCCTATGTCACCATAGGAACCTTTTGTTGTTTTAAAACTTAACCGTTAAGCTTTTCTTCAAGAAGCTTTCTTATCATTGCAGGGTCGCCTGTGCCGCGTGTTTCACGCATAACAAGACCAAACAGTGACTGCATAGCCTTTGTCTTGCCGCTCTTATAATCCTGAACAGCCTTTTCATTTTCGTCAATGACTTTCTGGATAAGAGCTGCAATTGCGCCCTCGTCAACCTTTGCGTTAAGACCGTTTTCTTCACAGAAAGCGTCAACATCAACGTCTTTTTCAAACACTGCGGAAAGAATCTTCTTACCTGCAGCACGGGTAATTTCGCTGCTTTCAACAAGCTCGATAATTCTTGAAAGCTTTTTGGGAGAAATATTAAGCTCTTCGATTTCGAAACGCTTCATAATACCCATACACTCTGTAAGAATCCAACTTGCAACAGTTTTTGCATTTCTGCCGTCTGCTACAACTGCATCGAACACATCGCAGAGCTTACGGTCAGAAGCGAGAACTGCAGCCTCTTTTGCCGCAATACCCATTTCCTCATATTTTCTGCCTTTTTCCTCAGCAGTTGCAGGCATACTTGCTCTGATTTCGCTGAGCCATTCATCGTCAATGATGATGGGCATAAGGTTGGGGTCGGGGAAATAACGGTAATCTGCTGCTGTTTCCTTGTTACGCATGGGGAATGTTCTTCTCTTCACATCGTCCCAACGGCGTGTTTCCTGAACAAGCATTTCTGTGTGACGCTCGATAGCATCAACGTGACGGACCTTTTCAAATTCGATTGCATCCTTGATTTCTGAGAGTGAACTCATATTCTTGATTTCTGAACGGACACCAAGCTCATCTGAGCCCTCGGGACGGACTGAAATGTTAACGTCACATCTCATAGCGCCCTCCTCACATTCTGAAATTCCTGCAAACTGAAGGCTTGATTTAAGCTTCTTAAGGTATGCGATAACCTCGTCTGAGCTACGGAAATCAGGACGGCTTACAATCTCGATAAGAGGCACACTTGTACGGTTATAGTCAACAAATGAAGTGTTTGTTGCATCGTCGTGCACAAGCTTACCTGCGTCTTCTTCTACGTGAATCTGCTTGATGCCGATTGTTCTGTCGCCGATTTCTACTGAGCCGTCAACACAAACGGGATGGAACCACTGTGTAATCTGATAAGCAGAAGGAAGGTCGGGATAGTAATAACTCTTTTTATCAAAGGTTGTATACTGATTGATTTTACAGTTCAGCATAAAACCTGCTTTAACTGCAAGTTCAATTGCGTGTTTATTTGTCACGGGAAGCATACCGGGCATACCGCTGCAAGCAGGACAAACGCAGTCATTGGGCTCATTTGCACTTGAGTGACCGCCGCATGAGCAGAAAAGCTTTGACTCTGTTGAAAGTTCAACGTGCGTTTCAAGACCGATAACAAGTTCGTATTTCATCTTATGCTTCCTCCTTTTCTACATTGTGAGCGATGCTCAGAAGCACTGACTCTTTGAATGAATCAGAAACAAGCTGTACACCCTTTGTAACCATCGCAGGAAGACCTGTGATTGAGGCAACTGCAGTAAATACGCTTTCTTTGAAAACCTTGTCAAAAGATTCAAGAATATCATATGACTTAAAGTTCACTTTTGAACACGAAGGTGTAAGAAGTGCATCATAAGAAGCGAGAAGTGCTTTCACCTTTTCTGTTACTACACGACGGATACGGAGTGACTTATCGTAACAAGCCTCGTATTTGCCTTTCGAGAGAACATCTGAGCCGTAAATGAGCGTTGCTTTTGTAAGGAAATTAAAACCTTCTGTACGGCTTCTCACATAAAGCTCGTCAATGTTTTTATATTCAGGTGCACGATAACCGTATTTTACACCATCGAAACGGGACAGATTGTTGCAGGTTTCTGCTGACATAAGAATCTGCCATGCTGTCTGTGCTGCTGAAATAACATCGAGAGACACTGTTTCAACAACTGCACCGAGTTTCTTAAGATTTTCTGCGTAAGCGTCAATCTTTCCTTTCACTTCATCTGACGCCATATCGTAAAGCTCTTTAACGAGAGCCACTTTCATTTCTTTCACATCAGCCTCAAGAGAATAATCATATTTTTCTCCGGGAAGGCTTGTGCCGTCTTTTGAGTCGTGACCTGCGATAACTGAAAGGATTTCTTTTGCCTCCTCTGCACTTTTTGCAGTAACACCAATCTGTTCACCTGAACAAGCACAAGCAATAATGCCGTAACGGGAAACTGTACCGTATGTGGGCTTGATAAAGTCAACACCTGAAACTGCTGCTGCACGTCTGGGTGAGCCGTTAAGGTCAACTGAAAGAGCGGCCTTCACTTCGCCTGATTTTACAAGCTCTGCACCTGCAGAAGCAAGGCTTTCGCCGTCTTTAACTTCGCCGAAGAATGATGTTTCACCGAGAAGGTCAAGACCGAATTCGCCTACATTTGCCTTACCACTGATAACATACCCTGCTTTTTCAAGTCTTTCAACTGCTTCTGCGCTGAAGAGAGGTGTGAAATTTTCAAGCATTTTAGAACCTGCTGTTGCAGGAGTGCCTTTTACAAGGATTGTATCGTCAACGGCAATATTTCCGTTGTCTGAAATTTTGTTGATATAATATTTCACTTCTCTCACCTCACTTTACAAGTCTGGGTACCTGCCAACTGTCCTCAGTTGCCTGAGGTGCACCGGCAAGAAGGTCTTTGCGTTCAAAGGGCTGCTCACGTTTATCGCTTCTGAGAACGTTTGTCATAGGCATTACATAAACCATAGGCTCAACATCGTCTGTTGCGATTTCGCCGAGAGAAGTTTCCTTCTTCTGCATATTTTCAAAAATCTTTGTCATCTTTTTCTTTTCATCAGCAGCAAAAGAAATTTCATTCACCTGCTCAAGGCTCTGAAGCTTATCAGCCTTGCTGACAGATGCATTTGCTGACTTGACAGTTGATGCAAAAGCGTCACTGCCTGAAGATTCCGAACCGAGAACCTCTGCGCCACCCTTACCACGGATGCTGACATTTGCTTCGAAGAGCTGAAGTTCTGTAACTTCACCGGGAGCACCAAGCATCTGGTCCTGAGCAGTACCGTCAAGGGGGAATGCGATAACATCTCTGATTGTTTCGGTGTCAGCGAGAAGCATTACGATTCTGTCAACACCGGGGGCCATACCTGCGTGAGGAGGTGCACCGAACTGGAATGCGTTATAGAGAGCGCCGAAGCGTTTCTTAACTTCGTCCTCAGGATAACCTGCGATTTCGAATGCTTTTCTCATAATTTCGGGACTGTGGTTTCTTACAGCACCTGATGCAAGTTCAATACCGTTACATACAAGGTCATACTGATAAGCAAGAACTGTTGTGGGGTCTTTCTTCTCGAGAGCTTCGAGACCGCCCTGAGGCATTGAGAACGGGTTATGAGTAAAGATAATCTTATCTGTTGTTTCGTCATATTCATACATGGGGAAATCAACAACGAAGCAGAACTCAAAAGAATCTTTCTTAATGAGTTCAAGCTCGTTACCGAGCCATGTTCTGATAACACCTGCGTTTTTGTCTGCAACATCTGAAATCGTGTCGCAGATGAAGAAGATCGTTTCGCCTTCCTTAACGCCTGTAACTTCAACGATTTCTCTCTTCTCTTCTTCTGTCATAACTTTGCTGATGGGATCATCCTTGAACTCATAGGTTTCAGCGTTGAGAAGAGTAATATGTGCAAGACCTGCCATCTTTGCCTGTTTTGTAGCAAATGCAAGTGACTTGTCAAAGAACCATCTTTCATTCTTACAGGGAGCCACAATACCTCTTACATATTTGTTCATAAAGGGCTTGAACTTGACTCTTTTGAACATATCTGTCAAATCACAGATGATAAGAGGGTTGCGAAGGTCAGGTTTGTCTGAGCCGTATTTTGCCATTGACTCTGCATATGGGATTCTTCTGAAAGGTGTTTCAGTGATTTTCTTATCAGAGAATGTGCGGAAGATATCGCCTACAACCTCTTCGCAGACAGCAAGTACTTCTTCCTGAGTTGAGAAAGCCATTTCAAAGTCGAGCTGATAGAATTCACCGGGTGAACGGTCAGCACGAGCGTCCTCATCACGAAAACAGGGTGCTATCTGATAATATTTGTCGAAGCCTGACACCATAAGAAGCTGTTTGAACTGCTGGGGTGCCTGGGGAAGTGCGTAGAATTTACCGGGATGCTTACGGCTGGGAACGAGGAAATCTCGTGCACCCTCGGGAGAAGATGCAGTAAGGATAGGTGTCTGGATATCCAGGAAGCCTCTTTCCTCCATAAGTCTTCTCATGTGTCCGATAACTTTTGAACGGAGAATAATATTATTGTGAAGTTCAGGATTTCTCAGATCAAGGAATCTGTGTTTGAGTCTGATATTTTCATTTGTGTCGGTTGAGCCGATTTCAAAGGGAAGGTCTCTGCTGCAGACACCGAGCACCTTAAGGTCGTCTGCAATAAGCTCAACAAGACCTGTTTCAATTTTTGGGTTGACGGTGCTTTCGTCACGCTTGGATACTGTGCCGTGAACAGATACGACTGTTTCCTTGCTTACGCCCTTGAGAAGATTTTCGTCGTGAAC
>JAZQLC010000053.1:0-15530 GCA_045542485.1 Acutalibacteraceae bacterium
AAGTGGTTGCCGATACCATTCATTACTTTAACTATGTTCGTCCTGTACGTAAACTCAAACGAAAACCGCCAGTCCAATACAGAATTGAACTGGCAGCTTAATTTATTTCTTTTTTGTGTCTACTAACTATTGACTATTTCATCAGGTCTCTTTTTCTTGTCTTTTTTCCATTCTCTTCCAATTGATAAAACCATACATATCGTTAATGAAAAATGTTGTGAAGCACACTATCATAGGTATCGAGCTTGTATCTGTTTTCAGGACAATGAGCCACAATGCAACCACAACCAGATCATTGGCCGCATAACCGAGAGCATAGTAAGGCGTTCTCAGTGCCGTCATATAGGCTGCCAGAAAACTTGTTGCAACAGAAATTGTGCTGACAAAAAGATTTGCATTTCCCAGAAGTTTCAGAATAAAGTAAAAGGCGGTCGTCACAACAACAGTAGAAAAAAGCATCAGTGAAATTTTCTTTCCGTTCATTCTGCTGATTTCCACCTCTGATGAGTCCTTATAAGGGTGCCTGAGCCAGGAAACCAGTGCCACAACTGCCATAGGAAGCGTCATACCGAGATATGTTATCATTTCTCCGTAGTATCTGACATGGTAAGAAATGTAGCCATAGAAAACGGCGAAAATTATTATAAGAACCTGACCTATCCAATGTCCCTTTGCGAGAAAGATGAGTGCAGTAACACCGATAAGTGAAGCAGCAAGTGTCAGATAGTCCGTGTTTTTGAAAAGAAAAAATGTTCCGGTAACAGCAAACACCGACAGTATCCAAAGACATTTTTCAAATCCGGTCAGGCTTTTCAGTGCTTTTTTAAGTTCCATATATCCTCCGTTTTTTCAATAATTTCTGCCCACTAAAAAAACAAGCACCCGAAACACATCTTCAAAGACCTAACGATGCGTTACGAATGCTACCCGGTGGCAGTGATTTTAAGTTGCATTTATTCTATCATTATTTGAAAAAAATGTCAACTATCCGGATTTTCGTTGAAGCTCTTAGTTTATCGTGATATAATACAGACAAAGGAGTGATTCTTTATGTTCAAAAAACTCATATCGGTTTTACTCGTTCTTTCTTTTATTTTCAGCTTTACCTTTGTGGCAAAGGCAGAAGAACAAGCCAACACTCATCTCTACACAATTTATTCTGACGGAATGCTTTTCCAGCGTGAAAAGGAAGCAATCCTTGCAGGTGAAGGTAAGCCGGGTGACAAAATCACTGCTGAGCTTTATCACGGCAAAAAGATGGTTGCCTCAGGTGAAAGCGTTGTAGATTCAGAGGGAAAATTCACTGTTTCCTTTATGGCGCCCAAAGGCTCCTATACCCAGTATCTTATTATGATCAAGGAAAATGACGAATACATCGAAACTCTCAAAAACATTGTTTTCGGTGAATTATGGTTGGCATCGGGTCAGAGCAATATGATGTATCCCCTCTCCCAATCTGTTACGGGTGTCGGAATGTTTGAAAGACAGGAAAAGCTCTCACCGTACCTGCGTGTGCTTTTAGTGCCGGGTTATCCTGAGTACAAGGGTCAGGATTCACTTTCTCTCCTCCCGCTTCACGCTCAGGATGACATCACCGACGCAAAATGGGTTACGGGCGAAAACTTTGATGTATACAATGTCAGTGCAGTCGCATATTTCTTTGCCATTGAATTAATGGAAAAGCTTGATATGCCCGTAGGTATTCTCAACTCCTCCCTGGGCGGCTCTTCTATTGCATCGTGGCTCAGCCGTGATACCTGCGAAAGCGACAAAGAAATGACAGAATATCTGACAGAAGCGGGGCAATATTTTTCTGCATCCCAGTGGAAAGAAGACAGTCAGGATGTTTACCGCGATGTGACTGCCAACTACAACCAGAAAATTCATCCTCTCAAATATTTCCGTCCCGTAGGTATGCTCTGGTATCAGGGCGAAACCGATATGTGGTGGACAGATGAAATGTACGGCAGAGCATTCACTCTTATGCAGAAATCTTACAGTAAGCTTTTCGGTTTTGAAAATGAGCTTATGCCCATTGTCTACACTCAACTTGCACCTTATAATTACGGAAGCGACACCGTTCTTTCTCAGAGAAATAATTACTATTCATTAATGCAGCAGGAGTATCCCTCTTCCCGTGCAGTTATTTCAATATATGACCTGCCTCTGACTTATCTTCCCGCTGTGGGTATCATCCATCCCCAGCACAAGGAGGAAGTGGGACAGAGAATGTTCTTCGCTGCTGAAGGTCTGGTTTACGGCAAGAGAGAATCATATACTGCTGCTTCTGTAAAAAGCTCAGAAATCAAAAACGGCAGCGTCTATGTCACTCTCCGGAACACAGGTGACGGCCTTGTGCTGAAAGGCGAAAAAGCTTCAGGCTTCGCTGTCTGCGACAAATCAGGCGTTTATGTAAAAGCCGATGCTGAAATTGTGTCCGCAGACACCGTAAGAATCTATTCAGACAAAGTAAAAAATCCCGTATCTGCAAGTTATGGCTACTGCGTTTCAAATATGCGTTCCAACCTCTACGCAAGTGAAAACGGAGAAATTACTCTTCCCGTCACAAACTTTATAACAGATAAAAACTATCTGACACGAGTATGGCGTGATATCCCGTGGACAGATTGTGACGATGAAAAAAACTGGTTCAACGAAAGTGACCCCTACGGCGGATTCTACAATTCCTGGGAAAGCGAAAACGCATCTCTTACCTTCAACGGCTCATATATGAATGTAAAAGGTCAGGACGAATTTACCGTAAGTCCTGCAATTCACTACACAAATGCTGACGGAGAAGAGAATTTCCACTACGATTCCCAACGCGATTTTTCTTTCTACGGAACACTCACCTTCTCTGTGCGTAACAATGGGGATAAAGATGTTGTGTTCGACGGTCTCAGGCTTTACAGAGAATCGTTTATGTGGTATTCACCTGAAGCAAACGATAGCGGCGTCAGCTGTGTGGTCATCCCCGCGGACAAAGAGTGGCACGAAATAACTCTCGACCTTAACACACTCTATCTTTACGGAAACGAATGCGGTGCAATCAGCCCTAACAATATGATAAAGTACATTCAGCAGATGACCTTCTGCTTCACAAGTGATGGTGTTTGCGATATTGACATAGATTCGTTCGCTTTTTCTCCCGAAGAAGAAGACACTTCATTCCGTTTCGAGGCAAAGCCCTCCGATGCAGACAATTTCTGGGAATTCATATGTGCATTGTTTGTGAGCATTCTGGGAATTTTCTTCTGACACAACAAACCGTAACACCGAAGAAATTATGTTTCTTCGGTGTTGATTTTTATACCCTGAAAATGTTATAATCTTTTTATTGATTTGGAGGAATTTAAAATGACAGATAAAGAAATAAGAGAAATCAGAAGGCGTTTCCGTCCTGACAAAAATAATATTATCAGCGTTAAAGGTTGCGTGGTAAACGGTGAGAAGAAAATCGTTTCGCAGTTCAGTCAGTCTGTTGTACAATGTCCCAGCGAGGAAAGCGAAAAGCTTCTCGGTGTAATGAAAAAATCACTCTCAGGCTCTCTGGGAATCAACCTGCTTGACATCGAATATTCAGCACAAGAGGTTGCCGTCAGCCCCCAGCATCAGATGCTTATGGCTCTCAGAGACTCTCACCTTAAGGATGAGGATTTACTTGCGAACTTCTATGAAACAGTCATCGAAAGCGTTTCATTTGAGGGAAGCTTTGCTATTCTCCTTGTTCACGACACATATGATGTTTTTGAATATTCGGAAAGCACGGGCGAAAAGGAAGAATCATTTTCACAGTTTTCATATATCGTGTGCAGTATCTGTCCTATCAAGGACCTTAATGCAGGTCTTTATTTCCGTGAATATGACAACTCATTCAGAATAATGGACAACTACCCGATTCTTGTAAATCCCGACCTTGGTTTTATGTTCCCGGCTTTTGATGACAGAGCATCCAATATTTATAATGTCCTCTTCTACACCCGTGACACTGCCGATGTTCACCCGGCTTTTGTTGAAAATGTTTTCGGTGTCGGCGCTCCCGCATCTTCTCACGAAAAGCAGGAAAACCTGGGCAGCTGCCTTAAGGAAACTCTCGAGGAAGACTGCGACTTTGAGGTTATGAAAACTGTTCACGACCATGTTAATGTTATGGTGCAGGAGCATAAAATTGCAAAAGTACAAGAGCCTCTCCTTCTTTCAAAGGAAACTTTCAGAGAAGTTCTTGAAAGCTGCGGCGTTGACGAAGAAAAAGTTGTAAACTTCGAAGACAAGTTTGATGAACATTTTGGCAGGGATGCAGAAATTCCGCCGAAAAGCATCGTTAATCTGAAAAAATTTGAACTTGTCACTCCCGATGTGCAGATTAAAATCAACCCCGAAAGAACTGACCTTGTGACAACTCAGGTTATTGACGGCGTGAAATACATTATGATAAAAGCCAACACCGGCGTAGAAGTTAACGGAATTAACATCGACATCAATTGACTATGAGAAAAATTAACGATTTACCTAAAAAAATAATTTTCACACTCTTTTATTTCGCTGCACTTTTTATTCTTTATAAGCTGGGAATGAAATGTATTTTTATTTCATTATTCCATATTCCCTGCCCCGGCTGCGGAATGGTCAGGTCTATGCTTTCCTTGCTTCGCGGCGACTTTCTTTCCGCTTTCAGTTACCACTTTATGTTCTGGTCTATGCCTGTCGTTTACCTTTATTTTCTCTTTGACGGTAAGCTTTTCAGAAATCCGAAAGTCAATAAGGCAGTTTTTATATCAATTGCGGTAGGATTCGTAATAAATTGGATTTATCATATTATTTTTCCACTGTAAAACTATTGACACATTTCGACAATAGTGTTATACTTTTGTTGTAAATTTTTTCACTAGGAGGGTGAATTATATGTATTGTAAAAACTGTGGTGCAGCAATGAACCCCAATCAGGCTATCTGCGTACAGTGCGGTGTTAAAACTGGTGACGGTGCTAACTTCTGCCCCAACTGTGGTAACCCCACAACTCCCGGTGCAGCTGTATGTCTCGCTTGTGGTATTGCTCTCGGTAAAGCACAGGCAGGCGGTAACCTTGGCGGACAGGATAAGATGACAATGGCTCTCATCTGCTTCTTCCTCGGTGCTCTCGGTATCCACAACTTTATGATGGGTGAATCAAAGAAAGGTATCGTTAAAATCGTTGCATCTCTCTGCTTCGGTCTCGGCGCAATCCTTGCTCTTATCGATTTCGTAAAAATCCTTACAGACAAATACGAAGTTGACCCCGAAAAGCTTTTCTAAGCAAAAAACAGAATCATAAAAAGACCATACTCCTCACAGAGTATGGTCTTTTTAATAATTTTTAATTGTAAACAAACACTTTATAATATTGCTTTTTCAGACTTTTATGTTATAATTTGTTTGTAAGTCAAAATCAAAAGGAGATGTTTTAAAATGAAAAAAGTTATCTCAATTGTTCTCGCGCTCATTATGGCTCTTTCTGTTGCTTCAGTAGCAGTCAGCGCAGAAGACGCGGAAATCGTATGTGAGCACGAATACGGCAAATGGATTATCAGCCAGGATGAAACCTGCACAGAAGACGGCATCAAATACAGAGAATGCACAAAATGCGATTCTTCTGTTAAAGGTCATATTGAAACAGGCTTTGTCAAAGCACTTGGCCACGCATTCGGCGATGGTGTTGTAACCGAACCCACTTGCGGCGGCAAAGGATACACAACATACACTTGTGCTAACTGCGGCGGCACAAAAACTGATTCAGAAACACCTGCACTCAGCCATACATACGGCGAATGGGCAGAAACTAAGGCTCCCACCTGCACAGAAAAAGGCGAAAAGCAGAAGGTTTGCTCTGTATGTCCCGAAACTGCTGAAGGACACATTCTCTCAGAAGAAATCCCCGCTCTCGGTCATACATACACATCTGAAGTATTCGCCCCCTCTTACACAGAAGGCGGCTACACACTTTACACCTGCTCAGTATGTGGTGACAACTACAAGGATGATTTTACACCCGTTCTCTCAGGCAGAGTTGAAAGTGTCAGCCTTGGGGAAAAGATTGTTATCAAATACGGTGAAGTAGCAGAGCTTACACCCAATGTTATAATGGGCGGTACAGTTACTTACACAGTAAAATACGAATCAGACGCTGAAAATGTTGCAACAGTTGACGAAAACGGTAACGTTACAGGTAAAGGTATGGGTAACACAGTTATCACCTGCATAGTTACAGACGAATACGGCAACACAATTACAGGCGAAGTTGATGTTCAGGTTGATTTCTCACTTGCAAACTGGTTCGAGATTATCCGTGAGGTAATTCGCGCTGCGATTGAAATCGTTCTCGGCGGTCTTGACTTCGGTCCCATCAAAGACCTTATCGGCATCAAATAATAAATGATTTTTCGAAACAAAAAGGCAGAGATTTTGAATCTCTGCCTTTTCTTTATTTCTTTCTGTATCTGTACATCGCTATCAGTGACGAGATAATTCCTGCTATCTGTGCGAAAATTGCAGTAGAGCCGAGAACTGCGTGGTAAATTGTCCAGCAGGTCATATTTCCAAGAAGGAAAAGCCTGATATTCTGCTCCTTTTTCTGGAACATAGCCAACATATAAAGCACTGCTGCCACAATGGAAAGTATGTCTATTGGTGATTTGTAAGTAATAACACCTGCTGCAACATAGAGAATAAAGAATATTATCTTTTCCGCAAGATGGACCTCTGTCCCCTTTTTATCGTGCCACAGCGACACAATAAGCTGAAAAACAGCAACAACACATATTATTGCCCCTGAGCCCATTTCGTCCAGCAGATAAATATTCAGCGCTGACAGAAGATTCACTACAATTGACAGAATGAACATATGCTTTTTGTTTTTCAGCTGCAGATTGACGATTGCACCGATTGTTACCAGAATCCCTACTGCTTGTCCTATGTAATATGTCATAACTTCACCTTTTCAAAAATAATCAAGGATAATATTATAGCACAAAAAAAACAAAAAAGCCATATCTCTATGGCTTTTTCTTTACTTTATAAATATTCTTTTACTGACTTATTTAACTCCGTATCTTTCACAGAAGCCAAGCACAACATTTTTAAAATGCTCGTGTCTGAAGCTGTTTTTCACATCGCTTATATCAACATACATTCCTGAAATCAGATTCTGTATAACTGCCTCCGCCAGAAAAGCGTCGAAAACATAATCATCTGAAAACGCCTGTTCAATATCGGTATTCATCTCCTCGTTGATGCCGTTGATAGCCGAGCGATAGATAAGATTTTCTTTTTCTAAAAGTTCTCCCATCTTTTTAAGACACAGTAAGCCGTTTTTCACATCAGCTACACTGCTTTTACCCTTGTATTCCGTCTGCTTTTCTCCGCCAAGTAAAATATAGTCAACAGAAGTTTCAAGCACCCTCGCAAGGTCAGGCAAAAGAGAAACATCGGGTAGTGTTTCTCCCCTTTCCCACTTGCTCACCGCCTGAAAAGAAACACCCACTCTTTCACCCAACTGGCTCTGCGTAAGACCTTTTCCCTTTCTCAGAATCTGAATCTGTTCTCCGACTTTTTCAAAATCCATTTCCATTCGCTCCTCTCCTTTATCTGATAATATTATATCAGAAAGAAAAAGGAAAAAAAATAACCTGATAATTGAATAATTTTTTTTATTTTCTACCAAAAAAGGACTGCAAGTGGGGATTCATCCCTGCTTGTAGTCCTTTTATGCATTCTCGTGGTAAATTAAACTTATATCAGTCTTATTTTCTTTGCAACCTCTGTCCCGTCAACAAAAAGCTTTATGCTTGTCGCACCGTCAAAAACTGCCTCAACCTTATGTGCTCCCACATCAGCCCTGAGTGTGTGTGCAAATTCCACCATACCCTCATATTCATCATATACGCATCCGTTAACGATAAGCTCGTTTGTATGCTTCACTCTTCTGACAATTATGTGCATACCCGATGCCTCAGTTTCAATGAAAACTCTGCTTTTAACTTCCTCTGCCATTCTGAGCACAACCGAATTGCTTTCAGCAGGGCCTTCCTCAACCTCTTCGGTCTCCACAAGAAACTCAGCACAGTCTGCGTTGGGTGAGTTTTTAATCTTATAATATGTTGTTATTGAAGTTATGAGATAAACAATAACCCAGATATGGAAAACGATATCAATTATTATATCAGCAGAAATGCCTGTCATAAAGAGCATACCCATTGTGTCAACAACAAATAAGCCGAGAGCCACAAACAATGCGCCGACCTTTTTCTTCTTTGCCAGAATCCAGCAGATAAGATAAGCCAGAATAATAACTGCAGCAATAACAACCGTTATAACTAAAAATGAAGTATCAAGGAATTCTCCCACGGGCATATCCGCATAAAATTCTTCAGGATACATTCCGCACATAACTCTGCCGTAGTCGACTATGAAATAGGGAATAAATGCTGAAAACAGAAAATATGTATCTGTGTTTGCCAGAAGCAGACCTATATTTATTACGCTGAAAATAACTACTATCAGCAGGTTGCCGATACTGTTTTTGTATCTGGTTTCAAGATTATTTGTTTTTGTGTTTGTTTGCCCTTCGTTTTTACCGAATAATTTTGCCATAATCCTTCTCCTTTACTTTTATGACTAAATAATACAACTAAATCAATTTTTTGTCAAACCCCAAAAAGAGGAAACACTCTGTCATAAACAATTATACTCAATGTTTGAGTTATTGTCAATACTCAATATCAGAGTATTGTATATTTGTCCTGAGGTGATAAAATGGACTATCTTGACAAGCTTACAGCATTGAGAATTGACCGTGACCTTTCTCAGAAAGAAGTCGGAAAAATAATCGACAAATCCCAACAGGGCTACGACCACATTGAGAAAAGAAGAGCCAAACTTGCAATTGAAGATTTCAAAAAACTCTGCGAATTCTATAATGTCAGTGCAGACGAACTGCTTGACCTGAAAAAATAGTCAGAAATCCCCTATTCTACCGTCAGTAGGGTGACACTTTTTGCCCTGTGTGTTACAATTACGGTGTAAAGGAGTTGATTTTATGGACAACAAGAAAACGGGAAGTTTTATTGCTGAGCGCAGAAAGGAAATGGGATTCAGCCAGAAGCAACTTGCCGAAAGACTGTGCGTTACCGACAAAGCCGTTTCAAAATGGGAAACAGGCAGAGGTGCTCCCGATATTTCACTGCTGACCACAATATCAGACACTCTGGGAGTAACCGTCATTGAGCTTCTTGAGGGAAGACTTATTGAAAAAGAAAAAGAAAAAGAAAAAACTGAGTCAATCATAATCAAAGCTCTGCAAAAAGCAAAAAAAGAACAAATTAAAACCGTTGTTGCAATCTTCATAATTTTTGCTGTTTTGTTCTCCCTTGTGAACATTACTGCTTATGCTTATTGGGGCAGACGGCACAAGGTGTTATATGATGTGGACACGGTTTTTGTCCTGCAGGATAAAGAGGATTCAGATAAATACGATTTTTATTATAACTGCACCGTAAAAAACTGGTGGTTTGATTTTAATGAATACTCTTACACTCTTGTAAACGGACTGAGTGGCGAACCAGGTTGTTGGCATTACAAAGCAAAAGCGTATGTAACTTCTGACAACAACGCTGAGAATCATTTTGTTATCCATGTTGAATTCGATGCCTCAACTGTCATAGGAAATATGCCCTCCGTCAAAGAAGTTGTCAGAACAGGTGTTTTTCACGCCTATAATGAAAACGGAGAAATTGATGACGGTCTGAACTTATATATGAACGATTTCAGAGATTTAAAAATTATTGTACTGTAAAAACTTTCATAGCCGGACTTTTAAAAAGTCCGGCTATTGTTTTACCATTCAATATGCTCAGATGTTTTTTCCACTGCTTTTTCAATATCCACGGTGTCCACGCCGAATATTGAAGTATGAATTTTACCGTTAATCGGTTTTTTCCAATAATCATCAATACAGTCTATACCGCCACGCATACCGAGAATCGAGCCCACCGTAGCACCGTTGCAATCAGTGTCAAATGCCATTTCCACCGCAATACAGATTGATTTACCGAAATCTCCCTCTCCGTAGAGAAGTGCCGCAGTTACTATCATAGCGTTGGAAATTGTATGACACCAGCCGTGTGAGGTGTGTTCATCGTATGCAGAATGAATATAATTATAAATATCTTCAAGAGCAGTACCGTTTTTATAGTATCCATAAATTTTCATAACTGACTCGTAAAGTCTTGATGTTGACGGTATCTGTGCAAGTCCGCCGAAAATAATGTCTTCGATGTTGTCGGTTACTGCTGCACAGGAAATCATCGCCGAAACAAACATCTCACCGTAAACACCATTTTTTACATGGGAAAGTGTTGCGTCATTGAACGCCATTTCTGCTGCTTTTTCAGGTTTCCCGGGATTTATGTAACCGAAGTAGTCGCCTCTGATTTGTGCCCCTATCCATTCACGGCAAACATTTTTATACATAGCCGTTGCAGGTGGCTCAATACAATCAATCAGATTTACATAAGCGATTCTTTCCGCCGTAAAGTAAGAATAAGCCGACTGATATTTAAGCCACGCTCTGCCCACATCTGTCGAAGTAAAATCTCTGCCCGATTCCTCAACAATTTTCTGAGCCAGGACAACATAGTTTGTATCGTCGTCAACGGGCATACCGTCAACCTTATCGGCGTATTTCTGATTTTTGAGACCAAATGTGTAATGTGAGCAGATTTCGTCTGTAATATCCGTGCTGAGAATATAGCGGTGCATAGGGTAATTGCCCGTTTCTTTAAGAAAAGGAACCAGCTCGTTACCCCTCATTCCCTCCACGGTTTTACCGAGAAGACATCCACAAGCTCTGCCCGTCCACGCACCGAGGAGTTTTTTCGTATAAGCATCTTTACACGGCATCACAGCAGTAAAATCGTGAGATTTGCGAAGCTCTTTTATTTTTTTCAACTCATTTGGCTCATCATATTTATAACCGTCTCTGATTTCTGCACCCATAACAATCTCAAAAATCAGGTCACTCATACGACTTTTCATTTCACCGTTTTCCATAGCAGCAACAGACTCAAACAAAACCTTGTGCTTTTCAATGTCAAGACCCTCTTCAATAGACTGATTATATTCATCCATAATGTCATTGAGATAACGGTTAAATCCATCGCGCTGGTTATAATCAATTCTGAGTTCAGTGTTATAAATTTTTGAAAACATAAAACTACTCCTTGCTGACTTTCTTTGATTCTATCGCAATTATATCATAAAACAGATATAAAAACAATCAGACCTGTATTTTTTGAAGAGCCATATGTCAATCGTCACACATCTTATAACTACTGATTACACCATTTTGTACTGTAATCTCAAAATCGTAGCTATAATTCACCAGGTCCCAATCGCCTAAAATCCAATTTGTAAAATCAGGCTCAATCGGATAAAAGCAATTGAGCAAGATTCTGTAAGTTTTAACTGAATTTTCGCCCTCATATTTTTCATCTTCGATTATAAACGAATTTGTTTTCCTGATAAAAGCCATAGCCGTTTCACCGTCATCACCCTTTTTCAGACCGTCAAACCAAATCTGCGCTTCTTCTCCGTGAGTGTAATTCATATACTCTATCAGATCAAAATTCATATCAGGCATAAATAATTTATAAGTAATTCTTCCCTCGTAATCATAGGCAACAACTATACAGCTTATAATATCGTCATATTCGCCCTCATCCTCCATGCCGTTAGTATAATAGTAAACGGATACATATTCTTCAGAAACTCTGCCTATATCATTTTCTTCAATTTTTTCTGTCAGGTACGCATCAATATACCACGGAAGATATGCATCACGGAGATTCTCACTGTAAGAATTATTTTTCTTTACAAAACCTTTTTTCTCAAGATCCTTTTGCGTTTCTGATTCGCCATCACCTATCTGAATACTGTCATATGCATCTTTTGGCTCTGCAATATTATTGGAAATATATTCCTCCTCTGCCATTTCTTCCTTTACCCAGTCGTTGGAATACCACGATTCATATTTCGCATATGCAAAACCGTAAACAGTCAGGAAACACAGACAGCTGACTGAAAGAATTGCCGTTATCTGCCTCAAAGATAAGCGATATGTTTTTTCTCTGAAAAGCTTTCTTTTATCGTAAAACGCAAAGATAATTGTAGTATACAAAACAAGCAGAACAATATTTGCAATTACAATATCCCAATCAATTTCAGACGCAGGACCGTTTGTTATGTACCTGAAAATGAGCTTTCCTGCATTGATTATGGGGAAAAATATACCACTCGTAACGAAAGACCCCAGAGTAATCAATACAAAAGCCCATACTATACCCATAGTCTGCTTGTCAAGTCTTTCTCTGATACACTTTATTGTATAAACCGTCAGTGCTGTAAAAACTGCAAGAAAAACTCCCAGCATCACGACATTAGGAAGCACGAATATAGTGGGATCTACAAAATACATATATCCGAATTCGTGCACGATTGAAAACAGATTCCACGCACATATGCCCACAAACAGTAAAACCGCCTTGAATGCGCTGTCACGGTAAAGTGCGTTAAAGCTTTTTCTGACACTCTCAGCTTCGCCCATCTGTTCAACTGCCTTACCAACGGCAGTTTCTTCATCATAGCCGATTTCCATATAAAACTCAGCCCTGTCATAAATGTGACATTCCAACTCTTCCCGCAACTCAGTTTTTGTTTTTTCAGAAATTTTCTGTGGAATAACGCTGTTAAGGTAATCCTCAACGCTTTTATGTTGTTGCATTTGCAACACCTCCTATGACCTTGCCAACGGCTTCGGAATAGGATATCCACTCTTTTTTATTTTCGTTCAGAACTTTTATACCTTTTTTAGTCAGATGATAATATTTTCTTCGGCGCTCACCCTCCTTGCCTTCCCAATAGGACTCAACCAAACCTTCCTTTTCAAAAGCATGAAGAATAGGATAAAGAGTCCCCTCCTTAAAAGAAAAGACAAACTCCGAGCGCAATTCGATTTCTTTAATTATTCTGTATCCGTACAAATCTTCCTTTTCCAGCACGGAAAGAACAAGAAGAGCCGAACTGCCTTTTGTAAGTTCTTTTTTTATATTCATAATTCCATCTCCTTTTTAAACACATTTATATAATACATCGATGTTCTATGCATAGAATATCATAGTATTCTGAAAAAGTCAAGAATAATTTAATTTATGTAATCAAAGGTGGAACTTTTATGAAAAAGAAAATAAAAAAACAATCTCTCGACATAAAGTAAGAAAGCAGGGAATTCACCTCCCTGCTTTTTGTTGTATATAAATTGAAAACCGCCCTCCAACAAACAGCGGCTTCATTACACTATTTTTAAGGTGTATAAGTTGCCGCATCATGATAAAACACATCATAAGGTTTTTCTACACCTTCAAAATACCGAGAAACATCATATCCCATAGGATTAAAATATGTGTTGTCAGGTGTAATAATTATTTCAAGCCATCCCGCATAAGCATAAACTAGTTTTTCACCTTTATGAGTCTGCAAGGATGTATTATAATTATCAAACCACCTTGCACCGAAAGAAGGTGTATTGAATATTTCACCATTTTCTTTCCAAAGTGTTATAATTGCTATGAGTTTATCCCCGTTATATACAAGGTAATCACGATAGTTTTGTCTGAGTTCAAAACTTTTTCCCATAACGCCATCATAACTAACATGACAATAACCTTTGTCAGATATTTTGATTGAATCCGATGGTACACCGTTTGATGCCAAGCTGCTTATAATACTGCTTTTGTTCTTGCTGAAATATTCTTGTGCTTCAGCATCGGTAATTGCTTCACCTGTAAGCTTAATTTCTCTGTCAAACGGAAGCTTCGGTATATTAAAATACTCCTCATTGCCACTCAAATATGAGCCTTCATCGGAAGGCGTTTGAGCGCTTTGACCTGATGTCGGTTGTTCAGTTGAAGGGATTGTTGTTTGGTTGTTTGTTGGTTCTTGTGATGTGTTGTTATGAGT
Organism: Acutalibacteraceae bacterium; assembly: GCA_045542485.1. Taxonomy (GTDB): domain Bacteria; phylum Bacillota; class Clostridia; order Oscillospirales; family Acutalibacteraceae; genus SIG575. Next base: position 14,047 of record JAZQLC010000053.1, read on the forward strand.
AGTTTCGACATTATTATCTTCCTGTGATGGATGGTTTGATATTGGCAGTGAGTTAAAATCAAGCCAACCGCCTTGCCAGATTCCTAAACCTAAAGCGGCAACAATAACAAAACAACTTATGAAAGAAGAAATGCGGATCATCTTTTTTCTCTTTACTTTCTGTGCTTCGTCATATTTATCTCTGCGCGATAAAACACTATCAGCAATTTCATTATAATTCTTCATATTCAAAGCCCTCCTTTTTCAACTCTGATTTCAATGTGCTTTTTGCCCTATAAATAAGATTTTCAATCTGACGTTTATTCTTTTTCATTATCACTGCAGCATCAGAGTTAGAAAAACCTTCAAAATAAATCAAATATAAAACTTGAAAATATTCAGGCTTTAATTTACGCATTGTTCGGTGGAGGAGAATCTTTTGCTCTTTGATAAGATACTCTTTTTCAACATTAGTTTCCTCAGCTAAATAATTGCTGTATTCATCAATTGAGTCGGAAGTAAATTTTGAATTATCTCTCAAATAATCAAGCGTTATATTACGAGCGATTGTATAAAGCCAAGTTTTGAATGAACTCTTCCCCGAAAAACGAGGTCTTTTTGTTGCTAATTTAAAGAAGGTTTCTTCCATTAACTCTTCTGCAGTAAAAATATTATTTATATACCCATTTATGTATAAAGTCAGACCGTCTTTGAATTCTTTAATTATTTCTACTATTCCCGTGTCATCACCATCAAGGTAACGGCGGTAGCTACTTGCACCATTATCCATTGATTTTCTCCTTCCTGAAAAGCGTGTGGTTATTGCCTTTCATCTATTAGACGGATAAACTCACAAAAACTCTCACTTAAATTATTATATAAAGTTCAAATCCATAAAACAATAAATATTTGGAGATTAAAACAAATAAAACAATCCCTCGACATAAAGTAAGAAAGCAAGGAATTTCACTTCCCTGCTTTTTGTCGTATATAAAGAACACATCCGAACATTTCATCATAAAATGTAAAGCTCAGATTCGCTACCTGCGTCGCCCTTAACAGGACCCGAACCTGTGACACCTGAGTTAATAAGTCAAAGCCTATGCCGAATTACGATGACATAGTTCTTAAACCATCTGAAATAGCAAAACAAAAACCACCCGAAGTTCGGATGGTTTTGTTTTGGCGCCCCAAACAGGACTCGAACCTGTGACACCGCGGTTAACAGCCGCGTGCTCTACCGACTGAGCTATTAGGGCATTTTCTGTTTTTTTGAAAAAAAGCCGGTTTGAAGTTTTCAACCCGGCACTTTGTATTGGCGTCGTCCTATCTTCCCGGGCCGCTTCCAGCCAAGTATTTTCGGCGCTAATGAGCTTAACTACCGTGTTCGGGATGGGAACGGGTGGACCCTCATCGCCATTGACACCAATTCGATTGCACCGGCACTTCCGTGCTCGACACAACTTATCTCAAAAGCAAATTGCTTTGCTTTCTTTAACTTTTCT
>JAZQLC010000054.1:0-26202 GCA_045542485.1 Acutalibacteraceae bacterium
CGATCCGACTTAAATAAACCGACCTGTATGGTCGGTTTAAGATTTAAAATCAGATTGAAATTCTAATGGTCTTAATTTCCCAGGGTCTGAATGTTAGTTTATCGTCCAAAATTTCAGAAAGTACATTACCAAGTAAATCAGTTTCTGACATAGCTGACTTATTCATAAACTTAAATGTTGCCGTAGCAGAAGCACCTGAGAAATTACAGAATCTTGCGTAAATATATCCGTCTTCAGGGTAAAATGTTGTCAAAATAACTTTATCTGAATCACTACTGAAACCAGCCATTTCAAGCTCAGATAAATCACCGTCACCTTTGCTGACCAAAACTGCTTCAGGCTGATAAGCATATGACATAGCATTTCTGTGTATTTCCGCATCAGATACGGAATTATTGTATGGAAACAAAGCAAATTCATCCTCAAAAACGCCCTCAAGAACTCTTGCACCACAGATATACTCACCTGAATACAAAAGAGGTATTTCCAGACGGTTGCCTTTGATTAATGAGCCCATACAACCTCTGTTAAAAACTGCAACACCATTATTTTCGTCGTTCATACCAAGCCAATATATGCCCTGCATATAAGTCACACCTGCAAAGGATTCTTCAGGTGATACTTCAACATCATATCTGATATCATCCTCCGGATACCAGTAAGATTCGTTTTTACGGACAGCACCGTTCCAATCAGAAATTGCAAATGGAAGGTCACGAACCATTCTTCTGTTTTCATCAAGGCACATATTCATAACAAAATTCATTTTTTCTTCGTGTCTGTGACCGTCAATTGTAATTGACTTTTTGAGACCTTCAGAAAGTCCCGTGCGACCGACTCTTTCGCCGTGCATCTCAAAACGAGCTTTACAATCGATTCTCTTGTGGTTTCTTCTGAATACCATTTCAAAACGACAAGGTATCGTGCTGACATTTCCTTCAAAAACAGCTTGGGCACTATGTGAAGAAACAGAAACATTCCACTTTCCGACAGAAGCATAGTTGTCATCGTCAACAAATGCGGTGAACAACTCACCTTCTCCGTTATCAAAAACTCTTATATTCTTGTCTGATAACTCAATATAAGCTATACCTTTTTCAGTAAGCTTTGCTTTATAAACAGGCGTTGTCAATATGCCGGATTCTTCATTCCATTCAAAACCTTTTACAAATTCAGTAGTTTCGGGGTGTAAAGTAATTTTCTTTACAGTAAAAGGTGACAGTTTGACATTTACGCGAAGAGTTTTTCCATCATCCGACATCTCAGCAGTAAGTTTTTTATCACCGTCAAATGCAGAAAAATCACCGTCAACATCTACATCAATCCACTCATCAATATCGAATGAATGGAGATTGCTTACAAGAAGCGACAGATGTTCTTTATCGGCAAAACGCTTTGTTATGACACCAAGAGAATCCGATCTGACCTGTGAAGAAAGTGCAAGAGAATCAGGAATAAATCGCCTTGACAAATCGAGTAATCCACAGATTGTTACATCATGGTGTTGTGCAACAAGAGCATACTTCCAGGATTGCTCCAGTTTTTCCTGCATAGATATACCGCCAAGCATTACTGAAAGTGCATTAAGTTTTTCAGCCTGTACAGCAGAAACTTCTGCTTCGCGACAACCATTAAAAATCTCATTACCACAATAACCCCACGGCATCTGCACATGGAAATCATTATCATCTGTACGCATTTCCTCAGTTGCCTCGCCGTACAATTCCGGTAAATCCTCAAGAAGAACATACTTGTAGTCATCTTTTGTTTCAATGTATTCGGTAATATCGTGAACTTCCTGTGTCAGATCGTCATATCTCGATGCAAGCAGTGGTGAAATATGTTTGAATTTTTCTTCAAACTCTTCAAGAGACCAATAACAACCCTCTCTCGGCCATCTAGAGATTATCCAGTTATCAAGAGTTGTACAGTTAAATCCTCTGCCCTGCTCTTCATATGTAGGAACTGCGGGAATTTCTGTGTTATCCTTACCAATCCAACGACCCCACGGCAAATCAAAGTTTTTAGTATAACCATAACCCATAACATGTGAACGAAGAATTGCAGCTTCATATCCACAAAGTTTTGTCATCTGCGGTGTCTGATTGTTGAGTGCAAACTCAGAAATAGCATAAACATTAGGAGTCTGACCGAAATGTTTGAGATTTGTTCGAATTGCATATGTCAACTGTCTGACATTCGACTCTTCTGAGATAAACATCGAAAGAGGCTGACCGTATGTAGTAGCACCCAAACCCACTCTGTCAGGATATTTTTCGAGAAGATATCTTATTAACTGCATAATTTCAGGGTCTACTTTCGAATACTCATCAAAAGTAAAAGATTCATAATCAAGACCGACCTTAAGCTTCGGATATTTTTCCATCCATTCCACAAGCTCTTTCAGTCGAGGTTTGACTGCATTCCCCCAAAGAACATATCCACCATGGTCATATGATAAAATATACAAATACTTATTTTTCATAAATTTGCCTCCTGATTTTTATTAATCTTTATTTCAGTATATCATTATAATTTTAAACTTGTCAAGTAAAAATACTGCAGAAAATTTCTGCAGTATACATATGTTATCCGTTTGTAAAATCCTGTTTTTTTATTCCGAAAATCATTCTCAACAAGCTGCCGATTATCTTTGGGTTTTTAAAAACAATTACCTTCATACTGATTACCTCCAACTAATTTCTGCAAATGGTAATACCTATGAGTATAATTACCAATGCTATAACAGCAATAAGGAAAGATGAGGGAAAGCAACAAGCGATAAATAAACCGATTCCGAAAGAAACAAGAATTATCCCTAAACCACAATTTCTTCGCCTTCTCATAATCTCACCTCACCGAACGCTGTCATTGTCATTATATTCAAAATATAAACAATTGTGAAAAGGCTGATTCACAACAGAATCAGCCTTAATACTTATAATTCCCATTCTTTCAAATCTTTCACTTCATTATACAATGCAACATAGTTTTCGTGTCTCGACGGGTGAATTTTACCTTCGGCGACCGCTTGTATAATTCTGCAACCTTTGTCATGGGTATGTGAGCAAGTAGAAAACTTACAGGTGCCGAGATATTCTTCAAATTCGCGGAAACAAAACGGAAGCTCATCCTTCAGAATTTTCTCAGCATTCTGAAAATCAATTGATGAAAAGCCGGGTGTATCGGCAATATATCCGCCACACACTTTAAACAGCTCAATATGTCTTGTTGTGTGTCTGCCTCTACCAAGCTTATCGCTGATTTCACCGGTCTGAAGAGCAAGTTTTGAATCAATAGCATTCAGAAGTGAAGACTTTCCGACACCGGTATTACCCGCAAAAGCACTGATATGACCTTCAATAAGTTCACGGATTTTTTCTGAGCCCTCACCTGTTTCTGCAGATGTTACAACTGTTTCAAAACCTGCAGTTTTATAGATAGCTTCAAGCTCAGCTGAATCGCCGAGATCTTTTTTTGTAATAACAAGAACAGGCTCAATATTATTTTTTTCAGCGATCGCAATAAGCTTATCAATAACAAGAGTATTTGGTTTGGGTTCACAAACAGAAGCAACTACAAAAAGTTTGTCAATGTTGGCAATCGGAGGTCTCACAAGCACATTTCTTCTTGGGAGAATTTCGTCAATGGTGTTTTCTGCACCTTCGTTAACGGTAATCCTAACTCTGTCACCCGGTAACGGGGAAATTTTGTTCTTGCGGAATGCACCTCTTGCCTTGCATTCATATACAGTATCGTTTGCCTCTATATAATAAAAGCCACCGATACCTTTTACTATTGTTCCCTCAAGTTGCTGCAAAAAAGTCAACTCCTAAAAATCAATATAATGTTCCGTAATCAATAGTGCCTGTATAGTCAGTTACGCCTGAAACAACGGGCGGTGTTGTTGTAAAATCAACATAGCAACTAAAATAAAGATTATCATTTACATATACTTCTACCGCATCACTTGAGCCAACACCCGTTACGGAGGTTGTATACAACTGACCGTAGAAATTGAATGATGGCACTGTGTGAACAGTATTTCCGTTAAGCTTATAAACAATAGAACCTGTACCTGAAGACGGAAGTTTGATGCTGATATCTCTTGTTGTCGCTTTCTGTCCGAGGCTGAGAACAACTTTGATTGCTGTACCCTCTGCAACAGGTGTGCCCACAACAGGAATACATCTTACAATATATCCTTCAGGAACTGTCATACTTGCTTCGGTTGTATAATTTGTATCAAGTGTAAGTCCCACTGACTCGAGTTCGAGTTTTGCCATTTCAGGAGACATCGTTACGATATCAGGAACCGGCACTGTCGCATTGTCCTTTTCGCAAATATAGATTGTAACAGTGTCACCAACATTTACGCTTGAACCTGCTGCAGGTTCAGTTCTGATAACCTTACCATCATCAACAACATCACTGCTTTCTTTGAGCTCTACATATTTAAGCCCCATAGCATTAAGCTTTTCGCGAACAGTGAAAATATCTTCATTCTGGAAATCGGGCATCATTGACTCTGACTGAATAACGGCAACAGTAAGAATGATTTCGTCATCAGCTTTGACTTTTTCACCCTTTTCGGGTGTCTGTGCAATAACTTCACCATCTTCGTGCTCACTTGACTGTGTTTCAATAATCTCAATGTTGAATTTCTCGTACTGTGATTTGCCTTTGATTTCGTTATAATAGTTCATACCTACAAAATCAGGTACAGTTCTGTTGAATGAGAAAATGCCCTTAAGGTCATCCTGGAAGAAAATAAATCCAACTGCAAAAAGAAGAACAACAAGTATTGCTGATAAAACACCTACAACGATAGGCAGAGGCGATTTTTTCTTCTTGGTTTTCGGATGCGGCAGACGCATTTCGTCTGCACCGGGAATCGGGTCATCTTCAGAAATTGAAGAAAAGCCTGAAAAAGATCTGACATCTTCTGTCGAAACATATTTTGTAGGATTATCATCAACAAAATATGAGTAATCAAACACAACCGCAGGATTACGCTTATATTCTTCAATATCCAAAAGCATTTCAGCTGCAGACTGGTATCTCTCACGAAGATTTTTCTGCATAGCACGGATTGTAATCTGTTCAAGACCTACGGGTACATCCTCATTTATCTTACTGGGCGGAACTGCCTCATCGTTAACCTGCATAAGTGCAACAGAAATTGCATTGTCACTCTGGAAAGGCAACTCACCTGTAAGCATCTCATACATAAGTACGCCGACAGAGTAAATGTCTGTCTTTTCGTCAGTCATTTCACCTCTTGCCTGTTCAGGGCTGACATAATGAACTGAACCGATTGCAGATTCTGTCATCGTACGCGTCTCACTTCTGCTGAAACGAGCAATACCGAAGTCTGTTACTTTGATATTACCATTCTGAAGAAGAATAATATTCTGAGGCTTGATATCACGATGGACAATACCCTTATCATGAGCATGTTGAAGAGCTCTGAGGATTTGTGTTGTGAAATGAACAACCTCTTTACTGTTAATGACTCTCTGCTGCTCGATATACTCCTTGAGAGTAATTCCCTCAACATATTCCATAACAATATACTGAAGTCTGTCACCGAAACTCACATCGAACACTTTTACGATATTAGGATGTGAGAGTACTGCGATTGCCTTTGATTCATTCTTGAACCTGCGACGGAATTCTTCGTTTGCTAAAAATTCTTCTTTAAGAATTTTAACTGCAACGATTCTGTCATCAATGTTGTCATATGCTTTGTAAACAACAGCCATACCACCAACACCGATGATTTCTCTGATTTCATATCTTCCGTCAATTCTTTTTCCAACATAACTATCCATATCTCAATCTCCTTAAATCTTTAATAAGAAGCAATAACTACTGTTATATTATCTTTTCCACCTTTTTCATTTGCCATATCAACCAACTTACTGCAAGTTTCATCATCGGCGCTCATAACATTTTCTTTCAGCACATCTGCCTCAAGCATATTCGAAAGGCCGTCAGAGCACAAAAGTAAAATGTCATCATCAGAAAAATCTTCACTTGTAAAATCAACACTGACTCTGTCCTTAACACCGAGTGCTCTTGTAATATAATTCTTTATAGGATGATTTTTAGCGATATCCTCGCTGATTTCTCCTCTGTCAAGCATTTCCTGAACAATAGAGTGGTCTTTTGTTACCTGTCTGATTTCATCAGAAATAATATAAGCTCTGCTGTCACCTACATGGGAAATCATTACTTCACCATCTCTCACAATCGCAACGACAACAGTGGTTCCCATACCGAAAAGAGATTCATTTTCACGGGCGAGGTCAAAAATCTTGATACTTGCAAAATTTATTGCTGACTCAAATAAATTAGAAACAGATGATGTTTTCATATTGTCATTATAATTACCAAGTATTCTCTCGGCAATCAGGTCAGCTGCCATCTTACTTGCAACATCACCGCCTGAAGCACCGCCCATACCATCGCAGAGCACCGCCCATACAGTACCGCTGTCAAATTTACCGACTCTGAAAGTATCCTGATTTGATGAGCGGACAAGTCCTATATCCGTTTTACCGAAGATTTTCAACTTTTATCTCCCCCTTCAGAGGCAATATGTTTCTTTCTTAACTGTCCACAAGATGCCTCAATATCTTTACCGAGAGTTCTTCTTACCGTAACATTTACAGAATTTTTCTCAAGCACAGATACAAATTTTTTTAATCTTTTATCATCACTTTTCACAAAGTTATTTTCTCTTACATTGTTGACCGGAATCAGATTAACATGACAAAGCATACCTTTGAGAAGTCCTGATAACTCTTCAGCACATTCATCACTGTCATTTACTCCGGAAATCATAGAATATTCAAAAGAAATTCTTCTTGAAGTTTTGTTCACATAGTCTCTACAAGCCTTTATAAGCTCTGAAACATTATATTTTTTATTAATCGGCATAAGTTTTGAACGTATTTCATCGTTGGGAGCGTGGAGAGAAACAGACAAAGTAAGTTGCAGATTCATATCCATAAGCTCATAAATTTTCGGCACTATGCCACATGTCGAAAGCGAAATATTTCTCATTGAAAGACCCAGAGCATCCTCAGAATTAGCGAGGAACAAAAACCTCTTTACATTTTCAAAATTATCAAAAGGTTCGCCCATTCCCATAAGCACAACATGAGAAACCCTTATATTTTCATCATTTTGTGCCACATGAATCTGTGAGAGGATTTCAGAGGCTGACAAATCTCTTATAACACCGCCAAGCGTTGAAGCGCAGAACTTACATCCCATACGGCAACCTACCTGGGTAGACACACAAAGAGAATAACCGTATTTGTATTTCATAAGAACGCTTTCTATGTATTCACCGTCAAAAAGTCTGAAGAGATATTTTATTGTTCCGTCTTCCTTTGAAACTCTCTTGGTTTCAATTTCGCAGGAACGAATTTCATACACTTCTTCAAGCTTCTTGCGAAGGTCTTTTGAAATATTTGTCATTTCGTCAAAAGAAGAAACACCCTTCTGATGAAGCCATAAAAAAATCTGGTCAGCCCTGAATTTAGGTAATTTAATTTCAGACAAAGCAAGGCTCAACTCATCTTTTGTCATAGATTTTATGTCAACCTTGCTCAAAACTACTCACCTTTTCTTTCAAATTTAGCTATAAAAAAGCCGTCGGAATCATACATATGAGGCAAAACCGTAAGCATCTTGTCCTCAACTACACCAAACTTATCTGCGTGAGGAATATCACACAAAACAAACTCTTTATTTTCCTGCAAAAATCTGCGACAAACTTCTGTGTTTTCTTTAGGATTCAGGCTACACGTTGAGTAAATAAGTGTGCCGTTTTCCTTTACATATCTTGAGGTTATACACAGTATAAGATACTGCAAACTATATAATTTGTCAATATCGTCAGGAGACTTGTATTTGATTTCAGGCTTTCTCCTAATGATACCGAGACCTGAACACGGAACGTCGCAGAGCACTTTATCAAAAAATCCGAGAGACGGATTAAACACAGAGGCATCATTTACAACCGTTCTGACAGAAGAAAGATTCAGCCTGGCTGCTCCGTCATTAATAAGATTTACTCTTGAAGAATAAATATCACACGATGTAATTGAGCCTGTATCATTCATAGACTCACAAATTGTAAACGTTTTACCGCCCGGAGCTGAGCAAACATCGAGAACCGAATCCCCTTCTTCTGCACCGAGAGCTTTACAACAAAGCTGAGATGATATATCCTGAACATGAAAACAACCGTCTTTGAACGACTGAAGAGACTCAACAGCACCCGGTTTTGTCAGTTTGAGAGCGTTTTCCACATAGCCTGTTTTTCCGGCAATGATACCTTCTTTTTCAAGAGACAAAATCAGATTTTCATCAGTGGTTTTCGTTGTGTTTACCCTGATATAAACAGGGACTTCGCCAAGAGAAGACTTAAGTATCTCTTCACCATTGTCACAACCATATGCGCTACAATACATATCGACAAGCCACTGAGGACAAGAATATTTAACAGACAAATAATTCTTATCTTTTTTATCCGGCAAAACAAGACCGTTTGTCATAATCTTCCGAAGAACGGCATTCACCAGTCCTGACGCAAACGATGCCCTGTTAGCTTTAACAAGATTTACACTTTCATTTACAGCTGCTGAAGACGGAATTTTATCCATAAACAGAAGTTGATAAGCACCAAGTCTCAGTGCTATAAGAACTTCAGGTTTTAATTTTTTCAGAGGCTGTTTCAGATATTGGGAAAGATTGTAATCAAGAGTAATCTGCCTCTCACAAACACCATAAACAAGCGCACTGACAAAAGCCTTATCACGCGCATCCATATTATTTTTTTGTAAATATGTATCTATGGTCAGATTTGAATAGGCATTTGAAGTGTGAATCCTGAAAAGAATTTCAAAAGCCTTCTGACGCGGTGAATTTTTTGTACTCATTATCTTCTTCTGCCTCTGCCGAACATAATAATAAATCTCAAAAGGTTTGCAATTGACGTAGCCAAAGCAGCAACATAAGTCATCGCAGCGGCGGATAATACTTTTTTTGTACCTACAATCTCATCTTCACTGAGAATATTTGTCTGAGAGATAACCTCAACGGCTCTTCTGCTGGCATTGAATTCAACAGGAAGAGTTATAAACTGAAAAACAGCAATAAGCGCATAAAGTGCAAGACCAATATCAATAAGAATTCCAAAACCGAGAAAAGCACCGATAAGCGCAATAGGAATACCAAGAGTAGAACCGATATTACAAACCGGAATAATAGCATTTCTCCATTTTATGGGCGCATAATTCTGAGCGTGTTGTGCTGCATGACCGGCTTCGTGACAAGCCACACCGATTGCCGCAACAGAAGTAGATGAGAAAACCGCATCAGATAACCTGATAACCCTGGCTTTAGGGTCATAATGGTCACTGAGTTTGCCGGATACTCTTTCTATCTGCACATCGTTTATGCCATAAAAACGAAGAACCTGTAAAGCTGCGTTAGCGCCTGTCAGTCCTCTTGAAGACATAACTTTTGAATATTTATTGAAATTACTTTTAACCTTAACCTGCGCCATAATTGAAAAAATAAGTGCAGGACCTACAATTACAAGATAAAGCCAATAGCCTTCAAGATAATTCCAAAACAAAACAAACACCTACCCGATAATTTTACCAATTTCTAATTTATTACCTGCAAGGAAAGACACAATATCCATCTGTTTTTTGCCGTCAGGCTGAAGTGTTTTCACAGAAATACCATTACCATCGCCACAAGCGACAACAAGCTGTTTTCTGTTTTCAACAATTTCACCCGGCTGACCTTTTACATTCTCAACATATTCTGATGCAAAAATTTTATATTTTACGCCATCAATAAAAGTCACTGCAACCGGCCAGGGATTCAGACCTCTGATTTTATTGTAAACAGACAAAGCGGATTCATTCCAGTTAATATTTGAGATTTCTTTGGAAAGAAGCGGTGCATATGTTGACTCTTCATCAACCTGAGGAGTCCTCACAAGTGTACCGTTTTCAAGTTTTTCAAGCGTTTCTTCAAGAACATCAGCACCGACTAATGAAAGTCTGTCATAAAGTTCACCTGCTGTTTCTTTAAACTCAATCCTGACTTTTCTTTCAACGAGCATATCGCCCGTGTCAAGACCTTCATTCATCATCATAGATGTGACGCCGGAATATTCGTCACCATTGATAACAGACCACTGAATGGGTGCTGCACCTCTGAGTTTCGGAAGAAGAGAACCGTGAATGTTTATGCATCCATATGGTGCGCTTTCCAGAATTTCCTTAGGAAGAATTTTTCCATATGCCACTACAACAATAAGATCAGGTTGCAGTCTGTTTATTATCTCAAGAGCAGTGCCGTCTCTCATTTTTTCAGGCTGATATACTTCAATACCGTTTTTGAGTGCACATACTTTAACTGCAGGTGGAGTAATCACACGCTTTCTGCCAACTGGTTTATCAGGCTGGGTGAAAACGCCGACTACATCGCAACCGTATTCAATAAGTTTTTCAAGACACGGTACTGCAAAATCAGGTGTGCCCATAAAAACTACTCTCATTTTTTACCCTCCGCATCAGGAATAACTTTATCAATATATAAAACACCATCAAGGTGGTCGATTTCATGGCAAAAAGCCTTTGCCTTTAGCCCTGTACCTTTATGAATGTACCATTTTCCGTTTCTGTCCTGTGCTTTTACTTTAACGGTCATCGGTCGCACAGTGTTACCTGACTGTCCGGGAAGAGAAAGACATCCCTCGGGAGTAATCTGCTTTTCATCAGACACTTCGATAATTTCAGGGTTTACAAGTTCAATCAAACCTTCACCGATATCAACAATGACTACTCTTTTCAGAATACCGACCTGCACCGCAGCAAGACCAACACCATCTGCATTTCTCATTGTTTCTACCATATCATCAATAAGGTCTGAAAGTTTACCGTCAAACTTTTCCACTACCCTGCTCTTCTTTCTCAAAACAGGGTCACCATATTTCACAATATTTCTTAACGCCATATTTGTTCACCACTTTTATATCATATTTTCGGGATTGATATCCGCAAAAACAGTAACATCAAATTTTTTGTATTTGTCATCAAACTCACTGAGTAATTCAGTCATCATATTTCTGAATGACTTTGTGTTGTGACATTTCAGAATCAATCTGTATCTGTATTTATTATTAACTTTTGCCACTTTGAGCGGGACGGGTCCCAAGGCAATAATCTGCTCACTTTTGTATCGGGATGATGTTTTTTCTTTCAATAACTGAAGAAAAGCTTTTGAAGAATTAGAAACATTCAATTCATTTCCGCCGACAAAACCAACAACGCACAAATCGCAATAAGGTGGATAGACCATCATTTTTCTGACTCTGATTTCATAATCAAAAAACGAATCATAATCCTGATTCTGTGCGAATTTAATTATTTCATTATCGGGCGTAAAAGTCTGTATAATCGCTTTGCCCATAAAACTGCCTCTGCCTGAACGGCCAATTACCTGAGTAAGTAAAGAAAAAGTTCTCTCACTGCTCCTGAAATCGTCATTGAAAAGTTGCATATCAGCACAGATTATACCAACAAGTGTAACATTTTCAAAATCAAGACCCTTTGCAACCATCTGCGTTCCGACCATAATATCATATTCGCCCTTACCGAATTTTTCAAAATTCTCTTCATAAGCAGAGCGTGACATTGTTGAGTCAGCATCCATTCTGAGAATTTTAGCATCAGGCAAAATAATATTAAGTTCTTCTTCAATTTTCTGTGTACCGACACCGTTATATCTTAATTCGTGACTGCCACAAGCCTCACACTTCACATCTGAAGACATACTATGACCGCAATAGTGGCACATAAGTTTGCCGTTTTTCGTATGATAAGTCATTGAAATACTACAATGCGGACAAGTAATTACGCTACTGCATTTTTTACAGGCAACAAATGTATTATATCCTCTTCTGTTAAGCAGAATAATGGATTGATGACCGTTTTCAAAATTTTCCTGCAGCTGCTCTGCAAGAACAGGACTGATAACTGCTTTTTCGCCGAACTTGGCAAACTGTGTAAGGTCAACGGTAAGAACATCAGGTAATGCAGATGTACCATAACGCTCTTTCATCGTAAACAGTTTATATCTTCCTTTTTTCGCATTTGCAAACGATTCAACACTGGGTGTTGCAGAAGCCATAAGAAACAATGCATTATTATAAGCACATCTGAATTTGGCAACATCACGGGCGTGAAAACGGGGTGAGTTTTCAGATTTATATGTATGCTCCTGCTCCTCGTCCATGATAATAAGCCCAAGATTTTCAAGAGGTGCAAAAACCGCTGAACGGGTTCCGATGGCAATAAGAGCTTCTTTTTTCTTCACTCTTTTATATTCATCTGCCCTTTCACCCATAGAAAGACCACTGTGAAAAACAGCAATTTTTCTGCCATACCGTTTCTTGAAAATTCGTATAGTCTGAGGAGTGAGTGAGATTTCAGGCACCATAACAATGACACCTTTCCCCTCTTTCACAGCCTCATCAATAAGCTTCAGATAAACCTGAGTTTTTCCGCTGCCGGTCACTCCGTAAAGAAGTGCTGCAGTGCCTTCTTCCTGTTTCAGCAACTGAACAAGTCCAAGAAAAGCTTTGTTCTGCTCATCGGACAACACAATATCAGTCATCTCGCAATCCGTGGCAACAAATGGAGTTCTGTAAATTTCTTTATCGTAAAACTCACAGATACCTTTAGAAACCAAAGCGTTAACAACTGCTGTTGTGACACCTGTATAATAACACACTTCTTTCACTGATGCCGATCCGACTTCAATGAGCAAATCATAAACCAACCTCTGTTTCTGAGACATTTTACACTCATAATCCTCACTGACAATTCTCACCATTTTCTGAAGATTGTCACCAACATTACGGGATGCATCAATATTTCTGAAAATTATATTTTTTTCGTAAAGTTCTTTAAAAGCGGGGCTTTCATCAGAAATCCCAACTGCTTTACAGATTTTCTGTTTTTCAGAAAAGCCTCTTTTTTTTTCGTTAAAATAGTTTATGATTTTTCTTGCATCTTCACTCAGGGACTCATAACTTAACTGTGCTTCTTCGTTAATAGAATAAGAAACTATTGTTTTATAGTTTATTCCCGTCGGAAGCATAGCTTTGACAGCTTCATACACAGAACAAAAAGTTCTTTCCTTAAGCCAGAAAGCAACTTTCAGCATTTCCTCAGTCACAATCGGCTCGTCATCAACTGCACGGATTATAGATTTCACACTTCGTGCGTTTGGTCTTTCATCAGTTATACCTGTAACAATTGCCATTTTTGGCTTGTTTGAATTACCAAACGGCACAAGTACGCGCATACCGACCTTGATTTTTTCAGGATTTTCTTTTATGAGGTATGCGTATGTCTTATCAAATGACGGCAACACACCATCAACTGATGTTTCGGCGTAAACTTTTGACATACAATTTTACCTCCTGAAAAATAAGTGTGCTAGGAAATTAAAGGTCTCTGATATCCTCAGGCTCTTCAATAAGGAATTTTCCGTCAAGGAACTCATTTACTGCAAGTGTTACGGGTTTTTCAACAATAATTTCGCCCTTCTTTTCTGCCTCTTCAGCGATAACTCTTGCTCTTTTTGCAGTTGCAAGAACAAGTGAATAACGGCTGGTTTTGTCTTTAAGTACGTTTCTCAAATCGGGATTAAGCATTTTTAATTACCTCTCTTACTGAATTTTTCATTCTTGATGATTTAAATTTTTCCGCTTTAATAATAGCGCATATATCATCAACGGCGTCTTCAAGGACATCGTTGAATACTATGTAATCGTATTTTTCCGCACACTGTATTTCACCCAGTGCAGCATCGAGTCTCATAAGGATTGACTCTTCGGAATCGGTGTTTCTGCCACGAAGTCTCTGTTCAAGCACCTGCATCGACGGCGGCATAACAAAAATACTCACACAGTCAGGATAAAGTTTTCTGATTTTTTCAGCACCCTGAACTTCAATTTTCAGCACAATTGTTTTTTCATCCTCAAGCCACTTATCAACAGGAGCTTTCGGTGTGCCATAATAATTTGTGTTGTAAACAGCACTCTCAAGCATATTTTTTGCAC
The DNA here is from genome assembly GCA_045542485.1 of Acutalibacteraceae bacterium. Taxonomy (GTDB): domain Bacteria; phylum Bacillota; class Clostridia; order Oscillospirales; family Acutalibacteraceae; genus SIG575. The sequence continues at coordinate 14,168 of JAZQLC010000054.1, forward strand.
TTATCTGCTTTTCAAAGTACTCTTTGCTAACAAAATAGTAATCTCTTCCGTCAACTTCTTTCTCGCGGATTTCACGTGTAGTCATTGAAATCGACTTCTGAAGTGAGGGCTCTTTTTTGAAGACCTGTTCAAGGACAGTATCTTTTCCTGAGCCCGAGGGACCAGAGAGAACAACAAGTAAACCTTTAGTGCTCATTTTCTTCCTCCTCTTCAGAAATAACATCAAGCTCGTCTTCAACATCATTGAGTCTGTTTGCAACTGTTTCTGATTGCAGATATGTAAGAATAACATGGCCGCAATCTGTTATAATTACTGCACGTGTTCTTCTTCCGTGTGTTGCATCTATCAGTGTGCCTTTTTCTTTGCACTCCTGAATAATTCTTTTTATAGGTGCAGACTCAGGACTTACAATAGCAACAAGTCGTGATGCATTAACCATATTACCGAATCCGATATTTATAAGCTTCATAACTGTTACCTCTTATTCAATATTCTGAATCTGTTCTCTGATTTTTTCGATTTCAGCCTTTATATCAAGAACTGCACGGGCAATTTCAACATCCTGGGCTTTTGAACCGATTGTGTTTGCTTCTCTGTTCATTTCCTGAACAAGAAAATCCATTTTTCTGCCGATAGCGTCATCAGAGACAAGAAAAGTCTTAAGTTGCGACATATGACTTGAAAGCCTTACTGTTTCCTCAGCAACTGCTATTTTGTCTGCATAAATTGCAGCCTCAGTAAGAATTCTCTGCTCGTCAATATGAATTGTATCGCCAAGTGCCTCTTTCATTCTTGTAAGAAGCTTTTCTGAATATTCGCGGACTGTTTCAGGAGAGCGTTTTTCAATCATTTCAACTTTTCCTGATATTAATTCCAATCTTGACAAAACATCATTTTTGAGCTTTTCACCCTCTGCTCGACGCATAACAAGAATACCACTCAGCGCCTCTTCTGCTGCAATTTTGACAGTATTCCATACCTTTTCTTCATCAACTTCTGCTTTTTTGATTTCAAGTACATCATTGTATCTTGCAAGTGCATTTGCCGAAACATCGGCAGAAACACCGAGATTTTCAGAAATATCTTTAAGTGCTGCAAGATAGCTTTTGGCAAGAGGAATGTTCGCACTGACATTTATATTTTCGTCGTCAAGAGATGTTATCTGAACGAAACACTCAACCTTACCTCTTGAAATTGAACCTGAGAAAAATGTTTTTAATTTTTCTTCAAGAAACAGATAATTTCTCGGCGTTCTGGCAGAAAACTCAAAGTATCTGTGATTCACACTCTTGATTTCAACGGTAACATCCATTCCATCAACAGTGCACTGACCTCTGCCATAGCCTGTCATACTGCTAATCATTATTTCACAACCTTATACTAAATTCTGACGGCAGCATCCACAGCTACCACCTAATAAAGTGGGAATATCCCCACTATATACTCCGTCATTTTCTTCAAATCCCATAAGCTTCATTATACCAACGGCATTTTCGCAACTGCAATAAGCATAATAAGCATTCCTATTAGCGCCAAAATTAAGTGCTGCACGGATAAGACCTTCTCCTATATCGGGCTTGTCCTGAGGAAAATCAACAGTTTTTACATAAACCTTTGAGCCTTCAACAAAAAGACTGCATTTACCTATAATCACATCACCTTCAAAGCCAATATATCCACCGTTTACATTGTCTCCGAACAACTCTGAAAGCTGATTGATATTTGTTATTGGTTTAAAAATATACATAAAATTACCACTTCTTTTTACCTACTGCACCACTTGAAGCCATAAGTTTATGGACTTCGTCAGGAGTAAGTTCTCTGTATTTGCCCTGAGCCAACATACCAAGCTTTATTGAACCGTATTGGGTTCTCTTAAGTCTTATAACATCAAGACCGAGGCTCTCGCACATCTTTCTGATTTCACGGTTTCTTCCCTCATAGAGAATTATTTCAAGAACAGTTCTTGTATCTTCTCTGAGAAGCACCCTTACATCAGCAGGTGCTGTTTTTCTTCCTTCAATCACTATACCTACGGCAAGTTGATCAACCATATCTTCCGTCACTTTTTGTCTGACTGTAACACGATATGTTTTCGGTACATGATGCTTAGGATGCATCATCGCGTTTGCAAACTCACCATCATTTGTCATAAGCAGAAGACCCTCAGAATCTTTATCAAGACGACCAACGGGATAAATCCTTTCGGGAATATCCTTTACAAGTTCTGCAACACATTTTCTGTCCATTTCATCACTGAGAGTTGTAATAAAACCTCTGGGCTTATGGAGCATAATATAGTATTTTGTTTTTGTGTTGACAATCTTTTTACCGCTGACGGTTACCGTGTCTCTTTTGGGATTGATTTTATCGCCAATCTGAGCCATTCTTCCGTTTACTTTAACTTTACCCTGGGAAATCAACTCCTCTGATTTTCTTCTTGATGCGACACCGCATTCTGAAAGAAATTTCTGGAGTCTTACCAAACTTTCAGCCATATTTTCCTCCGTTATTTACTAAAAATACTTTTCAGGAAATTAATAAATCTCTGCCACAGACTGATTTTTTCAGGCATAGCGGCAGCAGAAACATCGCTCACAGCCACAAGGATCGATTCAGCTATCTTTTTTTGTCCTGAATAGAAAACAGCTTTTCCGCATATGTCACCTTTTTTTACAGGTGCGTAAATAAAACTGTCAATAAGATATTCAGAAACAATTCCTTGATTATCATTAGCAACACCTACATATGTATCTTCCTGAAATGTAAGCTTTACTGATTTTTCAGTACCACCCACAACGGGAGCGGTATATGTATTTTTTTCAGTGAGTTTTAATTTTTTTGTCTTTTCAAAACCATAATCCAATAATTTTTTATGATCATTCCAATCATCCGGTGCATTAAGTGTAACTGCAACAATTCTTACAGAATCTTTCTCAGCAGCACTGACAAGACATCTGCCGCTCTTTTTGGTAAATCCGGTTTTAACACCAATGCATCCATCATAAAAAGAAAGGAGTTTGTTGTGATTTGTCAGTATTCTTCTGTATGGTGGATTACCGTAAAAAACTGCAGCTTGTTTCTGCGAAGAAATGCTTCTGAATTCAGGATTTTTAATAGCGTGACAAGCAAGAAGAGCCATATCGTAAGCCGTAGAATAGTGCTCTGTTGCATCAAGTCCTGACGGTGTGACAAAATTTGTATTTATCATACCAATTTCAGATGCTCGTTTATTCATAAGCTTAACAAACTTTTCAGTACTGCCTGAAAGCTTTATTGCAGTAACATTAGCTGCATCGTTTCCGGATTGTAACAACATACCATAAACTAGAGCGCGAAATGTAACCTTATCATCAGCTTTGAGACCCATTGAAGTCCCCTCAACAGCTACTTCATCTTCACATACAATTACTTCTTTTTCCAGATCTGCGTTTTCTAAAGCAAGTAAAGATGTCATAATCTTAGTTGTACTTGCCATTGACCTTTTAGTATGAGCGTTGTATTCATACAAAACTTCACCTGTATCCACAACCATCACAACTGCAGACGAAGCTGAAATATTAAGTGATACACCTGCTGCATCCAAAGGAAAGAACATCACCGCAAGAAGGATGCACAAAAAGACAGAAATATTTTTTCTCACTGAAATGACACCACCTGTCACAGAAATACATCAGTTAATTTCTATGCAGACAGCCGACATTTAATAATCAGTTTTCTTCAGTTTCTGTATTCTTGTCAGAAGAACCGTTTGCAGCTTCATCGTCTTTCTTTACAAACTTATTTACAAGACTGGAAACTGTGTTAACAACCTCAGGAACTGCTGAAATGGCCTTTTCAACAGGATTATCTGAGTTGCTGATTGTTTTGATTGTAACAATATCGTCGTTAACAACAAGAAATGCAACGGGAGTTACAGTGATACCTGCACCACCTGCACCACCAAAAAGTTCAACATTGTTCTTTGAAGGGAAATCTGAACCGCCTGAAGCAAAACCGTAAGTAACCTTTGAAATCGGGATTACTGTAACTTTCTCAGAAATCTTCATAGGTTCGCCGATGATTGTACTTGTGTCAACAAGATTCTTAATCTTATCAATTGTTGTACCGAGGATACCTGATGCTGACTGTTCTTTCATAGTTTATCTCTCCTTAATAGCTTTTTTGACTTTCTTTTCAAAATCTTTTTTATCTTTATTATCTGCATTCTGTGATTTAATAAGTTTAAGAAGTACATTCTTAAACAACTTAAACCCTGCAGCAATAACCGAATTAGTTACAAAAATCGGACTAAGACCAAATTGAAAATGGAACATAGCCTCATCTTTGTTTGCAAGGAAATCAGGTGAAATATCAACGTTATACTTTTTCACCCTGGCCTTTGTACACAAAAGACCCATAGCAGGAAAAACAGCAGAACTTATTTTACCATACTTTATTGCCGTTTCGGCTGCGTCAGAACCGGCAATTTTCATTTCAAGATAAAGTTCCCTGAAAACAAAGTGCCTGAAAATACCACCAAAAAGACCTCCGATTGCATTAAGTGAATCAGCGATAAGCTGTATAACACCCTCGAATCCCTGATTGTTATAGAAAGTAAGGAATATATTGTCCCCTTTTTCTTTCGGTTTTTCTTCTTTTGGCTTTTTCTCTTTTTTGTTTTTCTTTTCTTTTTCAGGTTTTTTCTTTTTTTCTTCTGACGGAAAAATCTTTATTCTGATAAAAAGATATTTAACGTACATTTCAAATGTACCTTCATAATGGCCGGTTACTCTCACGGGGATGAGAAAAAGCACTATTATAAATGAAATAATACCAAGCAAGGTATACAGAACGGGCATTTTCTCACCTCCTGAAAATTATTCTTCGTCTTCGACACTTTCCTTTATTTCCGCTTCCATCTTCTCCAACTCAACTTCTGCCTCCTGCTCTTCAAGAGGTTTTTCATTAAGCTCGGGAATATCAGGTAAATCATCAAGTGAATTTATGCAAAAGCATTTTAAAAATTCTGCTGTTGTACCATAAATGAGCGGTCTGCCGGGAAGTTCGAGTCTGCCTACCTCTTCAATCAGACCCTTCTGACAAAGGGTCGAAATAACACCTGAACAGTCAACACCTCTGACCTGTTCTATGTAAGCCTTTGTAATTGGTTGATTATACGCAACAACTGCAAGAACTTCAAAAGCAGCCTGGGAGAGAGGTGCGTTTTTCTTCATATCCAGGATATCTCTCACCTGCTCTGCATACTCCTTACGGGTACATATCTGGTATTTCTTGTCCATCTTTACAATTCTGATTCCACTGTTTGTGTCATCGTACTTTGCAGCGATATTCAGAACAAGACTTTCTGCATTTTCAGCATCAATTTCGAGAATTTCAGCAATTCTGTCAATTTCAAGGGGCTCACCACAAGCAAAAAGCATCGCTTCTGCAGCAGCCTGCATTTCATTTACATTCATTCTGTATCGCCTCCTTCAGTAAGTTCAATTTCCATCTCATCGGCTTCGCCCACAAGTTTCACACGCTTAGTTTTTGCAAGTTCAAGAATAGCGAGAAAAGTAGCAACCAGCTCGGATTTTGACTCAGCATTCATAAAGAATGAAACAAACTTATCTTTCTTTTTCTCAAGCAATCTGTGCATAACAGCATTGATACGGGAACTGACTGACACAATTTTGTGTGCAACAATTTTAGTGAAAGCCTCAACCGGCGGCGGAAGTTTTCTCTTACCCTTACCAACCGCTGAAATATATGCCTTCAGAATATCGGAAACAGGGTGAAGCCTTCTGTATGTCTTATCAGGTTCAAAGTCTTGCTGAGGACGGGAATAAAGTTCAAAACCGTCTGCGTGTTCTGACAACTCTTTCGCAATTGCCTGACATTCCTTATATTCGAGCAACTCACCTACTAATTGCATTTTAAGCTGCTCTGCTTCTTCATGAACCGGAAGAAGTGAAACCGATTTGATATAAACAAGCCTTGCAGCCATTTCCAGGAATTCACTTGCAACCTCCATATCATCCTCCTGCATCTGACGGACATAGTCAAGATACTGTTCAACAAGAGTGAAAATAGGGATATCATTAATATTCAGTTTATGTTTGTTTATAAGATGAAGCAAAAGGTCAAGAGGACCTTCAAAGGCTTCAAGCTTGTAAGAAATTTTTTCCAAAACAAATCAACCTTATCTTAAAAATATAAATGGAAGAGACACAAGGAAGCTGAGCCAACTGTATATGATATCTGAAAGTAATGCAATAGGTGTAGAGAAAACACCGGTCAGCAGAAGAACAATCATAACAATCATTATCTGACGCTCATACTTCATAATCGTGTAATAATACTTGTCGGGAATAATTGAAAACAGAATCCTTGACCCGTCAAGCGGAGGAACAGGAATAAGATTGAAAACTGCAAGAGAAACATTTATACTTGCTGCAAAGCCCAGGAAATGTGCAATAATTTCCATAAGCAATTCCGGAATCTGAGTTACACTGCATATTAGTGAAAATATCTGATACAGAAGCAAGAAAACCATTGCCATAATCAGATTTGAAACAGGACCTGAAAGCGCAACAAGCGCCATACCCAGCTTTTTATTTTTTGTTTTCAGATTATACATATTTACAGGAACGGGTTTAGCATATCCCACACCTGAAATCAGTATCATAATCGCACCAAAAATATCAAGATGTGCAAAAGGTGAAAGTGTCAGTCTGCCTTTAAGTCGGGCAGTATGGTCACCGAGTTTTGTTGCCGCCCATGCGTGAGCATACTCGTGAATGGGAAAGCAACAGAAAACAACAAAAACAGATGCCATAATCTGCATTATTATTGTAAGTGGATCTCCACCTGAAAACAAAGCTCTGAGCATTTATATACACCTCAATTCTTAACAAACGACACTACTCTGTCGATGCCGTTCAAATCTTTATGAATATTAATTTCTGATGAAAATTGAGAATAAAGTTCACTGAGAATCCCAGCCTGAGTTTCCCCGCATTCAAACGCTGAAAAACTTCCCTTTTCAAGATATTTCAGCCATTTATCACCAATTGTTCTGTAAAAATACAATCCGTCCTCGCCACCGTCAAGTGCCATATGAGGCTCACGCTGCACTTCTGCAGACAAAGTTTCAATTTCTTTTGTTTCAATGTACGGTGGGTTAGAAACAAGCACATCAATTCTGCCAAAGTCAAAAAATTTATGACCTTCTGTAATATCGCCTTTAACAGCCCTGACATTCGAAACATTGTTCTGTCGGATGTTTTTTTCGAGATATTTAAACGCTTTGTCAGAAAGTTCAACACAATAAACCTGAAGATATGGGAAAAGCATAGCAAGAGAAATACCAACGCATCCGCTGCCGGAACATAAATCGCAGACAACCTTAACATCGCTGTGATTTCTTATAAATTCTGCAGCCGTTTCAACAAGAACTTCTGTATCGTATCGCGGAATCAACACACCCTCGCCAACGAAAAACTCACCGTTCATAAAAGGCCATTTACCGATTATATACTGGAGAGGCTCCCCTTTTCTGCGTCTTTCAATAAAAGAGATATACAACTCACTTTTTGCTTCATCAGCTTCTTCATGCCGATTGAGAAACAACTTATTTCTGTCAAAACCAAAAGCATCACAAAACAGACACTCTGCGTCAAAATCGTAGTCTTCGATAGCAGACTCTTCAAGCAGTCTTCTGCCATATTTTAAAAGTTCATATATTTTCATCAGTTATCAGATTTCTTTTCTGAAAGAACTTCTGCAAACAAGTCGTCGACTATGCTCTGTGCTTTCTCATAAGTGCTCTCTTTTTTTTCTTCTGCAACAGATTCTTCAACTACTGTATCAGCCGTTTCCTGGACCTCTTCTGTAACTTCATCGTCTACAATCTCAGAAATTTTTTCAGTCGTTTCTTCAGATTCTACTTCAGATTCTGATTCTGCTTTTTCTTCAACTCCGTAAAGAGCTGCCTTAAGCGCTGCGATGCCAACTTCAATTATATCGTCTGTGGGTTCATTAGTTGTAATCTTCTGCATCCAGAGACCGGGCGCAGAAACGATTTTCACAAGAATATTGTCATGAGAACCTGCAAATTTTATAAATTCATATCCAAGTCCCATAACAACAGGAAGAAGAAGGACTTTAATAGCTAACCAAAGAGGGATAATATCGCGAAGATTCGGGAAAGCAATATTGATAACAGACGAAAGAATCATACTGATAAGAATCATAACAAACATAAAACTTGTTCCGCATCTGGGATGAAGTCTGCTCATTTCCTTTACATTTTCAACTGTCAGCTCTTTTCCGGCCTCAAAGCAGAAAATAGATTTATGTTCTGCTCCGTGATACATAAACATTCTCTTTATATCCTTCATCTGTGAAGCAAGGACCATATACAAAACAAAAATAATTATTCTCACAAGGCTTTCAATTATAACTCTGAAACTTGTTATCGCACCGTCTGTCAGTTTATTTATAAGGTCAGCAGCAAGTGTAGGAAGATAGAAGAAAAGCAAGAATGCCAGACCAATGCCAAGCACCATTGAAATAATAGAAATGGCATTCATCATCTTTTCGCCAAAATGTTCTGTAATCCATTTGTCAACCTTTGACATATTCTCAATATCGTCATCATTCTTAATATCATCAAGGCTTACTTTCTCCACAGATTCCATAAGAGCTTTGTAGCCTTCAATCATACTTTCAACAAACGAAACAATGCCCCTTACAATGGGAAAACCGAAAAACTTATTCTTGTCTCTGAGAGAAGATGTTTTCTTCTCTTCAACAGAAATTGTACCGTCAGGAAGTCTGAGTGCCATTGCAGAACACTTGGGTCCTTTCATAAGAATACCTTCAACAAGTGCCTGACCTCCGACTGAAACTCTTTTAACCTTTGCCATTTATATTACTCCTTTTCAGTTAAATTCAACTCTATCTGCATCTTTTCCAAAGGAAGCAGAAGTTTTACAACTGTACCCTCACCCAATGAACTGGATATCTGAATCTCACCGTTATGCAGTTTGATTATTTCGTCTGCAACAGCAAGACCGATACCTGAACCTCTGTAATTGATGCTTGTTTTATAAAATTTCTCCTTAACCTTAGGCAGGTCTTCAGGAGAGATACCACAACCCGTATCCACAAAATATACAGACAGATAACCGTCAGAACCAATTACCGCATTAACAGTAACTTTGCCACCCTGTTCCGTATATTTGATAGCGTTGTCGAGAACATTAGTAAACACTTGCTTAAGTCTGTTGGGATCGCCAAACATAGGTGCCGGTTCTTCAGGTGCAGTATAAACAAAATCAATACCTTCACGCACCGCCCTGTCTCTGAAAACAAACACTGTTTCATCAAGCTCGGCAAGAATGTCAATTTTTTCTTTTTTCATCTTCAGGGCACCGTTCTGCATACGGGAGAAATCAAGCAGTTCTTCAACAAGTTCGGACAATCTTGCTGACTCGCTGATAATAACCTCAAGACCTTTCTGTAACATAACAGGGTCCTTATCACCTATCTGAAGAAGAGTTTCACCCCAGCCTTTAACCGCAGTCAAAGGTGTTCTGATTTCGTGTGAGATTGTGGAAATGAAATCATTTTTCATTCTGTCCATTCCACTGATTTCTTCAAGCATTGAGTTTATGTTACTGCACAGACTGCTGATTTCATCGTCACCCTCGTCATAACGCACACGCGCAGTATAATCTCCACTTGCTACTTTATTGACAGTTTTGCTCAGTTCTTCCATCGGTACTACAATCGAACGGATGAAATACATGCCGGAAATAATAACGAGGATAATTATAACCACTGCTGCAACAAAAATATAAAAATACAGAACAAGCAACTGACTGTCAATTGCTTCGAGCGAAACAATATATCTCACGGCAGCGTGAGACGAATACTTTCCGTCAACTAAGTTTCCTAACGGCACGGACACCGCCATAACTTTTTCGCCGTAATCATTTTTACCCACCCATTTACCAAGCTCTTTGTTGTGAGAAAAAATTTCGGAATAATCGGGCATTGTAGGAGATTCAGAGATACCGAAACCGCTTGACGACGCAACAGGTATACCCTTTTCATCAATAATCCAGACTTCCATTTTATCATTCTCTGAAAACTCATCTATAAACTTCAGTGCACCGTTTTTAAATTGCTCTTCTGTCGTATTCAGATAAGCACTGAAATAGTTTTTGACCAGATTGTTATCCATTGATTCAAGTGATAATGAAGCTGAATTATAATAATACCATCTGACAAGAAAACCGGCTATCAGTGAAACAATTGAAACTATAATTACAGAAACCATGACAAAGTTTTTAAGCCATTTTGCAGTTATGCCGCTGACCTTATGCTTTGACCAGAGTTTTTTAAGTTTCAATTCTATCACCTGCCTTTATTTCTGTAAAATACTCATTTTATACAACCCATTTATAGCCATATCCCCATACTGTTACAAGATGTCTGGGATTTGAAGGCTCATCTTCGACTTTCATTCTGAGTCGTCTGATGTTAACATCAACAACCTTTTCTTCGCCGTAATATTTTTTACCCCATACTCTGTCAAGAATATCAGTTCTGCTCAAAGCTGCGCCTACATCGGAGAAGAAGTATTCAATAATCTGAAATTCAACTTGAGTCAATTCAATATTAACACCGTTTTTAGTCAGAGTATGGTCACGGAGATTGAGAACGAATTCGCCGAGCTCAATTACACTCTTCTGAGGCTCTTCACGGTTTTTATTCATTTCAACGCGTCTGTAAATTGCATCCACGCGTGCCATAAGTTCTGAAGGTGAGAAAGGCTTTGAAACATAGTCATCTGCACCTACAAGTAAACCCGTAACTCTGTCAATTTCCTGTGTTTTTGCAGTGAGCATAATAATACCAACAGTCTGACTGATGCTTCTCAGACGTTTACATACTTCAAGACCATCCATTTCAGGCATCATTATGTCAAGCAGCACAACATCAAAATCACCGTTTGAAGCTTCATACATTTCAAGCGCTGTTCTGCCATTATCCGCCTGACTTACTTCATATCCTGAACGCTGTAAATTGATTACAATAAATTCTCTTATGGATGTTTCATCTTCTGCTACCAAAACTCTTTTCATCAAAATAGCTCCTCTCTCAGCTAACAATACTTGTATTTACAAAGTCGCCGTCCTGAATACCATAGCTACTGCCCGTATCAGTGACAATATACATCGTTACTTTACTATCAGTTGACGGTGATAACTGTTTATATCCCTGCGACAGATATTTCTCTATATTTTCGTGGGTGACGCTTCTTACAACTGCAAGAACTTTTGTATCACTGATTTTTTCAGGATTATATGTGATAATATACCACACATCATCCACCGTGTTTCTAGAAACGGTGAACCGCGGTGAAAGAGAACTGTCAATTGTAAGATAATCGTTTGCCGTGAAATACAGCCTGTGGTTTTTAACTTCTTCAAGCATTATACCGTTGCCGTAAGGTACAAGCTTACACCACTTTGTCAGAGTCAACGCCGAAGTATACATTTTTTCATTCACTGACGATCCGACAATCGGTTCCTGCACAGGAATCTCAACAAAAGTATCCGCGTTGACATCACTGCTCAGTACAGGAATTGACCTGAGTGTAGAGAAAGCAGATTTAGTTCCTTCGTCGACATGAAGAAGATTCAGCGAAGATTTACGGCAATCCCAATAAACAACATCCGTGCCGTACATACCATCTGCATTCACATAGTCATAAACTGCAATCATCGGTATGTTTTCATTATTTGTTTCCTGACAGTAAGAATTAATGAAACCTACAATTTCCCTTGACAGAGAAATCATTCCGATGTTAAGCACATCGTATTTTTCAATTTTAATAACCTTTGCAGTAGGAACCTTTGTCTTATCAGAAAAATCACCATTAATAAGGAAGAGCTCATGGTATCCGTCTTTGTCAACATCAACATATCCCATTGATTCATATGCCTCATCACAAACAAGTCTGAGGTCTGCTCTTCTG
>JAZQLC010000055.1:0-17809 GCA_045542485.1 Acutalibacteraceae bacterium
GTCTGCTCTTCTGCCCTCACCGACAACTTTATGAATTGTAAGAACTTTACTGTCAATGTAACTCCAGGTTGTCACAATATCAAATTGCTTTACGCCTTTTGAAAGATTTCTGAAAGACAGTGATTCAATGTTACTGCCATATCCTGAGAAGTCACCTATCGTTACCCATTCATCACCTATATGCTTGAGCACATTTATGTGCACATTAGCTTCGTTTGTTGTAGTGGTATAGAAAGCGACAGCTTCCTCAGTACCGTCATAATCCAGATCAATAAGATTCAGAGAGGAAGTAAATTCAGACGAAGAGTTTACAGGAGTCTTTAGAATTACACTTTCACCTGCAAATTTTTCAATCGCCTCTTCAACCTCGGCTCCTGACTTTGGCGGTCGGAGTAATTTTTCTGCTGACATTACTGAAAACTTGCAACCTGACATTGAAAACACAATTGCAACCAATAAAAAAAGTGCCGAAATTCTCAATGCATTTTTCATACTCTGACCTCCTCTTTTTTATTAAATCCGGAAAATGTACGCACTTATACACATACTTTTCATAATACTAATGAATTATAACACAAGATATGCTGTTTTGGCAACATATAAAGGGTCATTTTTTAATAATTTTTAATAAATACACACTTTATTAATATTATATATACATTTTTCTCGCTGTCTCTATTGACAAATTTCTGACAAAGTTATAAAATAAAGATTGTTAAAAAATTAAACAACTCTATCAGAGAACACGGAGGTAAAAAAATGGGTTATACGATCAGTGAGAAAATTATTAAAAATCACATCGTTGACGGCGAACTTATCAAAGGAACAGAAGCCGGCATACGTATTGACCAGACATTGACACAGGATGCCACAGGAACAATGGCATACCTTGAATTCGAAGCTATGGGAGTTAAAAGAGTAAAAACTGAGCTTTCCGTAGCATATGTTGACCACAACACACTTCAGACAGGCTTTGAAAATGCTGATGACCATCGTTTCATCCAGTCTTGTGCAAAGAAAAGAGGTGTCAGATACTCCCGCCCCGGTAACGGTATCTGTCATCAGGTACATCTTGAAAGATTCGGCATCCCCGGCAAAACACTCATCGGTTCTGACAGCCATACTCCCACAGGAGGAGGCATCGGTATGCTTGCAATCGGTGCTGGCGGTCTTGATGTAGCAGTTGCTATGGGTGGCGGTGCTTACTATATCACAATACCTAAAACTGTAAAAATTGAACTCAAGGGAAAACTTTCTCCCTGGGTTGCTGCAAAGGACATCATTCTTGAAGTTCTCAGAATTATGTCAGTTAAAGGCGGCGTCGGCAAAATTATCGAATATTGCGGCGAAGGTGTAAAAACACTTTCTGTACCTGAAAGAGCGACTATCACAAATATGGGTGCAGAACTCGGTGCTACAACTTCTGTTTTCCCCTCTGACGAAATTACAAGAGAATTCCTCAAAGCTCAGGGAAGAGAAGAAGATTATGTTGAGCTTTCAGCAGATGAAGATGCAGTTTATGATGAAGAAATCGTTATTGACCTTTCATCACTCAAGCCCATGGCTGCTTGTCCCCATATGCCCGACCGAGTAAAGACAGTTGAAGAAATCGGCGAAATCAAAGTTGACCAGGTTTGTATCGGTTCCTGCACAAACTCATCATATGTTGATATGATGAAAGTCGCAGCAATTCTCAAAGGCAGAAAGGTTTCACCTGATGTGAGCCTTGCAATCGCTCCCGGCTCAATGCAGGTTCTTCATATGCTTGCAACAAACGGTGCACTTGCTGATATGCTCGCTGCAGGTGCAAGAATACTCGAGAGTGCTTGTGGTCCCTGTATCGGTATGGGTCAGTCACCTAACTCAAATGGTATTTCACTCAGAACATTCAACAGAAACTTTGAAGGCAGAAGCGGTACTGCAGATGCAGGTATCTATCTTGTCAGCCCTGAAGTTGCTGCTGCAAGTGCAATCACCGGTGTGTTCACAGATCCCAGAAAGCTCGGTGAAGCTCCGGTTATCGAAATGCCTGAAAAGTTTGATATCAACGACAGTATGGTTCTTCTCCCTGCAAGTGAAGAAGAAGCAGATTCTGTTGAAGTAAAATATGGTCCCAACATCAAGCCTTTCCCCGTTGGTGAAGCTCTCGGCGAAAAAATTGAAGCAAAAGCAATCCTCAAGGTTGGTGACAACATCACAACTGACCATATTATGCCTGCAGGTGCAAAAATTCTCCCCTACCGCTCAAACATTCCCTTCCTTTCAAACTTCTGCTTCAAGCAGTGTGATGAGCATTTTGCAGAAAACTGCAAAAAAGAAGGCAAAGGTATCATCATCGGTGGTACAAACTACGGTCAGGGTTCTTCAAGAGAACACGCAGCCCTTGTTCCTCTCTATCTCGGTATTAAGAGTGTTGTTGCAAAATCATTCGCAAGAATCCATCAGGCTAACCTTATCAATGCAGGTATTGTTCCTTTCACTTTTGCAAATCCCTACGATTATGACAGAATTGATCAGGGCGATGAACTTGCAATCGAAAATATCAGAGATTCTATTTCAAGCAAATCCGATATTACTCTTAAAAACATCACAAAGGGTGAAGAATATCCCCTTTCTTATGAGTTCTCAGAGCGTCAGACAGATATGATTCTCGCAGGCGGACTTCTCAACTACACACGCGAAAAAGTATAATTAAAAGGAGTTATAAAAATGACTGAACAGCAGATTAAAGCAGCAACAGAAAAATTCGAAGCCCTTATCAGAGAGCAGTCAGAGCGTTCTGACAAAATCAAACAGCAGGGCGATTTTGTAGATTACGAAAAGCTTGACAAAATCATCATTGGCGTTTGTGGTGGCGACGGTATCGGTCCCATCATCACAAAAGAAAGTGCACGAGTTCTTGAGTTTATGCTTGAGGACGAAGTAAAAGCCGGTAAGGTTGAATTTAAAGTAATTGACGGACTTACAATTGAGAACAGAGTTGCAGCAAACAAAGCAATTCCCGACGATGTTCTTGAAGAACTCAAATCATGCCACGTTATCCTCAAGGGTCCTACAACTACTCCTCAGGCAGGCGATCCCTGGCCCAACATTGAAAGTGCAAATGTTGCTATGAGAAAAGCACTCGATCTCTTTGCAAACCTTCGCCCCGTCAAAGTTCCCTCTGAAGGCATTGACTGGACATTCTTTAGAGAAAACACTGAAGGTGCTTACGCAGTTGGTTCAAAAGGTGTTAATGTAACTGATGATCTTGCTATGGACTTCGTTGTTACAACAACTGAAGGCTGTGAAAGAATTGCTAAACTTGCTTACGACTACGCAAGAAGAAACAAGAAAGAAAGAGTTTCAATCATCACAAAAGCAAACATCATCAAAACAACTGACGGTAAATTCCTTAACCTTTGCAAAAATATCGGTAAAGATTATCCTGAAATCATTACAGATGAGTGGTATATCGATATCACAACTGCAAAACTTATCGATCCCAAAAGAAGAACAGATTTCAAAGTTTTCATTCTTCCTAACCTTTACGGTGACATCATCACTGATGAAGCAGCAGAATTCCAGGGCGGCGTAGGTACAGCTGGCAGTGCAAACATCGGTAAAAAATACGCTATGTTTGAAGCTATTCACGGCTCAGCTCCCCGAATGATTAAAGAAGGCAGAGGCAACTATGCAGACCCCTGCTCAATGCTCAGAGCTTCTGTTATGCTCCTTTCACATATCGGCAAGCAGGATAAGGCTGATGCACTTGAAAAAGCTCTTGATTTCTGCATGTATGAAGATGCAAAACTTAAAATCACAGGTCGTGAAAACGGTTGCACCTGTGAAGAATTCGGCAACTATGTTATGGAAACAGTTAAGAGCGGAAAATAATTACAGATGAGGTGTAAAAATGCCTAGAAACGATAGCATTTCTATGTCTGTCATCAAGAGAATGCCGAGATATTACAGATTTCTCGGCAAACTCAAGGATGACGGTGTTATAAGAATCTCTTCTCGCGAACTTTCTAAAATGATGGGTTTTACAGCTTCTCAGATAAGACAGGATTTAAACTGCTTCGGTGGCTTCGGTCAGCAAGGATACGGCTATAATGTTGAACAGCTTTATGAAGAAATCGGTGCAATTCTCGGTGTTGATACAACTCTCAATGTGATTCTTGTAGGTGCAGGTAATCTTGGTCACGCAATTGCAAGTCACATGGAATTTGAGCGTCGCGGATTCAGACTTATCGGTGCATTTGATCAAAACCCGAAGCTTGTCGGAGGTAAAATCAAAAATACTGAGATTTACGCTATTTCTTCACTTGAAGAATTCTGCGCACATCAGAAACCATCAGTTGCAATTGTCTGCGTACCTACAAGTGCTGCAGGAAAAATCATTGAGAGGCTTTACAATTGCGGCATCAAAGGTTTCTGGAATTATTCGCATTATGATATTCTCTCTGATTTCCCCGATGCAATTGTTGAAAATGTTCACCTTTCAGATAGTCTGCTTACTCTCAGTTATCAGATTAAAAGTTCACAGAAAAGTGAGGAATAAACTATGTCTGTACAGTTAGGATGTTGTATACCCGGAGCCTCGTTTATGCCTGAAGCTCCTGACAAAACAACTTATTCGCCGTATGATGTTTTATTGTGGGGCGAAAAAAAAATAATCGATAGCGGTTATGATTTTGCTGAGTGTAGTGTCGGACTTATTATGAACATTTCCGATGAAGATTTTGATAAAATTATTGAAAACAAAGTTAAAATCAAAATCTGTAACAGCTTTATTCCGTCTGAATATAAAATCGTTGAAGATACTCCCGAACTGTGGGAAAGAGTTGAAAAATCTCTCTGGAGAATGAACAAACTTTCAACCGAAATAGTTGTTCTCGGCAGTGGCGGTGCAAGGTCTATACCTGAAAATATGGACTATGATGAAGGAGTAAAGAAAATTAAAAGCTTTCTTGTCAGATGTAATGAACTTGCAAAAAAATATAACATTACAATTGTTCTTGAACCCCTCAATCACAACGAAAGCAACTTTCTCACTTCAGTCCGTTCAGCGTATGAACTCACAGAAGAGCTTAAACTGAGCAATGTGAAAATTCTTGCTGATATTTTTCATATGTATGTTGAAAAAGAAGATTTTTCTGTTATCGAGGAAACTGTACAGAGTATCTGTCATACCCATATTAATAACCCATTGACAAGAACTTGTCCTACAAGTGACAAAAACGACTATATTGAGGCTTTCGCATCTTCATTAAAAAGATCAGACTACAATAAATCAGTAACAATTGAAAGTTCTTTTGAAAATTTCAGTGAAGAAATCGAGGATGCACTGCTCTATCTCAGAAAGGTTTTTAGCGATGAATATAACAATTAAGGCTGTCAGAGATTGCAAATCTGAACCGCTCTACATAAAAACCGAGATAAATATTCCTGAAAACATCACTTGTGCCACAGACTGTCACGGAAATGTCTTCCCTGCTCAGAAAACAAAAAATGGTTTTGTTGTTGTATTAACCTGTGAAAAATCTGACAGCATCACTCTTGAGTTGTCAGATAAAAAGTTTTTCAGCAACATTAGTTTTCAAGAAAAGGAAGAACAACTTGATATACTTTTTGATGGTAAATTGTTCACTTCATATCAGTATCTTTCAGAGTTAAAAAAGCCTTTTCTCGGTCCCGTTTATACCAAAACAGGAAACACATTCACAAGACCTGATTTACATCATAAAGAACACCCGCATCAGCGTTCAGTTTTTGTCGGCGTAGGTGATGTAAATGGTACAGACCTGTGGAACGAGCCAGAAAATAGCGGATTTCTCAAAAAAGGTGTTCCAGAAAATGTTGTCATCGGTTCAGCTTTTGCTTCTTTTGAAGCTAACAATGTATGGTGCAACAAAGACGGAGTTCCCCTTGTTGATGAAAAACGCACAATAACTTTCTACAATCAAACTGAAACCTGCAGATATGTCGATATGGAAATCACTTTCTTAGCTTCTTATGGCGATGTTGTTTTCGGCAACACCAAAGAAGCAGGACCTCTTGGTGTAAGAGTAAACGAAGCGATTGATGTTTCACACGGCGGTTATATGAAAAATTCATATGGTGCAGACGGCGAAGAGGAATGCTGGAGCAAAAGTGCTCAGTGGTGTGTTTACGGTGGTAAACTCGACGGTGAACACTGCGCAATTGCAGTTTTCGACAATGAAAATAACGAACGTTATCCTACTTGTTGGCACATCAGAAACTATGGTCTTTTCGCAGCAAACAATCTTTTCTTCAGAGGTAGCATTAAAATTAAATCGTGCGAAGAAATCACATATAAATACAGAATCTGTTTCTTCAACGGAGAACCAAAAGATGTTGCAGACAGATTTCTCATTTATAATCTCAACAAATAAATACTTTATGGTGCGGTAATAACTGCACCATAATTTTTTATAACTTTTTTTAATAAAATATACCAAAATCGTTGCATTTGGTCTTCAAAAATGTTATAATACCTTCGTATATATTTATGCTGAAAGGGGCAGATTATTATGTCTAAAAAAACCGTATTTTTGACCGGCTCATCAGGAAATATGGGTTGGGCAGGATTCCAGGAACTCTACGCAAAGAAAGACAAGTACAACATTGTTCTTCTTAACAGAGGCAGCCAGAAAAACCGTGAAAAATTCGCTTCATATGAGGGTGACCCTGCAGTTAAACTTGTTTGGGGTGACCTTACAAAGTATGAAGATGTTCTCAAGTGCGTTGAAGGTGCAGATTTTGTTCTCCACGTTGGCGGTATGGTTTCACCCAGCGCTGACTATTATCCCACAAAAACAGTTGTAACAAATACAACAGCAGCCAGAAACATCGTAAACGCTGTTAAAGCACAGCCTAACGCTGACGATATCAAAGTTGTTTACATCGGTACAGTTGCTGAAACAGGTGACAGAAACGCACCTATTCATTCGGCACGTACAGGCGACCCCATTAAAATCAGTATCTATGACCACTATGCAGCAAGTAAAGTTCTCGCTGAACAGATTTTTGCTGAATCAGGTCTTAAGCACTGGGTATCACTTCGTCAGTCCGGTATTCTTTACCCTGCAATCATCAAAAATATGGACCCCATTATGTTCCATGTTCCCCTCAACGGTGTTCTTGAATGGGCAACAGTAGAGGATTCAGGCCGACTTCTCGCTAACATCTGCGACGAAAGTGTTCCTGAAGAATTCTGGAGAAGATTCTATAACATCGGTTCAGGTGATGAATACAGAATTACCAACTATGAATTCGAATGTCTCCTCCTCGATGCTCTCGGAGTTGGTAAAGTTCAGAAACTCTTTGAGCGTAACTGGTTTATTACTCGTAACTTCCACGGTCAGTGGTACCTCGACAGTGATATTCTTGATGATTACCTCCACTTCCGTGCAAACATCCCTGTAAAAGATTACTTTGCAAATCTTCAGGCACAGGCTCCCTTCTATATGAAATTTGCTCCTGCTGCTAAGCTTGTACCCGGCATTGTTAAAATGTTTATGAAGAAGATTTCAAACGAAGAAATTTATGGTACAAACTGGTGGCTTAAAAATCAGGTTCAGGACAGAATCACTGCTTACTGGGGCTCAATGGAAGAATACAACAAAATCGGCACTTGGAAAGATTATAATCCTGATGCTGAACGTCCCACAAAAGAAAGATCATATCTCGATCATGGTTATGACGAATCAAAAGCTGTTGCTGACATTACTCTTGATGACCTCAAGAAAGCTGCTGAATTCCGTGGCGGCGAATGTCTTGCAACTGAAGACGAATATGTTGATTTCTACACACCGATCAAGTGGAAATGCGCACACGGTCATGAATTTATGATGTCTGCTAACCTTGTTCTTAAGGGTGGTCACTGGTGCCCCTCAGAGCTTCCCACAGACTGCGAAGGCAAGAAGTTCAACTGGGACTATGACAAAGAAGCAAAACTCAATCCCTTCTTTGCTCAGGTTTGGTATCCCCTTCATGACAAGAATGAAAACAATGTTTATACCGAAGCAATCTTCAAAGGATTTGAAGGTTTCAAAGACTGATTACATAATTAATCAAAACATATAACATAAAAGCCTTGTAAAGCAAAACGCTTTACAAGGCTTTTAAAGTTTACAATATGTTAATCATATTACAAAGAATATATTGTAAAATATATTCGTAAATGAAGATGTTTGGGGGACACTATGTTCGGTTATGTTAAGGTTTATAAACCTGAACTGAAAATGAAAGAATTTGAAATGTACAGAGGAATCTACTGCTCTCTCTGTAAACAACTGGGTAAAAGTTATGGCACATTATCAAGATTTTTCCTGAATTATGACCTGACATTTCTTGCGATGCTTATTATGGCAACAAAAGAAACAGAGAGCCGCTTTGAGAAATCTCACTGTACATTCTGCGCTGCAAAAAAATGTGTATCCTGCACACTTCCTGATGACACGCTTGATTATGCAAGTGCACTCACAATAATTATGACATATCACAAAATCAGAGACAACATTTCCGATGGAAAACTGCCAAAAAAACTTATCAGCTATTCCCTTCTCCCTTATCTTAAATCAAAATATAAGAAGGCTTCAAAGCTTTATCCTGAAATTTCATCAAAAATCGCTGAACAGATGAAAAAACAGAGCGAGATAGAATCACAGAGAGAAATTTCTGTTGACCGCGCTGCCGACGCTACTGCAAAAGCGTTGGGATATGTGGTCGCCGAAAAAATTACCGGTAAAGAAAATGAACAGGCTTATCGCTTAGGATATTGTCTCGGAAGATTTGTCTATCTGTGCGATGCTCTGGACGACTTGGAAAAAGATTTGAAAACTAAAAGCTATAATGTTTTTCTCACTACCGATAAAAGTGATTTTAAAAAGATCAGGGAGGATTCCTACGGCATTCTTGCTATCACTGCTGATGAAGCAGCAAAAGCATTCGAGAGTCTTAAATTTTACAGATACAAATCTGTTCTTGACAACATTATCTATTATGGTCTGGAGAAAACAATATACAATGTATTAAAAAAGGAGGAAATTACTGATGAAAAACCCCTATGATATACTTGGAATTCCTTCATCTGCAAGTATTGAACAAGTAAAAGATGCATACAGAAAACTTTCAGCAAGATATCAGTCTGATGAATTTTCTCCCGAAGTCTCATCCAGAAAGATGGATGAAATTAACGAGGCTTATGACAGTATAATTTTTTCAAGAGAAACCGCAAATAATAACACATCCTACTCTGAGAATACACAAAATTCTGATCTTTCAGATGTGAGAGAAAAAATCAACAACGGCAGAATTGACGATGCTGAGATCAGACTCGACGGTATTTCACCGAATCAAAGAAATGCAGAATGGTATTATCTCAAAGGTATGGTAAATTACAAAAGGGGTTGGCTGGAAGAAGCTCGTAAAAATTTCACTGTTGCATGTCAACTTGATCCATCAAACACAGAATATAAAAATGCCTTTTCTTCCGTGAACGGTAATTATACTTCAGGTGGATACAGAACTGACAGACGCACTTCCGAGTCAGACAAAAGCAGTTGTGGAATTTGTGACATATGCTCTGCACTTCTTTGTGCTGACTGTTGCTGCGAATGCGTGGGTGGGGATCTGATCCCCTGTTGCTGATATGAGGTGGACTTTATGAAAAACACTTCAAAAACAGCACTCGGTGCAATTATAACCGGTTTATCTGTTGCATTAATGCTCTCGACAGCAGTGCTCCCCTTTATGTCCTACGCAATACCGGCTATTTCGGGAGTATTGATCACACTCATTGTTATGGAATGTGACAAAAAATGGGCACTGATTGTTTATGCATCTGTCTCCATACTTTCACTGTTGATTGTACCTGACAAATCTGCAGCAATCGCTTATGTATGCCTGTTCGGGTATTATCCGATTGTTAAAGCAATTTTTGAAAGCAAACTTCCCGTATGGCTCAGCCTGATTGCAAAAATTATTTTAGCTGATGTAATTCTTATTTCAGGATATTATCTCACTTTGCATTTTTTCGGAATAGATACAGAAGGTATCGAATGGCTTTCACCTTATCTTACCAAATGGTTTGTAGCACCGATTATAGCAGTCGGTGGCGGAATCTTCTTCTATATGTATGATACTGTCCTTACAAGACTCATTACCATTTACAACATAAAATGGAGAAAAATATTCAGAAAATATTTTAAATAAAGTATTGATAAATTTTTATCAATGTGATAGAATACAAAATGAAACAAGTACCTGACACCAAAATTTTTTGAGGTGAAAGCTACAACACAACTAAATTATATTCTGTCTGTGTAAAACTTTGTAGCTGTGCCTCGTATTGAGGTGCAGCTATTTTATTTGGAGGAAAATATGAAAACCCGTGTTGCATCAATTTCAATAATCATCGAGAACTTTGAAAGTGTGGAAAAACTTAATTCCCTTTTGCACGACTATGGTAAATATATTATCGGCAGAATGGGACTTCCCTACCATAAACGAAACCTTCATATCATCTCTGTTGCTCTTGAAGCAGGTCCCGATGTCATTAACTCTCTGACTGGTAAAATCGGCAGAATTGATGGTGTCAGCGCCAAGGCTGCTTTCTCTAATTACGATTTTGAGGATGAAATATAATTATGTATCTTGTTGATAAACTTGAAAAAAATAAAATTCTCACCAAAGATGAATTCGAAGTTTTGCTTACTACGAAGGATATAAAAGTAAAAGAATATCTTACTGAACGCGCAGTAGCAGTGAGAAAAAAAGTTTATGGAGACGATGTGTATATCCGTGGACTTATTGAAATTTCAAATTACTGCAAAAATGATTGTTATTATTGCGGAATCAGAAAAAGCAACAAAAACTGTGAAAGATACAGACTTACCACGGAAGAAATTCTGAAATGCTGCAGAATCGGTTATCCGCTGGGTTTTCGTACTTTTGTTCTTCAGGGTGGCGAAGACAGTCATTTTACTGACACGATTCTTTGTGATATCATCAGAAAAATAAAAAACGAATTTCCTGACTGTGCAATTACTCTTTCGTTGGGCGAAAGAAGTAAAGAGAGTTATGTGAAACTTTTCAACGCAGGTGCTGACAGATATCTTTTAAGACACGAAACAGCTAATAAAGAGCACTATGAAAAACTCCATCCCACAAAAATGTCATATGAAAACAGGTTTTCTTCACTTGACATACTCAAGCAAACAGGTTTTCAGACAGGTTGCGGATTTATGGTAGGCTCACCTTACCAGACAATTGAAAATCTGATACAGGACCTACTGTTTATAGCAGAATTCAAGCCACATATGGTCGGAATCGGACCTTTTATTCCCCATTCTGATACACCATTCGGAGAAATTGAGGCCGGCAGCGTAGAACTTACCTGCAAATTATTGAGCATTATAAGACTGATGCTCCCTGATGTACTCTTACCGGCCACAACAGCGCTCGGCTCTCTTGAGAACAACGGGAGAGAAAAAGGAATTCTTTGCGGAGCAAATGTTGTGATGCCTAACTTGTCACCTGAAAATGTCAGAGACAAGTACGAACTGTACAACAACAAACTTTACACCGGTGCAGAGGCAGCTGAAAGCCTTGAATTATTAAAAAACAGTATGAATAAAATAGGTTACAATGTGGTCATAAGCCGCGGCGACTTTAAAAACAAATAACGCAGAAAAGAGGCAATATAATATGTACAATCCAAAATCAACAAAAGCAGAAGAATTTATTTGTCACGAAGAGGTTCTTGAATCTCTTGCGTTCGCTGACAAGATGAAAGATGATAAAGAATTCGTAAAATCAATTATTGAAAAAGCAAAACTCAGGAAGGGTCTTACTCACAGGGAAGCATCTGTTCTCCTCGCTTGTGATGATGAAGAAATCACCAACGAAATGTATGCTCTTGCTGAACAGATAAAAAAAGATTTTTACGGCAACAGAATTGTAATGTTTGCTCCACTCTATCTCTCAAACTATTGTGTAAACGGATGTGTTTATTGCCCATATCACTACAAAAACAAGCACATCGCCCGTAAAAAATTAACTCAGGAAGAAGTTAAAAATGAAGTAATCGCCCTTCAGGATATGGGACACAAACGCCTTGCAATTGAAGCCGGTGAAGATCCTGTAAACAACCCTATCGAATACATCATCGAATGCATCAATACAATTTATTCAATCAAGCATAAAAACGGTGCAATCAGACGAGTAAATGTCAACATTGCGGCAACAACGGTAGAAAACTACAAAAAGCTTCATGATGCAGGAATAGGAACATATATCCTCTTCCAGGAAACCTACCATAAAGAAAGCTATGAAAAACTCCATCCCACAGGCCCTAAACACAACTATGCATACCATACGGAAGCCATGGACAGAGCTATGCAGGGTGGTATTGATGATGTCGGTCTTGGTGTACTCTTCGGCCTTGAATTGTACAGATATGAACTTGCAGCACTTCTTATGCACGCAGAACATCTTGAAGCAGTTTATGGCGTCGGACCTCATACAATCAGTGTGCCGAGAATAAAAAAAGCCGATGATATCGACCCATCAGCATTTGATAACAGTATCAGCGATGATATTTTTGCAAAAATCTGCGCACTTATCAGAATAGCAGTTCCATATACCGGTATGATTATCTCAACAAGAGAAAGTCAGGCTGTGAGAGAAAAAGTAATAAGACTTGGTGTTTCACAAATCAGTGGTGCTTCAAGAACATCAGTAGGCGGATATACCGAAGAAGAAAGACCTCATGATTCAGAGCAGTTTGATGTTTCCGACCAGAGAACTCTTGATGAAGTTGTAAGATGGCTTATGGAGCTTGGTTACATTCCAAGTTTTTGCACAGCTTGTTACAGAGAGGGCAGAACCGGCGACAGATTTATGACACTTCTTAAAAACGGACAGATTCAGAACTGCTGCCATCCCAATGCACTTATGACACTCAAGGAATTTCTGGAAGATTATGCAAGTGAAGAAACAAAAGAAATCGGCGAAAAACTTATCCGCGAAGAACTTAAGAACATTCCCAAGGATAACGTCAGACAAATAGCAGAAGACTATCTCAATAATATTCACCTTGGAAAAAGAGATTTCAGATTTTAATAAGGAGGAAAAAATGGGAAACCTGAATCAGACTCCAACCTCAGACAGACCACATATAGCCTTTTTCGGCAAAAGAAATGCAGGTAAATCAAGTGTCGTAAATGCTTTCACCGGTCAGGAACTTTCAATAGTATCCGATTTCAAAGGTACAACAACAGACCCTGTAAAAAAATCTATGGAGTTGCTGCCGTTGGGACCCGTTGTTATCATTGACACCCCAGGCATCGATGACGAAGGAACTGTTGGCGAAATGCGCGTCAGACGAGCATACAGAATACTTAATCTTACTGATATTGCAATTCTTGTTGTTGATTCAACCGTGGGAAAATCACAGGAAGATGAAAATCTCATTGAACTTTTCAAAAAGAAAAACATCCCATATATCGTTGCATATAACAAATCGGATTTATCCGAGAAAATTAAAGCAGCAGATAATGAAATGCAAGTCAGTACGGTTACAGGTGAAAGCATCAACGAACTCAAAGACAAAGTAGCGTCACTTCTGAAAAATGATACAAACAACAAAAAAATCATTTCTGATTTAGTTTGCGAGAATGACATCGTGATTCTTGTCACGCCAATTGATTCCTCTGCCCCAAAAGGTCGAATGATTTTACCTCAGGTGCAGACTATCAGAGATTTGCTCGACAAAAACGCAATCTGCATAGTAACGCAGCCTGACCAACTTTTGGCAACAATCGGAACTCTGAATAAAAAACCTGCTCTGGTTGTTACCGATAGTCAGGTTTTCGGCAAAGTAAAAGACATCATCCCTAAAGACATCCCCCTCACCTCTTTTTCAATCCTTTTTGCCCGTTATAAAGGTTTATTGAAAGATGCTGTAAATGGTGCAAAATTCCTCGAAGAACTCAAAGACGGCGACAAATTGCTCATCTGTGAGGGCTGTACACATCACAGACAATGCGAAGACATCGGTACAGTCAAACTTCCGAATTGGATAAGAAGTTATACCGGAAAGCAACTTGAATTTGATTTCACCTCAGGCGGTGAATTTCCTGAAAAAATTGACAGCTATTCACTTATTGTACACTGTGGCGGATGTATGCTGAACGAAAGAGAAATCAGGTACAGAAACAAATGTGCTAATGATTCATCTGTACCGATTACTAACTACGGAACTTTAATTGCCTATATAAACGGCATTCTTGACAGAAGTATAGAAATATTTGACGGAAAACTTTGATATTTTTTCGAAAATAATTGCTTTTTATATTTAAATGATATATAATATTTCCAGTATATATCATACACATTATTTTAAAAAAGAAGGTCTTACTATGAACAATTTCAAAGGTCAAATGGAAAAATTCGCAGGTGTTTATGCACTTCTACTGACACCCTTCAACGAAGATCTGTCAATAGACTTTGAAGCACTCAAAGGCTATACTGAGTGGCAGGTTGAGCAGAATCCTCATGCTCTTTTCCCTGTTTGCGGTAGCTCAGAAATGGCAAAAATCGAGTTGGATGATCGCATAAAAATCGCTGAAACAGTAGTTAAACATGCAAACGGCAAACCCGTTTTTGCAACAGCAAACCTTTGCCTTGGTTCAAGAGAAGAGCAGATAGAAGAAGTTAAAAGAATGTCCGCAACAGGCGTTGACGGTGTCGTTTTTGTAACTAAAGGCTATGCGAACGATGACGATTATCTCGTTCACTATCTCTGCGACCTTGCAGAACACACAGAACTCCCCGTTGTTCTTTATGAATTCCCCGGTTATCCCAACTATAAAATGTCTGCTGAAGCTTATGCAAGACTTGTTGAGACAGGAAAATTCGTCGGCATCAAGGACACTACAAGCGAAATGGACACAATCAAGAAAAAAATTGCTGTTCAGGGCGACACCAATGTTCTCCAGGCAAATATCCCCTACCTTTTCGAAGCTTATAAGGAAGGCGCTCGTGGTGTTATTGCTACTCCCAGTACTTGCGGCTCATATATGCTCAGAAAAATGTATGATGCTTTCTTTGTAGAAAAAGACATTGAAAAAGCAGAAAAGATACATCGCTTTATTGATATCTTCGCTGAAACTGTTGATAACGGTTTCACTGCAAGTGCAAAATATATGGCTTCACTCTGCGGTGCAAAAATGAATACATATACAAGAACAGGCGCTTCAATCAATAATCAGAAGAAACATTCACTTGAGATACTTCATGACTTTGCTGTCAGCGAAGGACTTATGATTAAATAATTATGAAACATTATGCCGCACCTTTTATAGGTGCGGATATAAAGTTAATGGGGTGAAAATATGGCTAAAACATTAAAACAAGCTTTCGGTTATATTCAGTGCAGAGCATATTTTTTAGGTGAAATGTGCAAAAAAAAAGAAATCGGTGTTGTTTCTGCTTCAACTTCAAAAATTATAAGTAAAAATGACCCCGTTTATGTTACTGCACACAGAGGTTTTTCCGGTGTAGCTCCCGAAAATACCTTACCCGCCTTTGAACTTGCCTGTCAGCAAGACTATTACGCAATTGAGTGCGATGTTCATCTCACAAAAGATGAACAGTGGATAATTTGCCACAACACTACAATTGACAAAACCTGTAACGGTATCGGAAGCATCAGCGACTACACACTTGAAGAACTGAGAAATTTTAAAGTTACATTCGGCAATGGTATTGACAAATATCTGGATGTTAAGCTGCCCACACTTGATGAATATCTTGATCTATGTGCAAAATATAACAAAGTTCCTGAAATAGAAATCAAGCGCGAAGGATTCTATGACACCAGACTCACCGATATTATTGATAAGTTAAAAGAAAGAAACCTTCTTGAAAAAGCTATTATTATTTCTTTTGATATTAACAAGCTTATCAAACTTCAGGAATATTCTCCTGACACTGAGTATTGGTATCTCGTGGAAACAATTGACAACGACGGTATCGCAAATGCTAAAAAGTATGGTTTTGCATATGCCGTATGTGCAAGTAACAAGAAAAAAGATTTTAAAAAAGCAATTAAATCAGGACTTAAGGTTTGCGTCTGGACTGTTGACAGACTCGCAAAAATGGAAGAACTTTATAAACTCGGCATAAGGTACATAACATCAAATTTTATTACTCCATAAAAAACTACGGCTATCGAAACCCGATAGCCGTAGCATTTTTTTAAAGAACTTTTGAAAGAAACTCTTTGCATCTTTCCGTTTTAGGATTAGAGAAGAATTCTTCAGGCGGAGCATCCTCAACAATGCGTCCGTCATCAATGAACAAAATCCTTGAAGCAACCTCTTTGGCAAAGCCCATTTCGTGTGTAACAATAACCATTGTCATACCTTCTTCAGCAAGTTCTTTCATAAGCTCAAGAACCTCCCCTACCATTTCAGGGTCAAGAGCCGAAGTCGGTTCATCAAAAAGAATCACTTCGGGATTCATCGCAAGAGATCTTACAATAGCAACTCGCTGTTTCTGTCCGCCCGAAAGAGTCGAGGGATACACATCAGCTTTATCTTCAAGACCGATTCTTTTGAGAAGATTGTATGCATTCTCAGATTCCGTTGCTTTTATTTCCGCAGGTGTTCTCACAGGATATTT
Organism: Acutalibacteraceae bacterium; assembly: GCA_045542485.1. Lineage (GTDB taxonomy): Bacteria > Bacillota > Clostridia > Oscillospirales > Acutalibacteraceae > SIG575. The sequence goes on from JAZQLC010000055.1 coordinate 16,696, forward strand.
TTCTTTAGAAAATAAATTATGGATAATCGCTTTCTTTCTGTCCTTTTTAGCACAGATCGTGGGCGAAAGCATAATATTCTGAATTACCGTTTTGTTGTTGAACAAATTAAAATGTTGGAAAACCATACCAATACGACGGCGATGAATATTGATATCAATCCTTGCGTCGGCGATATCTACACCACCGAATAAAATGCTTCCGCTTGTCGGGTCATCCATACAGTTAAGGCAACGAAGAAAGGTAGATTTACCGCATCCGGACGGACCGATAATAACAACAACTTCACCTTTGTTAATTGTTATATCAACACCTTTGAGGACTTCCTTTTCGCCGAAATTCTTTTTAAGATTTATAACTTCCAAAACCTTATTATTCGCCACGTCTGTCACTCTTCTTCAAGCTCCTTTCCATAATCTTAACCAGTAATGTAATAATACAAACAAGAACAATATATATTACTGCCATTGCAAGATACGGAACCATAAATTCATAACTGTTTGTACCCATCTTGTTGAAGGCTTTATATAAATCTAAAGCGCCGACAAAAGAAACAACAGAGGTTTCTTTAATAAGAGTAATAAATTCGTTACCAAGTGTGGGCAGGATATTTTTGATAGCCTGTGGGATAACGATTTTCATCATAGTTGTTGAAAAACTCAGACCAACTGAGCGTCCGCCCTCTGTCTGACCATAGTCAACAGACTGAATACCACTTCGCATAATTTCCGATATGTAAGCACCACTGTTCAGACCAAAAACTGCGATAGCAACATTTACTGACGGAAAATTAAGTCCCATAAGAGGAAGTATTACATAGTAAGACAAGAGAAGCTGAACAACCATGGGTGTGCCACGGAAAAAGCCTACATAGAAAGTACAGAAGCCATTAAGAAGTTTGGGTAAAGTCTTGTATTTAGGAATTACCCTGACAGTTGCTATTAATGTACCGATTACAATACCTATAACGAGACCTAAGACGGCGATAACAGCAGTATTCCGCAGACCGACAATAACTTCTTTATAGCCGTCATATACAATAAGTTCTTCTAAAAATTGATTTATTTTAGCTTCAAAATTCATATAAATAATTCCTTTTAACATTGTGATAACCTC
>JAZQLC010000056.1:0-39857 GCA_045542485.1 Acutalibacteraceae bacterium
GTTGATAGGCTGTAGGTGTAAGTGTAGTGATACATTCAGCTTGACAGTACTAATAGGTCGAGAGCTTGACCATTGTTTGGTTCGATTCACGAAATGTTTTTGTTCAGTTTTTTAGGTACGAATCCTAAATAGTATTTTTAAACCGACTGTTTTCAGTCGGTTTATTTTTTTACCAACACTTCGTGTTTTTGTGGTACTATAATTAATGAAGCTTCAAAATTTTACAAAAGGAGGGTTATAATGAAAATAAACGACAGCCTTATCAGTAAATACGCAAAGAAAATATATGGTTTTGCATTTTCAAAGACCAGAAATATTGAGGATGCTGAGGATTTATCACAAGATATTTTGACAGTGCTTGTAGGTGAAATTATCAAGAAAAAAGAAATTGAGAATCCTGATGCATATATTTATCGCATTTGTTGTTATACATGGTCAAAATATTTAAGAAGCAATAAAATGAGATGGTCAAATTTGCCGTTAGATGATACTGCTTCGATATGTGATGAAATGAATTTGTCAGAAGATATTGAGAAAAAACAATTGTTTGATAAACTTCATAATGAGATTGCATATCTTGCTAAAGAAAGACGCGAAATTTTGGTTGCATACTATTTTGACGATAAAAACAGTAACGAAATAGCTGAAAAATATTCTTTATCACCCTCTACAATACGGTGGCATCTGTCAGAAACCCGTAAAGAATTAAAGGAGCGATTAAATATGGCTGAAAAATCATTTTATAAACCTGAAAAACTTAAAATTCATTATACAGGTAACATAACATTTGATTCTCTTCTTATGCAAATGAAAAAAGATGTTTTGTTGCAAAATATTTGTATTGTTTGTAATGAAGAAGAAATGACAATTCAGGACATAGCGCGTAAATTGTCTGTTGCGTCAATTTATATTGAAGACAAAATTGAACGCCTTGTCTATATGGATTATTTGACTGAACATAATGGGAAGTACAAAACAAATTTCCATATTAAAGACACAAAGTGTGTTTTGTCGGAAATGCAGTTTATTCTTTCTAATATTGAGCCGATTGCGAAGAAAATATATGAGTTTTGCTGTGGTATATATGATGAATTAAATATTGCAGATGATTTTAACTTGGATAAAAATAAAATTATATCCGATGCAGTGATGCTTGTAACGGAAATGTCGTGGTTCAGCGGTCTTGAAAAAATACATAAAAATTGGTGTCAGCCACCTAAACGAAAGGATGGATCGGAACATTGGATATTTGCTTATCTGATTTCTGATGATATACTGAAATCACAGACGGATTTCAGTGAAAGAACATGTAAATATTTAAAAATTCATTTCGGCAAGGGGATTGCAAGTCAGTCTGCACAATCAGATAAGGTGAAAGTTAAGTGTCACCATTGTGATACATATTTACACGAAGTAAGAAATATTGATGAATATCAACTAATCAAGTTGCAGCAGGTCTATAAAATTATAGAAAAAGGAGAGGGGATTTCAGAAAATGAAAAGCATACCATCAGCGGTTTTGTTAAGGACGGTCTTGTCTCTGTTAAAGATGGTAAACCTGAAATACTGTTTCCTTTTATTTCTAAGAAAAAGTTTATGATGTATTATAAAAAAATAAAAAAAGCATATAAAAACAGCGGAATTGAAGAAATGATGGTAGATTATATTCTGCGTTATGGTGATTATATGGAAAAATTTATTCCTCAAAATCTTTCGCAGGAAAACAGACTTCATTCAAAATATTATCGTGCAGGAATGACTTATGAAATGATTTTTTGGTTGATAGAAAACGGATATCTTGAAATGTGGAAAGATGAAGATAAACAAAGTTCTTTGTTTGTGGTTTGGGAAGAGTAGTATAAGCTAATGTATCCTGAAAATTGCATTGTCTTATTCGGCTGGATCTGGTATTAATCTGAGTGATAAAACAAAAACTCGCAACCCCGTGTTGGGATTGCGAGTTTTTGTTATAAAGTATTATACCAAAATTATTTTGAAAGCTTTTCAAGGAGCATCTTTGAGCAATCAATCTGGTTGGGGATGTTGCCGTTTTCGTCCTTGACTCTCCAGATGTCGGGTGTGATTTCGTCAGCAACATAAATCTTGCCGTTTTCATCATAACCAACTTCAATTTTGAAGTCGATGAGCTGAAGATTCATTGAAGCAAGTTCTTCTCTGAGAACTGCGCCGACTTTTTCAACTACATCGAGAGCTTCGTCATACTGACCTTCCTTGAGGATACCCTTCATAAGGCAGATTCTCTCTGTAACGAGGGGGTCGCCCTGTGCGTCGCTCTTAAGAGTAACTTCTTTGTAGCAGGGGTCGAATTCGATGCCTTCTGCGATATCAAAACGACGGCAGAAGCTACCTGCTGTATAGTAACGGAGAACGAACTCAAGGGGAGGAACAGTAAGGTTGCGGACTTTCATAAGACCTTCCTCAACATTAGCATCGATAAAGTGTGTGGGGATGCCGTTTTTCTCCATAAGCTCGAAGAAATATTTTGAAATTGCAAGGCCGATTTTACCTTTGCCTTCAACGCTACCGCCAACTGTGTTTGAGCCGGGATCGAAAACGCCGTTTTCACCGGTAGCAGAATCCTTGAAGAGAAGGTGAACGATACCTGTTTCCTCGTCAAGAAGAACGTTTTTTGTTTTGCCTTCGTACAACTTTTTCATTTTAAAAGACTCCTTCCGTCACCTGACGGCAACGATAAAAATTTTTACGCACATATTATATCACACAAATAATTTGTCTGTAAATAAAAAATCAGGAATTTTTTCAAATTTTACATCTCGTTATTTATGCACAGTAAAGTAGTGTTCGTTTTTGTGGAAAATAACAAATCAGGGCATATAGGGAGTTTCGTCATACTCGTAATTTTCGGGCATAACCATAGGTCTGAAATAATTTATTGTGTAGTCGATTCCCCACTGACCTTTTTTGCCCTGCCAAAAATGTGAATGAGGCTCGATTGAAAGCATACCGTCATAGTCCATTGTGTAGAGAATGTCCATAACTGTGGGCCACTGAATCATATCGAGTCCTGCAGGAGCGTCGTCATAATGCTCACCGTTTACGGTAACTCTGCCCTTAAGGTGGAAGTGATAGAAGCGATTGCCCCAATCAAGCATTTCCTGGAAATAGTCGCCGTTTCTTGAGAGACAGTGAGAGATGTCGTATTTGATGCCGAGCTCGGGCAGTGCAGACATAATGTAGTTCCAAGCCTTGGGCTCAACTACAAAGTTTTCCCAGTCGCAGTTGTATGCGGCGATTTTTACATTCTTGTCTTTTGCAAAATCAATAAGTGCTCTGAAATACTTAATAGCGATTTCGCAGTTTTCATAGAAACTTTTGCTTTCAGTGTAGTTTACACCACAGTTGAAAACGGGACAGCCGATAATTGATGCTGCAGTGATGATGTTTTTATCAGCCTGAAGTGCCTCGGGGATAATTTCACCGTTTTCGTCGATTCTTGTCATACCCCATCTGCCCATAGAGCCAACGGGGATGTTGTATTTTTCACTGTAAGATCTGATTTCTTCAGCCTTTGAAAGGAATTCATCTGAATCATAATTATGGTTGACGCAGAATTCAACTGCTTCAAGTCCCTTGTCGCGGACATATTTGAAGTTGCCTTCTTCCCAACCGTTGATAATACCAAGCTTCATATTTATCACCTCATAATTTTTGGTAATTCAATTGTATCATTACCCATACCAAAAGTCAATGAAAAAGCCACAGCAGAATGTAAAAATCCGGCTGTGGCTGAAAGCTATTCAATTGTGAATAAATCGTCGGGCGAACATTCCAGAATCCGACAAAGCTTCTCAATTGTTTCCAACTGAATCCCTGTCAGAGTGTTGTCGCATAACTTATTTACCGTCTTGTAGGTTGTCTGCATTTCCTTTACAAGCCAGTAGCGTGTTTTGTTTTTCTTGTCGAGTATTGCCTGAATATTGCTTCTAATCATAACAATCACCGATATTATTTTATCATAAAAAACAAGAATTATTTAATTCACCAACAAGTAGTATACCAAAAGGTTTATTATTTTTGTTGACAAAACAGAAATAATTCGTGTATAATGAAAGCGTGGAACGAAAACTCTCTTGATAATTCCACCCATCTTCTGCATCTGCAGCAGAAGAAAATACCCTCTTATGAAAAACATCATAAGAGGGTGTTTTTTATCTGTCTTTAAGGTTTTTATAGACGCGTCTGTCCTGCACTGCCTTGTACTGAGGACGGATGATTTTTCCGCCGTTGATGAGCTCTTCGATTCTGTGAGCAGACCAACCTGAAATTCTCGCAACTGCGAAAATAGGAGTATAAAGCTCACGGGGAAGACCCAACATATCGTAAACAAAGCCACTGTAAAAGTCAACGTTTGCGCTGACGCCCTTATACATTTTTCTTTCCTTGGAAATGATTTCAGGTGCAAATTTTTCAACAGCTGAGTAGAGTCTGTACTCTTTTGTCATACCTTTTTCCTCGGAAAGCTTTTCAACATATCCCTTGAAAACTCTTGCTCTGGGGTCAGAAACAGAATAGATAGCGTGGCCGATACCATAGATAAGTCCGGTCTTGTCAAAAGCTTCCTTATGAAGGATTTTTTCAACATAGTTTCTGATTTCGTCATCGTCTTCCCAGTCTCTGACATTTTCCTTGATATTGTCGAACATCTGGCAGACCTTGATGTTTGCACCGCCGTGCTTGGGACCCTTGAGTGAGCCCAGGGCAGCAGCGATTGCAGAATAAGTATCTGTGCCTGAAGAGGAAACAACATGAGTTGTGAAGGTGGAGTTGTTACCGCCGCCGTGCTCTGCGTGAAGAACAAGGGCAAGATCGAGAATTTTTGCTTCAAGCTCTGTGTATTTACTGTCGATTCTCAGCATATGAAGAAGATTTTCCGCAGTTGAGAGTTCTTTCTTCGGCTCGTGGATGAAGAATGACCCTTTCTCACAGATATAATATTCATAAGCCTGATAGCCGTAAACGGAGAGCAGGGGGAACATTGAAATGAGCTGTAAGCACTGTCTGATAACATTGGGTACAGATGTATCGTTGGCATTCTTATCGTAGGAATAAAGAGTCAGAACACTTCTTGCGAGAGAATTCATCATATCCTCGCTGGGAGCTTTCATAATAATATCTCTGACAAAGGAATTGGGAAGTGAACGGTAACTTGCAAGAACACCGCAGAATTCCTGAAGCTCTGCTTCTGTGGGCAGGTTACCGAAAAGAAGGAGGTAGGTGATTTCTTCGAAACCGAAGCGTTTTTCACCGACGAAGCCTCCCACCAGGTCGAAAATATTGTAGCCTCTGTAATAAAGCTCACCCTCGCAGGGGATTTCTTCTTCGCCAACCTGACGCTTTGAGATAATTTCGGAAATTTCAGTAAGTCCCGTGAGAACGCCTTTGCCGTTAAGGTCGCGCAGACCTCTGTTAACCTTATGTTCTACATAAAGAGACGGCTCAATGCGGCACTCGTCAGTACACTTGTCAGTATATTTCAGAATTTCAGGTGTGATTTCAGAAAAGTTTCTTTTGCTTGAATTCATATCTGCTTAAATCCTTTCGGGTTATTAGGTTTTCATTTTAACATAATTTTGAATTTTGTGCAACTGTTGTACTGATTTGTTTACAATTTGACAGTGATTTGTTAATATTTAGAAAAATAATTTGTCAGATATTGTTGATAATATTTTTAATTTGTGTTAAAATAACTATCCGAAAAGTGTCAGATCAGGAGGCGAAGAAAATGATAAGATTCGGCACAGGCGGCTGGAGAGCCGTTATAGGTGAAGATTTTATTCAGGAAAATGTAAGGCGTGTTGCAGCGGGTATTGTGAAACTTGCCCGTGAAGAGAACAAAACAGACAAGCCTGTCATAATCGGATATGACAGACGCTTTCTTTCAGAAAACGCTGCAAAGTGGGCAGCAGAGGTGCTCTCTGAGGGTGGTCTTCAGGTGTGGTTTCTGAATCGCTCTGCACCAACTCCCCTTATTATGCACACAGTTATGAAGGAAGAGCTTCATTACGGCATCGAAATTACTGCAAGTCACAACCCGGCAAACTACAACGGAATCAAGCTTATCGTTGACGAGGGCAGAGATGCACCCGTTGAAACAACAAACAGACTTGAAGAGCTTATCGAGGAAACAGAGGATGTTTCATTCTGCAATTTTGACGAAGCCGTAAAAGACGGAAAGATTGTCTATGTTAAAAATCCGTTCAACAAATTCCTTGATGACATTATCGGTCTGCTTGATATGGACGCGCTCAGAGAAAGAGGTCTGAGAATTCTTTTTGATACAATGCACGGCTCAGGCGCATATCCTCTGTACGTAATTTTCTACACTGCAAGATGCACAATCGACGCAATCAATAACAACAAGGACGCATATTTCGGCGGCAGAATGCCTGCTCCCACAGAGAAAACACTGTCAATGCTCCGTGACGTGGTTGTGAAAGGCTCATACGATTTGGGTATTGCCCTTGACGGCGACGGTGACAGACTGGGCGTTATCGACAGCTGCGGCAGATACATCGACGCAAACGAAATTCTCTGTATGCTCTATTACTACCTTGTCAAATACAAGGGCTGGACCGGTCCCGTTGTAAGAAACCTTGCAACAACCCATATGCTGGACAGAATCGCTGAAAGCTTCGGCGAAAAGTGCTACGAGGTGCCTGTTGGCTTCAAGTATATCTCATCAAAAATCGACGAGGTTGACGCAGTTCTCGGCGGCGAATCCTCAGGTGGTCTGACAGTAAGAGGTCACATCCACGGTAAGGATTCAGTCTATGCCGCTTCGCTTTTTGCAGAAATGATAAGCGTAATCGGCAAGAGCCCCTCGGAAATTATGGACTCTCTCGAAGCAGAATTCGGTAAATTCGAAATGGTTGAGGATAACCTTTCCTTTGCACCTGAAATGAAAGGCGCAATCGAAAAGATTATTATGGAAGACAAGAAGCTTCCCGTTTTCGACGAAGAAGTTGTGAGAGTAAATTACGAGGATGGCTGTAAGGTTTACTTTGCAGACGACAGCTTTGTAATCTGCCGTTTCTCAGGCACAGAGCCTCTTCTGAGAATCTTTGCAGAGGCAAGTGAAAAATCAAAGGCGGCAAAATACATAAAAGATTTCAAGGATTTCCTTGAGCTGTAATAATCTGAAAGGTTGTTCCCGGTGAACAACCTTTTTTTACACTGGGAGGGCTTTTGCCGCATTTACGGTAGTAGGGCAAGTGACGCAGGTTCTGACTGCATTTTGAACAAAATTCTTCTTTCACATTGACTAAAATTGAAAAATGTGCTAATATGTTCACATAAAAAATGTTCCCCAAGGAGGAATGTGTTATGAAATTTAAGAAAGTTCTGGCAGTTGTTATGAGCGTACTTATGCTTTTCGCAATCTCGCCCATGGCTATGGCTGCAGACGGTGACACAAACTACACAATTGACAATCCCTACAAGAATGTAAACTTCGAGACGGATAAAGCGTACAAAGCTGACCTTCACTCACACACAACATTTAGTGACGGCTCAAATCCTCTTCCCGATATGGTTGCAAGACACTATGAGCTTGGCTTTGACATCCACGCTGTTACAGACCACAGTGCTTGTTTCTACGGCTTTACAAATCCCGACCATGTTGATGTTATGAAGCTTTTCAGCCTTGTTAAGAACGGCTTCGTAAACAGTGACGCACTTTCAGAGTCAGGTACAACTGCAGCAGGTAACGCATACACAGTTACAACAAACACAGCAGGTGACCAGTTCTATGCTGAAAACGGCGGAAAGCCTATGATGGGCGTACCCTTCGGAAACGAGCAGAACGGCACATCCTTCAATAATGCCCACATCAACACATGGTTTGTTGACTACGGTCACGGCAGACTGGGCGGCACAAGCTACTATGAAGATGTTGTCTCAGCAATCGACGGTCTCGGCGGTCTCAGTGTTATCAACCATCCCGGTGAATACACAAATGCAAGAGATGAAATCTACACTGCTGATGCTTACGACAAAGACGATATAATGTACAGCTACAAAATCAGAAAATTTGAGCATCTTCTCATTAACTATGATTCTTGTATCGGTATCGACATCAACAGTAAGGGCGACTCAAGAACACGCTTCGACAGAAAGCTCTGGGATATTCTGCTCCAGGACCTTCTTCCCATCAGCAGAAACGTTTTCGCAATCGCAACTTCTGACGCTCATAACCTTGAAATCGTTGATTCAGGCTACACAATGCACTATCTGCCCGAGCTTACATCTGCTGCTCTTAAAAAGAATATGCAGGAAGGCGGTTTCTTTGCAGCAAGTAAATATGTAGGTAACTATGATGAGCTTGTTACACTGCGCGATGAACTCAAGGCTGTCGGTACTGCTGAGGCTCTTGCTTTTGCAGAAACTCTTGACGCACTTGTAAAGAGCAGTGCTGAAGAAATGGCAGACGGCGGCGACGGTCACAAGTATGAAGCTCCCGAAGGTGCAGCGCGTCCTCTCTTCACAAATGTTGTTGTTGACGAAAAGGAAGACACAATCACACTTGAGGCTGAAAACGCACTTGTTGTTCACTGGATTGCAGACGGCAAGGTTATTCACATGGGTAACACAATCGACCTTGACGATTATTCAGATGAAATCAGAAACTATGTCCGTGCAGAAGCATACGGCACAGGCGGCGTTATGTATACACAGCCTTTCGCACTTGATTACGACGGCGTTCCCAAGGGCGGCGACTTCGGCGATTACTTCGACTGGGGCATTATCGCATCAGCTATCTGCGACAATCTCGTAAGAGGCCTTGCATTCATTCTTCCCATCGACCTTATCGTATCAATTTTCGCTTAACGAATTATTTAGGTAATTTTTAACAAAAACACCCGTATATTTTCTACGGGTGTTTTTTTTATCATATTATTGCATTTTTTCTTGTGAGAAGTTATAATTAAAACGATACTGAATGCGAAAGTATTATTGAAAAAATCCGGAAAAGGAGACTACGAAAATGAACCCAATCTTGTTAAAAATCCTGACTGCTCTTTCAGCATTCCTTATGCTGTTCTTAAGCCCCGGCGGTCAGATCCGTCAGCCTCTGGCTGCTAAAAAATGTCCCGCATTCTACGGCGAAGCAGCAGTTGCTAACCCCCTTGAGGACGAAGGCAATCTTCCCATTCCTCAGCATCCTTACCTTGCTCCCGAAGGCACAAACGGTATGCACGGTAACGGCTACAACACAGATACATACGATTATATGGGCCCTCTCGGCATCAACCCCGTTGTTAAATCCCGTTCAATGAATGTTTTCGGCGGCCTTGTTGCTACTCTTATGTTTGACTCACAGGGCAGAATTATGTGCATCAGCGGTAACGTAGTAGGCTTCCGTCTTCTTCTCATCGACGCTGACACACTTGAAATTCTCGCTGAGACAAGACTTCCCCAGCGTCCCTCAACAGTTGAAGCTATCAAGACATTCAACTTCAGCGCAATTTCTTCTGATACATCAGGCGGTGCTTACTGTCATCTGCTTGAAGGCGACAGACCTATCATCGGTAACTCAGACAACATCATCCAGATTTATTACATCGACGAATCTTCAGGCAAACCTGAATGGAAAATCGAAAAAGAATGGAATGTTGACGGTTATCTTCCCGAAGGCTCTCACCTTACAGACGCTATGCCTGACTACGAGGGCAACATCTGGTTCCTCACACGTCCCGGTGAAATCGGCTACATTGATGCTGAAACAGAAAAAGTTCATATGACAAGACTTGAAGGCGAAGAAATCCAGAACACATTTGCAATTTCAGAGGACGGTATCTACATCGTTTCTGATACAGCTATGTACCGTTTCGAAATCGGTGCTGACGGAACTCCCGTTTACACATGGAGAACTGTTTATGACAGAGGAACAACACTCAAGCCCGGTGCTATCAACCAGGGTTCAGGTACAACTCCCACTCTCCTTGATGTTCCCGTTTACGATAAGGAAGGCGAAGACGCTGTTCAGATTGGCGTAAGAAGACTCTGTGCTATCACAGACAACGCTGACGGCAAAGTAAACATCGTGGTTTACGACCGCGACACAGGTGAAGTTGTTGACCAGTATCCTCTCTTCACAGAAGGCAAATCAGTAAGTGAAAACTCAATCGTAGCTTACGGCCGTTCATTCATCATCGAAAACAACTATTCAGAAACAGGTGCAGGTTTCCTTGTAACAGACCCCACAAGTGAACCCGGCGTTACAAGACTTGATATGAACTATAACTGCACAAAGCTTGAACTTGCATGGCACAGTGAAGAAGCTTCTGCAACAGTTGTTCCCAAGATGTCAACAGAAAACGGTATTCTCTATCTCTACACAAGAGTTAAGAATGACGAAATTCCCGACAGTGCAGTTGCATGGTACTTCACAGCAGTTGATTTCAGAACAGGTGAAACACTCTACAAGGTATTCACAGGCTGCGGTAATAACTGGAACAACTCTTACGGTCCCATCACAATCGGCCCCAACGGCCACGCATATGTAGGTGTATTCAACGGTCTTATCTCAATTGAAGACTCTCCTGCAAAATAAAATTTAAGTTAACAGAAAAACACCGATACGCGAGAGCGTATCGGTGTTTTTTAACTTATTATTGTAACGCGAGTTCACATTTTAAAGAAATACTGCCTTATGGGAGCTCAGCGTTATCTTAACTTTTTAATCTTTTCGCCGTTTGCAACCACAATCATTTTCATATCCTTTTCAAGGGACATTGTGGGGTTCACCTGAGTTGTGACCTCATCCTTTGTGCAGAGGGCCACAACATTGATGCCGTATTTTCTTCTCAGGTCAAGCTCAACAAGATTTTTGCCAACCCACTCGTCTCTCACGTTCATCTCAAACATTGAAACATCCTGGGAAAGCTCGATGATGTCGATGAAATCAGCAGAAAGCAGATTTTTTGCAAGGCGTATACCTGATTCGTGCTCGGGGAAAACAACCTTTGTGGCGCCCACCTGTTCAAGAATTTTCTTGTGCGTTTCGTTGGCGCATTTGACGATAATCTGCCCCACCTTCGCTTCCTTGCAGAGCATTGTAGCGAGTACGCTTTCTTCAAGGCGACTTGCCATAGCGATGATAACGGTGTCCACATTTGAAATGCCAAGCTGCTTTATAACATCGTCGTCAGTAACATCGGCGCATTTGCAATAGGGGAGAAACTCCGACGCGTCATTTACAACCTTTTCGTTAATGTCAACTGCAAGGACTTCTGCACCTGATGAAGACAATTCCTTTGCAAGGGCGAGACCGTATCTGCCAAGACCAAAAACTGCATAAGTAAGATTGATTTTCATTTTTTATTACCTACCCTACACTTATTTCCTCAGTGGGATTTTTGATTATATTTGGAATTTCTCTTTTCTTTGCAAAGGCAACTGCAAGAGAAATAGGACCTACTCTGCCGAAATACATTGTGCATATAATTGTAATTTTACCTGCCATATTCAGAGTGGAAGTGAGATTTCGTGTCAGACCTACTGTTGCCGTTGCGCTGACGGTTTCGTAGAGAATGTCAAGGAGACTTGCGTCTGTCACTGCCGAGAGCAGAAGAGTTGAGGAGAACATAATGATGAACGACATTCCCACAACTGCCGCAGCTTTGCTGACGGTTTCTTTTTTCAGACTTCTTGAAAAGAGAGAAACATCGTTTCTGCCCAGCACTGCCGAAAGGGCAGAGGCGAAAATTACTGCAAAGGTAACTGTTTTCACGCCACCTGCAGTGCTCACGGGTGAGCCGCCGATAAACATCAGAAGCAGCGACACAAGAGATGCTGCATTAGTGAGGTTTTCCTGAGGCACTGTGGCAAAACCTGCCGTTCTTGTTGTAACGGACTGGAAAAAAGACACCTGAATTTTATCGAAAAGTGAAAGATTGCCTATGGTCAGAGGGTTTGAATATTCAAAGATGAATGTGAGCACGGCACCTGCCAGAAGGAAAACTGCCGTTGCCGAAAGAGCGATTTTGCTGTGGAGAGTGAGCCTTGCAAACTTTCTTTTTGTTTTTATTTTTGAAACTCTGATAATATCCCACCAGACGATGTAACCTATACCGCCCGAAATAATCAGGGCAGAGGTGACAAGGTTAATGACGGGATTTGTGGCATATGAGCAAAGGCTGTCCTCTGCGATGATGTCGATACCTGCGTTGCAGAATGCAGAAACTGCATTGAAAACGGAAATCCAGATGCCCCTTGCGCCGAAATCGGGTACAAAAACCGTCATATAGAGAAGTGCACCTGCACCCTCAACGATAAATGTGCCGATGAAAACCTTTTTTACAAATTTCACAACTCCCGAAAGAGAGGTAAGATTGAATGCGTCCTGAATGAGAAGTCTGTCAGAAAGCCCCATCTTTTTGTGGAGAGTAATCATAACTCCCGACATAATGGTGACGATTCCCAGACCGCCTGCCTGAATCAGCAGAAGTATCACAATATGGCCGAATGTACTCCAGGTGCTGACAGTGGGTAATGTTACAAGACCCGTTACACAGGTGGCAGTTGTGGCAGTGAAAAGGGCGTCAACATACGGCACGGCAACACCGTTTTTTGAGCTTACGGGCAGAGCGAGGAGAATGCTTCCGAGAAGAATTACCAGTATAAAACTGAGCATAACCATTTGCGTCGTTGAAAGACGGAATTTCTTTTTCATACTGCACCTCATTTCTGCACTGTTTTCAGTTATTATATCACAAAAAAATTATCATATCAACACATTGAAAAATATTGGCGTCTGTGATAGAATTATTTTGAAAGGAAGTGCGGTTCTTGTATTACGGAATGATTATTGCAGCCGTCGTGATGTTCGGCTTTCAGTTTTTTCTCAACAATGACTATCAGAAGAAAAACGGCAGTGACTTTTTAGTCTCCACGGTTTTCACTTTTTTCTCAACTCTTGCAAGTGTCCCGGTGCTGTGGGCGATAAATTCATTTAAATTTGAGTTTACGCTGTACACTCTCTTTATTTCGGTTGTCACTGCAGTTAATATGATTGCCTGTATCGTCTGCGGACAGAAGGCACTTTCAAAGATAAATCTGTCACTTTATTCAATTTTCTCAATGCTTGGCGGAATGCTTCTTCCCTTTTTCGCAGGGATTCTCTTCTATGAAGAAAAACTGACAGTCGGAAAAATTCTCTGTTTCATTATTGTAACTGCTGCTCTTTTCTGCACATTCAGAAAGGGACAGAGCAAAAAAGGCTTCATTTATTATGCAGGAATTTTTGTTTTCAACGGAATGTCAGGAGTGCTTTCAAAGATTTTTCAGGAAAGCAGTCAGGCAAAAACAAGTGCCGCAGGTTATTCTCTGCTTACGGCAATAATGATAGTTGTGCTGACAGGGGCAATAATGCTCTTCAATCTGAAGAAAATCAGAATGCCCGTGAAAAAATCTGTCCCGTCTCTTGTGGGATGTGGACTTCTCAACAAAATTGCAAACTATCTTCTGCTTATCGCTCTTGCAAATGTCCCTGCGTCCGTACAGTATCCTATGGTAACGGGCGGTGTGATGATTGTATCAACGGCGCTTGGCTTCTTCACTCCCGAAAAGCCGTCGAAAAAGGAAATTATTTCCCTTGTTCTTTCATTTATAGGTCTTCTGATGTTGCTCATACCGTAAAACAAAGGAGGTAAAAAAATGATTAACTATATAATTCTCGCAATATTTGCCACAGGTTTATTGTTAATCAGCAAAGGTGTGCTGGAAATTGTGAAAATTTTCAGCTGCAAAAAGTCCGTCGAAGCATTTTTTATGGAAACATCAAAGGAGCGTTACGGCAAAGGCTGGGTGCTTTTTCATACATACAGCTATCGGTACGAGGGTAAGGACTACTATACAAAGTCAAGCCTCGGAGTTACACAGAAGCTTATTGAAAGCCGATATATCGGCAGTCAGTACACAATCTTCATAAACGAAAAGAATCCGAGAAAATTCGTGGCAGAGCGTAAGGTATCCGTCAGCGCAATAGTATGGATAGTCTTAGGTGCACTAGTGGCTCTTCTGCCATTGATGTTTTTTCTCTGGGTAGAATTATCATAAAAAGAGGCTCTTCCTTATGTTACGGAAGAGCCTTATTTTATAACCTTTTTTACTCTAACTCCCACAACCGATGCGATGATACACATCAGTATATCTCCGGGTAGGGTGATGAGGAAGCAGTAGACGAAAAGGTCTCTGATTTCGGGTACACTGCCAAGATAGAATGTGCCGATAAGGTAATAATAGATAAGTCCGAAAATGTAAACTGCCGTCATTCCTGCAAAAGAGGAGAGAATGAAGTGTCTGAGATTTGTTTTCCTTTCTGCGAGGAAACCCGTGATAAGCGCAGAAAAAACAAAGCCGATAATATATCCGAAAGAGGGCTTCAGCACATAGGCGAGTCCTCCGCCCTCGGCAAAAACGGGAAGTCCCAGAAGTCCCATAAAAACATAAACTCCCACGCAGAGAGCGCCTTTCTTTCCGCCCAGAAGAAGTCCTGCAAGACTTACAAAAAGTGTCTGGAGAGTGATTGGCAGGAGAGGTGAGGGGATTTTTATGAAAGCACTTACGCATATGAGGGCGCAAATGAGTGCACCTGCACAAAGCTCTTTTGTTCTTTTCATTTTCTCCCTCCCTTTTTTGATGCATCCTACCTGAAATTTTACATAAATATCTATTTTAAGTCAAGTTGTTTCACTGACTTTTTTCTTATGATGACATAATGGAATTAAAATAAGCATACAAGGTTGGTTTTCTGTTTTCGATTGCGTAAATTTCAGTAGTTTTCAATTTCAACTCCCGTATAATAATGCTTCAGAATTTCGGTGTAATCTGCCCCTTGCCGTGCCATAAAATCGGCTCCGTACTGACTCATTCCTACTCCGTGACCGTAGCCACAGACAGTGAAGGTGAATTTTTCATCTGCGTAGGTCAGGGAGAAATTGTTTGATTTAAGGGAAAAGGCTTTCTGCACCTTGTCCCCGTCAAAGGCTTTACCGTTGACAGTGAGAGTCTTTACTGCACCCGCTTCGGTGCAATCAAGAGAAAATACGGGGGTTTCCGGGAGGTCTATACCTGCGAAATCTTCAAATTCCTGACGGCTTACTGTTTTTTCTGAAACAAGGTCAGGGGAGAGCTTGTCGCCCTCGCTTGTGACGGACACAAGGTAGGGGAGGCTTTCTTCCCAGATGTCCCCTGAATTTTCCGTCTTTCCCGAGCAGAGCGCAAAGAAAGCAGGGAGAATTATTTCACCGTCATATGTTATAACCTTATTCTTCACCTCTTTCACGCAGGAGGTGATTTTTTCCGTATACAGGTCATACTTGTCGCCCCATTTTTTCTTTGCTTCGTCAGGGGAAATATATCCCTGATGGCGCGTGTAGTCGTCGGTGAGAGCTTCGCCCTCCTTTTCTTTGTAAAGGGCATAGGTGTGGGCTGCAACCACCTGAGCCTTGATTGCTTCTTCAGGATACAGAGGTGAGATTTCAGCCGAGATAACCCCCGTCAGGTATTCTGTGAGAGTAAGCTTTTCCGTCTTCTTTGTCTTTGTCCTGTAAAGGGTTATTGTCTTTTCCTTTTCTTCTTTTTCCGTCTCTGAAAATACTGATTTTTCTGCAGGCTTGCCCGTGAAAGGTATAACGGGAGTAAAAATCATTGAAAGTGCCAAGCACAGGCTCAAAAACAGCGTAAATCTCATATAAATCAACCATCCTTTTTTCTTGACTTTTATGGTATAAATATAGTAAAATATAGAGTAATATTTATATTGAGTAACTATGTAAAAAACAGAGAGGAGCGATAATATGTCAACAACATACATTGAATATATTGATGACAGCTCTATGGAAAGCTTATGTAAGGAGCTTGAAAAAAATAACCGTATTGCAACGGGTGATTTCAGCAAATACGGTGTTAAGAAAGGGCTGCGTAACTCAGACGGTACAGGTGTTATGGCAGGTCTTACACAGATTTGCAGCGTTGAGGGTTATTATATAAACGACGGCGAAAGGATTCCCAAGGAAGGCAGACTCACTTACCGTGGCTACGATATGGTGGACCTTGTCAGAAACTGTCAGGCAGAAAATCGTTTCGGCTTTGAGGAGATTGTGTGGCTGCTCATTTTCGGCTCACTTCCCACAAAGGAACAGCTTGAAATGTTCAGGTCAACTCTCGCTATGTGCCGTGAGCTTCCCGATGATTTCATCGAGGATATGATTATGAAAGCACCCTCACCCGACATTATGAACAAAATGGCAAGAAGCGTTCTTGCTCTCTATTCATACGATTCAAATCCTGATGACACAAGCGTTATGAATATGCTCAGACAGTGCATCCATCTTGTGGCACAGCTTCCGTCTATTATGACATATGCATATCAGGTCAAGAGAAGAACTTATTACAAAAAAAGTATGTACATTCACCAGCCCAAGGTTGAGCATTCAACTGCTGAGACGATTCTCCGTTTCACAAGAGCTGACAGAAATTTCACGGACGAGGAAGCAAAGCTTCTGGACCTTTGCCTGTGCATCCACGCTGAGCACGGCGGCGGTAACAACTCCACCTTCACAACGAGAGTTCTCTCTTCTTCGGGCACAGATACATATTCATCAATCGCTGCTGCAATCGGCTCACTTAAGGGTCCCCGTCACGGCGGTGCAAACATCAAGGCTCATCAGATGATTGCGGAAATCTACGACAATGTGAAGAATCACACATCAGACGGCGAAATCGCAGACTACCTTAAAAAGATTATCAATAAAGAAGCGGGTGACGGCTCAGGTCTTATCTACGGTATGGGTCACGCAATCTACACACTCTCTGACCCCAGAGCGGTTCTTCTCAAGGAGAAGGCTGAGCAGTTCGCAAAGGGTACGGAATACGAAGAGCGTTTCAATATGATTTCACGCATTGAGGCTCTCTCACCTGAGGTTTTTGCTTCTGTCAAGGGCGTTAAAAAGCCTCTTTGTGCAAATGTTGATATGTACTCAGGTCTTATCTACGAGATGCTTAAAATCCCCGTAGACTTGTTTACACCTATGTTTGCAGTGGCTCGTGTGGCAGGTTGGTCTGCTCACAGAATCGAGGAAATGACAACGGCAAACAGAATCATTCGTCCTGCTTACAAGAGCGTAGCACACACAAGAGAATATGTTTCTCTTGAAGAAAGAAAAGAATCAGATGGTGTTTCATCAGGAATTTACATTCCCAGAGAACAGAGATAAAGGATTGATTTTATGAAAATTAAAGGCAGTGTCCAGAATCTTAAGATTAAAACTGCTGTGAAAGTCGGTGCAGCGGGTACGGTAATTGCCCTTGCTTTGAGATTTTATCAGTATTTCGGCGGCCTTGTTGATTTTGAAACAGGCTTCTTCACCGAGGAAAGCTTTACAACACCTCTCCTTTACGGCGTTTTAGGTGTAACGGCAGTGGCAGTTTTCGTAATCTGCCTTCTTGCAGGTAAAGCACCTCAGGATAAATTCCCCCGTAAGAAGAATGTGGCTCTTGCAGCCCTTTCAGGTGCCTTTGCCCTCAGCCTTGCTTACTGTGCCGTGAGCAAAATCGGTCAGTATAACAATATGGCAGCAGCTTATAACCCTTATTTTCACGACGGACAGACAAAACTTTCTTACCTTATGAAATCGGGTGCTATGCCCACACTTCTGGAGGGAGCTTTTGCATTCCTTTCAATTGTGTTTTTTGTTCTTCTTGTGCTGCGTTTTCTGGGTAAAAATGTGAAGCTGACAAAGTTCAGATTTTTCTCACTTTGTCCTTTCTTCTGGGCAACATTCAGGATGATACAGCGCTTTACAAAAACAATCAGCTTTATGAATGTTTCAAAGCTTTTCCTTGAGCTGTTTATGATTGCATTTATAATGATGTTCTTTATGTATCTTGCGCAGCTTACATCTCAGGTCAACAACAGAGGTATTGCCTACAAGGTTGTTGCCTACGGTATTATTGCAGGAATGCTGGCAGCAGTTGTGTCAGTTCCCGAAATCGCCGTTCAGTTTACAGGAAGCTACAATGAACTTGCGCTTATGGGCAAAATCGGTTATCCCCTTGAAGTTGTTGACATCTTCTTTGCGGTATTCAGCTTCCTTTTTGTTGATTTCTTTGTACTGTCACCGAAAATCAGAAATATGACTCAGAAAGAATCCGAAAAAATAATCCGGGAGGAAAAATAAGTTGTTTTTAGAAAATCTTGCAATAGCTGCCAAACAGGTCGGCATTCTCTATATTCTCGTTGCAGTGGGATTTATCTGCGATAAGGTAGGACTTTTCAAGGAAAAAACTGCAAGACTTTCAAACGACCTTCTCTTCTATATAATCACACCTGCAGTTATCATCACAGCCTTTATGTCTATGGACAACACACCTGAAAATTTCAAAAAGCTTTTACTTGCTTTTGTTTTTGCAGTAGCTCTTCAGGTTGTGGGAGCGCTGATTGCACTTCCCTTTTTCAGAGACAAGTCAAAGGCAGATAACTGTATTTACAAATTTGCATCAAACTACGGAAATGTAGGATATATGGCACTGCCTCTTGCAAACGCAGTTTTAGGTGCAGAGGGTGTTTTCTACTGCTCCGTTGTTGTTATGGTGTTCAACATCAGTTCGTTCACCCACGGTATAATGGTAATGACAGGGGAGAAGAAATTTGACGCGAAGAAGCTTCTTCTCAATCCCGGTACAATTGCAGTGCTTCTGGGACTTCCCCTTTTTATCTTCGGCATAAGACTTCCCGAAATCATCGGAAAGCCCGTTGATTACATAGCGTCGCTCAACACACCTCTCGCTATGATTTTCTTCGGCACATACCTTGCCAATACGGACCTTAAAACAATGTTCAGCGATAAGAGAATATATCTGACGGCACTGCTGAAGCTGATTGTTCTTCCCGGTTGTATGCTGGGACTTTTCAAGCTTTTCGGCGTTACGGGAGCACTTGTTCCTGCGCTCATCCTTTCAAGCTCTGCACCGAGCGCGAACAACACTGTTATGTTTGCCGCCAAGTACGATAAGGATGCACCTGCAGCCTCAAAGGTTGTGGCGATGGTAAGCTTTATGAGCGTAATTACAATGCCCGTTATGATTGCTCTCGGTCAGCAGGTGGCGTAATGGAAAAAGCGGAAAAAATTCTGAAAGCTTACTGTGAGTTTTTCGGCTTTGCGCCCTTCAGTATTTTTCAGGACAGGCTCATTGATTGCAGAGCAAAATCAAGGCTTCCCGAAAATGCAAAGACAGTAATCACAATCCTCTTTCCCTATTATCTCGGTGAGGATGCATATGAAAATCTGAATGTTTCGCGTTACGCCGCAGTGAGCGACTATCACACTGTGGCAGGAAAATATCTTTCCCGAATTTCAGAAAAATTAAAGGAAGAGTTTCCGCAGAATAATTTTGTTTACTTTTCCGATAATTCTCCCGTGCCCGAGGTTTTTGCGGCAGCTAAATCAGGTCTGGGAATGAGGGGAAGAAACGGTCTTTTCATAAATGAAAAATACGGCTCCTGGGTGTTTATCGGCGAGATTATCACCGACCTTGAAATTCCCTGCCGGGACAGAGAAATCCTTTCTTGTCCCGATTGCGGCAGGTGCAGAGACGCTTGTCCTACGGGTGTGCTGAGGGCGAAGGCCTTCGATAAGGAAAAATGCCTTTCTCACATCAGTCAGAAAAAAGGGGAAATAGCCGAAGAGTATAAAGAAATGATGAAACGCCTTAACTGCGCGTGGGGTTGCGATGAATGTCAGAAAGCGTGTCCCTACAACATAAAGGCGGAAAAAACAACAATAAAAGAATTTATTGAAAGCTTTAATCCGTCTGTTGAAGAGGAAACTCCCATCGAGGGAAGAGCCTTTGAATGGCGCGGAGAAAAGGTTATAAAAAGAAATCTGAAAGTATTGGGCGGTAAGGAATGAATTTTGAAAACAGAGAATATGACCTGAAATTCAAAGACCTTATATCATCTGCTTTTGACAGCGGAAGGCTTCCTCACGCCATAATTTTAGAGGGTGCAAACGAGAGTACGCGTCTTTCCTTTGCCCACACTCTCTCAAAAGCCCTTGTCTGCACGGAAAGTGAAAAATCACTGAGACCCTGTGGCAAATGTGCAAACTGCCTTAAGGCCGAAAGTGAATCCCATGTGGACATAAAAAAGGTTGAGGGCACAAACAAATCAAAAACCGTTTCGGTGGAGGACATAAGGCGTGTACGCGCAGACGCATATGTTGTGCCCAACGAGGCGGAGAAAAAGGTATATATCATCACGGCAGCCCACAGAATGAACGAAACTGCTATGAACGCATTTCTGAAAGTTCTGGAGGAGCCTCCCTCATATGTGAATTTCATCCTGGAGTGTGAAGATAAGGCTATGCTTCTTGAGACGGTGAAATCACGGTGCGCAGCGTTCAGGATGGGTGACCTGACCGACGACAGTGTCACAAGCAAAAAGCTTGAAAAAGCATACGAAAGCGCAGAAAAAATCGCAAAGGCAATTTTGTCCGACAGCGAAATCGAAATGATGAAAACACTGGGAGCCTTTGAAAAAGACAAAGACCTCTTGAAATTATCTCTTGAAGAGGTTATACTGATTTTAAGGGATTCCCTTGTAATAAAAAGCGGGGCACAGTCCCTGATGTCGCAGAACAGAGAAACAGCGTCTCTTATAGCAGGTGGAATGACATCTGAAAAAATCGTAAAAGCTATGGAGGTTGTCAGCGATTCTGTCAGCGGCATTGAACATTATGCAAATCACAATCTGCTTTTAGCACGGCTTTCAAGCCGATTAAAATAATATCCCGGAGGAAAAAAATATGGCTGAGGTAATCGGTGTCAGATTCAAGGATGTGGGCAAGGTCTATTTCTTTGACCCTGACGGAAAACAGCTTAAAAAATTCGATAAGGTAATCGTGGAGACTGCAAGAGGTATCGAGTGCGGCGAGGTTGCTGCTGAGAACAGGGAGATTGCGGACGAGGAAATCGTTCATCCCCTTAAAAAGCTCATCAGAATCGCCACAAAGGAAGACCTTGAAACAGTCAGAAAAAATAAGGAAAAAGAAGAAAAGGCTTTCGGAATCTGTCTTGACAGAATCAAAAAGCACAACCTTGATATGAAGCTTGTTGATGTTGAATACACCTTTGACAACAGCAAGATTCTCTTCTACTTCACCTCAGACGGCAGAGTGGATTTCAGAGAGCTTGTAAAAGACCTGGCTTCTGTTTTCAGAACAAGAATAGAGCTTCGTCAGATTGGCGTGAGAGATGAGTCAAAGATGCTGGGCGGTCTCGGTATGTGCGGCAGACCTCTCTGCTGTTCAAGCTTTCTTGGCGACTTCCAGCCCGTTTCAATCAAAATGGCAAAGGAACAGGGGCTTTCACTCAATCCCGCCAAAATCAGCGGTACCTGTGGCAGACTTATGTGTTGCCTGAAATATGAGCAGGAGGCTTATGAGCATCTTCTGAAGGTAACTCCCAAGGTGGGCGCAATTGTTGAAACAGACGAGGGCAGAGGTACGGTTGTTGAAACAAATCTTCTCAAGGGAACACTTAAGGTAAATCTTGACAGAAGACCCGGTGCAGCACCTCAGAGCTATAACAGACGCGATGTGAAAGTCATAAAAGACGGCAGAATCAAGGTTGACAAAGCCGAGCTTGAAGCACTCAAGGATATAGAAAACTAAATGGATTATTTTATACCAGATTCTTTAAATGTATAAACTTTTAAAAAAATACTTGATTTTTAAAAAATATGTGATAGAATAGGTTTATAAACGAAAAGGGAGGTTACGAACAATGGCTTATATCATTAATGACGAATGCATTTCTTGTGGCGCATGTGCAGGTGAATGTCCCGTAGAGGCTATCTCTGAAGGCGCAGATAAGTATGTTATCGACGCAGATGCTTGTATCGATTGCGGCAGCTGTGCAGATGCTTGTCCCGTAGGCGCTCCTGAACAGGCATAATCAGTGAATAAAAAACGAAAGCCGGATTGCATAAGCAGTCCGGTTTTTTGTTTTGTGACATCACAACCACCGTCTCTGCCGTTAGAAAAAGCTTTGGCTATACCAAGTCCCGCCGCCGCAGTGGCTCCCTTGTGTAAAGGGAGCTGTCAAAACCAACGGTTTTGACTGAGGGATTGTCGTTATAACACAATCCTCCCGTCAGCCTACGGCTGCCACCCTCCTTTACACAAGGAGGGCTTTTATCATATTTGCGGTAGCAGGGCAAGTGAAAGAATTTTCAGTGCGTCTTCAGATGCTTGTGGGTATAACGCCCTTTCAGGGCTTATTCAGAGGGTAATAAAATAAAAACCAGTGAAAGTACGGGAATCTTGCGAAAAATTGTTTCTGCCCCTGTTTATAAATGGTGGTATACTACATAATTTTATAATTTATTCCCTGAAAAAAGACTTGAGATTTGTTGAAAAACAATGATATAATTTTATTACGATTCAGGGAGAAGGGTGGAAAGAGGTATGAAAAACATCAAGGATTTTCTGATTGTGAATGGTGTGCTTATCAAGTACACGGGCAGAGAAAAGGAAGTTGAAATTCCCGACGGCGTTACGCATATCGGCGACAAGGCTTTCCTTTTCAATATGAAGCTTTCGTCTGTCACGATTCCCGACAGTGTTACTTCTATCGGCGAAAAAGCATTCGCAAAATGCAGAAATCTTGCAGCAATCACCGTTCCCCGTAATCTTGAAACTATCGGCAGAGAAGCGTTTATGGATTGCGTAAAACTTAAATCCTTCGTTTCTCCCCACAGTGTTACTTTTATCGGCGAGAGAGCTTTTTTGGGATGCGAAAGTCTCAGGGAGACTGCTGTTCCCGAGGGCGTTACGCAGATTGGTGAGGGTACATTCTGCGGCTGCAGAAATCTCAGAGAAATCATCATTCCCCACAGCGTTACTTCAATCGGCGAGAATGCCTTTAAAAGATGTACTTTCTTCGAGGAGATTAAAATTCCGGAAAAGGTTACAAAAATAGAAGCGAATGCATTTTTTGGCTGTACATATCTTGAGTCAGTTACATTAGAAGGAAATGTTACACATATCGGAGATAATGCCTTTGCTTCCTGCGAATATCTCACATCAATTACGCTCCCCGACAGCGTCAGATTCATCGGCAAGGGCGCGTTCAGAAGCTGTTCAAGGCTTTCATCAATCAATATTCCTCAGGGAGTCAACACTGTAAGAGCGGAGACATTTTCAAACTGCTCAGCCCTTAAGGCGCTCACTATTCCCAACAGTGTGGCAGGTATCGGCGAATTGGCTTTCAGCGGATGTACAAGCCTTAAGTCTGTCATTATCCCTCCCGGTGTTATGCATATAGGTGTTGCTGCTTTTTTCGGCTGCAGCAGACTTGCATCAGTCAGTATTCAGGGAAAAATCGGTGAAATATCAGAACGCACATTCTGCCGATGCACGGACCTTTCGTCAATTGAAATCCCTGACAGTGTTACAAGCATCGGAATGAATGCCTTTTCTGTCTGCGGACTGAAATCGGTAACTTTCCCCAAATCCCTTAAAGAAATTGTGTGTAACGCCTTTATTTTAACCCCGTCAATCACGGATTTTGTTCTTCCGTCAGAGGTTGAGGGCTTTGAGGGTACGGCGCTGGAGACAGTCTGGAATTACTTTTACGAAACGGAAAAGAAAATGATTGTGATGACAGCTTTCCTCAGGCAATATCCCGTTCTGTGCAGAGAAAACAACTTTGTAAACAGAAAAATTAAGGCCAACAAGAAACCGATTATAGCCGCAGCCGTTGAGAGGGATGACGGTGAATGTATGGAAGCCTTGTTTTCCCTTTTCAAAAAAATCTCCTTGGATGAAATTGACGAATGTCTCTCAATGAGCACGGAGTCAGTGAATGTGACTGCGTTTCTGCTTGATTACAAAAACAGAAGCTTTTCAAGCGATGCCAGAGAAAAGTATGAAAACGAAAAGTTTGAAAAAGAAATGGGTCTCAGGGAAAAAACTGCCGCAGAGTGGAAAAAGATTTTTTCACTTACCAAGGTGGAGGGTGGCGTTGCAGTTACCCGTTACAAGGGCACAGAGAAAACTGTTGAAATCCCGAGTCGTGTAGGCAAGTCTCCCGTTGTGGCTATCAGAAAAAGTGCGTTTGCCAAGAGCACGAAAATTGAAAATCTCATTATTCCCGAAACCGTCACGGAAATTGAGACGGGAACCTTGTACGAATGCAGTAATTTTATCGTAGACGAAAATAATCCCGTATACACAACCGATGAAGACGGTGTACTTTTCAGTAAGGACAAAACAAAGCTTATCTTCTTCCCGCGGAAATTTAAAGACAGAGACTACACAATTCCTGACGGTGTCACAGAAATCGGCAAAGAGGCTTTTGCAGGAAATCAGAGTCTTGTTGCCGTCAGAATCCCCGACAGTGTCAGAAGCATCGGAGAAAGTGCTTTCAGAGATTGTTGGCTGCTGTCTGCCGTGAGAATACCCAAGGGCGTTACCGTTATAGAAAAACTGCTTTTCTTCAACTGCAGATGTCTCAGAAAAGTCATAATTTCTGACAGTGTCAGGAAAATCCGTGACAGTGCTTTTTTCTGGTGCGATAATATCAAATCGGTCACTGTCCCTGAGGGCGTGGAAGAAATCGGCGAAAGGGTATTTTACAGCTGCTCAGATCTGGAGTCAGTCACACTTCCCTCCAGTGTGAGAAAAATTGGTGAAGACGCATTAAGATACTGCAGAAAGCTTACCGTCAAATGTCCCTCAGGTAGCTTTGCTGAAGAATATGCAAAAGAAAACAAGCTGTCATACACCACTCAATAAAACACACTTCCTCTATGCTTTTAAACTGAAAAGCCGTCCGGATATTTACACTCGGACGGCTCATTTTGTGACATAACAACCAACGGCTCTGCCTGTGGATAAAAGGCTCTGGCTATACCAAGTCCCGCTGCAGAGGTGGCTCCCTTGTGTAAAGGGAGCTGTCAAAACCAACGGTTTTGACTGAGGGATTGTCGTTGTAGCACAATCCTCCCGTCAGCCTACGGCTGCCACCCTCCTTTACACAAGGAGGGCTTTTATCATATTTGCGGTAGTAGGGCAAGTGAAAGAATTAACAGTGCGTTTTCAGATACTTGTCGCTATAACGCCCCTTTCAGGGCTTATTCAAGCCTCCGACTCAGCAGGAGGTTCTGACTTTTGTTTCCGAAAACAGGATTAACTCAGCAAATGGGAAGTTATTGACACCGTAGTATTTTTACTTTATGCCCAATGTAATTCATAGTAATACCAATTATCAGTTATCTTTTTTATAAAACACCAGTCTGTACCATTGTTTGGTTTGCCAAAATATATGCCACCATCACCCTCATACTGTTCACCTAAATTTCCGCCTGAATAAAAATCCGGAACAGTAACTTCGTTGTCAGATGTGTAATAGTATCCGTAATAAACACCGCCAATACTCAGCCTGGTGGTTTCATAATCAAAAAACTCTGTTTCTTTTTCGGGAGAAATAGTGTCCATATTCTCTAAAACATAGTCTGATATTTCATTATATTTTTTGTTTGACACAGACATACTTTCACAAGATGTAAAGGAAAGCATAAGAAATACGCAAGTTAAAATTGATAAAAGTTTTTTCATACAACCGCCTCCACAACTTTATTTCTCTGAATTATTATATCACACAAAAATCATATCTTTCAAGTCGGTGAATTCATTTCAGAAGTACGGTTGTTCTGAAAAAACACACACGCCTCTGATTCCGATGCAAAATGATAGTGACAATAATTTAAGATTATGATATAATAATAGTGTCAGATTTTGCAGAGCTATAAAGGGTTGTGAAAGTATGATTAAAATTATGTTCGTCTGCCACGGGAACATCTGCAGAAGTCCTATGGCAGAGTTTATTCTGAAAGATATGGTGAAGAAAAAGGGGATTGAGAACGAATTTTTCATTTCCTCTTCTGCCACAAGCACGGAAGAAATATGGGGAGGAAGAGGCAATCCCGTTTATCCTCCCGCAAAGGCTGAGCTGAAAAAACACGGCATTTCCTGTGATGGCAAAGAAGCTGTTCAGCTTAAAAAAGATGACTATGAAAAATACGATATGTTCCTTTGTATGGACAGTATGAATTACAGAAATATTCTCCGTATTTTCGGGAGTGACAAGGACGAAAAGGTAAGGCGTCTTATGACTCTCACTTCCCGTGGGGGAGATGTGGCTGACCCTTGGTATACGGGGGATTTCAGGACAACATACGATGATATTTTCGAGGGCTGTCAGGCTCTTCTCAAGGAATTAGGGTGGTAAAATGGAAATGGTATTTCTTACGGCTCTCGGCGTCGGCGGAGCCACACTGGTGGGAACAATTCTGGGCTTTATCTTCAAAAAAATCTCCCACGCATTCAGCGACATTGTCCTTTCCTTTGCAGCAGGTGTTATGCTTGCGGCTGCCGTGCTGGGACTTATTGTGCCGTCACTTGATTACGGCGGAAAATATGCAATCGTCATCACTGTTGCAGGAATTTTCGCAGGTGCCGTATGCCTTAACCTTATCGACAAGCTTGTCCCTCATATGCACAAACTTGCAGGTGTTGACGACGAAAAACACGAAAACAACGAAAGGCTGAGCAAGGTGCTTCTTTTCGTTACTGCGATTGCAATCCATAATCTTCCCGAGGGCATCGCGGCAGGTGTTTCTTTCGGTACGGGCGACTCGTCTCAGGCTCTTCTTATTGCAGGTGGTATCGCACTGCAGAATATCCCTGAGGGTATGGTGATTATCGGTCCGATGCTTGCAGCAGGTGTCAGCACAAAGAGGACCTTTGTGGCAGCACTCATTACAGGTGTTATCGAAGTAGTGGGTACGCTTCTCGGCTATTTCGCAGTGAATCTTGCGTCGGCTCTGCTTCCCTTTGCACTTGCCTTTGCAGGTGGCACAATGCTCTATGTTATCAGCGATGAAATGATTCCCGAAACACACGCTCACGGAAGTCAACGGGGTGCAACATATGCTCTTCTCGTAGGATTTGCGCTGATGCTTGTTTCAGATTTTCTTCTGGGGTGATAAATTATGTTAAAAAAATTACTGTCGTTAATTCTCGCACTCATTTTTGTGATGGGTGCATTCACTCTTTCTGTCTCAGCAGAACAGATTAAGCCTTCTACGTGGACAGCCGTTGACGGTCTCGGTAGAACCCTTTCCGACAATTCCCTCACTGCAGGAAAAAGGCAGGAGAAATTTGTGGGAATGTTCTATTGGATATGGCATTATCCCTGGACTGCCGACACAGCCCCCATCACAACGGGCAGTGTTCTTGATGCTTTCCCCGAGGCTCTCAATGATTTCAACCATCCTGCCTGGGGAGGTACATACAGTGGCAGACCCTACTTCTGGGACGAGCCTCTCTACGGTTTCTATTCAGACCTTGACGAATATGTTCTCAGAAAACACGCAGAGCTTCTTGCCGACGCTGACATAGATGTGGTGATTTTCGACTCCACGAACGGCACACATACCTTCTCTGAGGGCTATGAAACGCTTTTCAGAGTCTGGTCTGAGGCAAAGGAAGATGGCGTTGATGTGCCTCAGATTGCCTTTATTCTCAATTTTACAGGCAGAGAAGAGGCGCGTACTCAGCTCAGACAGCTTTATAACGATGTTTATTCCAAAGGAAGATACAAGGACCTGTATTTCCTCTGGGAGGGCAAACCTCTCGTTATGGCAAAGCAGAGATGCCTTAACATATTTGACAAGACAGACAGAGAAATCCTTGATTTCTTTACTTTCCGCGGAAACGAATCCACATACTTTGCGTCAGACACATCATACTTTTCTGACACCTGGGGATGGTGTTCAGACTATCCTCAGACTCTCTTCGGCAAAAGAGCAGACGGCTCAGTTGAGCAGATTTGCGTATCGGTTGCACAGAATGCCAACGAAAACGGTCTTAACGCTATGAACTGTCCCGACGGCACCGTTCAGGGCAGAGCCTACGCAGAGGGAGACTATTCCTACACATACACATATGCAGGTCAGGAAATTACAGTAAACAGTCAGACGGAAAACGCTTACCTTTACGGCGTGAATTTTCAGCAACAGTGGGATTACGCCATTGAAAAAGACCCCTCATTCATCTTCATAACAGGCTTTAATGAGTGGATTGCAGGGCGATTCGATGAGTGGAACGGAACGGAGAATGCTTTCCCTGACCAGTTCAGCCCCGAATACAGCCGTGACATCGAGCCCTCGAAGGGTGTGCTGAAGGACCATTTCTACTATCAGCTTGTGGAAAATGTAAGGCGCTTCAAGGGTACGGACAGTCTTCCCGGCACAGATGCTGAAAAGACAATTGACATCAGCGGTCACATCAGCCAGTGGGACAGCGTCAGACCTGATTATTACCACTACACGGGCTCTACAAAAGTGCGTGATAATGACGGATGGATGGGCACTCATTACACCAATAACACAATGCGTAATGATATTGTAAGATGTAAGGTTGCCTATGACAGTGAAAATGTTTATTTCTATGTTGAAACAGCTGACACTCTTACCCCGTCTTCAGACAATGCCTGGATGCGCCTTTTCATCGACACGGATTTCTCGGGCGTTTCACCCAATTGGGAGGGCTTTGAGTTCGTAATCGGCAGAAATTCACCTGACGGCACATCTGTAACTATTGAAAAATCATCAGGCGGATGGAATTTTGAAGAAGCGGGTAAGGGCGAAATCGCAGTTTCCGACAATGTTCTTCAGCTTTCAGTGCCCAGACATATTCTCGGTCTGACAGATGAAAATGTCCGTTTCAATTTCAAGTGGTCTGACAATATGCAGGAAGATGATGTTATGGATTTCTACACAAACGGTGATGTTGCACCGGGCGGAAGATTTGCATTTGTCTTTGACTCTTCTGCAGAAGACAAGCCTGAAATACCTGTCGAAGAGGTCAGCATCTGCGCTGAAAAGTGGAACAGCTTCTACGCAGGGGTAAGAAAATATGTAAATTACTTTCTTGGAATTTTATCTTGAAAAAATATTTCTTTTCTGATAATATAAAGAAAAACAAAAGGATGGTGTAATAAATGTTTTCATTTATAAAAGGTCTCGTGGCAGTGATAATGTCAGTGCTCAGCTTCTGTTTTTCAGGTGTTTTCGGCGATTTCACAGCCGACACAACTCCTATTAAGGATGACTGCAAGTTGTTCTTCGCGTCCATTTCCGACACTCATATGACAGAAGAAACTGCAAGAAGAGATATGCTCAGATTCGCTCTTGAGGATTTTGAGAATTTTACTTATCCTCTTGATGCCCTTGTTCTTACGGGTGACCTTACTGACCACGGCGAAGAGGCTGAATGGGAAATGCTGAAAGAGGCTTTCTCACCCTATACTCCTGCGAAAAATATTATTCTCGCTCAGGGAAATCACGACACCTGGACAGAGGACGACAAATACGACCTTGCCAGAACACTTTTCATTAAGTACAACAAGGAAATCGCAGACAGAGAAATTGAACACGAATACTATTCAACAAAGGTCAACGGCTACACATTCATCGTTCTTGCAAGTGAAACAGACAGAACATCTGCATATATGAGCGACGAACAGCTTCAGTGGTTGTCCGACGAAATGGAAAAGGCATCGGAAGACGCACTTCCCATCTTTGTTATCAGCCATTGGCCCATCAACGAAAGCCACGGTCTTCCCGAAACCTGGGGTGACGATGAGCCTGAGCCTGATGACGGCGGAATAGGTGATCAGTCTGCGAGAGTTGAAGAAATTCTCAAGTCATACGAGAATGTATTTCTTCTTTCAGGTCACATCCACAGCGGATTCAACCACGAGGGCTATGAGGATACATACGGATATGTGAGCGTTGAATCTGACGGCTCGTTCCACAGTGTAAACCTCCCCGGATATATGTATCTGACTCTGAGAGGCAGAATCGCCAACGGTACGGGCTTCAACTTTGAAGTTTATGAGGATGAAGTCATCATCCGTGGCAGAAGTTATTCAGCAGGTGTCTGGTACACAGACTACAACTGGACTATTCCTCTTGTGTAAGCTTTTTGCGTTCGCTGACCGGTACATAAACTAATTCCTGAGAATTGATTTCATCCTCGATGTCGGCGTACTTGTTGAATCTTTCACCGTTATTTTTAGAATAATAATTGCGTTGCGTTTTATAACCTCCTCTTTTTTTCTCGGCAGGAAAAGAGGAGGCGCCTCTTTTCTTCTCTTGATATAGCTCTTTCTCTATATCTTTCTCTTTCTCTTTCTCTATCTCTATCTCTATCTCTGGTGAACAATGTTCACCTGAAAGCGAACATTGTTCGTTCGTTAATTCGGAATTCTGTCTTTTCTTTCTCATTCTCTGTGCAGCATTTGTTTCCGACCCTATGCAGTCCTCAAGGGCAGAAATGTAGTATTTGTTTTCGTCTACTTTTTTAATTGCCCCGAATCTGAGAAGAACACCAAACGCCTCTTTCACAAGGGAAGCATCTTCATCAATGGCAACGGATAATTCCTGCTCAAAGGTGGGGAGCATATGCTCATAGTATATGTAGCCGTCGTTTTCCAGAGAGAAGAGTTCAAGCTTGAGAAAAATGAGAATAAGCTTGTCGCCTTTCTCAAATGTACGCAGAATTTTAATCATCTTCCCGTCAAAAAAATCTTTCTTTAACTTAAGCCAATAATATCTTTTGTTTTCACTCATAAAAAACTCCTTTCATAAATAGGGAAAACAAAAGCGTTTTTCCACGGAAAAGGGTTGGATTTTCAGAAAAAATTCCGAATCTTAATAAAAAGTTTACACTTTTCTGCGGTCTGCAGAGATATACGGACAAGTTGTTCCTACAATAAAGTGCAGGGCTCTCTTGGATTTTTAACAAATAATATCTTGATTTTATGCATATAATATGGTAATATTTGGTTTAATGTTAAAAGAAAGGGGATTTTTCAATTTGAAAAAGTTTTCTACTAAATTAATGGCTTTCTTTTTTGCGCTGTTTATCGCAAGTAGTTCTGTTTTTGCAGTTACTGCCGCAGTGAATGAAGAGCAGAACGGCACTCAGGCTCCTGCGTTTGACCTTATTGACAGAATGAGGGGAAGAGACGCAGTTTCTTCAGAACCTGCAGAAGATGAAAACGAAAAACCTGCTATCACAATCTCCAGTGACCATCTGTCAGTAACAAAGGGCAGAAGAATTCAGCTCCACGCAGTTGTTACGGGAGTTGACGAAACACCTGTCATCACATGGACATCTTCTGACGAAAAGGTTGCAACTGTCAATGAAAAAGGCAAGGTAAGAGGCAAATCGGCAGGCAGAGCAATCATCACTGCATCGTGCGAGGTAAACGGTGAAAAGCTCAGCGCCGACTACGCACTTAATGTTGTCACAAGCTCAAATCTTATTAAAGACCTTCTTGAAAAATATCAGGTCCTTTCATATCAGTACAGCTACATTGACGACTATTACTACACAAACGACAAGGAAGCGTGGCAGTACAATTTCGGCTACGGTCCCCTTTACGATATTGCAGCACCCTATATTCTTCTGGAATATGACTATGTAAGAGTTTTCTTCGAGTACGAGGGCAAGGACTGGATGATTCAGCTCTGGAAGGGTCAGTACGGACTTATATTCTACGGCTCAGAAATCGGCATCTACAACAAGTCGCACAACGAAGAGCCTGACAATATCTTCACATTCTACGAGTGTCCTTCCGAAGAGGATTGGGTAAAGATGGAAATGACACTTTATCATCAGGAGCTTGACGGTTCATACACAAGAGAGTTCACAAGACCCTACGGGGACTATTGGTGGTGCACAGGCTTCAAAGACGGTCATCTGAGAATCGAAGAACCTGCTGACGAGTTGAGAATGGTGGGCAGACTCACACTCAAGAGTGAGCAAATGGCAAACCTTTTCGTTGAGGGACTTCTTGAATGCGGATTCAAGCAGGTTGACAGTAAGGATAAAGTGAAAGATGACTCATTCTATGTAGAGGGCGCTGATGTTTATCTTCAGTGGCAGGACATCAACGAGGCAGAAAACACAATGCCCATCAAGGTTGGTGCAGGTTTCATCATCGCAACGAACATCGTCTCATTCATCCTCTCAATTCTCTCATTCTTCTCACTTATCGGTTTAGGAGCACTCTTCTTCATCTGATGAGAATCTGAAAATAAGTACAGACAAAAACACACCCCAAGGATTTGGTCCTTGGGGTGTTAAGTTTTGTGAATTAATATCTTTCGCCGTTGTCAACAAATGCAATTTCGGGTGCAGTTAAGATTCTGACTATAATAGTATCGTTTTCTTCATATATGCGTATTGAAAGGCTATAATCGGACAGCTTTGTTTCATCGTAATTCAATGTTTCTTGGTAAGTGGTGATAGCATTGGTTCCCGTATATTTAAACCAATAAAACCAATCCAGATTGCTGCCCAAAGCTTTTCCTCCGCTTTTTTCAAAATCATACGATGTTGTGAGGAGGGTGATATAATCTGTTGCAATTTTTTGCACATAATCAAATGAATAACTGTTTTTTTCAAAAGAAAAAATGTAGGAGTATTTTCCTCTGTTGGTTATTGTTTTTTTCTCCGGTCCGATGGCGGCGTATTTACTGAAATCAGGAATATGTGTCCACGCAAGGCTTGTTCGCTTCTCAGTGGATTCCATCTCTATTTCAGCATTTACAAAGATTCTTAAATAAAATTTATTATCTTCATTGTACAACCGTAAAGAAAGATTAATGTCATTGTGTTCTTGAGAATCAAAAGTCAATTTAAATCCATCCACACTATTGTTGCCATTATATTTAAATGTGTACCAAAGATTTTCACTATCCTGATGAATTGTTGAATAGTTATAATCTCTCATTATTAAGCTGATATATTCGGATATGATTTTAGTGTATTTTTCAGTTCTGAATTCATATATTATTTTCCGTACATTCTCTTCATTGTCAGTTTCATCAGATACAATTTTTGCAAAACCGTTTGAAAAATCAAGCAAATCGGGGAAAGATGCTTTCTCTGAATATGCCGTGTCAGCAGATGGATTAAATAAAGATATGAATTTGTTTATATAACCTGTTTTCCATAATATAACTATTGACACTGCCATAAGTAGTACACTCGTTACAAATAGCATTACACGATATAAAGAGACTTTGTCATTATATAATCGCTTAAGGAAATTTTTACTATTATTTTTTGGAGTGTTTGTTTTTTCACTCGGGTCAGGGTGTTCTGATTCTTCAGGGGAAGCATCGGCTACATAAAAAACTTTTTCAGGCAAAGACCGTATAAGCCCTTTTTTATAGTCTCCTTCTGCCATTATCCGATGAATACGCCCTATCATCATCTCCACATCTGACGGGATTTCAAAATCTTCAAGCTGCAATATGTGAATAGGAATATTATTGTTTTTTGCGTAATTCAATTCATCCTTTACATATTTTGAGTTTGCTGATTTTTCAGAAAGCAGCAGTAAAAAAACGGTTGCTTTCTTTACATGTTCTGAAATTATTTTCAGCCAATCGTCACCGGAATGAAGATCGTTATCGTACCAGAAACGGACTTTGTGTGACCTGAGCAGGTCTACAATCTCATTGTATTTTTCCTTGTCACCGTGGGCATAGCTGATGAAAACATAAGGCTCGTTTCCTTCGTAAACCTCGTCATATATATCAGTGCCCAAAGAATTAGTGGATGAATCCATAAGAAAATCTCCTATCTTGCAGATTTTATGAATTAATATCTTTCGCCGTTGTTGATGATTTCAATTTCATCGCTCATATAAATCTGTAACATTCTTTTTCCGTTTTCGGCATATGTGCACAGGGAATAATGAATGCCGTTATATTTCAGGTCTTCATTATTCGGGAAATGTAATTCGAAAGCTGTAACTTCACCGCTGCCCGTATACTCGAAAGCGAACCAGCCGTCTCGTACGCCCGTATGGATCGGGGAATAATTATAACTGTTTTCTAACAAAGCGATATATTCATCCAGAACTGCATTGTTTGTATTGTAATCAAACTCGTAAATAATTTCCTGCGTACCCAGGTCTTCGTGGGGTATGGTTTCCACATATGTTGCATATCCCTTTGCGAATTCTGAAAAATCAGGAACGCACACACGCTTGGCAAATGTTGTTCTTTTGTCTGTGGATTCAATTTTGATTTCGCTGTTTACATAAAGCTGAACCCATTTCTTTCCGTCTTTCTCGCTCAGGAACAAGGAAAGATTGATTCCGCTGTAAGCCTGTTGATTTTCACCGTCTCCGAAATAAAGCTCAAACCCGTCAGGCCTGTTTTTACCCCTGTATTCGAAAACATACCAGTTCTGTCTGACGCCGTCATAGATAGGTGAAAAATTATAATTGTCTTTCAGCAGTTCTATGTATTCCTTTAAAATCGCGTCGGCGTTACCTGAATCAAACACATATTTTATTTCGCGTGTGCCTTTTTCATTGTCGGTTTCGTCGGAGTTTTTTGTTGCGTATCCCGTTGCAAAATCAGCGAAATCGGGAATTGTTGCATCACGGGAAAGTGTTATCACCGGTGACGGGTCAGAGCCACCAAAAATGCCTGACTCTTCCATAATTGTAAGAGCTGCAAAAACAACCAGGAGGACAGCGATTACGATGAGCAGTTTTTTGAAAAATGACCCTGCTGACTTTTTCTTTGTGCTGACCTTTTTTTGTTTTCTCTTTTTGGAACGCAGTTTCTTTTTATCTTTGAAATTCAGCCTTGTGGGTGTGTTACCCTCAAAAACTTCCGCAGGTAAGTCCAGAATAAGCTGCTGCATATAGGATGACTTGTCCATTCTGAGATAATGAGAGCGACTTATCATCAACTCAATATCAAGAGGCATAGTGAATTCTTCAAGAAGAAGAGTACGGATCGGGACATGATGAGTGTTGGCAAAATTCAACTCATTTTTTACATAGGTCGATTCGGCGGAAATAGGTGAAAGAAGTAACAGACAAGCCGTTGCTTTTTCAAGATGCTCAGCAATTTCCAGATTAAAGTCATCAGAATGATGAAGACCGTTGTCGTACCAGTAACGGACTCCGTGAGCACTGAGCAGGTCTACAATTTCACGGCGTTTTTCCTCGTCAGCGTGGGCATAGCTGATGAAAACATAAGGCTTATCACCCTCGTAAACCTCGTCATAAATCTCTATGTCAAAAGACTCCATAACAAATCCTCCTATCCTGAAGATTTCACGGATTTATTGTAACATATAGTCAGTTTTATTGCAATAACATTTTCGCCCCGGGCGAGATGTATTTTTTTTGAAAATATTCTCAGTGAATAAGGGCAAAGCTATATATTATTAACAATCTGTTAACTAATTCTTCCGCGCTATATGGTAAAATTTATATATCAACTATTAAATAGGGGAGTAATGACAAGTGGCAGACAAATATTTAATTATCAACGCTGACGACTTCGGAATGTGCGGAGCAGCAAACGAGGCTGTTATGGACCTCTTCAAAGCAGGTAGACTTAAATCCTCAACAATTATGATGCCCTGCAAATTTGCAAAAGAGGCAGTTCAGTTCTCAATTGACAATCCTCAGTATGCAATCGGTGTTCATCTTACAACAACAAGCGAATGGGCAAACTACAACTGGGGCCCCATCACAGACCTTCCTTCCCTTAAGAACGAAAAGGGATTTATGTGGCCTGAATGTGATGATTTCGCAAAACATGCAGACCTTAACGAGGCAAGAGAAGAAATTCTCGCTCAGGTAAAACTCGCTGAAAGTATGGGTATGAAGCCCTCACATCTGGACAACCATATGGGTTCTCTCTACGGCATCGAGGGTGGTAACTTCAAGCTTCTTCCTATGACAATGAAGCTTTGCGGTGAACTCGGTTACGCATTCAGAATGTGCAGAAAGCCTCTTAAAACAGAATGCCCCGAAGGCACACCCTACTTCCTCTATACAATCGCTTGTAAAATCTGCGATTATCTTGGTAAGAAAAACAATGTTATTATGCCTGACTATCTCATTTTCCCCAAATGGAATGACGAGATGAGAACAAGCTATGAAAGATACCGTGAAATGTTCCTTGAGGACCTTGTGAAAATCCCCAACGGTTTCAGTGAAACTTATGTTCACCCCTCTGTTGAGTGCGATGAAATCAAGGGCATCACAGGCAGATGGCGCGACAGAGTGTGGGAATATCAGATTATGAAAGACCCCAAAACAGAACAGCACCTCAATGCTCACGGCATCGAACTTATTTCTTACCGTGATATGATTGAAATGAAGAAATAAGATACTTGCTTTATATTTTAGCCGTCTGTTGCACTGAATCGTAACAGACGGTTTTTGTTAAAATGAAAGGGTGACAGATATGAGAGTTAAATATTGTCCTGTGTGCGCAGTGAAAAAGTTTCTGCGTTCTTTCAGGCTTAACAGTGAAGTGAAAGAAAAATACGGTAACGGCGTTGCTCTTACTCCGCCTATGGGTTGGTCAAGCTGGAATCTTTTTAAATACAAAATAAATGAAGACCTTATAAAAGAAATAGCTGTTGCGATGAAAGAAAGCGGTCTTGCAGAAGCAGGATACAGATATGTGAATATCGATGACTGCTGGCAGAATTCTTCAAGAGATGAAAACGGAAAGTTGCAGGCGGATTTTATTACTTTTCCTTCAGGTATAAAGAAGCTTAATGAATATGTTAACTCTCTCGGATTGAAGCTTGGCATCTATTCTTCAAACGGAACACATACCTGTGAAGATTATCCTGCATCTTTAGGAAAAGAGAGCATTGACGCTGATACTTTTGCGGAGTGGGGAGTGGAGTATTTTAAATACGACTTCTGCCACAATGTACCTGTGCCTACAACTGCCCCCTATATCGGTAAAATCAGCATCGGTGAAAAATACGGCAAGGAGTTTTACGAGGCTGTAGCTGAAAAAGCAACCTTAAGCGGCAAAGCCAGGCTTGTAAGCGAAAAAAATATTGAGGGCGGTTACTGCATAGCAGGTCTTGACGCTAACGAAGGCAGTGCAGAATTCAGCGGAATTGTTGCAGAAAAAGCAGGAAAATATGTGCTTACTTTAACTGTCGGCAAAGCAAAAAAGGAAAGAAGATTTCTTGTGATTTCCGTGAATTCGGATAAAGAATATTATCTTGATACGCCTTCTCTGAATCATTATACTCCTGAACACAGATTTCAGCTTGAAGTTGAGCTCGAAGCAGGGGAGAACAGCATCAGAGTCTTTAACCCAATCGTCTCAAAGCAGGACAGTGCATTCTTCCAGTATAAGCTTATGGGAAATGAACTGAAAAGGGCAACAAGAGAATACGCAGAAAAAAATTCAGTCCCTGAAAAGAAGATTGTTTTTTCAATCTGCGAATGGGGACGGAATAAGCCCTGGGAATGGGGTGCAGAGGCAGGTAATCTCTGGAGAACAACGCCTGATATTATGCCTACCTGGGCGAGTGTTTACGCTTTGTATAAATTTACTGTAAGGCTGAGTAAATACGCATCTGTGGGCGCCTGGAATGACCCTGATATGCTTGAAGTGGGCAACGGCAAATTGACTTATGAAGAAAACAAGAGCCACTTTTCACTGTGGTGTATGATGTGTGCACCGCTGATTCTCGGAAACGATGTAAGGAAATTTATAAAATCTGACGGGACAGCCGACACTGACAGCAAGATTTACAGAATCCTTACCAACAGAAACCTTATTTCAATCAATCAGGATATTCTGGGAATTCCTTGCAGAAAAGTCAGAGGTCTTTCTAAAAAATGCGGTGTGGATGTGCTCGTAAAGCCTCTTGATAAAAGACGCGTTGCCGTATGCGTTTTCAACACAACCTCCCGTACTAAAAATGTGAAGATTGATATAGACGCTCTTACGGCTTTGTCTGATGTGAATGTTGATAAGAAAGAAAAATACAGCATTCTCAACTGCTGGACGGACGAAAGCTATGAGGAAAGCAGAATAATATCAGTAACGCAAAAGCACGGCTGTGATGTCTTCATAATTTCATAAAAGTAAGCACTCCGAGGTTTCGCCGGGCGTTTCCTTCGGAGTGCTTGTTTTTTATCAGACTTTTATACTTCTTCTGTTACTTTGACTGCATCATCAAAAACGTGTTCCTGAGACTTTTTGATGATGTTGTTTCGTCTTTCAGTCAGCTCGTGGTACATAATTGTCTTTGTTTTATCATCCAGATTGTAGAAAATCATAGGAATGTAAGAGAATGCACCGAGAACGATGGGGACAACTGAGTACATAGCGAAGATTGCCTGTTTTGTTCTCATTGACTGCACAGTGCCGATACCTGCTTCATAGCCGATGAATGAAACAACTGCAGTTGAAACAGCGTTCTGGATTTCTGAAACGATTTTTGTTGCAAGGCTTGAAATGAAGCCCGTCATAGCTTCTGTTCTTTTACCTGTCTTCCATTCGCCGTAGTCGATGATTTCCTGCTCCATAAGCTGAGGAATAACCTTACCGATTGAGTAAACAGAGGAGATACACATTTCGTGGAACATAATTCCGGGAATCATAATCCACAGATTGTCAAGGTTGTTGAAGCCGATGGCGAAAACAATAATCCAGCCAATCTGAGGTACTGCACGGGAAATGTACCACAAGGTTTTCATTGAGAATTTCTTTCTCAGCTTGGGAAGATACATATATGAGATATATGTGAGAGGTGATGCGGGGATACCTGTGATGACTTTAAGTGAGGCTGAGCCCATAACGTCGAGCCAGAACATATTTGAGAAAGGACCGCTCACGTTACCGAAGGCTGAAAGGATGTTTGAAAGGGTAAGGAGCACCTGAAGTCTGTTGCCGAAGAAGTTTCTCAGACCGTCGATAAGCTTTGGCTTTTCTTCCACCTGAACGACTCGTTCCTTGATAACGCAGATTCTAACGAACATACCGAGGAATGAAACGAGGAGTGTACCTGCACCCATAAAGATGTAAACATTCTCAACAGAAATGCCGATTGCACCAACGGCTGCAAGGTCAAGAAGAATAACCATCGCATAGCTGGGTACTTTTTCAAAGTCACCGATGTTGTCAAGGGCAATAAGAGCAGATTTGTCATCGATACTTGGGGTGTAGGTGGAGTTGAGTCCGCCGATTGCACAGTTATAAAGAGTACCGATAGTTTCTTTCAGTACAGAGATTACGCAATAAATCGTGATTTTCTGCCACGAAAGGGGACCCCAGTTCTGGTCGCCGATAAACAGAGGAGTCAGCCACAATGACATACAGGCTATTGCGTACGGTCCTATTGTGGCGAAAGCCCAGGGCTTGAATTTACCGAAACGCGTTCTTGTTCTGTCCACTATGTAGGCGAAGATTGAGTCGTTGATGATGTCCCAGGCAAGAGTTGCAAGAGCGAATGCAGCAATAATTCTTGAATCGAGACCGAAAACATTGAGCATAAAGTATGACAGATAGCTGTCAAGGTTGAATTTGTTGACTTCACCCGTAACGAACAGAGTGATAAGTTCTTTAGCACCTACATACCTTTTTCCGTAGACGCTTCCTTGTGCCGCTTGTGGAATATCGCTACTTTCAGTCTGTACAGCGGTGTTGTTTTCCGTATCTTTAGACATTGTAACACATATCTCCCTTCTGCTTTTTTATTTATGTACTACTATTATGTACTTTTTTCACAGTTTTTGCAATACTTTTGGGAAATTTTTTACCGAATTGTAACCAAAAATAAAATCCCCGATAAGAAACAGTTTCTTATCGGGAATAATTTCAGTTGTTTTTAATGTGGAATTATGCTTCTTCAGTAACTATTGCAGCACCT
>JAZQLC010000057.1:0-5140 GCA_045542485.1 Acutalibacteraceae bacterium
AGCTTAATCGCTCGTTACGATACTGACTATCGTTATCTGTTCCTTGTTTCGTTTCCGAAATCTGGATTTGGTTTGTACTTTTCGTACTCAAATTCTTATCAAGGTTCCTTTTCTTTCGTTGTTTAATTTTCAAGGTTCGTAAGCACTGTCCCGCAAGGGACCTTGTTATATTAACACAACATTTTTGTTTTGTCAACACTTTTTTGAAAATTTTTCAAAAAATTTTTTCGAAAGTTTTCAACACCCTGTGGAAAACCCTTATTCTACTGCAATCAGTGATGAAATCTGCCGCCTAATTCTGCATCAATTTCCTCGGGATATTTCCCTGCAATAACCATTAATCCGAGAAGAGCAATCACTGCAGAACCGAGTGCATAGAATATTGTTCCCGTTTCTCTCGTTATTATATACCCTGCTCCTGAAATTATCAGATTGAACACTGCCAGAGCAATAAGATAAACGGCGCTTTTCACTCCGTTCTTCGGCGATATCATAGAAGTAACAAGATAAACTATCGCTGAAACTGCAAAAACAGCAGGGAGAATTGTATAGACAGCAAGTGTCATCCAGTCAAATACAGATGCGAGGATAATAATCACTGCTGCTGCGAACAGAATCCCCCACATCATATATTTGCCGAAATACACATCATTTTTCTTTATATAGTATTTAAGCGGTCTGAGTTTACCGTAAACGGGAT
This sequence comes from Acutalibacteraceae bacterium, assembly GCA_045542485.1. Taxonomy (GTDB): domain Bacteria; phylum Bacillota; class Clostridia; order Oscillospirales; family Acutalibacteraceae; genus SIG575. The sequence continues at coordinate 701 of JAZQLC010000057.1, forward strand.
ATTCCGCAACGCTCATTCCCTCGAGAACAGGCTTTTCGTCAGACGCGTCTGCACCACAGAGAGGACAGGTTTTCAGATTTTCGCCAAGGTCTACATTACAATCTTTACAACGCATTATTTTTCCTCCTTTACTGTGTCTGTGCAGTTACATTCAACTCTGATACGCACTCCGTTTTCTGCGAGTACACGGAAGAATGTACGCTGAACATCTGTCTTTTCCGAATCGCTCGTGAAAGAAATGTTAACGATATTGTTATAGGTAATCATCGCGCAGAGAAGCTTCTTTGTTGGGCTGGGACCGAGGAGACATTCCATACGGTCTATATGCTCATACATCTCCGGAGGCATTTTCTGCACACCCAGATTTGTCATACCGCTTGTGAATTTATTTTCACCGGCGTGGTCAAAAATAAGTTGCATAACCGGTTTTTTGAGAATATTGGGAATAAAGCGGAGTATTGGATTCTGGGCATCACGGACATTTATGCAGAGCATTTTCTGAAGCTCTTCCGTTGCGAGACCCTTTTCAAGTTTGCCCTTTACCATTTCAAAAATTTCATCAAAGGTGATATCTGTTCTTCCCTTAGGATTGAAGCCTACATTGGTATAAAGAGAAAAGTTTCTCAGAGTTGCTGAACCGAAACGGGCTCTCAGACTTGCAGGGATTGAAATTTTGATGGGCTTATACACCTTGTCCGGTGCATTGACATAAAAGGAATACAGGTAAGCAACCATAAGAAACTCGGTTATTGTCATATTTCTCGCCTTAGCTGCCGCCTTGATATCCTCAGCAGGTGCAAGACCGTGAAGTACCTTGAAATAATTTTTCACGGTGGGAGCCTTGTAGCAATAAGCTGTTTCCTCTTTTCTTGTCAGACCCTTCATCTTCTTGTAGTTTGCACGGAAAGAGTCTTCCATCTCGCACTTCTTCGGCTTTTCATTTATGTCTGCAATATCATCCGTAATTGTGATTTTCACACCTTTAAGCTCCAGATAACGGGCAACCAGCGTTTTGTTGAACACAAGTGCTGCCCCGCCATCTGCGACGGAGTGGAAATTTTCTATGGAAATTCTGTTTTTATAATAGAGAACTCTTATTGCGGGAAGAGTGGTTTCGGTTGTTTCTATATATCTGCAAGGATAGTAGTCCTCTTCCTCTACAATGTCAAGGTCGTCTGTTCTTTCAAGATAATACCAGAAAAGTCCCGCCTTGATTTTCACAAAGAAAGACGGAAATCTCGGTGCAATATCTTTCAATGCCTGTCTGAGAAGAACGGGGTCAACCTCTTCTTTCATAATAAACGCAAAACGGTATGTTGTACACCAACCGTATCTTCGCGCGTTAGGATAAATTATTCCTGCTACATCAAGAGGAAACCAACGGGGAATTTTTTCAAGAATCTCTGAGGTTTCTTCAGATGTTGTTTTTTCTGTTAATGCCATATTTTTGCCTCTTACTGATTTTTTTCGATTTTATAGATACTCTGATTTTCAATGTCCATAATAGGAATTACAATCGGCATAATGCCTGAGTTTGCGGTGATTGTTGTGATAAGACTTCTCACATAAGGGAAAAGAGCATTGAAGGTTTCCTTGTGGAGAACTTCTTTCGGTGCATCGTTGAATTCAAAAAGACCTGACATCACAACTTTAATGTTGAATTTTTCAGGCTCTGTTTTCTCCTGCACCTCAACTGTCATTTCGCCACGGCAAGTACCCGTGTTTGTATATTTAACTCCGTATGAATATTTCGTCTGGATTTCCATAGGCTTGGCATTTGTTCTTTTGTTTACAAAAACAATTTCCTCTGCCCTGTAACCTTTAAGCTTTGCGTTAATCATAGCTTTCACCTCTCAGATAAAAATACGAACTAATTCTATCATATTGTGAAATTTATTACAAGTGGTTTTAAATAAAATAACGGCATCACCCGGATGCCGTTACAAATCCAAATTTAAAGATATCCTCTTATGCCTGTTGCAAGTCTCTGCTCAAGATTGATAAGTTTTTTACAGATATCCTTTGACTTTTCGTCAGCAGCCTCATATTCATTAAGGTACTGATTCAGGGATTTCACACCCATATTGCAGCCGTCAGTCATCAGTTCCGCAATAGTCTCGTCAGATTCATTGAACGCAAGTTTCACATTCGTTTTAATCCAGGACATTCCCTTTGCAACAGGATTGGGATTTTTTCCCTCATCCTTGTATTTCGCAAGAAGCATCTGCAACTCGGCATCCAGCTCATCGTGGTCGTTTTTGTTTTCAATGAGAAGCTCCTTCAGCTTTTCGTCCTTTACATACTTCAACACATCGTCAATTGACGAAATTCCCATTTTTACTCCTGCGTCACATTCACGGAGAAGTCTGATCGTATCCTTTTCTACCATATTAAAACTCCTTTCTTTTTATTCAGTATTTGCAGAAATCATACTTTTATTGATTTTATTTTTAAAAATATGATATAATATTTCAAAACAAATGAAAGGTGATATAAATAATATGAGCAGAATTTTAAAAGCTTTTCTTTCAGGACTGACGCTCCCCTGTCTCTCGGCTATGGGAACACCTCACAAATGGCAGTCTGCAAAATTCAGAAGAGAAAAACCTGAAAACCTTAAATTCGGCAAAGACGGAAAATTCAGAATCTTACACATTACCGACATTCACGATGTTGAGCCGATTATGGATGACGACGAAAACAGAGAAATTCCCGAAAGCCGTGACAAAGAAACGCTGAATGTTATAGAGCAGCTTGTTGCCAAAACCTCTCCCGACCTTGTTGTTTTCGGCGGCGACAACATCAGCGGATACTGGGAAGAATTTACATACGATTATGTCCAGAGCACTATTCAGAAAATCACAAAGCCCATAAGAGAACGCAACATTCCCCTTTGCGTTGTTTTCGGAAATCACGACGGAGAAGAAGGTTTTCACACAGAGTTTCAGATGATGCAATATATGGAATATGCCAACTGCCGTTCAAATCTCAATGACGAAAATGTTTACGGCTGCGGCAACTGCTGTGTCACAATCAGAAGCAGTGACGGAGAAAAAGACGCCTTTGCAATCTGGCTTGTAGATTCAAACGATTATCAGAGGAATTCAGAGGGCGGACTTTCCTACGATTGCGTTCACGATGACCAGATTGAATGGTACGAAAAACGCGCAGAAGAATTGAAGAAAAACAACGATGGGAAGCCTCTCCCCTCTATCCTCTTCCAGCATATGCCCGTGCAGCAATCCCTTGACGGCTTTAAGGAAGTCAGCGAAAATGACGATTATACCTTCAGCCGTGACGGAAAATTCTTCAGATTCGGTCACGAAATCATTGAGGGTCGCATCAGGGAATGTCCTTGCCCTCCCTGTATGGAAAACGACCACAGAAGGCAGTTTGAAAGCTGGAAAAAGACAGGTGGTATGATTGCCGCATTCTTCGGCCATGACCACGTAAACGATTTTCACATCTGCGTTGACGGAATCCATCTTTATCAGACTCTCGGTGCCGGTTATTTCTCATACGGTCAGGAAAGAGGCGGAAGATTGATTGTACTCGATGAAAATGAACCCGAAAAAATTTACACCGAATCAATCGAAATCGAAAGAATAACAACAACTGAAATATAACAAAAAACCTGAAAACTTTCCGAGTTTTCAGGTTTTTATAATTTTATTTTGCCGGAGGAACGTTGATTTCAAGGTCTGTCAGAGGGAATGAACAGCAGGGATGAATACAACCGAATTTGTAGTCTGCAAGTCGGCGGTATTCAAGGTGCTGAGGAACATAGACCTCACCTGAAAGAAGATGTGAATGACAGAAACCGCATTCACCGCTTCTGCAGCGGGACGGTGCTGAAATTCCGTTCTTCTCAAGAATCTGCATAACAGAATCTGATGACTTACCCTTAACTGTATATGTGTTATCCTGAATTGTAACCTTGATTGTAACTTCTTCGGGAACACCTGCAGGATAATCCGGCTGTGTCTGGGGATTATGGAATTCACCGAACATTTCGTGACGGATATATTTTTTGGGAAGATTAAGCTTCTCAAGCTCTTTGTCAACAAACTCGTACATCTGCTGAGGTCCGCAGAGGAAAACTGAATAGGGCTCATCCTTGGGTGCTAACTGTTTGATGCGTTTTGCATCAATGAAGCCTTTTCTTGCACCTCTTGGGATTTTTGCGTATTTGTCGCTCAAGAAGTGAACAACCTTGATTTTGTCACATCTCTGTTCAAGCTCTTCAAGTTCTTCTTTAAAAAGAATATTATCAACATTACGGCTACCGTAAAGAAGTGTAAGCTCAAAATCCTCATCACCGTCTGCAATAGCGTTTGCCATTGAGATAAAGGGAGTAATACCGCTACCACCTGCAATACCGATAACCTTTTTCGCATCTCTTATCGGCTGATATTCAAAGTTACCAGAAGGAGCAGAAAC
>JAZQLC010000058.1:0-3298 GCA_045542485.1 Acutalibacteraceae bacterium
TGTCCTCCATTCTGTTTTTTCGGTTGGTAGCCGATTTAACTATATCAGAATGGAGTTTCTTTGTCACCTTTACTTTTGTCCCTGACACTAAAGTCCGTACATTCCACCTGCATAGCAGGTGGTTTTTTTATCGGCATAGAAAAATATGGCACCACTTGCGGTGCCACACAAAACACTTGATTAAGGGCGCCCTTATCTGCGGTGAAGGAAGACAGACGAAGCACTTATCTATCCTGCAGATGTCTGTCCTACACCGTAACGAGCAGGGAACTTGTACGGCAAGTTCCAAATTTTTTAGGGTCCCTTAATCCCTAAAATCTAATGAAAGGAATGGTGAAATGAACAATACACCAAAAGCAAAAACACAAAGGCTTGAAATCAGGATAACACCTGAAAACAAAAAGAAGATTGAGAGATATGCTTCAGAATGCGGATTGTCTACAAGTGAATATGTAACAAAGAGAGCATTGGGATTTGCACCAAGAACGGTGTTGCCTGATGCTTTTTTTAATTTCTACGAAAAACTCTGTGAAATCTGCAACAATGAAATGACACCCGAAGCCGAAGCAAAGCAGCTCACTCTCATTGATGAAATTCATAGCGAAATACTCTCGCCGAAAAAGGAGGCGAATGACCTATTGCTACCACCGGATTCTGGCCCATAAAGAGCCGACTTAAGGAGGTTATTCAGTATGCTGAAAACCCCGATAAAACCCTGGATAAAAAATATCTTGATGAAGATTTGTACCAAACTCTGCAATATGCCGAGAACGATAAGAAAACCGATGAAAAGCTTTATGTGTCCGCTATCAACTGTCCTGTACAACGAGCCTATGAGCATATGATGACTACCAAGCTTCATTACGGAAAGCTTGGCGGGAATGTGGCTTATCACGGGTTTCAAAGCTTCAAAGAAAATGAAGTAACACCTAAAGAATGTCACAGTATTGGCGTAGAAACAGCTAAACAAATGTGGGGAGATGAATATGAGATTGTTGTAACAACTCACCTTGATAAACATCACCACCTGCATAATCACTTTGTAGTTAATTCTGTTTCATTCAGAACTGGCAGAAAGTTTGAAAATCACATTTCAGACCACTACAAGCTCCGTGAGATTTCTGATGCTATCTGCAAAGAACGAGGCAAATCAGTTCTTGAAAATGCACCTTTTTACGGCGGTGACAAGAAAGCATATTGGCTTCATAAGCAAGGCAAGAAAACTCACAGAGATATGCTCAGAGAAGATATTGAAATCTGTCTTACTGTTGCAACGAGCTGGGATGAATTTAGAAAAGTTCTTTTCACTATGGGATATGAAGTAGATTACAGACGATTCACTATCAAAGCAAAGGATTGGGAAAGAGGCGTAAGAGTTGAAGCTCTTGGATATACCGTTGAAGGCATAGAGAAAAGATTCAATGAAACCTATTACAGCGGGCACCATCTTGCTGATTGGAACAACTTCTTCTATGCAAGACGCAGATATTTTCCACTTGAATCGGTGCGAAAGAAATTGGAGTTCAGCATTGAGCACGGCAAAAGACCTGAGGTTATTTATGTTGACACTATGTTCTTACTGATAATCTTGGTATTTCAGTTATTAAAGGAAATAGCAGATGCAATGCTTATCTCACCTGAAATGAGACATGCCGCAAAAGATATTAATCAGTATGTGGCTGATTATCATTTCCTTACCGACAACCAAATTCACACTACTGATGATTTAACAATCACCATTGAAGAAACACAGTTAAAAATTGCCGAGCTTGAAGAAAAACGAAGCAAGGCAGACAACAAAAAACGTAGAGCAACCACTACCGAAGATAAGGCGATATACAAGGCTATGCGTAAGGAGATTACAGAAGAAATCACGCCATTGAGAAAAAAACTCAAACAGGCGGAGCAGATTCATGAAAAATCTCCCCATTTATATGAGCTCTTACAAAAAGAGCATCAGGCAGAAATTAACAAAATTCGTAAAATAGAAAGGAGCCGATAATATGGCTAATAAAAAAATCAAAAGCAACACCCCGTGAGATTGAAGAAAACAATCCCACAAAAGAAACCTTATATGACAAAATACAAAAAGCCCGCACAGAATATGTGTGGGCTAATAAAATACCCATTGAGTATTTGCGACCCTTTGAAAATCATCCTTACAAGGTAATTGACAATGAGGAAATGCAGAATCTTGTTGACAGCATCAATAAGCGAGGTATTCTTACACCGCTTACTGTCAGAAAAATATCCGGCACGGAATATGAAATCATTTCAGGTCACAGAAGGTTTTATGCGACAAAGAAATTAGACTTTGAAATGATACCTGCCTTTATTTATGAACTCACTTATGAAGAGGCTGTTATTGCAATGGTAGATGCTAACTTGCAGAGAGAGCATATATTACCAAGTGAGAAGGCAAGAGCATATAAGATGAAAACGGAAGCTATGAAGAAGACGGCAGGAGGACCACCTAAAAATTCGTGCCAAGTTGGCACAAATTCTCGTACAGATGAAGAAATTGCAGAAAAAGCAACTGATAGTGCGAGACAAATTCAAAGATATATTAGATTAAACAACTTAATTCCTGAACTTCTTGAACTTGTTGATGAAGAACGAATAGCCTTTACCCCTGCAGTAGAGCTTTCATATTTAAACGAAGTAGAACAGGCTGATTTGGTTGAAGAAATCCGTGTATGTGATGCTACTCCTAACTTATCTCAGGCTCAAAGGCTTCGTGCAATCAGCAGAGAGGAAGGTTTAACACCTGAGAATATAGGTGAAATCTTGGCTGAGGAAAAGGCAAATCAGAAGCCTATGTTTAAAGTATCTATGGAGAAGCTGCAAAAAGTTGCTCCCAAGGTTAAGTATAAAGACTTTGAAAATTTTGTACTGAAAGCCTGTGAACATTATTACAGATATCTTCAGCGACAGCGTGACAGAGATGCGAGATAAGGAGGTAGCCTATGGGTGATGAAGTAAAGATTAATTATCCCGAAACCAATGTTAATCCTGATAATCTCAGCGGTGTTCTCATTTCAGAGGATGCCGCTGAATCTCTTGTCAGATGTTTTCTTCACGATATTGTATCCTTCTTTGAAAGTGAACAAGGCAGAAAAGAGTTCGAAGAATGGGACAAGGATTAGGATAAATTAAAAGAAATCGTATAAAAAAACAGCGGGTGCGATGTAAAAGTCGCATCCGCACATTTAACAAAAACAAGTATATGAATTACAATATCTACAGAAATTAAAGGAGGTAAATATATATGATAGGCGTTATCTACGCAAGATACTCT
>JAZQLC010000059.1:0-16900 GCA_045542485.1 Acutalibacteraceae bacterium
TTTTTCATTTTCTTCAAGACATCTGTAATACGCTACAAGCAGTTTTTCTTCAGATGAAAGTGAAGATGTGCCGCTACTATTTGCTCCATCAGGAGTATAAATAACTTCCGGAGCATGAAGCACCGATATTCTCGGCTGAATTTCATTTTCAAGAAATTCTTCAATCGGTATATCGAACAGTGATGAAATTTTCAGAATCAAGGGAAATTCAGGGTTTGTTTTCGAAGTTTCATAAGAAATATATGTTGTTCTTTTAACTCCGATTTTATCAGCAAATTGTTCCTGTGTAAGACCTTTTTCTTCTCTGATTTTTTTTAATATGCTCCCTATACTCATTTGTCTTTTCTCCTTTTAAGCTTTCCGTTTTTTGAAAATGCGAGGATAAACATTGAGCACAGGGCACCGATTGTACCGTTTATCAGATCCCACATTGTATCTGTAAGACCTACCTCCGTAAATAAATCCGAACGCTGCATAAACATACCGTAAATTCTGTCCATTGTAAACTCGTAAAATTCCCAACCAACAAGGATGGCAATTGCGCCCGTAAAAGAGAACATCGCCTGCATAGCCGGACCTGTCTGCCTGTTTTTACCGTTCACAAGAGGAATAAGCTCAAACATAAAGCTCTGTGAAAGAACTCCAGCAAAAGTATGAAGAACAATATCCATATATTCAAAATCGGTGTGAAGGTTAAGTGAAGTACCGACAACGCAACCGACACATATAAATACATTAAGCTCAGTTTGCAAATAATACGGAACTTTTATTATGAATGATTTACCTCCCCACATCTGAAACATATCCCAAAGGTGAGTGAAAGCAATAGCAAAAAGTGACTGCAAAAACTGTACTGAGTTTCCGAGAAGAAACTCGACTATCCCCCACACAAGAAGAGCTGTTCTGCAAAAAATCCAGATTGCAGTATGGATTTTTGATTTCTGCGGTATAGAATTACTGTTACGAATAGACATAAAAATTTCCTTTACTTATTTCTTTTTATAACTCTGACATCTTTACCTTTAAAGTTCATAATCGTGTAATCACCGAGAATTCTCGAAGCAACACGCTGAGTATACCTGTCTTCAATTTCTGCAAAATCAAAATTTGTGCTGATGATTGTAGGCTTCGACTGCATCAAACGGGTGTTGATAATATTGTAGACTGCAGAAACGGTAAATTGTGTTGAAAACTCTGCACCTAAATCATCAATAATAAGCAAATCACACTCGTGAATTGATTGCTCTGCACCTACAGATGTACTTCTGCCAAATTTTTCATTTTCAATATTTGAAATCAGATTCTGAGCAGAACCATAAATGACAGAATATCCTTTCTGAGCTGCGACACCTGCAATAGCAAGAGACAAATGTGTTTTGCCGAGACCTGTGTCGCCAAACATAAGTATATTACCTGATTCTTTTGAAAAATCCTCTGCATAATTTTTACAGTAACTGAAAAAGCTACTCATTCTGTTACGGGGAATCACACCATTCTCGTCAGGTTTATCAGAATAATTGTCGAGAGAAAAATTATCAAATCTGAACTTTTCAATCGGAAGTTTATCACAAAGTGCATTATATGTCATCTGTCTCATCGTGTTTCTGAGACACTCACACATTAAACCGTCTACAAATCCTGTGTCATCACAGAGTGAGCAGGAATATTTTTCCTGAAGATAGTCTTCCGGAAGATTTGCCTTTTTCAAAGTGTCTCTGATAACCTGCTGAGCTTCCAGGTTCTTTTTTGAAATTTCATCTATAAAAGACTGAGCTTTTCCGCCAAGTCCAAGGGCCTTCACACATTCGGACGCTGTTTCAGCCATAATTCTGTATGCTTTCGCAATTTCAGGATAAAGTCTTTTGCACTCTTCTCTTCTCTGTCTTGCCACCATCTGTGCCTCGGCACGTCTTGCTTGAATTTCGTTTCTTGCTTTTGTATAAATTTCTTTATTCATAGACATAAGACTAATCCCCCTTTCTCTTATAAACGAGTTCTGTTTCATCATTCTGCTTAAGAACTTCATCAATATTATAAGAAGATTTTTTTCTCTGTTTCGGTTCTCTCTTAACTTGTGTATCCACTGTTGCAGAGAGTCTTTCCTGTTTAGCTCTTGACACATCAGCAGGTGTCTTCAAACCGTCTTCAAACCAATTCTTAAGTATTTTATCCATATACTGGAAACTTATTTTCTGAATGTTATCAGCAGTTTCTTCATACGCAAGATAAATCATTTCCATTGTAAAGCCGTATTCATTTTTCCAACGATTGAGATATTTCATCTGTGCAGAAGTGGGTCTTGGTGTTGAGATACCTGTTCTTAATCTGAATTCGCCCCACATTTCGTCAGCTGCCTTGAGCTGAGAGATAACCTCATCAGCTTTTTCAAGCGTATCAATTTCTCTCTCGCCCCAATCCTTGCCGATTTTTGCTATGTAAGAAGTTGATGTTTTACCGACAGATACGCAGTATTCGATAATTGTAACAATAACCTCAACGGGCAACCCATATGCATCATGCATCATAAGGAGAACAGCCTGTCCATCGTGACCGATAGTTTTACCAAGTCTCACCTGAGCCTCATTGAAAAGGAATCTGACCTCTTCACTTTCATCACCACGGGCAACAATCTGTTCAACTGAAGGTTTAGTAACTTCTATTTCAGGAAGAATTTTCTTTTCCTCCGTTTTAACAGTTTCAGCTACAATAACTTCAGAATTTTTTTCAGGTGTTGTTTCTATAACAATTTCCTCATTTGCAGAAACAAGGACACCTACTTCACTCCAGAAAGTAAGAGCATCTGAACAATCGGCAACTGAAACACCGATATCTTTAGACATCTGTTCTATATTCTTGTCTTCAGCTGAATGACGCATCATCCACAATAAAACTTTAAGCTGAACTGAACCCGCCAGACGAATGTGTTTGTCTACCACCTCAGAAGGCACAGCAAAAGAATTATTCCATTTTGAGGGGTTAATTATAAAATTCATTGTTTGTACCTCCTTAAATTGCAGTAATCTATATTATACACCAAAATACGATACGTTTCAATAATTATGTGAAAAATCTTTGATAAACTGAAGAAAAAGCAGATACACAGAAGAATCACTCTTCATAAAGTATATCTGCTTTCTGTTTAAAGTTTACTTGCCTCAAAAGCAACACCTAACATACCTGCGGTGTTACCGAGAGATGAATTAACAATCCTTACATTACGGAAACTGTCCATAAGTTTGTCCTGGATTTTTTTATTTATAGAACTGATTATATAATCTTCATTCATAATTCCCCCACCGAGAATAATAAGTGAAGGATTAAATGTATACACAATCGTAATGAGTCCCGTGACAATTTCATCAATCCACAAATCAACAGCATTACGGATTTCAGATCTTGAGAAATTTTCCGATTTAAAAATTCCGATTCCGTCCAGATTTTCTCCCGTTATTCCGTTCACTTTTCGGACGAGAGCACTTGCTGACGCATATCTTTCATAGCAACCCTTTCCACCGCAAGTACAGTCTTCACCATCTGCGTGTGTGATAATGTGACCCAGTTCACCGGCTGAACAAAAAGAACCCTTATATAAACGCCTTTCAAGCCAGATTGCTCCACCGATTCCCGTGCCATAAGTAAGACAGATAAAGTTTTCTTCTCCTTTACCCTTGCCAAAATAGGCTTCACCCAGTGCAGCCGAGTTAACATCATTTTCTACAAAAGTCGGAATACCCGTAGCATTTTCAATCAGTTCTTTGATTTTTGTACCGGTGTATCCGGGAATAGTGTCCGTAGCGTAAACCACAGTACCTGTGACACTGTCAACCTGTCCTGCAGTAGAAACTCCCACCCTGTCAACATCACCGTGACTTTTAATAATTTCAATAACCTTATCAATCAGCTTTTTTCCGCCTGAAGAAGCATCCGTGGGAATAGTTGAAGAATTATATAAATTAAAATTTTCATCACATAAAGCATACTTGATAAAAGTGCCACCAATATCGAAAGCTAATATTTTCATTTTACATCCTCTAAAGCACTTACAAATCTCTTTGTAATATCCATAGGTCTTGTAATTGCAGTACCGCACACAGCACTGAATGCACCTGCTTTATAAACATCTTTAAGATTATCCGGCACCCAGATACCACCCTCAGCAATAACAGGTGTATGAAGTTCTTTCACATATCTTTCAATAAGTTCAACATCCGGAAGCTTTCTGCCTTTTGTGTAAGGGGTGTAGCCTGCCATCGTTGTACCTATAAGATCAAATCCAAGCTCCTCAGCCATTTTGCCTTCTTCAAAACATGAAGTATCAGCCATAAAAAGCTGCTCCGGATATTTTGCTCTGACCTCTTTGAAAAATTCTTCAAATGTAACACCGTTCGGTCTGAGTCTGTTTGTAGCATCAACAGCGATAATTTCACACCCAACCTCCACGAGCGCGTCCACTTCTTTCATGGTAGGTGTAATATAAACATCGGAGTCATCATAAACTTCTTTAATTATACCGATTACGGGAAGATCAACTTTTTCTTTAATTGCTTTTATGTCAACAACTGTGTTTGCTCTGATACCGACTGCACCACCAAGATATGCTGCCCAAGCCATTTTCGACATAATATAGCTATCATAAAGAGGCTCAGTGGGAAGAGCCTGACAGGAAACAATCAATCCGCCTTTGATCTGTTCAAGAATTTCTGTATTTGTCATTTTATTCACCTGTCCTTCTGTAAAAAAACCCCCGACAACGCCGAGGGTTTTTATTTAAATAAAACTTATTTCATCATACCTGCAACTTCGTCAGCAAAGTTGTCTTCTCTCTTCTGGATGCCTTCGCCTTTTTCAAAACGAACGAAACTCTTAAGCTTGATGTCAGCGCCAAGAGCCTTAGCAACAGAAGCAACATAACCTGATACTGTGCCGTCAAAGAGATCTGAACGAACGAAGTCCTGGTTAACAAGGCAGTTTTCTTTATAGAACTTACCGATTTTGCCTTCAACAATCTTTGTGAGAACCTGTTCGGGCTTGTTAGCCATCTTAGGATCTTCTTTCATCTGAGCAACAAGGATGCCTTTTTCTTTCTCAAGAACTTCAGCAGGAACTGAAGCATCATCAAGATAAGCAGGATTCATAGCTGCAACCTGCATAGCAACATTTTTACCCATTGCTGTGAATTCGTCTTTTGCTGCTGTTGCATCGTCTGTATCAAAAGCAACGATAACACCAACTGTACCGCCAGCGTGAATATAAGTTGCTGTGTGACCTTCAACAAGAACAAATCTACGAACTTTCATATTTTCACGAAGAGCAAGGAAAACTTCCTGAACTTCTTCTTCAACTGTTTTTTCTGAACCAACAGCCTTTGTTGCAAGAAGAGCATCAACATCAGCGGGTTTTGCAGCAACAACTGTTTCAACAACAGTCTTTGCGAGAGCTACGAAAGGAGCACCCTTTGCAACGAAGTCTGTTTCACAGTTAATTTCAACAAGAGCACCTGCTGTTGCATCACAGTAAGCAGCAACTGTACCTTCAGCAGCAACACGACTTGCTTTCTTAGCAGCAGCTGCGAGACCTTTTTCTCTGAGGAAGTCAACTGCCTTATCCATATCTCCGTCTGAAGCGACAAGAGCTTTTTTACAATCCATCATACCTGCGCCTGTTTTTTCACGAAGAGCCTGTACATCTTTAGCTGTAAATGCCATAATAATATCCTCCTATTAAAACATAGTCTTTTATAATTCTGCTACTGCCCGAAAGGATTCGGGCAGCGTAGTTTTTTAAATTAAATTATTCAGCAGCTTCTTCTGCAACTGCTTCTTCAGCTACGGGAGCTGTCTGTTCGCCCTGACGGCCTTCGATAACAGCGTCAGCCATAGCACCTGCAATAAGTTTAACTGCACGGATAGCATCATCATTACCGGGGATTACGAAATCAACTTCGTCGGGATCACAGTTTGTGTCAACGATAGCAACGATCGGAATGTGAAGTTTCTTAGCTTCAGCAACTGCGATTCTTTCTTTTCTGGGGTCAACGATGAACATAGCAGCGGGCTGCTTTTTCATACCTGTGATACCACCCATGAATTTTTCAAGTTTTTCGATTTCAAGGTTAAGTTTGATAACTTCTTTCTTGGGAAGAAGATCGAATGTACCGTCAGCTTCCATTGTTTTGAGCTGAGCAAGTCTCTTGATTCTTCTCTGAATTGTGTTGAAGTTTGTGAGCATACCGCCGGGCCAACGAGCGTTAACATAGGGCATACCGCAACGGATTGCTTCTTCCTTAACTGAGTCCTGAGCTTGCTTCTTTGTGCCAACGAAAAGGATTTCGCCGTCATTTGCTGCAACCTCACGGATGAAGAGATAAGCCTCTTCGAGCTTCTTTACAGTCTTCTGAAGGTCAATGATGTAAATGCCGTTACGCTCAGTGAAAATGTACTGAGACATTTTGGGGTTCCATCTTCTTGTCTGATGTCCGAAGTGAACACCTGCTTCCAAAAGCTGTTTCATTGATACTACTGCCATTTTGTTTCCTCCTTTTGTTTGTAAAGCGGTTTTTGCCGCTGTTTCCACCGCACAGTTCATCCCGGAAAAGCCACATTCTTTTGAATGCACAAGACCATCCGATCACTATGCGTGCGTTTTGCTGTAAAATTATATCACAAGTTATTGGAAAAATCAATAGTAAAATAAACTTTTTTCAAGATTTTTAAACTTTTTATTCTTTATATTGATATTCCGTTCCAATAAATCCAACTTGCTTAAAATCATCCATATTGTGACGGATGATATAATCAATATATGATGCTACAATCTGAGCCATAAATGCGTAACCGCAGGGATTCATATGACCACCCAAAAAGAATTTCTTTCTGAACTCTTCATCAAAAACAGGGCCGTATTTTCCTATATCTAAAACATAACAGTTCGAAAACATCTCCGCAAACTTATAAAGAACTTTTGCATGTTCAAATCTCTTTTCACCCCAGAAGCTTTCATTAGGAACTGTCAGGAAGAAGAATTTCGCATTCGGTTGAATTTTTTTATACTTCTGAATTATTTTAGCATAATAACCTATAAATGTAGTCTTATTATTTTCATGATTTTCAAAATCAATGTCAGATATTGTTCCCATAGGCATATTGCAGTTCATTAAATCATTAACGCCTAACGCAATAATATAAGCAGTACAAGCTTTGTCGGGATTCCAGAAATCGTTCTCATCAGCAAAGCTCTCGCAATATTCTTTCGCCGTCATACCTCCTCTTGAAAAGTTGTAGACAGTCGTTCCTGTCATACGGGCGAGAAATTGCCCCCAAGAAAAATCATAATAATCGTGGTATGTTTTTTCGCCCTCAGCATTTATCGCTTCAAACTCACCAGAGGACATACTGTCACCAACGCAACCGATTTTCCTCAGAATTCCACAAAATCCACCATTAGCAGGAAAAGTATCAAGGGGTTTTTCATTTTCATCAAATAGGTTTTTAATATCCATTATCAATACTCCAATCGTAACAGTATCGTTATAACTATATCATAAATAATGCTGTAAATCAAATCCTCTCATTTGACTACACGCCGCGAATGTACCAGGTTGGAACTACATTTGTCATGTTGCCATACCATTCAAGGACATCCTTTGCCTGATTCAGCATTGTCCGAATCTCATCTTCGCCAAAAGGAATTGCCCACGGAATTGATGACAGCATATTGCTGCTGATATAAAGAGCTAGGAGCTGCCAGAAATCCATAGGCACCTCATCATCAAAATAACCGTTAACAATGCCTGATGCAAAAAGCGGAACAGACTGTGCACACCATACAATACGATTAAACTCTTCCCACGGATCGCCGAAATCATATCTATCAAAGTCTATGATAACAATTTTACCGTTTTCAATCATCATATTACCAATATGATAATCTCCGTGCTGAAAAACCTGAGGTCTGTTTTTCAGTAAATGTCTGTTATTTTCAATGTAATCAATAATATGTTCTGCCCCGTCAAAATTTATGGGGCATTCATTATACATCTGTATTTTTCTGTCCATTTTCTTATTGAAACGGAGTTCCCAATCAGGTTGGGCCTCGGGCGCAGGGATTGAGTGAATCTTCTTCAGAATTTTACCTGCTTCAAGTCCGAGTGCATATTGCTCCGAATCTGCAAGATGCGGAATAACTTCCTCTGCGTCTTTGCCGTCAATCCAAGTCTGTAAAGTATAAACACCCTCATCACACTCACCTGTTTCAATAGATTTGCACATAGGTATTCCCAGCTTTTCAACCTCTTTTTGCATCAGGTACATATCCTTGCATTTCTCACTTTTTTCAAGCGGTGTAACACGCAGAAGATACTTAGTCCCGTCAGCAGTAGTAACGCAATATTTCTTGTCACACGACCAACCCTTGTTTATGGGTTCTTTTGTTATAAAAACAAGCATTTTTAAATCCTTTCAACCATCACAGATTTTATTTATCAGTTTATAAAACCTCTATTTCAGTATCATAATACTGTTCCTGAAAGTGAACTGCTATCTCGATTTCTTCTTTTAAAAACCTCACACCAACAGGTGCACCGATGAGCTTATCTTCAACATCATTGTGTCTGTGAGCAATTGCTATAATCTCACATTCATATTCCGAAACAGGTTCATTCACACCCAGAAGATAAACATCAAGCTCTTCGCCATCACCGCCAAGAACATCAGGAATATAACCATAGTTTATCGGATATGTCAGTGAGTAGTTTTCCTTTTTATGAACATAACCGATAGGTCTGTCTATACCTATGACTACTCTTTTACCTAAATAAGATTTCACTTGCTTTTTTCTTTCTTCAAATGTCATTACTTTATATCCTTTTCATTAATTTAAGATATTCACCATTTTCTTTGTATCGACAATCTCCTTTTGTGAATGTGATTGTCTTTTTCATTATGTATTGGTGATTTTCTTTTTACACCTTATTTCATTTATAAAAGAATCGGCTTCTTCCCTGGATTTAAATACAACCACTTGTTTTTCTGCTTTATATTTATCAATTAAATTATATATCGTTGGTAAAGATTTTTCAGAAAACTCTTTAATGAAGCCCACAAATTCAGGGTCTAATTCTTTTTCAATCCACGACAAATCATATCTTCCTTTTCCGAGACGGTCAATCGCACCTTGCAAACAAACTTCCGTTGGTAAGTCGAAGAGAAAAACCGTATCACATTGTTGAAGCCTTATATCAATAGTTCTGTTGTAATTGCCGTCAATTATCCATTCAGATGTGGTGAAAATCTCTTCAATTCTTTCATCAAATTCATCTCGTGAAATATGAGTTTTATCAGGTTTGTGCCAAATAGCATCAAGATAGTACAAAGGCAAATCCGTGCACTTTTGCAGTTTCTCTGCGAAAGTGGTCTTGCCGCTACCGGGACAACCAATTATAATAACCTTTTTCATAACTTGTAAGTACCTTTCCGTAATTACGCTTCTGTCATAAACTTCTATTACTTTAAATTTTTTATAACACCAATCTTTTAGTTTTATATTTTATGTGCATGGGATTTTTAACAAATGAAAAATCCGTACACTATTGCGTACGGATTTTTGTGGCGCGCTTCAAGAGACTCGAACTCCTGACCTACTGCTTAGAAGGCAGTTGCTCTATCCAGCTGAGCTAGAAGCGCGTATTTAACTTATGGAGCGGGTGATGGGAATCGAACCCACACGACCAGCTTGGAAGGCTGGGATTCTACCATTGAACTACACCCGCAGGTGTTTGTCTTCACAACGCTGATTATTTTACCACACACCGTTTGAAATGTCAATAGGTTTTTCAAAATTATTTTCGACATTCTCCGAAAACAACAAATTACAACCAATATGCTACTGACTTGAAAACCTCCCGTTGAAAAACCAAAGGGAGGTTTCAAAAAAAACAGTTTTTTACGGAGAAAAGTTTCCCTAAAAATTATATTTATACAACTTCAACTCTGATCTCGTCTTCGACCACAGAAAGAGTAACAGAAGAAAGTGCCATATCACATTTTTCAACCATAATTGTTGCTATCTTATCCTCAACATTACGACGAATGACATTTCTCAGGTCTCTTGCTCCCCTGCCGTTTTTTTCTCCGGTCATTTCTGCAAGTCTTACAGGCACCTCATCTGACCATTTAAAGCTGATACCCTTATCCTGAAGAGCATCAATAAGTTCAGAAAGCATAAGAACCGAAATCTTTTCGAAATCACTCTTTGTCAGATCGTTAAACACAACAATCTCATCAACTCTACCGATAAACTCAGGACGAAGGAAATCCGAAAGAGCTTTCAGAGCTTTTTCTTTGTTGGCCTCGTTATGTGTTTTCGCAAAGCCAAGTGCACTTTCCTTACGCTCACTACCCGCATTGGATGTCATAATAATTACCGTGTTTTCAAAGCTGACATTTCTTCCGTGAGAATCAGTGATTTTACCCTCATCAAGAATCTGCAGAAGAATGTTCATAACATCGGGATGAGCTTTTTCAATCTCGTCGAGGAGAATAACAGAATAAGGCTTTCTTCTTACTTTCTCAGTAAGCTGACCTGCTTCATCGTAGCCAACATATCGGGGTGGTGAGCCGATAATTCTCGAAACACTGTGTTTTTCCATAAACTCAGACATATCAAGACGGATAAGAGTTTCAGGTGAATCAAACAGTTCATTTGCAAGTTGTTTCACAAGCTCTGTTTTGCCTACACCGGTAGGTCCGACGAAAATGAATGATGATGGTCTGCGTCTGGGACTGAGCTGAATTCTACCGCGTCTGACTGCTGCACAGACGAGATCAATAGCCTCATCCTGACCGATAACCTTTTCTCTGAGATGTTTTTCCATATCCGAAAGTTTTCTCAGGTCGCTTTCAATAACCTTGCTGGAAGGTATGCCCGTCCACAATTCAATTACTTTAGCGATATCATCCTGAGTAACTGCATTATCTCCTACAAGAGGTTCAAGGTCTTTTACCTTTTCTTTACAAACATATATTTCAGAATTCAGTCTTGCAATTGCTTCGAAATCAGGTTCTTCAGTTACTTCTTCAAGTTCATTCTTTTCAGCAGTAAGTTTTTCTATTTTCTTTTCAGCAATTTCAAGTTCACTGATAGCCTTATTTCTCAGATTAGCTCTTGTACACGCTTCATCAAGAAGGTCAATCGCCTTGTCAGGCAAGAATCTGTCATTAATATATCTTTCAGAAAGAATAACCGCATTGTAAACAAGGCTGTCACTGATTTTAACTTTATGGAAATCTTCATAATATTTCTTGATACCGAGAAGCATTTTGTAGGTATCGTCTATTGAAGGCTCTACAACCTTTACAGGCTGAAGTCTTCTCTCAAGAGCCGCATCCTTTTCAATAAATTTTCTGTATTCATTAAAGGTCGTAGCTCCTATAATCTGAATTTCACCGCGTGAAAGTGCAGGTTTGAGAATATTTGCTGCGTTCATTGATCCCTCAGCATCCCCTGCGCCAACAAGATTGTGAACTTCATCAATAAAGAGGATAATGTTACCCTCTGCTTTCACTTCATCAATAAGACCTTTGATTCTGCTCTCAAACTGTCCTCTGAACTGAGTTCCGGCAACAAGAGCAGTCATATCAAGAAGATGAATTTCCTTATCTGCAAGTTTTGCAGGAACATCTCCCTCTGCAATCTTCAGTGCAAGGCCCTCAGCTATTGCAGTTTTACCAACACCGGGTTCACCGATAAGACAAGGATTGTTTTTTGTTCTTCTGCAGAGAATCTGTGTCACGCGATAAATTTCATTTTCTCTGCCGATGATTCTGTCAATTTTGCCATCCTTGGCTTTTCTCACAAGGTCGGTACAGTAAAGATTAAGAAACTTTCGCTTCTTTTTCTGGTTTCTTTCAGCTTTTTCTTTTTTCTTTTTATCATTCTTATTCTCAAAAGCCTCTTCGTCAGAATCAGAGCCCTCGTTTTTTTCTTTTTTGTCAGCTACCGCACCACCGAAGAAGTTTTTCAGAAAGTTTGCAGGCATCGACTGTGCGCCACCAGCCTTAAAACCTTCTTCATCATCATCGTCAGAATCATCAGATTCTCCGTCTGAAATCATACCCATCATACTCTCGAGCTGTTCGTTTGCTGCATCAAGGTCTTCTTCAGTAATACCCATACTTTCCATCATCTGCTTGATAGGTCCGATATTAAGTTCAGAAGCGCATTTCATACAGAGTCCCTCAGGGGTAGATTTGTCGCCTTCGATTTTTGTAATAAATATAACTGCAGGTCTTTTATGACATCTGCTGCACATCATTTGTTTCATTTGATTTCCTCTTTTTTCTTCGATTTAAACTGTCTTAATGTATCAGGTATATAGCTCACAAGTGCCATAATTGTCAAAACAAGCGAAATTATCACAAGAGTCATCAGAAGCCAGTTCGGCAGAGCAAAGAATCCTGCAAAAGCACCAACTTCAGGACCAAAACAGATAATAATCGTCATAACAACATAAAAAGTAAATGTAGCAATCTTACCGTAAACTTCTGCTGCGCAGGGTCTTAATCCCAGTGAGAGCATAACTGCGCCCATCACAAGCATTAATGCTTCCTTGCCAAGAAAAGCAAGAAATACATAACTGAAAATTCTGAGCGACTGCACTGAGGATGAATTGAACTGCAAAAATAACACAACAGCAATAGATAGCTGAGTCAACTTGTCCGCAATAGGGTCAAGAAGTTTTCCCAGGGCACTTATCTGATTAAATTTTCTGGCGATTTTTCCATCTAATAAATCAGAAAGTCCTGAAAATATAAGTATAACTATCGCAACAATACATTCATCATTCAGAAAATAGTAAATAAAAAACGGGACAAGCAGAATTCTGATTAAGCTAAGCAGATTAGGAATTGTCCAACATCCTTTAAATAGCTCTTTCAATTGTATTTCACACTCCTATATCAGCATACCTAAGTATGCAAAGAAATTAATAATATATGACGAGTTTACAGCCTCTGCAAACGCATCACTAACAATAAGACCTGACGCAATCGTACAGATAAACGATATGATAAACACACAAATCAGACCGTTCATCAAACCTAATATTGCACCGAGAAGTTTGTTGGCACTGCGCAGAACAGGAAGTTGCACAACTTTACAGATAAGATTCACAATTATCGAAAGAAGAATTGATGCAACAAAAGACACCAAAGCGAAAAGAAGTATTCTGCAGACTGCAATCGCTAAGGGACCTGCAATAGTTTGCTCAAGAGATGTTGCCATTCCCTCTGAGAGACTGATGTCATCAATTTCTCCCTTAAACGCCATTATATCAAGTCGGAAAACATCGCCTATACCTTTCAGAAAATCAGGGAGATTTTCCCATACAGACATAATTTGTTCACTTAGTTTTCCGCTCGATATAGTGGAATCAATATTTGCTTCAAGCGTACCGACTACGCTTTCTTTGAAGAATTTTTCGTAAACAACGTCGGCATACATATCCGACACAAAATAAGCGATAATAATTGATGCGATTTTCGCAAGAAAAGAAAGAAGTGTTCTTGCGAAACCCTTTCTCGCCCCCATAACCACAAAAATTATTACAACTGTAATTAACAACAAATCAATAACCGTGCCCATATTAACCTCCGTTAGAGAAAATATTAACACAATAAAACTTAATTATCAAGGATAATTTTACTAAATTAAAAAACTGATTATAATTTTAAAAATGTATTCACAATTATTCAGCCTCAAGGGTTGAATCACGACTTGTTTTCACACGATAAATATTTGATCCTGAAAAAGCATAGACGCAGGAAGAATCAAGTTCAATAGAATCCACATTGAATGTCAGGTTAATTGTTGTCTTCAATCTGCCTCTGTAACTGTAACAGTAGATATTATCATCTGTGAGTACAGCAATCATTTTAGAATTGCAGCTTACAGCCTTTATGTTTTCCACGTCCTCGATTACGCAGCTTTCTTTACCGTTTTTATAAAAACCATGGATAACATTTGATGTGCTGCCGTATTTTGAATAACAAAGCACACTTCTTTTTGAACTATCATCAAAATCTACTCCGACAAGAGAGTGCGAGGAAAAATCAACAACATTTTCTTCGTTTTTGTCGTCTACGGAAATCTCTCTTCTTTTTCTGTCAGTTACAATATTCAATGTTTTATTTTTAAGAAACTCAAGACTTATCACGGTTTCATCTTCAAATTCAATTGACTGAATCGGTTTTGATTCACCGAGGTCAAAAACAAGCACCTTTGTGTAATAAGATGCATTTTTAGCACCAAAAACAGCACAAGCGGCATATCTGCCGTTATCTGACAACGCAACAGAAAGAACCCTTTCACTACCGAAGACATAATAAAATTCCTCGCGGAGATTTTTATTAATAACAGTAAGCTTACTCGTTCCTTCATCTGTCCAGGTGCCGAAAGCAAGATTGCCTTTTTTTCCTATACAAGCAGTTACAATAGCATCATCAATAACACCGTCTGTTTTAGATGTTTCATAAAGTAAATCCGACTGACCACTTACAGAAAACGCAGATGAACCTCGGTTATATATAAGTGCTCTGCCATTTGAAATATTAATTTCAGGATTAGTGTATGTAGTGTCATATCTCATAACTTCTTTGGCTGTTTTGTTAAGGAAGATCACATTAGTATCATCAAGAACGGCAAGATAGGAGCCAATTATGTCCGTTCTGTCAGCACCACCGGCTGAACACTCATATGGATAACCTTCTCCCCTTTTCATATTAAGGAAGAACGATTCCACCACTCCGGTAAAATTTGAAAAAGTCACATTTGAAAAGCTGGAAGCGACAACAAAAATTATAGATATTGCAGCAATTACAACAACAGCTGCTCTGCCTATAAATTTAAAATCAATTTTTTTGAATGAAGGTTTTTTCATTTCTTTACTTCCTTTATAATTAATAAAAAACTTTATTGAGATAAAGTCCCTGAGGTGGCACTGTAAAACCTGCCATATCCCTGTTCCTTGACTCTATTATATCACTGATTTTTCCTTTTTCTATTTTACCGCTTGAAATCTCGAGCAAAGTACCTACCATAATTCTTACCATATTATACAAAAATCCGTTACCGCTGACAGAAAAAAGAACTTCATCTCCCTGTCTTTCAACATTGAAAGAATAGATTTCTCTGACTTTATCCTGAACAGAGCCACCGGCAGCACAAAAAGATGAAAAGTCATATTCACCGACAAAGGCTTGTGCTTCTTTATCGAGCATCTCTGCATCAATTTTGTATTTATAGTGGTAATAAAGTTCGTTATAAAAAGGATTACGCTCACTTGCATTCCATATTTTATACACATACTCTTTGCCTTTGCAATCATATCTTGCGTGAAAATCCAGAGGAACTTCCGTACATTTCTTCACGGCAATATCAAGAGGAAGATTCACATTAAGTGCAGAAGGAATTTTTTCTTCAGGAATAACTCTCTCACTTTTGAAATTACAAAAAAAGACATTTGCGTGAACACCTGAATCTGTTCTGCTGCAGCCTTTTACATCTTCTCGTTTTCCGAAAACGGTTTCAATTGCATCCTGAAGCTTCTCCTGAACAGTGATAGCATTGTTCTGCACCTGCCATCCGTGGTAAGAAGAGCCGTTATAACTTATCTGAAGAAGATAATTTTTCATCAGTAACACCTACTAAATAACAGCTTTAAACTTAACATTAAGAATAATGATACCTGCAAAAACAACCACAAAAACAATAAATGTAAGCAAATCTCTGTAAGTAAAACGCATCTGCTTCATTCTTGTTCTACCGTCACCGCCTGTATAGCAACGGCAATCCATAGCAAAAGCAAGTTCATATGCTCTTCTGAATGAAGAAACAAACAACGGAATGATAATAGGAATGAGTGCTTTCGCCCTTTGCATAATGCTTCCACTTTCAAGGTCAGCACCCCTTGCCTTCTGCGCATTCATTATCTTATCTATTTCTTCAATAAGCGTCGGAATAAAACGAAGTGCAAGTGTCATCA
The DNA here is from genome assembly GCA_045542485.1 of Acutalibacteraceae bacterium. Lineage (GTDB taxonomy): Bacteria > Bacillota > Clostridia > Oscillospirales > Acutalibacteraceae > SIG575. The sequence goes on from JAZQLC010000059.1 coordinate 16,037, forward strand.
TCATAGCAAGAGTATGAACCCTGAAGTTAAAGGGTTTTAAGACAAAATCAAGTGGCTTGAGAAGCTTTTCAATGCCATCCGTGAGCATTGTGGGGGTTGTTGTATAAGTAAGTAAAGAACTCACAATGATGAGACAAAAAATTCTGATTGCTATGAAAATCGCAGTAAACACCGCTTTATATGTTATAGTTATTTTCCAGAATGAAAAAAGCACCTCTTCGCCCGTGTTATAAAAAATATTAAGCACTGCAGTAAGCAGAATCAGTGGCAGAATCGGTTTCATGCTTTTCAGAAACATTTTTATCGGCACTCTGGAAACAAACATAGAAACCACAGTAAGCAACGCCATAAGCGCAAGAGATAAAAAGTTTTTGCAAAGAAAAATTACCACAACAAATGCAATTGTAAGAACAAGCTTTGTTCTTGGGTCACATTTATGAAGAACAGAATTACCCTTATAATACTGTCCGATTGTAATGTCTTTAATCATAATGAATAACCCTCCTTTTTGAGACGGATTATTTCATTTACACCCTGCTCAACAGTATATATGTTTCCGTTTATGGGAAATCCCTCAGATTTCAGTTTCATAAAAACTCTGGTAATCTGCGGAACATTAAGCCCCATTGTCACAAGCTCATCTGCTCGTGAATATACCTCATCTATGTTTCCGTACATAGCGACGGTACCCTTGTTCATAACAAGTGCTTTTGTTGCAAGTTTAGCAACATCTTCCATACTGTGAGAAACAATAATAACAGTACTGCCTGTCTTTTCTCTGTACTCACGAATAAGAGTGAAAACAGTGTCCCTACCCTTTGGGTCAAGCCCTGCAGTAGGTTCATCAAGAACAAGTATTTCCGG
>JAZQLC010000060.1:0-1757 GCA_045542485.1 Acutalibacteraceae bacterium
GCAATGTACAAAGCAACATCTTTTGCAGATGCACTTGATAAGGCAGAACAGCTTGTTGCTGACGGCGGTTACGGCCATACATCCTCTGTTTACCTTAATGAAGTAACAGAAACAGAAAAGCTTAACGCATTTGCTGCAAGAATGAAGACTTGCCGTATTCTTGTTAACACACCATCATCACACGGTGGTATCGGTGACCTTTACAACTTCAAACTTGCTCCATCACTCACACTCGGTTGTGGTTCTTGGGGTGGCAACTCAGTATCAGACAACGTTGGTGTTAAACACCTTATCAATATTAAAACAGTAGCAGAAAGAAGGGAAAATATGCTCTGGTTCCGCGCACCTGAAAAGGTATACATTAAGAAAGGATGCTTACCTGTTGCTCTTGACGAGCTTCGCACAGTTCGTGGTTCAAAGAAAGCATTTATCGTAACAGATACATTCCTTTATGAAAACGGCTACACAAAGCCAATTACAGATAAACTCGATGAAATGGGTATTGCTCACACAACATTCTTTAATGTTCAGCCTGACCCAACACTTGGCAACGCTAAAGAAGGTGCTGCACAGATGGCAGCATTCAAGCCTGACACAATCATCGCACTCGGTGGTGGTTCTGCTATGGACGCTGCAAAGATTATGTGGGTTATGTATGAACATCCGGATGCAGACTTTATGGATATGGCAATGAGATTCATTGATATCCGTAAGAGAGTTTACACATTCCCCAAGATGGGTGAAAAGGCATATTTCATTGCAGTTCCCACATCAGCAGGAACAGGCTCTGAAGTTACACCCTTCGCAGTTATCACAGACGAAGCAACCGGCGTGAAATATCCTCTTGCTGACTATGAGCTTCTTCCCAATATGGCAATTATTGATACAGATTTCCATATGTCTGCTCCCAAGGGACTTACAGCTGCATCAGGTATTGACGCTGTAACACACGCAGTTGAAGCTTATGCCGCAATGCTTGCAACAGATTACACAGACGGTCTTGCTCTTCAGGCACTTAAAAACATATTCAAGTATCTTCCCCGTGCATATGAAAACGGTCAGACAGACGTTGAAGCAAGAGAAAAAATGGCAAATGCCGCAACAATGGCAGGTATGGCTTTCGCAAATGCATTCCTTGGCGTATGTCACTCAATGGCACACAAGCTCGGTGCTTTCCATCACCTTCCTCACGGTGTTGCAAACGCACTTATGATTGAAGAGGTTCTTCGTTTCAATGCAAGTGAAGCTCCCGCAAAGATGGGTACATTCTCCCAGTATGACCATCCCCATACTCTTGCAAGATATGCTGAAATTGCAGATTATCTCGGACTTGGAGGTAAGAACGACAGCGAAAAGCTTGAAAACCTCATTAAGGCTATCAATGACCTTAAAGTAAAGGTTGGAATCAAGGAAACAATCAAAGACTATGGTGTTGATGAAAAGGTATTCCTTGACAATCTTGATGAAATGGTTGAACAGGCATTTGATGACCAGTGCACAGGTGCTAACCCCAGATATCCTCTTATGAGCGAAATCAAGCAGATGTATCTCAATGCTTACTACGGCAAGCACTTCGTTGAGAAAAAAATGCCTACAGCTGCCGATATTGAAGAAGGCGCAAAGGTTGACGAAGTTAAAGTAACATACCGTAAAGGTAAAAAAGCATAATTAAGGGAGGAAACTGAAATGAAACTTGACAGAGTAATAGCAGTAAGAAATAACAAAACTATCTACCGTGACGGTGACAAGTGCGTTAA
>JAZQLC010000061.1:0-7675 GCA_045542485.1 Acutalibacteraceae bacterium
TTTTCAAGATAAGATTCATCAAGCCCCACATATCTGATACACCGATGTACACGCCTTGAAATTTCTTCATCATCAAGCTTCATATTTTTCGGGCAAGTCGGAGGCCAAGCGGTCTTAGGAAGACAAGGGTTAAGGGCAACTCCTTGGCTCACAGAACGACATGGCTACGATCCGACTTGTGATTTTTCAAGATAAGATTCATCAAGCCCCACATATCTGATACACCGATGTACACGCCTTGAAATTTCTTCATCATCAAGCTTCATATTTTTCGGGCCAAAAGCAATATCTTTCGCAACAGTCTCTTCAAACAACTGATATTCAGGATACTGAAAACAAAGACCGATTCTGAAACGCGACTGAATTACCGTCTCCTTACTCTCATTAATATCTTTACCATTAAGAAGAACCTGACCGCTTGTTGGTTTGAGAAGACCATTAAAATGCTGGATAAGAGTGCTTTTACCAGAGCCCGTGTGACCGATAATTCCCACAAGCTCACCTTTGTCTATATCAAAACTGCAATCATTTAATGCAACTGCTTCCGAGGACGTTCCCTGCCCATAAATATGGGTCAGCCCCCTGACGGATAACACGCTCATTACAACACCTTTTTTCAACTAAAATAATTTTTTGATTTCCTCTACACAATCATCTTCAAGCAGAACATCCTGTTCAAAAGAAATACCTGCCTCTGACAGTCTGAACTGAAGTTCTCTCGCCTGAGGAACATCAAGACCGACTTCTTTCAGTCTCCGGATATCCTTAAAAACATCCTGAGGTTTTCCGTCAGACATAATTTCACCGTTATTGACAACAATAACTCTGTCTGCAAGAACAGCCTCGTCCATAAAGTGAGTGATGTACATCACTGTCTTGCCCTGCTCTTTGTTTATCCTGAGAATTGTATCCATTACAGCTTGTCTGCCTCTCGGGTCAAGCATAGCTGTCGGCTCATCAAAAACAATACCGTCTGTTTCCATAGCAAGAATACCTGCAATCGCAACTCTCTGTTTTTGTCCACCGGAAAGATTGTGTGGCTCTGCAAGTCTTTTGTCATACATTTCCACTGCTTTAAGAGCAGAGTCAACTCTTTCTCTGATTTCTGATGGTTCCACACCGAGATTTTCCGGTCCGAACGCAACATCGTCTTCAACGATTGTTGCTACTATCTGATTATCGGGATTCTGAAAAACCATACCTACCTTACGGCGGATTTCATATTTCAGGTCTTCATCCGATGTATCCATTCCAAAAACGGTAACCTTACCGCTCTCAGGCACCAGAATCGCATTTGTAAGCTTTGCAAGAGTTGATTTGCCCGAGCCGTTATGACCGAGAACTGCAACCAACTCTCCTGATTTTACTGTCAGGTTTATGTTCTTCAGTGCAAGAGGCAACTGTGGTTCATCTTCGGCATTCTCATACCTGAATGAAACATTTTCAAATTTTATGAATTCTTCTGACATCTTTATTTCTCCCAAATCGCCGTTGCACCGCACGGAAGCACCATTTTGGAAGACGTTACAGGGATACCGATTTCATCACTTGATACACTTCCACCGAATTTTGGTACCATTATACTGCCGAGTATGTATTGCATAACGGAAGGTGCAAGACCTGTTGTATATGAATTAATAAACATTGCAAGAGCATCGTCGGACACAATCTCACTGCACAAAGAAACAAAATTATAAACCTCATCCTCAAGCTTCCATACTTCTCCGCCCGGTCCTCTGCCGTATGAAGGCGGGTCCATTATGATTATGTCGTATTTATTGCCTCTACGGATTTCCCTCTGTACAAATTTAATACAATCGTCAACAAGCCATCTTACCGGTTTGTCACTGACACCACTGAGCTCTGCATTTTCTCTTGCCCACTGGACCATACCTTTTGATGCGTCAACATGCGTAACAGATGCACCTGCTTTAAGACAAGCAATCGTTGCGCCACCTGTATATGCGAAAAGATTAAGAACTTTAACCGGACGACCTGCTTTCTTAATAAGATCCGTCATATAGTCCCAGTTAACAGCCTGTTCCGGGAAAAGACCGGTATGCTTAAAGCCCATAGTTTTGATATGGAATGTCAGATTATTGTAATTGATATTCCATTCCGCAGGAATTCGCGTATATGTTTCCCATTTTCCGCCGCCACTGTTTGAACGATGGTAACGGGCATTGGCCTTTCTCCACAAGGGATGTTTTCTATCAGTCTTCCAGATTACCTGAGGATCCGGTCTGATAAGAACAATATCTCCCCATCTTTCAAGACGCTCACCTTCTGAGCAATCAAGCAATTCATAATCTTTCCACAATTGAGGTGTACGCATAATTACATTAACCTTTCTTCTACTACTTCTGCAACCTCCGAAGCAAGTTTTTCAATAAGAACAGAATCCTCTCCCTCAACCATTACCCTTACAAGTGGTTCAGTGCCCGACACACGAACAATGATTCTACCCTTATCTCCTAATTCTTTTTCTGCTTCGTTCACAGCAATTTTTATAGATTCGTCAGTTGCGAAACGAACCTTGCCCATTTGTGATACTGTAATATTTTTTGTTATCTGAGGATAAACAGTCATTCCAGACGCAAGAGATGAAAGACTTTCACCCGATTTTTTCATAATTCTGAGAAGTTGCAATGCCGTAAGCTGACCGTCTCCCGTTGATGCATAATCAAGGAAAATCACATGACCGGATTGTTCTCCGCCCAGATTAAATCCGTTTTTCAGCATATTTTCAAGAACATATCGGTCGCCGACCTTTGTTTTCTCAAAGCTGATACCTTTTTCTTCACAGAATCTGAAAAAACCCATATTACTCATTACAGTCACTACTGTTGTATTCTTTTTCAGTCTGCCTTCTTTTTTCATAAAATCAGAACAAATTGAAAGAATTTTATCACCGTCAACAGTGTCTCCGTTTTCATCTACACAGAGAAGTCTGTCTGCATCACCGTCAAAAGCAAGGCCTATCTTACATTCAGGATGCTTTCTGACATATTCACTCAGGTTTTCAAGGTGTGTTGAACCACAACCATCATTAATATTAATTCCATCAGGATTTGCAGAAAGAAAATGGCACTCAGCACCAAGACCTTCAAACAAGTTCCTAGCCGTTGCACTAGATGAGCCGTTCGCACAATCTACTGCAATCTGTATTCCGTCAAAACTGCAATCAACAGTTGTTTTAAGATATTCCACATAATCACTGACAGCACATTCACAGTGACTTACCCTGCCCACATCCGAGCCTGATACTTGTTGAAAAACGCCTGTGTCATCGAGGATTATTTCTTCAATTTTTTCTTCAGCTTCATCAGATAATTTATATCCGTCAGATTTGAAAATTTTTATTCCGTTATATTCAAAAGGATTGTGTGATGCCGAAACCATAATTCCCGCATCACATCGGTACTTCCTTACAAGATATGCCACTGCAGGTGTAGGAACAACACCAAGGAGCTTTACATCAGCACCCGCTGAGCATAAACCTGCCGCAAGAGAAGAAACAAGCATTTCAGAGGAAATTCTCGTATCCATCCCTATCAGGACCTTCAGTCTTTTCTTATCTCCCGATAAAACAAGAGCCGTCGCCCTGCCGATTTTCATAACAAGTTCGCAAGTCAAATCAATGTTTGCCAAACCTCTTGCACCGTCTGTACCGAATAATCTGCCCATTAAAACACAACTCCAATCAGAATGTCATTTGTTGTTGTCCGGGCATCGGGATTCCTAAATGATTGTATCCTGCAGGTGTTACAACCCTTCCTCGAGGAGTTTTGCTTATAAAACCAAGCTGCAGAAGATACGGCTCGTAAACATCTTCAATGGTTATTGCTTCTTCTCCGATTGTAGCGGCGATTGTTTCAAGCCCCACAGGACCGCCGTTATAATTTCTTATCATCGAAGTGAGAAGCAATCTGTCGATATTATCAAGTCCGAGCTTGTCAATTTCCATCCTTGACAACGCAAGGTTTGCAGTGTCAGCAGAAATTGTACCATTACCTACAACCTCAGCAAAGTCCCTTGAACGCTTCAGAAGTCTGTTAGCAATTCTTGGGGTACCTCTTGAACGGGAAGCAATTTCCAATGCCCCTTCTTTTTCTATGCCGATTCCAAGTATATTAGCACTTCTGCTTACTATTTTACCCAATTCTTCGGGAGAATATAACTCGAGACGAAGAACAACACCGAATCTGTCGCGAAGAGGTGCAGAAAGCTGACCTGCTCTCGTCGTTGCACCAACAAGCGTAAAGTGTGGCAAATCAAGTCTGATAGAACGAGCCGACGGACCTTTACCGATGATAATGTCAAGAGCATTATCTTCCATAGCGGGATAAAGAACTTCTTCGACCGCACGGGAAAGACGATGAATTTCATCAATAAAAAGTACATCGCCCTCATTAAGATTTGTAAGAAGAGCAGCAAGATCACCGGGTTTTTCAATCGCAGGACCTGATGTCACACGGAAATTTACGCCCATTTCATTTGCGATGATTCCCGCAAGTGTTGTTTTACCAAGACCGGGAGGCCCGTAAAGCAAAACGTGGTCAAGGGCTTCGTTTCTCTTTTTTGCTGCTGCTATATATATTTTCAGGTTTTCCTTTACCTTTTCCTGACCGATATAATCATCAATTGACCTGGGTCTCAAAGATAATTCAAGGTCAACATCTTCCGGTGAATAATCGGGAGTAACTATTCTATTTTCAAAATCTGTATCCATTTTATTCACTCCTTAAATCAAGACATCAGTTTTTTCAAGCCAACTTTGATAAGTTCTTCCGTAGAAAGAGTTTTATCTGCACCTTTGAGTGCATTCTGCGCTTCGCTTCTCGTATATCCGAGAGAAACAAGTGCAGACACCGCCTCGGCAATCGAGCCTGACACATTTGAAGAAGACAATTCTTCCTCTCTGAGTATTCCCACGGCTTCCTCGAGGTCAATTTTAAGTTTATTTTTAAGTTCAAGCACAACTCGCTGTGCAAGTTTAGGTCCAACACCCTGTGCCTGGGTGATTGATTTGACATCACCTACTGCAACACTTGCTGCAAGAGCCTCAGGGCTGAGTCTTGAAAGAATCGCAAGTGCAGCTTTTGGTCCGACGCCTGACACGGAGATAAGCTGTTTAAAGCACTCAAGCTCTTTTTTGTCGTAAAAGCCGAACAAATCCATAGCGTCTTCACGGACATTCAGATATGTAAATACAAAAGCTTCTTCACCGTTTTTCGGAAGTCGTCTGAGAGTATTTGCAGTTGCAAAACACAGATATCCCACACCTGCACACTCAACCGAAAAAGAAGTTTCATCTGAAAAAATCAATTTACCTCTTAAACTGTAATACATTCATCCAACACTCCGTTCTATCTTATATTTCCAAGTAAAGAGCCGTGCGCATGGGCATGGCAGATTGCCATAGCCAGAGCATCGGCAACATCATCAGGCTTGGGGATTTTATCAAGATGCAATAGCATTTTTGTCATTTCCTGAACTTGCTTTTTTTCTGCCCTTCCATAACCTACAACGCTCTGTTTAACCTGAAGAGGTGTATACTCAAAAGCAGGAAGTCTGTTTTTCTGGGCTGCAAGCATAATCACTCCCCTTGCCTGTCCCACATCAATTACCGTTTTCTGATTGGAATTAAAAAACAGTTTTTCAATAGACAAAGCCTCAGGACGAGTTCTTTTAATGATTTCATCAACGCCGTCATAAATAACTTCAAGGCGCCTGTTGAAGGGCACTCCGGCAGGTGTTGTTATGGCGGAATATTCAATAACCCTGAAATGGTTGTTTTTATATTCAATTACGCCACATCCTACAATGGCATATCCCGGGTCAATTCCTAAAATAATCATTATATGCGCCTCTTGAACATAGTTTTCGATATTATCAAGATATTATAGCACATTTGTACGCTTAACGCAAGAAAATGTTGCAATATTATTCACGGAATTAATCGAAAAATTCACAAAAATCAAAGTGCGTGTCTTGGTGACACGCACTTAAGGTTATTTATAATAAATTGTCTTCAAATCCCTGACTACATTAATCTTTTTCAGATAGTCAACTTCAGCCTGTCTGGCCTTTTTCCAGTAAAAAGGGATCATCCATTCTTTTCTGTAAGGCTTGACATAAACAGAAACCGCACCACAATTATTCGCACCCACAACATCCGTGAAAAGTCTGTCACCGATAAGCGCCATTTCTGTAATTTTGACTCCTGCTTCTTCTGCTGCAAGAAGCATAGTTTTTGTATCAGGTTTTTCAGCAGGACCATACGAAGGACAATCAAACATTCTGCCCATAACCTTTGCTCTGAGGGCAAAAGAATTTGAAATTATCAAAACCTTGAAACCGGCATTTTTAACCATTTTAAGCCACTTTTTTACGCCGCGGATAGGTGTGATTGTACAATCGTAAACAGATGTATTATCAAGGTCGATAGCAACCGCTTTCACATTCATCTTCTTAAGATCGTCGACAGTTATATCTGTCAGGCATCCAAAAGAAAAATCAGGCGTAGCATTTGGAGATAAATCAGTCATCAGACATCTCCGCTTCTTTGATGAGTTCATCAGGAATAGCCTCACCGTGTTTTACGAAAGTAATGCAAAGTAATGAGATAATAAAAGCGATCGGGCTGAACACAAAGAGTGTACTATAAGTTCCTGAGAACATACGGAAGATACCGAACACAATAGGTGCTGCAATCTGTGCTGAAAATGTGGCCGTGTAGTAATAACCTGTAAAAGTACCGATTTTTGCCTGACCACCGATTTCAAGCACAAGAGGAAGTGTGTTAACTGTGATGAGCATATTTGCAACACCACCGATAACAAGAAGAATCCATATCATCCAGTTGAGAGCCGGGCTGTCTTTGAAGAAATAAACAATTGAAAGTGTTGCAAAAAGAGCAAGACCGAGAAGAATTGTCTTCTTTCTGCCGATTTTTTTACCAAGCTTACCTGCGGGAATTGCAGCAGCCATTGAACAAACAGCAAAAACAGCCATAAGAAATGTTGCTTCAGCGGTTGTTTTATGAAGAACTTCTTCAGCAAAAAGAGCAAAGAATGTTGTAATGGCGTTTGAACCGCAGAAAAGGAAGAAAAGACCTGCGAGCATAAATACAAGACTGAATCTCTCGCCTTTAGAAAGCTTGTCAGCCTTAAGGCGCTCTTTTTCTTCTTTCTGTGCCTTTGCAATCGCTTCAGCTTCTCTGTTGTCAGCAACCGCTTTAAGACGGCTGTCAGGCTCTTTAACGAAGAAACGGAGAACGAAAACTGCAATAACCATAACAACTGAACCGATAAGGAAAACATAAGGATATGTTGCAGTTTCTTCAAAAGTTCCCTTGCCATAAATAGCATTGAAAATAAAGGTAATAATTGTACCTGCGATCATACCGACAAGGCTACCGGCACCACCGCAAAGATTGATGATAGCGTTACCCTCACTTCTGAGTTCTGTCGGTGTAAGGTCAGGCATAAGAGAAGTCGGAGGCCAAGCGGGCTTAGGAAGACAAGGGTTAAGCGCAACTCCTTGGCTCACAGAACGACATGGCTACGATCCGACTTGATCATACCGACAAGGCTACCGGCACCACCGCAAAGATTGATGATAGCGTTACCCTCACTTCTGAGTTCTGACGGTGTAAGGTCAGGCATAAGAG
>JAZQLC010000062.1:0-3030 GCA_045542485.1 Acutalibacteraceae bacterium
CTGACGGTGTTATCGACACATTCGACCTTGCAGTGCTTACAGCATATGTAAACGGCGACAGCAATATCACACAGACACCTGAATTCTGATCCAGATTCAGCAATAAAAATTAAGGCAAAGGAGTGGGTAACCACTCCTTTGCCTTGGAATATAATGCGGTCAGTTCGAAACCATCCTGACCCGGGGAAATCCCCGAAATCAAAACTATGGAGATGAATTTAATAATGATTAACAAACGTTTACGCTTTCTTGTTGAGGCATCTGTTATTGCTGCAGCCTATGCGGCGCTTACAGTTGCGATTTATCCGCTGTCTTACGGCACAGTGCAGTTCCGCTTTTCCGAGGCTCTGACAGTCTTGCCTGTGTTCACACCTGCAGCAATACCGGGGCTTACAATCGGATGCTTTATTGCAAACATTACGGGGCCTTATTCATGGATAGATGCTGTTTTCGGCGCACTCGCAACATTCCTTGCGTCCCTATGCACTTACTTTGCGCGTAATATAAGATTGAAAAACATACCGTTTTTATCATTCTTATTTCCCGTGCTTTTTAATGCGATGATAATAGGTCTGGAAATAAATCTGTTTTTCCTGCCTGAAGGAGAAGGTTTTACTTTCCTCGGTTTTCTCATCAGCGCACTGTGGATAGGCGTCGGGGAATTGGTAGTTTGTTATCTGCTCGGAACGCCTCTTTTTGTGGCGGTTTCAAAAACAAAACTTTTCCCAAAAGGGAGATAGATTATGACCAAAAAAGAACTTGCCATCAGATCTGTTGAGGCACTTAAAGAAAAATATCCCGAGGCAATATGCTCTCTCGTAGCATCCAATCCATTTGAACTTCTTGTGGCGACAAGACTTTCTGCACAGTGTACAGATGCCCGTGTGAATATTGTCACACCGCCGATGTTTGAAAAATACAGAACAATTGAAGCTTTTGCAGAGGCTGATGTGTCTGATATTGAAAATTTTGTCAGACCGTGCGGCTTTTTCAGAACGAAAGCAGCTGATATTGTGGGTATGGCAAAGATGATTTTGTCTGACTTTGACGGAAAAGTTCCGGACAATATAGATGACCTTACCCGTCTTCCGGGTGTAGGCAGAAAAACGGCAAACCTGATTTGCGGTGATGTTTACGGTAAACCTGCCGTTGTTGCAGATACTCATCTTATCAGAATCTCAAACAGAATAGGTCTTGTTGAAACAAAGGACCCGAAAAAGGTTGAGCTTGAACTGAAAAAAATATTGCCCCCCGAAGAGAGCAACGATTTTTGTCACAGATGCGTTCTTCACGGCAGGGATACCTGCACGGCGAGAAAAGCTAAGTGTGAAGATTGTAATTTAAATGAGTTTTGTAAAAAGAAGATTTAAATGAAAAGCCGGAATCAGTAAAAGATTTCGGCTTTATTTGTTTATTTCGGGGTTATCCGTTCTTCCTAATATATAGTCAATACTTACGCCGTAAAAGTCTGCGAGAATAACCAGGGTTTCGGTGGGTGGCACTCTTTCGCCATTTTCAAACTTTGATATTAACGCCTGTTCTATTCCGGTGTGCATCTGCAGAGCTATTTGTGTCAGTTTTCGCTCTTGGCGAAGTTTCTTTAAATTATTCTTGTACATGAATATCACCTAATGACATTGTGTCATATAAAGCAGCAATAATTTATGACAAAATGTCATAAAAAGTATTGACTTGAAGGAAAGCTTTTTATATAATATAAATGTAATATATACCATATGGGTATAATTATAATATTTAATTTTCAAAGGAGGCAATTTTATGAAAAAGTTGAAAAAATCAATGGCAATTTTATTGGCAGGTATTATGTTGTTCTCGATCTTTTCTGTTTCTGTAAGCGCAGAGGAAATGACAGTGTCAGATATTGTTAAGGCTTACCATAGTCTTTTGAAGGAAACAGCAGAAAAGCATAAATTGATTCAGGTAAAGGAAGACTATGAATATGAATTCGCAGCTGATTTGTCAGGTCTTTCGGGTCTTGATCTGAAGCTTACCGAGGAGTTGTTCACAGCTGTTGATAATCTGGAAGTTCTGGATGATGGTGTATACTATTACAATGGGGTTTCCGGTGAATATGAAGATCCGGCTGAAAGTGAATTTTATGAGACTTTTAATGTTGCAGATTACCTTGAGTGGGGTTATGAGGTCGAAAGCGCAGTTTACAGTAATAATACAATAGTAATTGAGATTGTAGGTGCGGATGAGTATTATGAATCTATGACAATCACAGTTGAACTTGCAGATGGTAATGTAATCAAAAAAATCACAGAAGAAACTTATTCTGAAATGCCGGCAGAGTCTCTTATTAAAAAGATTCCGTTTACGGTGGTTTTTGAAACGAAAAATGCTTACACTCTGACTTATGAGGAAGTTCCTGCAACAAGTCTTACACTCTCGGAGACAAGCTTTACATTAGGGTATGAAGGTGTAGCAGAAATCACATATACGGTAGGACCTGATGATGCATCATTCAAGGATGTATATGTTTCTGATGTTTATAATGAGAATTATGAAATAGTAGCGTGGGCATATGAAGAAAACGGAAAGATTATCATCGAAGCAGTGAATGAGGGAACAGGTATTATGGAAGTTTACACTGTTTCAGGAGATATCCTTGCGACTTGCGAAATAACAGTTGAATATACATTCTGGGACAGAATCCGTTCGATTTTTGATAGCATTCTTTCATGGTTCGGTTTTGGTTGGTGGTTCTGATATAATTTCGTTATTTTGAAAGTTATTATGTAATATTATAAATTAAAAAAGATAAATTTTAAGGCTTTCCATCTTATAGGGAAGCCTTATTTTTGTTCAGGAGTTCCAATTTTAAGAAAGGCGTATAGTGAAAAAAACACAAAATAGGGATATGTGAGCGGAATAAAAGTGTAGGTATAGTGGTGAACGCGCGGTAGGGTTGAGGAAGACGAAAAAGTTTTAAAAAAAGTGTTGACAAAAGGGGAATGATTTGGTATTATATATGAGCGTTCTGCGAGAGCAAACGCTGGAGACGGA
>JAZQLC010000063.1:0-27745 GCA_045542485.1 Acutalibacteraceae bacterium
ACAGTACTTGTTCCCTTGCTTACAGGTCTGAATATTCAGACAACGCTTCTTATGGCAGGTCTCGGAACGCTCCTTTTCCATCTGCTTACAAAGATGAAAGTTCCGGCATTCCTTGGTTCATCATTTGCATTCCTCGGCGGATATGCAGCAGTGAAAGGGCTTGCAGGAGACAACCCCGACGCACAGGCAAAAATGCTGCCGTACGCTTGTTTGGGTGTTGCAGTAGCAGGTCTTGTATATCTGGTTTTGGCATTACTCTTCAAGGTGTTCGATGTTAAGAAGGTTATGAAATTCTTCCCGCCCATCGTAACGGGTCCCATCATCATCGCAATCGGACTTATCCTTGCTCCTTCAGCAATATCAAATGCCCAGACAAACTGGATTCTTGCAATCATCGCAATTGTAGTGGTGGCAGTCTGCAACATCTGGGGTAAAGGAATGGCGAAAATCGTTCCCATTCTTATTGGTATTATCGTATCTGTTCTTGCAGCGGTTGTTATGCATCTTGCAGGTATGGAGGTTTTCGAAGCTGCAAAGATTGAAGCACTCAGGGAAGCTTCATGGATTGGTCTTCCCATTATGAAGGAAGGCATCGTATTCGGCAACACACCCGATAAAAACCTTATCATCAGTGCAATTATCATCTGTGTTCCCATTTCTCTTGCAACAATGATGGAGCACATCGGCGACATTTCAGCAATCAGTGCAACAACAGGTAAAAACTTTATTGCAGACCCGGGTCTTCACAGAACACTTCTCGGCGACGGTCTTGCAACAACTTTTTCATCACTCTTCGGTGGCCCCGCAAACACAACATACGGCGAAAACACAGGCGTTCTCGCTCTTACAAAAGTTTATGACCCCAAGGTTGTAAGAATCGCAGCAGTTGTTGCAATCGTTCTTTCGTTCTCACCCAAAATCGCAGCATTCATCAACCTTATCCCCACAGCGGTTATCGGTGGTATTTCACTTGTTCTCTACGGTATGATTTCCGCAATCGGTATCAGAAACCTTGTTGAAAATAAGGTTGACCTTACAAAGAGCCGTAACACAATCATCGCAGCAGTTATCCTTGTTCTTGCACTTGGTCTTACTGCAGGTATCACATTCACTGTCGGCTCAGTTACAGTTACACTCTCTGCTCTTGCAGTAGCTGCTCTTGCAGGTATACTTCTCAATGCAATCTTCCCCGGTAAGGATTATGTTTTTGATGCCGGTGAATACACCAACTCAAAAAATCCCAGGTCTGAAGAAGACGCAAAAGAAAACAAATAATTAAATCAGCAAAAAGGAAGGTGGGGACAGAAAGTCCCCACCTTAACAGGTAAAATTATGAAATTTGTCTTATATGCAGTAATCGGATATTTAATAGGTTGTCTTAATTTCGGCGTGATAGTACCGAAAATAATGTACAAAAAAGACATCAGAGAATACGGTAGCCACAACGCAGGTGCAACAAATGCCTTCCGTGTTTTTGGTAAAATAGCCGGTGTGATAGTGCTTATTCTTGATTTTGCAAAATCACTTTCGTATCTTCTTGTGCTTGAACACAAGTTTGATGAAACAAGTATGATAATGTTAGCTTACGCAGGACTCTTTGTTGTCATCGGACACATTTTCCCTGTATTCTTCGGTTTCAGAGGCGGTAAGGGTGTGTCGGCTACGGGCGGTACAATTGCGGCAATATGCCCGTTTGCATTTGTGCCACTTGCTCTTGTTTTTGTTCTGACGATTTTAATCAAGAAAAAAGTAGGCCTCGGTTCAGTAGTAGGTGTTTCAATGATTCCTTTCGGAGTTATGATAGTGAATTTTATCACTCACCAGACTCTGCCCGTAATATTTACTGTATTTGCTATCAATCTGATTATGAGTCTGATTGTAGTTTACAGACATAAAGAAAATATCATACAGATGAAAAAAGACGGAATAATCTGATTATTCCGTCTGTTATTATTCCTGCACAGGATAAATTATCTGCATAATAATGCATCCGAGGAAACTGAGTCCGATATATTGCCTAGAAAGCACGGCGAAATCCTCCGAATAACTCATCAGAAGATAATAATCTCCTGCCTTACCCGCGGAAATAGAAGTCACGGCGCACAGCGTCATAGCGCATATAGTGAGTATACTGCCCATAATAAGAATAGTTTTAGTGTATTTGTTCAATTTCATTTTATCTTCCTCATTTCAAAGAAATTATACAATTTTTTCTCTCTGAGGACAATGAAAAATAATGTAAGAGGTGTCAAAGAATGGCAATCGGTGCATCAAGCTCATGCTTTTATCCCCTTGAAACTAAGGATTCCCTTGAAACAATCGGAAAGCTTGATATTCATACTGCGGAAATCTTTTTTAATGCAGACAGTGAGCTTGAAAAAGATTATCTCAGAGAACTGAAAAGTATTATGGCTTTTTATGACATCACTGTCTCTTCCGTTCATCCCTTTACATCTGCCTGTGAATCCTTTTTCTTTTTTTCACGATACAAGAAAAGATTTTACGAAATGGCAGAATATTACAAAAAATTTTATAATGCTGCAAATGAAATCGGCGCAAAGCATCTTGTGATTCACGGTGCCCGTTTTCCTTGTGAGGTAAGCGACGAGGAATATTTTGAAAGATTTGCATATCTTATTTCCGAGGGCAGAAAATCAGATGTGAATGTGATTCAGGAAAATGTGTGGTCAACCTGCGGAGGAAACCCTGACTTTCTCCGTAGAATGAAGGCTTTTCTCGGTGATGATTTTATGTTTAATTTTGACATAAAGCAGATGAAAAAATGTGGTTTTGAGCTGAAGGATTTTCTGCCGTGCTTTTCGTCGTCGATTGTCAACATCCACGTCAGTGATAACAGAGAGGGTGAAACCTGTCTGCCACCGGGTGAGGGTACATTTGATTTTGAAAGTCTTTTCCGCGAAATGAAAAATGTCAATTATCAGGGCAATTATATTGTAGAACTTTACAGACACAATTTTGCCGAAGCAGAAGATATAAAAAAATCCTGCGAATATTTAGAGAAAAAACTGAATTTTGTTGAAAAATAGAAAATATTGTGATACAATAACAAGTGATATACAATAAATTGGGAGTGATTTTTTGTGAAATGTCCTTTCTGTGGTTATGAAGAAAGTAAGGTAATTGATTCTCGTCCTGCAGATGACGGAGAAAGAATCCGTCGCCGCCGTGAGTGTATCAAGTGCGCAAAACGCTTTACAACCTACGAAATCATCGAAAGTGTACCGATTATCGTTGTCAAGAAAGATAAGTCCCGTCAGGTATTTGACAGACAGAAACTTTTCAATGGTATGATCAAGGCTTGTGAAAAGCGTCCCGTAACCTCCGAGACAATCGAAAGAGCAGTAAGCGATATTGAAACACAGCTTCAGAATTCACTTGACAGAGAAGTAACATCAATCCAGATTGGTGAACTTGCTATGGAAAAACTCAAGGATATTGACGATGTTGCATATGTAAGATTTGCATCTGTTTACAGACAGTTCCGCGACATCAACACATTTATGCAGGAGCTTAATAAGCTTCTTGATACCAACACAAAATAAAAACTTACAGAGTAAAAATATCAGCGTTAAGTATCTTGGGAACGGGGAGTTGTCCCGAGGGCGAAAGACAAATGTCTGCGGTTGATATTTTGCATCCCGCTGTAAAATAATAAAGACCAATCCTCCTTATTATTTCAGCGAGTTGTGATAAGGAGGTATTCTTATGTCAAAAAACAAAAGCAATATGAATTCTCTTGTAATGCTGTGTACTCTTGCTATGCTGACGGCACTTGAGGTTGTTCTCTCACGCCTTGTTCCCGTTGTCAGCTCTCAGCAGATAAAGGTGAGCTTTGCATTTATTCCCGTGGTGATTGCAGCTTACCTTTACGGTATAAAGGGTGGCGCACTTGTTGCAGGTGTCAGCGATGTTATAGGTGCGCTGATGTTCCCCGTAGGAGAATTCTTCCCGGGATTTACAGTGACAGCAATTCTTGAAGGTATATGCTTCGGCATCTTTCTCGGCAAAAAAGCAGATGGAAAGCTGAACGATTTTCTCCGTTCTCTTATTCCTGTTCTGATAACTCAGCTTGTGCTGAGTCTGGGGCTTAATACCTTCTGGATTTCGTATATGTACCATTCGCCTTATCTTGGTGTATTGGTGCCGAGGATTCTGCAGACAGTAGTGATGGTTGCAGTTCAGAGTGCTGTGATTCCGCTGTTTGTGAAATCTTTCTCTAAAATCAGAGCAATAAAAATGTTAAGAAACTGAAAAAGGAGTGTAGTGAAAATGAAAAAATTTTTATGTCTGCTTTCGGCAGCTGTCATAATGCTTTCCACATTCTCTGCATGTGGCGGAGAGGAAGAGGTGGAAACCACAACTGTTCCCGAAACCACAACTGAAACGGTTACAGTTTCACCGAATGCATATGTTGTAAAAACAAATGACGGTGACCCTCTCAATATGCGTGCAGGAGCAGGTTCAGATTTTAATGTTGTTACAACTGTGCCCAGTGGCACAAGACTTATAATTTCAGAGCAGAAGGATGGCTGGGGATATACTCTCTTCGGCAATTATTCAGGTTGGGTAAGTATGAATTATCTTGTGAAACTTGCCGATGTTCAGGAGGATACAACCGCGCAGGGTCAGGCAGGTACCGTGACTGAAGTTACAACCGAAGCCGGCGGTTACGCTTATTCTTACGCAGGATTTAATCCCACAGAAATCACAATCAGCGAAACAGACTGGAATCTGACTCTTGTAAACAGAAACTATATTCTCAAAGAGGGCTATAAACCCAAACTTGCTGAGGCAGTCAAGGGCTCAGGTGTTTATCTTGATTACAGAGTAGCACCTCACTATCAGAAGATGTATGATGCAGCCAAGAAAGACGGCGTAACTCTCACTCCCAACTCAGGTTACAGAAGTTACGAAACACAGAAAAATAACTTTAACAATAAAATCAACTATTATGTTTCTCAGGGATATGACAGAGTAACTGCAACACAGAATGCAGCGAGAGTTATTCTGCCTCCCGGAACAAGTGAACATAACGCAGGTTTTGCTATGGATATCGGCTGGGTTACAGAAGACTTTGAATATTCATCAGCATATGCATGGCTTGATGCACACGCACACGAATACGGATTTATTCTCCGTTATCCCAAATCTGAAGAAAAACAGGCAATCACAGAAATTATTTATGAGCCCTGGCACTGGAGATATGTTGGTGTTGAAGCGGCAACAACAATGAAACAGACAGGTCAGGTGCTTGAAGAGTATCTCGGCAGAAAATAATAACAGTTGCAACGAGATGAGGTGGAAAAATGACTTTTGCCGAAAAGCATTGGGGTGACTGCAGTAAAGCGGTGGCATATAACCTGAATTTTGTCCAGATGTGCTATCTGTCCGGCAGTAAAGGCTGTGCTGATTTTTATACAAGCACTTGCAAAGAGTGTGAAGGGTATGATATACAGATAAAAGATCTTGAATATCCGAAATCAGGATTTTCAAAAAAAGATTATTTTGAGCTTCAGACAGGTGGTTATGGCGTTTCGGAAAAATTGCGTAATGATATGGTTTCTTTCGGTGTAAATGAAGAAAATTTCAGACCTATTTATACCGCAAAACACGACGCAGTCTTGGGTTATCAGATATGTCCGGTAAATCGTCTGCTGTCAATATATCATTATAACAGCAGACAGATAGTTCCGGTATGTGACAAGTGTGGTGCCGTAATTTACGAATATTCAGATGATATTTGTATAGATAATGTGTACACGCATATAGGATACCCTTTGTATTTATCTGAAAATGAATTAATTCATCTGGGACATTTGTCGGGGACTTTTGAAAATAATGATCCGATTATTTCTTTAGAATTATATAATTATCTTCTCGGGAAATATCCTCGTATTGAATGCAGACCTGTTTTTTTAGGTACAATTTATGAGGATAAAGAATATATCAGAACTCATAGGGATGAGGTATAATTATGAAAAATTTTCTTATCGTTGTAGATATGCAGAACGATTTTGTAGACGGAGCTCTTGGTACAAAGGAAGCAGCTGCTATCGTAGACAATGTAGTAAATAAAATCAATAACTTTGACGGAGAAATCATCGTTACATATGACACTCACTTTGAGGATTATATGGAAACATCCGAGGGTAAAAATCTTCCCGTACCTCACTGTATCAAGGACACAGACGGATGGCAGCTGAATGTAAGGGTGCAGAAAGCTCTTGAAAACAGAGAATATACGGCAGTTGAAAAAATTACTTTCGGCTCTGTGGATTTGCCCGATTTCATCGAAGAAAAAACAGAGGGTGAGAATTTTTCGGCAGAGCTTGTGGGACTTTGCACAGACATCTGCGTAGTTTCGAATGCGCTTGTTCTCAAAGCAAACTTCCCCGAAGCAGAAATTTCTGTTGATTCTTCCTGCTGTGCAGGTGTAACACCCGAAAGCCATAATGCAGCGCTGACCACTATGAAAATGTGTCAGATAAAAATCAAATAAATGACTTAAGTTTTTACAATTTTTTGTACATAATATTTTGCTCTTTGATGTGAAAAATAACTTTGCAAACGCAAAAACACAGCAAAGGAGTTGAAAGTAATTATGTCAAGAAGCAGTAATTCAAAGAGCATCGTGCCCGAAGCACGTGAGGCTCTCAACCGTTTCAAGATGGAAGCTGCATCAGAAGTAGGCGTTAACCTCAAGCAGGGTTATAACGGTGACCTCACATCTCGTGAAGCAGGTTCTGTCGGTGGCCAGATGGTCAAGAAAATGATCAAGTCATACGAAGAAAATATGAGATAACATCGGTTTTCGATAGAGGGTTGCATCAGAAGATGCAACTCTTTTTTTATAAAAAATATTGTCATAAATTTTTTTCTATGTTACAATGAACAAAGATAGCAATAAGGCGGTGTACATAATGGAAACAAAAGATAAATTGAAAGCTGTGACAAAAGAGCTGACGGGCGAACTCGTTTCTGCTCTCGCATCTGCCGGAAAAGAACTGGGACTTGGTGAAGATTCTCTTGGAATTGCCAAACAGACAGTCCTCGGCAGTGCAGAACTTATCCGTCAGAGCGGTGTTCATCCGATAGAACTTGCCGACAGAGTCTGTTCACCGGGCGGCACTACCATTGAAGGTCTTCTCAGCCTGAAAAAAGATAATTTTGAGGGAATAATCACCTGCAAAGCAGAAGAAATAATGAACAGATAAGGAGAATTGCAAATGATTAAGATTATCAGATTTTTCGCTGCGATTTTACTTGCATTAGGTATTCTTCAGGTGCCTGTTCAGGTGTATACTCCCATGGAAGACAGAGTATATACCGATGAGGAGCTGACGGTTACTCCTGATGAAAACAAGTTCATAAAAATGGAAGCTGTTGATGGTGGAATTGATATCTATGCTCCTTCAAAGGGTGAGAGCTTCGGTTACAGATACGGTCCTACAATTCTTGTAAATGCAGACGGAAGCATCGACGCATACTTTGCAGCACCCGGTGCAAATGGCGAATGGGACTGGATAATCTATCGCCATTCTTCCGACGGCGGCAAAACCTGGACAGATGAAAAGGCAGTGCTCAAGCCTACTCCCGAATCTCCGGACTTCTATTCCTGCTGTGACCCCGGTGTGGTTAAATTCGGAGAATATTATTACCTCGGTTACACATCAACAACAAACAAAGACGGCGTTGACAACAACGTTTTTGTTGCAAGAAGCAAGAATCCCGACGGTCCCTTTGAAAAGTGGAACGGCTCAGGATGGGGCGGAAAACCTGAGGCAATCGTTGACTATACAGGCGATGTCTCAGCCTTTGGTGCAGGTGAGCCGTCATTTGTCGTGAAAGGTGATAAGCTTTTCATTTACTACACATGGAAAGATGCGGGAATCAATCAGACACGCGTTGCAGTTGCCGATGCAACCGATGAAAACTGGCCCGGAACAATGGAATATAAAGGCGTTGCAATTGATTACAAAAACTATATGTCTGCAGACTCAGCTGATGTAAAATATGTTGAGGATTTCGGAAAATTTGTGGCAATCAACACAATTGAAAGATTCACAACAAACAGTTTTGTCGGATGCTTTGTTTCAGATGACGGAATTACCTTTAAAGAGTCCTGCGTCGTTAAAGAAAACATCAGCCACTGTTGTCACAATGCAGGAATTTCTTCTCGCCCCAATGGTCACATCAGACTTGATGACGGCGTTTTCCTCGCTTATGCTTACGGCGATATCTGGGCATATTGGTCAACAAGAATGAACGAAGTGAAACTTACTCTCTCAGACGCGCCCGATTACTCTGAACTTGAAACAGATAACCTGAAAACTGAAATTGTTCCCGAAACAAAAAGCTGGTATGTGAACTATGTGGGAATCACTACGGGAGCGCAGGTTTATGAGGTTTCGCTTTCAGATAAAAAGACAAAGGTTGAAGTAGTCAGAACCGATAACGATTTTACCTGCACAAAACTTAAGTGTGGTGTTACATTCACCTCCTACGATGAAAACATAGTTTCTTTTGACGGCTTGAAAATAATTCCCAAGGCAGCAGGGGAAACTTATGTTACAGTGAACTGGAACGGATACACCGACTTGTTCCTTGTAAGAGTAAAATAAACTATCACGATATATAAAAATGGCTGATACCTCAGGTATCAGCCATTTTGTTGCTTATTTTTATTTAATTATTCAAAGCATTTTACGAGTACAGCTTTCTGTGCGTGAAGTCTGTTTTCAGCCTCGTCAAAGATTTCGTTTGCGTGTGCTTCAAGAACATCAGCAGTGATTTCTTCGCCTCTGTGAGCAGGTAAGCAGTGCATAACCATAGCGTCTTTGTTTGCCACAGCCATAACATCAGCATTAATCTGATAGCCTTTGAAGATTTTCTTTCTCTCTTCAGCTTCGCCTTCCTGACCCATTGAAGCCCAAACGTCAGTGTAGAGTACATCAGCACCTTTAGCAGCCTCGAGAACATCTTCTGTGCATACGAAATCGCCGTTTTCTGATGCCCACTTCATAATCTCTGCATCGGGCTGATAATCTTTGGGACAAGCAATAGCAACGCTCATACCCATCTTGATACCGCCAACAATGAGAGAGTTTGCCATATTGTTGCCGTCACCGACGTAGCAAAGCTTGTGACCTTTGATGATACCCTTGTGCTCTCTGATTGTCATAAGGTCTGCAAGTACCTGACAAGGGTGACAGAAGTCTGTAAGACCGTTGATAATGGGGATTGAGCCGTATTCAGCAAGTTTTTCAACCTCTGACTGCTCAAAAGTTCTTATCATAATACCGTCAAGGTAACGGGAGAGAACTCTCGCTGTGTCTTCAACGGGTTCGCCTCTGCCAATCTGCAGGTCGTTTGAACTGAGGAAAAGAGCAGAGCCGCCAAGGTCATACATACCAACTTCAAAAGAAACTCTTGTTCTTGTTGAAGATTTCTGGAAGATAAGACCAAGTGTCTTGCCTTTAAGGTGATGGTGAACGATGCCGTTTTTCTTTTCGTATTTGAGCTGGTCAGCAAGGTTAAGTACCTCTGTGATTTCTTCTGTTGACCAGTCCATAAGTTTGAGAAGATGTTTCATTTTTTATTCTCCTTTACAACAGTCTTTTATTATTTTAATTGCTTCTTTAAGTGTTTCAAAATCAATGTTGAGAGCGGGAAGAAGTCTTACCTTTGTTTTTGCACTGATTACGATAACGCCTTTTTCACGGCAAGCGGCAATAATTTCTTTTGCCTCTTTTTCAGTTTCAATGCCAAGCATAAGACCGAGACCCGTAACGCTCTTAACGCCCTCAGCGTTTGCGAGTGTGTCGATAATGTATTGCGATTTTTCTTTGACTTCATTGAGAAGTTTTTCGTCTATTCTTGAAATGATACTCTTTGCAGCAGCACAGCAGACGGGATTTCCGCCGAATGTTGAGCCGTGAGAAGAGGGGGAAAGTGTGTTTTCTGTTTTCTCACCCATAAGAGTAGCGCCGAGAGGAAGTCCACCTGCAAGACCTTTAGCAGTTGAAACAATGTCAGGTGTGAAGCCGTAGTTCATAAAGGCATAAAGCTCACCTGTTCTGCCGTTACCGGTCTGTACTTCATCACAGATGAGGAGCAGGTCATACTTTTCAGCGATTTCTCTCATTCCGTCAACAAATTCCTGAGTGAGAGCGCAGACACCGCCTTCGCCCTGAACAAGTTCAAACATAATCGCACAGCAGTTGTTGTTTTTTGCGAGATTTTCAACACTCTCGATTTTGTTGGGCTCTGCATAGACAAAGCCTTCCGTGAAGGGTCCGAATGTTGTGTGGAAAACATCCTGACCTGTTGCAGCAAGAGTTGAAATTGTTCTGCCGTGGAAGCTGTTTTTTAGGGTGATTATTGTACTGTGACTGTAATCGCCGTATTTGTCGAAAGCATATTTTCTTGCAGTTTTTATAGCACATTCGTTAGCTTCTGCGCCTGAGTTTGAGAAGAAAACCTTTTTCATACCTGTTCTCTCGCAAAGCATCTCTGCAAGGTCAGCGCAGGGGTTTGTGTAGAAAAGGTTTGATGTGTGCTGAAGAATGCCGATTTGTTCAGTTATTGCATTCTGCCATTCTTTATCGCAGAAACCGAAAGTGTTAACTGCGATGCCTGTTGACAAGTCGATGTATTTCTTGCCGTTTTCATCATAAGCAACAGAACCTTCACCTCTGACAAGTTCAAGAGGGAAACGGGCATATGTACCGGCAATATATTTTGCGTCTTTTTCTTTAAGATTCATTGTGTTTTCACTGTCCTATATAAGCATTGTACCGATACCTTCATCGGTAAGAATTTCGATAAGAATTGAGTGAGGCACTCTGCCGTCGATAACGAATACTTTTCCCACGCCTCGTCTGATTGCCTCAATGCAGCATTCGATTTTGGGAATCATACCGCCTGAAATGATGCCTTCACGCATAAGCTGAGGTGCTTCGCTGACATTGATGACGGGGATGAGTGTTGAGGGGTCGTCCTTGTCTCTGAGAATACCGCAGATATCTGTCATTGAAATAAGGCTTTCAGCGCCGAGAGAACCTGCAATCGCAGCAGCGGCAGTATCAGCGTTGATGTTGTAAACGTTACCTTCCTTGTCGCAGCCTACTGTTGAAACAACGGGGATATAGCCTTTTTCAAGCACATCGAGAATGGGCTGAGTGTTTATATTTGTGATTTCACCAACATATCCAAGGTTTTCAAAATCAATGGGCTTTGCCTCAATAAGACCGCCGTCCATACCTGAAAGACCGATAGCCTTGCCACCGATATTTTGGAGAAGATTTACAAGGTTTTTATTGATTTTACCTGCGAGGACCATCTGAACAATCTTTGCGCTCTCTTCGTCTGTAACGCGAAGACCGTTGTAGAATTTTGATTCCTTACCGATTTTTCCAAGCATTTCAGTGATTTCAGGACCACCGCCGTGAACAAGAACAACCTTGATGCCGATAAGTGAAAGAAGCACCATATCGCCCATAACGGCTGCTTTGAGTTCTTCGTTAATCATAGCGTTACCGCCGTATTTGATAACGATAATTTTATTTGTATATTTCTGAATGTAGGGGAGAGCCTGGATAAGAATATCGGCTCTCTGCGCATTTGTGATTTCGTTGTTCATTTCTTTTACCTCTTAAGTTCTGTAATCGCCGTTGATTTTAACGTAGTCATATGTCAGGTCGCAACCCCAGGCAGTAGCAGTGCTGTCGCCGTCGTTAAGGCTTACGAGAATTTCGATTTCTTTTTCAAGAAGAACTTCTTTTGCGATTTCTTCTGAGAAATCAATACCTGCACCCATTCTGCACACATCAACCTGACCTTTGCAGGAACGGAAAGAAACATCGATTTTGTTTACATCCACGTCTGCACCGCTGTAACCGATAGCACAGAGGACACGGCCCCAGTTAGCGTCTGCGCCGAACATAGCAGCCTTGAGAAGTGAAGAGCAGATAACACTTTTTGCAACAATCTTTGCGATTTCCTTTGAGGGTGCTGATGAAACAACGCATTCAAGGAGTTTTGTAGCACCTTCGCCGTCACCTGCAATCATTCTTGAAAGAGAAACCATAACCTGGGCGAGAGCCTTTCTGAATGTAAGGAAATCTTCGTTTTCTTCAGTGATTTCTTCGTTTCCTGCCATACCGTTTGCAAGTACGGAAACCATATCATTTGTTGAGGTATCACCGTCAACGCTAACCATATTGAAAGAATCCTTTACTTCTTCGCTGAGTGCTTTTTGGAGCATCTCAGGAGAAATTGCAGCGTCTGTTGTGATGAAAACGAGCATTGTTGCCATATTGGGGTGAATCATACCTGAGCCTTTAGCCATACCGCCAAGACGGCAGGTTTTACCGCCAACTGTGAATTCTACTGCAGACTGCTTTGAAACTGTATCAGTTGTCATAATAGCCTCTGCTGCATTATTTCCGTCTGCTGCTAACTCTTCGCAGAGAGAGGGGATACCGTTTTTAATGGGAGTGATGTCAAGAGTCTGACCGATAACGCCTGTTGAAGCAACGATAACATCCTTTGCATCAATCCTCAGTGCGTCACCGAGAAGTGAACACATTTCTTCTGCGATTTCGATTCCGTTTGCGTTGCAGGTGTTTGCATTACCGCTGTTGCAAATCATAGCCTGACCGAAGCCGTCGGAAATGTTGTTTTTAGTAACTGTGATGGGAGCACCTTTCACAAGGTTTGTTGTGTAAACTGCCGCTGCGGAAGCGCGTTTTTCGCTGACAACAAGAGCCAGGTCCCTTTTGGTTTTGTTTTTTCTGATTCCGCAGTGTACGCCACTTGCTTTGAATCCTGTTGCGGCACAAACGCCACCTGTAATATACTGCATTTTTTTCAATCCTTTCAATCGTCTATATCAAGACCAAGTGTAGGCTCGTTGCCAAGCATAATATTCATACATTCAATGGCTGCACCTGAAGCACCTTTGCCAAGGTTGTCATAACGGGCGATGAGAAGAATTCTCTCGTCGTTGCCGCAGACTGTGATTTCCATTCTGTCCTTGAAGGAGAGAGCGTTTGCGCTCATCAGACCTTCTTCGTCCATTGATTCCTTGTATCTGACTATATCACCTGAGTAAAGTGATGCGTAAACATTTTTGATGTCTTCCACAGTCTTGCCTTCACACAAGTCACTTGCGAAGAGCGGCACTGTCATTTCCATACCGCTGTAAAAGTCTGAAACAATAGGGCAGAAAATGGGATTTGCTTCCATTCCCGTAATTGCTTTCATTTCCTTGAGATGCTTGTGCATCTGTGTCAGTCCATACTGTCTGGGAGCATCGAAGAGGGGAGAGCGGTTTTCATCCTCGTATTCTGCAATCATTTTTTTACCGCCGCCGCTGTAACCTGTAAGGCTGTGACAAGCGATTTTGATGTCTGCGGGAATAATTCCGTTTTTGATAAGAGGATAGACAAGAGCAATAAAACCACCTGCGTGGCAGCCGGGTACTGCAACTCTCTTTGAATTTTTAAGACTTTCAAGTTTTTCCTCATCAAGCTCGGGGAAGCCGTATGTCCAGCCCTCGTTTGTTCTGTGAGCAGTGGAAGTGTCAATGATTTTAACATTCTCATTTTCAATCATTCCCACAGCTTCAATTGCAGCGGGGTCAGGCAGACACAGAAAAACGATGTCGGCAGAGTTGATAGCCTCTTTTCGTTTGTCGTAATCCTTTCTGTCCTCATCGCTGAGAGTGATAAGCTGAAGGTCTTTTCTGCCCTCAAGTCTTTCGTAAATTCTCAGTCCTGTAGTACCTGCTTTGCCGTCTATAAAAACTTTTGCCAATTTTGTCACCCTTTTTGTATATAATGTATAAAAATGCGTATTTTATTCATAATTGCAGTATAAATATGCAGATAATATGTATAATATACAACTTTTTTATGTATTTGTCAAGCAAAAATGCATATTATCTGTCTTCAAGCTTACACTTGTGTTTAGGCTCGAGAATAGAGGGAGCCACATTTGTGAAAGAAGCTGAAACAACTTCTTTTGCAAGTGCAATTTTAAGGTCTTTTGTGAATGTAGAAGACAAGTCAACTGCAACTCTGTCCAGAGCGGGAGAAGTGGAAGAGTAAAGTGTAACTGTTCCGTTATCGTGGAATTCAAAACGAAGTCTTCTCTGACCGATTGCACCGAGAGGTCTTATCCACACGAAAAGGTTAGTTTCGTTTATCCAACAAGCAGAAGCACTTGCCGTGAAATCCATACCTCCAAGGTGAAGAGGAGAAAAAGAAACAGTGCCTTTCATCGAGCAGCGGATTTCGTTGTGAGCTTCACCCTCGTCCCAAGCCATAATGCATTCATCTTCTTCAAAGTCGAAGGCAAAGTTATTGTAATATCCTGCCTTGTCCGTGGACATAAATGTTGTATACATAGGAAGCACACTCAGAGGGAATTTAAGCACCTCAAGAGCAGTGTTGGGTTTCAGTGTGATTTTTTTTGTTTTCAGAACTTCCTCATATCTGCTGTGAATCTTTGAAGCAGGAAGGTCTGCCAGATTATTGAGAGAGGGGAGTTCCCTGACTTTCTGCTTTGAACCCTCTTTTACGAAAAGGTCATCAAAATGAGGCCAGATGCAGTCGCGTGTAAGCTGTTCTGTGATTTCACAGGCTGTGACAACCATACAGGCATCCTGCTCTTCAAAAACGAAGCCGAACTGAGAGAACATACCGTCAGCACGGTAGCCGTTGCTTGTGCCGTTTCTCCAGAAACAAGCACCGTAACCTGACGTGGTATCTGCTGCAACGCTGCCGAAAGCACCGTCGTTGTCAACAAGACCGCTTGTTGCATATTTTACCCATTTTGCAGGGATAACTCTTTTGCCCTTGTATTTGCCTTTTTCAAGAAGACACTGTGTAAATGAGGCGAGTTCTTCCGTTGTGATATGAAGTCCCCAGCCACCGGCTTCAATGCCGTTTCCGTCACATTCCCAGAAAGGATTTTCTCTGATTCCGAGAGGCTTGAAAAGACGGGGAGCAAGATATTCGCGCAGAGTCTGACCTGTAAGCTCTTTGATGATTGCTGAGAGCATATACTGGTTTTCGCTGATATATTCCCAGCCTTCACCGGGAGCAAAGCCCCAGGGAGCGTCGAAGAAATCTTTAATCCACTGATTTTTAGTTTTGTCGGTGAGGACACCTACCATTTTACCGGCAGTCATTGTAAGAAGATGGAAAACAGTAAGCTTCTGAAGCTTTTCATCTTCGGGGTTGTTGTAGTCAGGGAAAATGTCAACAAGCTTTGTGTCAATAGTGAGTAAGCCTTCATCAATTGCAAAGCCGATAGCGATTGAAGTAAAGCTCTTGCTGACAGAATACATAATATGGGGCATTTCGGGAGTGAAGGGGTAGGCCCAGGATTCAAAGGCAACCATTCCGTGTCTGAGAATCATAAGACTGTGAACTTCAACATCTCTGTTTTTGAATTCGTCGATGATTTTTTTGATTGCCAGAGAGGAAATACCAACCTCTTCAGGATAAGTAGCTCTTTTGAGTTTCGGTGATCTTTCTGCCATAAAAATCCCTCCGATATATAATTTGCTTTAATTTTTCTTTGTTTTCTTTTTGTGTAAATAAATCTGAGAGGAGAGGAAGAGCGCTATTGCAAAGGCAATCCAGAAAATTTTCATTGGAGTAACGGTTATTGCTTTTGTCTCTTCTTCGCCATCAGAAACTTCAAATTCAGCGTATGCGTCTTCAATGTTTCTGATACACTCGTTGATTTCGAGCTGTGATGAGGGTTTGTCTGATTGAAGAATTTCTTCTGCTTTTCCCACAAATTTAAGGAAATTCTTTGTACTTGCAGATGAATAGGGTGCAAGATCGGTTTTTACAGCTTTTTCATAAACCCTTTCAAGGTGCAGGTAGCTTTCGTCGAGCAGAGAAAGATATTCTGAAAATTCCTTTGAGTTATCTGTTTCGATTGCACCGTACCCCAGTGCAAGAGCACTTTCCCAACCGTGAAGAGAATCGTTTCTCTGTCCTGATAAATCCATATCTGTGAATGAGAGAAGAGCCTTTGTGCCGTTGAATCTGTCTGCAAAGAATTGAGAATATATTACGCCGTATCTGTTCTTGCTTGAAAACTCGCAGAATTCATAATTTTTTTCTTCAGCTGAGTTGTAAACTGAAATTGCAGAGAAAATTACGTTGCCGTTATATGTGGGGATGATTTTAACTATATTGTTTTTTGATTCAGCCCATTCAATAAGGTCATCTGCTTTCATATCTCTTGCACGGAAACAGATATTTCTGTAAGGGCTTGACAGAGTTATTTTTTTAAACACTTCGTCGATGTTGTCTTCAGTGCAGTCGAGAATTACAGTTATTCTTCCGTTTACGGTTTCCAGAATTGACTGAAGCTTTTCTGTGTCAATGCCGTCTTTTTCAAGCTCACTCAGGTCTACTGAAATTGCATCAAAGCCGAGAGAGATACAGCTCTCAATAGCTTCTTTTGAATAAATGGTAAATTCGCTTGTATCGCCACCTTGTGAAATGGCGAAAATTTTATCTGAAGCGGGAGTTTTTTCAGCAGCAGAAACACTTATTCCTGTGGGCAAAGAAAGCAAAATAATCATAAATAAACATACGCAGACTAATTTTCTCATATACTTCTCCATAGTAATTTATTTTAACGATATATTATACCATTAACAGTGTAAAAAACGCAATATACATATGTATAATTTTTGTGGTGTTTATGTGCATAAAAAGGTGAAAAACATCCAATAATCCAATATAAAAGATTTACGGAGTGAAAAATATGAACGGAAGAATCAAAATTTTTTCAAAGGCAAATTTACTTGATCAGAAAATGAAGATGTCCCTTGTGCTGATAATAACTGTTCTTTTAAGCATTGTCCTGAACAACACATTTATCCTGGGCGAGATGGCTTATCGTTTTTACAGCTTTCCCGTAGCTTACGGCGACCTTGCAAAGGCAGTTTTCTTCACCGTGACCGGCTTTGCCTCATATTTTGCACTGGCACCGTTTACATTCGGCAGAGACATATGGTTTTATGAAAATGCAAAGAGAAACAGAGGACCTCTTAAAAAACTGTTTTCCTTTTACAGCGTGAAGAAATCACCGGGTGTGCTGAAACTTTTTCTGACAATGACAGCGGTGAAAACACTGTCGTTCATTGTTTTTCTGACACCTTCTGCGGCATTGGGAGGATACCTCTTTTTTGCGCTGAGCCAGGGAACAGGTCTTTTTATGCTCCTTGCTCTGGTTTTAAGCTTCATTCTTCTTTTTGTCACGGGTCTGTTCTTTTATTTTGTATACACTCAGAAGTTTTTCCTTGTGCCTTATCTGTTTTATGAAAATCCCACAGACAAGGTGAGTGAAATGATTTCTCTGAGCGGAAAGATAATGGAAAATAAGTGCTTTGATACAGCAATTTTCAAACTGAGCTTTTTCCCGTGGTGGCTGCTTTGTGTACTTCTGTTCCCTGCGGTCTATGTTTATCCCTATTATAAAATGTCAATTTCGCTGAAAGTGTTGAGTTTATTGACAAACTCATAAATAACACTTGACTAATCTCCCGATTTGTTTTAAAATTATAATAATAAATTTTAATTTTCAAAACGAAAATTGGAGGTTGTTTCGATGAAAGTATTTATGATTGGCGGAACAGGTCTTCTCGGCTCAGCGGCAGCAGAACTGTTCATTCAGAAAGGTCATCAGGTGAAGACAGTTGCTCTTCCTCCTCTTCCCGAGGGAGCACCCATTCCTGAAGAAATGGAAATTGTTTTCGCAAATATCAATGATAAAACTGATGACGAACTCAGAGAAATGATGGCAGGTTATGACTGCTTCGTTTTCGCTGCAGGTATTGACGAAAGAGTTGAATTCCCTGCACCTGTTTACGATGCATATTACAAATTCAACATCGCTCCTCTTAAGAGAATTCTCCCCATCTGTAAGGAAGTTGGTATGAAGAATGCCGTTATTCTCGGTTCATACTTCGCATATCTTGCTAAACAGAGACCTGATATGAAGCTCTGTGAAAAACATCCCTACATCAGAAGCCGTATTGACCAGGAAGAGGTAGCTTTCTCATTTGCTGATGAAAACTTTGATGTTGCAGTTCTTGAGCTTCCCTACATCTTCGGTACACAGCCCGGCAGAAAGCCTGTTTGGGTTATCCTTATCGAACAGATCAAGAGAATGGATAAGCTTCCCTTTACAATGTATCCCGGCGGCGGTACAGCTATGCTTACAGTCCGTCAGGTTGGTGAAGTTATTGTTGGTGCTGCTGAAAAGTCAAAAGGCGCAAAGGCATGGCCTATCAGTATGTACAACCAGACATGGAAAGAATTCCTCAAAATCGTTTATGCAGCAAGAGGTATGGGTGAAAACAGACCTATCATCAGTGTTGCTCCCTGGATGATGAGAATGGGTCTCGGCGGCGTTAAGAAAGAATATGCTGAAAAGGGCATTGAAAGCGGTATTGACGTTGACGGACTTGCAGATATTATGGATATCAACCTTTTCATCGACAGAAAGTACAGTGTTGAACTCGGTGCAACTGAGGACGATATCAAGTCTGCTATTACAGATTCAATCAAAGTCAGCCAGGCATCATATGACGGCACAGTAAAACTTCTTGAAATGAAGGGCGAATAATGATTATTAAAAATGAGATAACAGATGCGATTCTTTCCCGTCAGACAATCCGTGAATA
This sequence comes from Acutalibacteraceae bacterium, assembly GCA_045542485.1. Classification (GTDB taxonomy): domain Bacteria; phylum Bacillota; class Clostridia; order Oscillospirales; family Acutalibacteraceae; genus SIG575. Next base: position 18,743 of record JAZQLC010000063.1, read on the forward strand.
CAAGGATATTCCTCTGAATGAGGATGAACTTGAAACTCTTATGAAAGCAGCACTTCTTGCACCCAGCGGAAGAAACGGTCAGCCCTGTCACGTGAGATTCATCACAAACAAGGCTATGCTTGATGAAATCAACCACGATTTCAAGGAGTTTGTGGGTTATGACACACCTGCCTACACGAGGGCAGAAAAAAATCCCGTATACCATAACGCTCCCGTAATGGCTATGATTTTCAGCGAAAACGGAAGCAAAATGGATGCAGGAATTATGGTTGAGAATATTGCAATCTGTGCAAAAGGAATCGGTCTTGATTCTGTGATTATTGCATCTGTGGGTGCGCTTTTCAACGGTCCCGACAGTGCAAAGTGGAAGAAAAGGCTGAACATTCCCGAAAACTATATTTTTGATATTGCAATCTCTGTGGGTCACGGTGATGAAAAGCCTGAGCCCAAGCCCAGAGAGGAAAGCCGTATACAGATAGTTGAATAAATTTTTAAGGAGTTGTAAAAAAGCAGTTTTTTACAGCTCCTTTTTATGGTGATTGATATGAAAACTTTATACATTTCCGACCTTGACGGAACACTTCTTGATAACAACGCGGAAATTACCGTGAGGAGTAAAAAACTTCTGAATGAATTCCTTTCAAGGGGCAAAAGCTTCACCGTGGCAACGGCGAGGACAGGTGCAACGGTAATCGGAATGCTTGAGGGCGTCGATGTAAATGTTCCTTGTGTGCTGATGAACGGTGTTGCGATTTACGATATAAGAAAGAAGAAATATGTGAAAATCCACACCTTTTCTCCATCAGTCAGGGAAGAATTTCTCCGTGAAATCTGCTCTTACGGCTCACCGGGATTTTTGTACTGCATAGATGACGACAGTCTTTCCACATTCTATGAAAACACAAACTCTCCGAACGCAGAAATTTTCATTAACGAACGCGAGAAGAAATTCGGCAAAAAGTTCACGAAGGTCGCAAGCTTTATGGAGTGCACGGCAAACAATGTTGTGTACTATTCTTACTCTGACACTTATGAAAAGCTGAAGCCTCTGTATGACAAAACAAAAGACATAAAAGGAATAAGAATTGAGTTTTATCGCGATACTTATCATCCTGATTTCTGGTATTTTGAGGTTTGCTCTGAGAATGCATCAAAGTATAATGCGGTAGTATGGCTCAGGGAAAACTATGGTTTTGAAAAGGTTGTGGCATTCGGCGATAACCTGAATGACATACCGCTTTTTGAAGCGTCAGATGAGAGCTATGCCGTTGAGAATGCAAAGGAAGATGTGAAAAAATGTGCAAGTGCCGTTATCGGAAGAAATACGGAAGACGCAGTTGCAAAATTTTTATCAGATAAGTAACAACAAAACCCGTGAAGCAGATTTGTGCTCACGGGTAATTTTTATTGAAGCATCTCTGCAGAAGAGAGCAGGATAAACGAAAAATAATGTATTCATTTATACATTCTGAACAATCCGTCTGTCAGCAGAAAATGAGTGTTTGAATTTTGCGGAGAAGTGTGATATAATATCCGTGTATATACTCTTTATATGGAGGTAAGACAATGAAAAATAATATGAAAAAATTTTTATCAATAATAATATCACTGTTGATTCTTGCGAACTGTTTTTATATCGGTGCATTTGCTTCGGATTCTTCACCTGTTACGGATGTGTCAGACGCAGTTGCAAAGGTTACGGTTGTTCTTAATAAAGACAGTATTACAAAAGACGATGTACTTACAGTTTCAATCAGAGTTGATGCTAACTATCATGTTACAGGCGTTCAGCTTCCCGTGCTTTACGATAAAACACAGTTTGAGATTGTGACAGGCTCAGGTGTAGGCGGATATCTTGATTTTAACGAAGACAGCGAATTCCTGAACGGTTCATATGCGTTGAACGGTAACACGACACACTCAACCGGTTTCAAATATACATCAAATGCTGAAAAATGGAATACTGATGAGGCGAGAGCACAATACAGCTACGCGTGGATTACAGCGTCAGCAAACACAAGCGTCACAGATTTCAGACTTGTAGTGCCTGAAAACGATTTGTTAGTGTCCTTTAAGCTCAAAGCTCTTGCGGATGTTGAAGATACAACTCAGTCTGTTTTCATCAGCACCGAATGGGCAAAAACTGCAGATGTTAAAAGCGGTATTTTTACTCTCGGATTTTCCGGAACTCAAATAAATAAAAACCCTCTTACCTATGTTGCATCAGGTATGACCTACGAAACCGAGACCATGGTATTTTTCCCTGCTGAGAAAATTGAACTTGATTGTACCTATGCCACTCTCACAAAGGAAAACCCCACTATTCAGCTCAATGCGACTATTACTCCCGAAAACGCAACAGATAAATCTGTCAAATGGGAATCAGACGATGAAACTGTGGCAAAGGTTGATGAAAACGGTCTCGTAACACGCGTAGGCGAGGGTGGTGCAACAATCACCGCTACGGACTCAGCAGGAAATACAGCTACCTGTGATATTTTTATTCCTCATCAGTGCGAAAAGGTAACAATGACCTATCACGAGGAAATCCCTGCAGATTGCTACAATTCCGGAGAAAAAGCGTATTATGAGTGTTACTGCGGAAGCTATTTCACTGATGAAGATGCAACAGACGAAATCGTATATGCAGACATATACATAAAACCTCTTGCACATCCTGATGAATATGTGCAGAAGACAGATGCCGTTGAAGCAACTCACACATCAGAAGGTAATATTGAATACCGGACTTGTTCTCTTTGCGGTGACAGTTTTTCAGATGAAAACTGTACTGTTAAGGTGACTGATGTTACTATTCCTGCCACGGGTCACGAAGATGCGTCTGCCATAGAGTGGACACAGAATGAAACTCACCACGAAAAAATATGCTCGTGCGGTGAAATTCTTCAGTCTCAGGAGCACACTTTTAAATGGGTGACTGATTCTGAGGCTTCTTGCCAGGTGCCGGGTATCAGACACGAGGAATGTACTGTCTGCGGATATAAGAGAAACGAAAACACAGAAATCACAGTGCTTCACGAGACAGAGAAATACGATGAGGTCGCACCTGATTGTACGGAAAACGGTAACATAGAATATTATCTCTGTGTTAACTGCGGAAGCTGTTTTACAGATGAAGAATGTGAAAATAAAATTCTCATTGAAGATACAGTGATTCCCGCAACGGGACACAGTTATTCCGATTGGGTTACGGACACCTCTGCTTCTTGCGAAGAAGACGGACAGAAACATAAAACCTGTTCAGTCTGTGGAGATATTGTAACAGAAACAATTGATAAGACGGGTCATAATTACATCCCCGAGGTAACACCTCCCACACCCACGGCGGAAGGCTTTACAACCTACACATGCGAGTATTGTGCAGACACATATAAGTCGGATTTCGTTGATATGCTTGACGAGTTTTCATTTGGCGGTACTGTGAACAGCACCGGCGATGAGAGCGAGGTGATAACAGTAGTCCTTACTTCAAAAGGTGCATATCAGGTGGAATATACCACTGAGATTACAGGAAACACTGCTTCCTTTGCCTTTGACGCGGTGGCAGAAGGGGAATACACCCTCACAATTTCAAAGAAGAATCACGCAACGCTTACCTGCAATATTGTGATAGATTCGGAAGGCATTACAACAGCTGCTACGCTTCATCTTATCGGTGACATTGACGGAAACGGCAAAATCACCGTTGCAGATTATTCCAGAGCACTGCGTCATGTTAAGAAACTTGTGCTTCTTGAAGGCTATGCTTTTTCTTGTGCTGATGTGAATGAGGACGGTAAAATCACCGTTGCAGATTATTCGATTATGATAAGACACATCAAAAAGATAGATACTATATGGTAAAACAAAATATCTGATAAACGGACACAGCAGAAGCCAAATCAGACTTCTGCTGTGTGTTTTTTTGAAAAATCTGTGTATGGGCGTTCCCGGAACGCCCGTCAGCTTTTCTACATATTTCCAAGATAAGTGCCGATGCTTTTGATAGCCTTTTCTGCGTTTTTTTTCACGCTTGTCATAGCAGGGTTATTTGACATCATAGCGCTGCTGATAAGAGCTGCACTGCTGCCCACGGCCATAGCGATGCCGACACCTGTAATGATGCTTTTTGTAGTTGATTTTTTCACCTTTTTCTCCTCCTTGATACAGAATTGTCTCCCGACAGAAATAGTTTTTGATGAGAAGAAATAAAAATGTCAAGAAAATATTGAAAAGGATAGCTGTAAAATGTTATAATAAATAAATTGAAAGGGTGAACGGAAATGCCTTCATTGAACATTGTATTGGTAGAGCCTGAAATTCCTCAGAATACAGGCAATATTGCAAGGACCTGCGCGGCAACAGGTGCCCGTCTTCATATAATCGAGCCTATGGGTTTTAAGATTGACGATAAAAAATTAAAAAGGGCAGGTCTTGATTACTGGCATCTGCTTGATATAACTTACTATAAGAATATTGATGATTTTTATGCGAAAAATAACGGTGAATATTTTTATTTTTCAACAAAGGCTCAGCACATATATTCTGACATAAAATATCCTGAAAATACATATCTGTTTTTTGGTAAAGAAACAAAAGGTCTGCCTGAAGAATTGCTTCACGCAAATCCCGACAGATGTGTAAGGATGCCGATGATAAACTCTTCCCACGCAAGGAGTCTCAACCTTTCAAACTGCGTCTGCGTAGGTGCTTTTGAGGTGCTCAGACAGTGGGGATTTCCTGAACTTCTCTGTGAAGGGAAGCTTACAAAATTTGACTGGTAAAAGGAGGATGCTTTATGAACTGGCTCTGGCACGGAAGCGGAGAAGTTGTTTTTAAAACAAAAACAGAACAGAAGAAAGACAGACTTAAGAAGAGTATTCTCGTTTTTCTGGGCTCTGCAGTTGTGGTTGTTCTTATAGCCGTGTTTTTTCTTATGCTTTCATATGACTTTGATATGTCCAATGTTATCGGCTCCGGCGGAAGTCAGATTGTGGGCGAAAATGACAGCTTCATTGTGAAAAAAGTCAAGGGCGAAGAAAATATTCTTATGTTCTGCACTGATGATGACGGCAAGAAGGTAACTTTTCTTGCGGCAGTAAAATTTGATATGACAGAAAAAGAAATCAAGGTTTTTCCCATTTCTGTCACTGATAAGATTTTCACATTCAACACAAAAAAAGCAAATGCAAGTAAGTGCTATAAGGAAGCAGGTGCTCTTCAGCTTGTTCAGTCGGCAGGGGAATATCTGGGAATAGAATTCGATAAGTATATCGGTTGTAAGGAAGGCAGTGTGGAGGGCATAACTGCAAACTTTGAGCCTCTTCAGATTGAGTTTGAAAAGGATATGACATTCAGACGCGACGGAGATACAGTAGTCTTTGAAGAGGGAAAACACGAACTTACAGACGATGTTGTATCAAAACTTTTCACATATTCATCTGGTGAGGATGAAAAGGAATTCAAGGCAAATCTTCTTATCCAGATTTTCAAACAGTATTTCAATCTGAATTCGGTTGAAAACAGAAATATTATTTATTCGAACATTATCAGTCAGTCGTACAGTGATATTTCAGTGGTGGATCTGGCTGAATACAAGGACTATATTGTTGTTCTCTCCAGCGACAGTGTGAAGAAAAAATATATTGTCTGCGAAAGCGCCGAGGACTTCAGGGAGTGAAATTTTTGATTAAGAAAACATTAAAAACGGCGTTCACTCTTATTATGTGTCTGTGTGCTGTTTTCCTTGTGTGGCTTGTGTTCCTTGACGGAAAAGAAAAAATCGGGGAGATGAATTCTTCCGTTCCCGATGAGCCGCAGTATTCCTGTGAGGGCTTCTACTATGAAAGTCTTGACGATACGGAAAAAATTGCATATGAGCTTATTGTTTCGCAAATCACCACAATGCCGAAAAAAATTCAGATTCCTTCACTTGACGATGAAGGGCTTTCTGATGTTTTTGAAGCACTTTTGTACGATAATCCCACATATTTCTTCCTTTCGGATAATTGCAGAACTGAAACCAACAGTTTTGGTAACTGCTATTTTATTCCAGAATACGAAATGAATCTTTACAGATATGACACCGGTATGGCTGAGCTTGAGAAAATAAGGGATTTTGTTCAGGAAAAAACTGCAAATCTGTCAGATGAATATGAAAAGGAATTGTTTATTCACGATTACATAGTGAATAAATGTAAGTATGTTGACAAAACGGGCGGTGAATATTCTTCGGCTTACGGATGTCTCGTGAATGGCGAAGCCTCCTGCGAGGGTTACGCAAAGGCAGTAAAATACCTTCTCGACGCAGAGGGCATAGAAAACTATCTGGCAGTAGGCACTACAAAGGGGGAAACACCTTCGGAGGCTGTGGGTCACGCGTGGAATATTGCAAAAATAAACGGAAAATATTATCATCTTGATGCAACGTGGGATAATACCGACGATGAAAAGGATGGCTTTATCTCCTATTCATATTTCAATGTGACAGACAGCGACATTTCATTGACCCACAAGGTTGAGAAGAGGTTTCTCGGCAGATGCACATCCGCAGACGAAAACTATTTTGTTAAAAATCAGCTTTATTTTGATACCCTTGATGCTTCTGCAAAATCTTCCCTTGCTTCTGAAATCGCAAAACAGGCGAGGCTGGAAAACGCTGTGACGTCTTTCAGAATGGCAGGCAAGGATGCTTTTGAGAGCACAATGAATTCTCTTTTTGAAATGAACGAGGTTTACGGAGTGCTCCTTTCTGCAAGTATTATATCAGACCGGGATCTGAAGCTTGACAAGGTTTATTATGTTACGGATGACAAGCATTTTATTATAACTCTCCGTGATTTCATAGCATGATTTAACTGTTGATTTAAGTCGTTTTTTGTGATATTATGAAATAAAAGCAAAGGGGGCTGGAATTATGATTTATACAGACGGTCTTGTAAGAGCATCTTGTCCTGAAGAAGCGGGAGTTGACACCTATGCTTTGCGTGATTTTTTCAATGAACTGAAAGAGAAAGAATATCGTTTTAAAAATATAATGGTTCTCCGGAACGGAAAGATTGCGGCGGAATGTACACGCTATCCTTATGTGTCGGAAATGCCTCATACAATGTTTTCTTTTTCCAAGGCAATAACTGCGATTGCAATAGGCTTTGCAATCAATGAGGGGTTGCTTCGCCTTGATACGACTGTGGAAGAGCTTTTCAGCGATTCTTACAGCGAAAAGCTGATGAAGAAAAACGAAGGCATAAACGTGCGTAATCTTCTCAATATGACAGCAGGAAAGTCAATCAGTCTTTTAGACAACAAAGCGAAGGGCAAGTGGCTTGACAGCTTCCTTAAATCATCAAGCTATGCAAAGCCTGATGAAAAATTCAAGTATATCAGCGAAAACACATATGTCTTAGGTAGAATGCTTGGAAAGGTTTCGGGACTTACAATCAGTGAGTATCTTAAAACCAGACTTTTCGAGCCTCTCGGAATTGAAGTTCCTTTCTGGGAAAAGGATGAGCTTGGTTTTGATGCCGGGGGCTGGGGAATCTTTCTGACAATCGAGGATATGGCGAAGATTGGTCAGTGCTTCCTGCAGAACGGTGTCTGGAACGGTATTCAGGTTATTCCTGACGGCTGGGTAGAGGCTATGACAACACCTTATCGCAGAGACCTTTACGGCCTCGATGCGCAGGAGCTTGGCTTTGGTTTCTGTACCTGGTGCGGCAGAGACGACGGATATTTCCGTTTTGAAGGTCTTTATTCACAGTTTGCTTTCTTCTATCCCAGAGAACAGGCGTGTGTTGTAATCAACTGCAGCGACATTAAACATAAAGTTATTTTTGACCTTGTAGATAAATATTTCCCCGCAGCGTTCAAGGATAATCTCACAAGAGTTTCGGAAGATGTTGCAGAGGATTTCCGCGAAAGCCTGAAAGGCTTCTCTTATAACATACTTCCCGTATCTCCCAGAAACTTTGCCACAGAAAAGGGCCTTAACGGAAAAGTGTACGGAATACTGCCTATGAAAGCTGCAACGCTTCTGCCTCTTTCCTCAACATATATGCTCTCATCAAAACCGGGCAAACTCAACAATATCAGTTTTAATTTTAAAGAAGATTATGCTGAAATGAGTTGGGAAGAGGAGAATGCAGGTAAGAATGTAATATGCATTAACTTTGACGGCAAGAGAAGAATAAGTAATGTTCACTTCGGTGATATGCATGTTCATGTTCTGGCTTACGGTGCGTGGCGCGAGGACGGAAAGCTTGAAATTCAGTTCTACACTATGGAAATTCCCGAGGTGAGAACCTGGGTGATTGATTTCAGTAAAAAGAAAATCAGAATCAAAAACACCCTTAGCCCCAATCTTTATGAAACTCTCGATAACAAATATCGTTTTGAGGGAATGAAAACAAACATTATCCTTGACCTGGTTGCCAGAATCTCCAATTTTGCAGGAAATCTGATTTTTGTGGGTTCACTTCTGATTGGCAGACAGAAAAAGGTAAAAGAAGATGAAGAATAAAATAAGAATCCCTATGTTCCGAAGAACATAGGGATTTTTTATGAGCAAATTCAGATTAAACTTTAAGAGTCCAGTCAAATTTGTCTTCTTTTTCGCCCCACTGAATACCTGTGAGTTCATCATAGAGGTGCTGAGTGAGAGTACCGATTTTGCCATCGTTGATGATGTAATCTGTTCCCTCGTATGAAAGAAGACCGATGGGAGAAACAACAGCTGCAGTACCGCAACCCCATGCTTCTTCAAGTTTGCCTTCCTTGAGAGCAGTGATAACTTCGTCAACTGTGATGAAAGTTTCTTCAACATCATAGCCTTCAGTTTTCATAAGCTCGATGCAGCTCTTTCTTGTGATACCGGGAAGAACTGAGCCGATAAGCTTGGGAGTTTTAACCTTGCCGTCGATTTTGAACATAACGTTCATAGCACCGACTTCTTCGATGTATTTTCTTTCAACACCGTCAAGCCAGAGAACCTGTGAGAAGCCTTTT
>JAZQLC010000064.1:0-16317 GCA_045542485.1 Acutalibacteraceae bacterium
TGAAATAGTCAATAGTTAGTAGACACAAAAAAGAAATAAATTAAGCTGCCAGTTCAATTCTGTATTGGACTGGCGGTTTTCGTTTGAGTTTACGTACAGGACGAACATAGTTAAAGTAATGAATGGTATCGGCAACCACTTGGTGTATGTCATCACACTTCCAATATTGGAAGTGTGATGACATAACATCCTTGAAACGACCAAAGAAAGATTCCATAACAGCATTGTCTCTTGGAGTTCCGGCTCTTGACATACTTTGGATTGTGTTGTAAGATTTAAGCAGGTTGCAATAACCTGCGGATGAGTACTGGACACCCTGATCGCTGTGCAAAAGGATAGGGGTGCCGGTACTTTTTGCTTTTTCAAGGATTCGTTTAGCCGGTTTCATCACAAGGAAATTATCAAAAACATCACTTAATTCCCAATCCAAAATCTCGTTGTTAAACAAGTCCAAATAACACGCAAGGTAGTACCATTTTCCTTTGTTTTTGATGTATGTAACGTCTGTAACAATTTTTTGCATGGGCTTTTCTGAATAAAATTTTCGATTAAGAATGTTAGGGAATCTATTGTGTTCAGTTCCAGGTTCATCTTGAGCCGAATTCTTTCGTTTTCTAACAAAACCGCTAATTCCTAACCGTTTCATAGATTTAAACACAGAAACATCAGAAACCACCCAGCCGTATTGATTTAGCAAAGTATCTGCTATACTCCTGTATCCTTGTGACGGATAGTGGGAATGAATATCCGCAACATAGTAATCCAATTCCTTCTGTTGCTGTTCATAACGATTTAAAGTTCCTTTTCGTTTTAACCATTTGTAATATCCCGAACGAGATACTCCGTACACATCACATAATTCTTGTATTGAGTGGTGCTCACTTTCTCGTTCAACACAAGCATAGATTTGTTGAATTACTTTCTTTTGGCATCGCCCCTTTCCAGTTCTATGGATTTTTTTAGCCGCACATTTTCTCCATCTTTCTTTAACAGTTCGCGTTCTAATAATGCAATCTTGTATTCCAATTGTTCTGTTGGTGTAAGTTTTTTTCTGCGTTCATACTTCGCTAACGGATTACCTGGTTTGCGTTTGTTAACAAGCGCAGTTTCTCCACCCTCTAAATATTGCTTTGTCCATTTGTGGATTTGCGTGTGATAGATTCCTGTTTCCTTTTCCAAATCCGATGCTCGTTCACCTGACAAGTTTCTCTTTACCAATGCTAATTTTTCATCTTTGCTATGACTTTTATTTGTTCCACCTTTTGGTCTTCCCATTTCTCTCAACTCCTTTTTCTTTATTCTAACATAAAAAGTGATGGTAGACACTTTTTTAGTGTCTACCATCACTATATCACTTCAGTATTTTTAAATAATCGAGGCTTTTTTATTGTGCGAACAATTAATCTGTCATTGTTCATTAAATTATGACAGATGTGTTACAAATCATTTTTTCTATTGCATATTTGAGATGGTTATAGTATAATATATAAGTTAAAATGGGTTAGAGTGTAACTCTTCATTATTCAGAGGTTTTAAGATGAAAAAAGAAGTAGATAAACAGAAAAAATTCTCCTCTCTTGCGAAGAGCTGTCTTCAGTTCAGGTTTGGCGATGAGAGCCCTAAGGCTTATGTTCATACCTTCGGTTGTCAGGGTAATGTTTCTGACGGCGAGAGAATGAAAGGTATGCTTTCCGATATGGGATATGTTTTCACGGAAGACGAAAAAGAGGCAGATTTGATTCTCCTCAATACCTGCGCAATCCGTGAACACGCAGAGGACAGGGTCTTCGGTAATATCGGCAGACTCAAAGTGCTTAAGAAAGCAAATCCCAATCTGATCATCTGTGTCTGCGGATGTATGGTACAGCAGAAGCATATCGAGGAAAAAATCTATAAGAGCTATCCTTTTGTATCAGTTGTGTTCGGCACTCATGTTCTGCACAAACTTCCGGAGTTTGTATACAGAGCACTGAACACAGGAAAGAGGGTTTATGATACTGACAATACAAACCTTGAAATTGCAGAGGGTAACACTGTATGGCGCGACGGCAAAATCCGTGCGTGGCTCCCGATAATGTACGGCTGTAACAATTTCTGTTCATACTGCGTTGTGCCTTACGTAAGGGGGAGGGAAAGAAGCCGTAAGAGTGAAGAAATTATGAAAGAAGCAAGAGAACTTGTTTCTCTCGGTTTCAAGGATATAACTCTTCTGGGACAGAATGTCAATTCCTACGGAAAAGGTCTTGATGAGGATATAAATTTTGCAAAACTTCTGAGAATGATAAATTCTATCGAGGGCGATTTCACAATCCGTTTTATGACTTCCCATCCGAAGGATTGTACGCATGAACTTCTTGATGCTATGGCAGAGTGTGATAAAGTTGCAAAACATCTTCATCTTCCCGTTCAGTGCGGAAATGACAGAGTTCTCAAGGAAATGAACAGACATTACGACAGAGCAAAATATATGTCGCTGATTGAATATGCCCGTAAGGTGATGCCTGATTTATCAATCACGAGTGACATCATAGTGGGTTTCCCCGGTGAAACATATGAAGAATTCTGCGATACACTCAGCCTTATCAGAGAGGTTAAATACACGTCTCTTTATACATTCATCTATTCAGCCCGTAAAAACACAAAGGCTGCCGAAATGCCTGACCCTGTCACACGCGAGGAAAAGGGTAAGTGGTTTGATGAACTGCTGAAACTTCAGGAGTTAATCGCAGCAGAGCGTACGGCAAGTATGAACGGCAAAGTTTACCGTGTTCTTGCAGAGGAAAAGAGTAAAACAGAGGGTTATATTTCCGGCAGAACATCAGGTAATGTAATAATAGAATTCCCGGCAGACGAAAACATAATCGGTCAGTTTGCAGATGTGCTTGTGACAGAGCCGCTGAACTGGATAGTCAAAGGGAAATTAGTTAATTAATAATTTTTTATTATAAAGGAGTAAAAACAATGGAACTTGAAAAACTCGCAAGACAGCTCGGTGCTGCAATTCAGGAAGATGCACGTTACAAAGCATTTATGGCAGCAAGAGACAGAAACGAAAAAGACGAAGAGCTTAACGAAATGATGCAGAAAATTCAGCTCGTTCATATGTCTTACAACCACGAAGCATCAAAGGGCGAAGAAGCAGACCAGGAAAAGCTTCAGGCATATGAGAAGGAATTCAACGAAGTTTACACTCAGGTTATGGCAAACGAAAATATGAGAAACTTCGAAATTGCAAGAAATGACCTTGATGAACTTATGAAATTTATCACAGGTATCATCAGCATGTGTGCTTGCGGCGAAGACCCTGAAACATGCAACCCCACACACCAGTGCTCAGGTAACTGTTCTTCATGCTCATCTGATTGCCACTAATTAAAATTTCAGTCTGACTGAGTCCGAAAGGGCTTAGTCGGACTGAGTAACTGAAAGGAGGAGAAACAAAATGGCAGAACTGACACCTATGATGAAACAATATTTTGAAATTAAAAAGGATTATCCCGATACACTTTTGTTTTTCCGACTGGGAGATTTCTATGAAATGTTCTTTGAGGATGCAAAAATCGCCTCAAAGGAGCTGGAACTTGTCCTTACGGGCCGTGATTGCGGTCAGGAGGAGAGAGCGCCTATGTGCGGAGTTCCTTTCCACAGTGTTGATAACTATCTTGCCCGACTTGTTGCAAAGGGATATAAGGTTGCCATCTGCGAACAGATGGAAGACCCTGCACTTGCAAAGGGCATTGTAAAAAGAGATGTGTCCCGTGTTCTCACACCGGGTACTGTCATTGAAAGCAATATGCTTGACGAGAGCAAGAATAACTATCTTGCATCCATCGTATGCTTCGGAAATACGGCAGGTCTTGCTTTTGCCGATATTTCAACAGGTGAAATTCATATAACCTGCTTTGAGGAGAAGAATCTTTTGTCTCCCATCATCAACGAACTTTGTAAATTCTCACCCAGTGAGGTTATTCTCAATGTGGAGGCGAAAGCACTTCAGGGACTTTCAAAATACATAAAAGGATCTCTTTCTTCTACGGAAGAAGTTCTTGATGATGAATATTTTAACTTTGAAAAATCCGCTGATGTAATAAATCAGCGACTGAATAAAGATATTACCGATTTTGAATTTGCAGAGGAAAAAACTGCAGTTTCGGCTTTCGGTGCTTGTATCAGATATCTGAGTGAACTTCAGAAGAGTGATATCAAAAACATCACAAATGTAGATTTCTACAAGGGCGAAAGCTTTATGTTTCTCAACGCTTCTTCAAGAAATAATCTTGAACTTGTTGAAACAATGCGCAGCCGTGATAAGAAAGGTACGCTCCTCTGGGTAATCGATAAAACAAAATGCTCAATGGGAAGAAGAATGATAAGGCGTTGGCTTGAAAATCCTCTGACCAATTTAGCATCAATTGTACGCAGAAACAGAGCAGTTGAAGAATTGTTTGACAACACTGTTCTCTGTGCGGAAATCAGAGAAGCTCTTGACGGCATTTATGACTTTGAGAGAATTATGGCTCGTGTGGTTTACGGCACGGCAAATGCAAAGGAGCTTCGCTCTCTCGGTCTCGCTTGTGAAAAGCTTCCTCAGGTAAAAAATCTTCTTTCTTCCTGCAAAAGCGAAAAACTGAAGAGTATTTATGAAAACCTTGATGTGCTTGAAGATATATGTGGTCTTACGCTTTCTGCAATCGTCGATGAGCCACCCCTTACAGTCCGTGAAGGCGGAATGATAAGAGAAGGCTATAATGAAGAACTTGACGCATTGCGCTCAATTGAGAGTGATAGCGTGGGATACATAAACGAAATTGCTCTTCGTGAGCAGGAAAAGACGGGGATCAAAAAACTGAAAATCGGCTACAACAGAGTTTTCGGTTACTATATCGAGGTTTCAAACTCATTCAAAGAGCTTGTGCCCGATGAATACATAAGAAAACAGACTCTTGCAAACTGCGAGAGATTTATAACTCAGGAACTGAAGGATCTTGAAACAAAGATTCTCGGTGCCAAGGAAAAAATTGTCAGAATCGAATATGAACTTTTCACAGCGGTGAGAGAAGCAGTCGCAAAGGAATACGCAAGGATTCAGAAAACTGCCGAGAACATCGCAAAACTTGACTCTCTCTGTTCACTTGCTCATGTGGCAGTAAGCAGAAATTATTGCTGTCCCGAAATCTCAAACGACGGTGTAATTGAAATTGAAGACGGAAGACACCCCGTAGTTGAGGTTATGCTTGGCTCCCAGCCTTTTGTACCTAACGATACACTTCTCGATTCGGGAAACAATCGTTGCAATATAATTACCGGTCCTAATATGGCCGGTAAATCAACATACATGCGTCAGGTTGCACTTATAACCTTACTGGCTCAGATTGGCTCATTTGTTCCTGCGAGAAGGGCGAAAATTTCAATCTGCGACAGTATTTTCACAAGAGTCGGTGCATCTGACGACCTTGCAGCAGGTCAGTCAACATTTATGGTTGAAATGAACGAGGTTTCACAGATTCTTCGTCAGGCAACATCAAAAAGCCTTATAATCTTCGATGAAATAGGCAGAGGTACATCAACCTTTGACGGAATGAGTATCGCAAGAGCAGTTCTTGAATTCACCGCAGACAAGAAAAAGTTAGGAGCTAAAACACTCTTTGCAACTCACTATCACGAACTGACAGAGCTCGAACACAAGGTTGAGGGTGTTGTCAACTATAATATCGCTGTGAAAAAACGCGGAGACGATATCACTTTCCTGAGAAGAATTGTCAGAGGCAAGGCTGACGGCAGCTACGGTATCGAGGTTGCTAAACTTGCCGGGGTTCCCTCCAGTGTTGTAAAAAGAGCAAGAGAAATTCTCGAAGAACTTGAACTTCTCGACGGAAAAGGCGGCCTTTTCTTTGACGGCGAAAGAGAACTTGCACCGCAGAGAACGGAATATGTTGCTCAGGTTTCATTTTCAGGCAGTGCATCGAACGAAATTATAGAGGAACTCAAAACAATAGATGTAAATACACTCACACCTATTGAAGCTCTCTCAAAACTCTATGAGCTTGTGAGTAAATCCAAAGAAATATAAAAGAAACAAGAGGTGACGGAAATGGCAAAAATAAATGTTTTACCCAAATATATAGCAGACCTTATTGCAGCAGGTGAAGTTGTTGAGCGTCCGTCATCTGTTGTGAAAGAAGCGGTTGAAAACTCAATCGACGCAGGAGCAACAATAATCACCGTTGAAATTCAGCACGGCGGAATAACTTATATCAGAGTTACCGATAATGGCTGCGGAATTTTAAGGGAAGACATCAGAAATGCCTTTGTCAGCCACGCAACCAGCAAAATTGCAAAGCAGGAAGATCTTGATGCAATCGGTACACTTGGTTTCCGTGGTGAGGCACTGGCTTCTGTCAGCGCCGTTTCAAAGGTTGAAGTGCTTACCAAAGCAGGTGAAGAGAATATCGGTACTCACTACCGAATAGAGGGTGGGGAAGAAATTCTTCTTGACGACGCAGGTTGTCCTGACGGTACAACACTCATTGTGAGAGATTTATTCTTCAATACTCCTGCAAGAATGAAATTTCTAAAAAAAGATGTGAGTGAAGCAAACGCCGTTGCAGGTGTTATGGACAGAGTTTCACTTTCTCATCCTGAAATAAGTTTTCGTTTCATCCGTGACGGAAAGGAAACTTTGCTTACTCCCGGTGACGGAAAGCTTTCTTCTGCAATTTATGCAGTTTTCGGTAAGGAATTTGCAAACAGCCTGATTC
Organism: Acutalibacteraceae bacterium; assembly: GCA_045542485.1. Classification (GTDB taxonomy): domain Bacteria; phylum Bacillota; class Clostridia; order Oscillospirales; family Acutalibacteraceae; genus SIG575. The sequence continues at coordinate 6,759 of JAZQLC010000064.1, forward strand.
CTATTGACTACACTCTGAACGGGGTATCTGCAAAGGGATATATTTCAAAACCTGTTTATGGCAGAGCAAACAGAAATATGCAGATGTTTTTCCTCAATTCCCGTCTTGTGAAAACACAGACCGGCTCTGCGGCTCTTTCTGAAAGCTATAAAAATTCAATTATGGCAGGTAAATTTCCTGCTTGTGTCATCAATCTGACAGTACCCAACGAGTCAGTTGATGTGAATGTACACCCATCAAAACTTGAGGTGAGATTTGCCAACGAAAAGGCGATTTACGATTGTATATATTACGGTGTAAAGAATGCTCTGAGCAAGGATGAGGAAAGACCTCAGGTTGATCTGAATAAAGTTATCTCATCTTCACGCTTTTCAAAACCGCAGATGTATGTGCCTGAAAAGGCAGAACAGATTTCTTTCGGTACAAACAAGAAAGAAGAAATAAAACCCGTAACTCCACCCGTGAAAAAGTCTGAGCCCATAATGCGTCAGCCGGTCGTGGAATATACTCCCGAAAAGAGTGAATCAGGTTTTGTCAGCAAACCTAAAATTACTGTTTACACACCTCCCGAAACAGTAGAAAAAACTATAATTCCTCAGCCTGAAAAGCCCCTTGTTGAGGAAACGGCAGCTGTTGTACACATAAAGGAAGAAATCTCCGTGCCGGAGACAGAGGAGGTAAAAGAAACAGTACAAGAAGTAGTAAAAGAAGAAATTTCAGTTCCCGATTTCAGAATAATCGGTGAAGCCTTCAAAACATATATTTTCGTCCAGTGTGAGGGTAAGCTTATGATTATCGACAAACACGCTGCTCACGAAAGAATGATTTATAACGAGCTTAAAAATCAGACAGACGGAATTTTTATGCAAACGCTTATGATTCCCGTAACTGTTACTCTTTCAAAAGAAGAATTTGATGTTATCACAAACAATCTTGAACTTCTTGAAAAGGCAGGTTTTACTGTTGAGGCATTCGGTACGGGCAGTGTTATTGTCCGTGAATGTCCGTCAGTTATTGAGGCAAACGATGTTGAAAGCATCCTTGTGGAAATCGCAGGATATCTGATGCAGAATAAAAATGAACTTATCAGCGAAAAGCTTGACTGGATTTTCCATTCATCGGCTTGTCGCGGTGCAATCAAGGCAGGGGACAATACAAGTGCATATGAGCTTGAGGTGTTTACCCGCAAACTTCTTGCAGATAAAGAGATAAGATATTGTCCTCATGGCAGACCGGTTCTTGCTGAGTTGACACAGAGAGAACTTGAGAAATTTTTCGGAAGGATACAGTAAAATTAAACTATGGATAAAATAAAGATTATTGCCGTAGTAGGCCCCACTGCTTCGGGAAAAACCTCACTTGCGGTGAGTCTTGCAAAGAAGCTTGACGGCGAAGTGATTTCAGCCGATTCAATGCAGGTTTACAAGGGGATGGATATTGCAACGGCAAAGCCTGACGAGGAAGAAATGTCAGGTGTTCCCCACCACCTCATAAATATTATTTCACCTGACGAAGAGTTCAGTGTCACAAGGTTCTGCACTTTGGCAGGTGAGGCAGTGAGAGATATTGTTTCCAAAGGAAAAGTGCCGATTATTGTAGGCGGTACGGGACTATATGTTGATTCCTTTATCGGCAATACGACTTTTCTTGAAAACACAAAAAATGATGAAGTAAGAAAAGAACTTGTTCTTCGTTCTGAACAAGAGGGGATTGAAAGCCTTTACAGAGAACTTTGTGAGAAAGACCCTGAGGCTGCTGAAAAAATCCATCCTAACAATTCTCTTAAAATCATAAGAGCGCTTGAAATTTTGTATTCCAGCGGTGAGACCCTTACTCGTCAGAATGAACTTTCCCATCTTGAGGAAAGCCCCTATGAAAGTCTCGTTTTTGGTCTGACAGCAGAAGACAGAGAGTTTCTTTATGAAAGAATCAACAGAAGAGTTGATATAATGCTTACTATGGGTCTTGAAGATGAGGCGAGAAAGTTTTTTGAAAACAAAACAGCATCAACGGCCTGTCAGGCAATAGGCTACAAGGAGTTAAAACCCTATCTTGATGGTGCACTCACTCTTGAAGAAGCGGTGGAAAACCTGAAAAGAGCTACAAGAAGATATGCCAAAAGGCAGCTCACATGGTTCAGAAGAAATGAAAAAATACATTGGTTTGATATAGATTTGCTTTCTCCGACTGAACTGATTTCAAAGGCTGAGGAAAAGGCAAGAGAATTTTTGAAAATCTGAAAAGGAGTTGAATTTGCGTGAAAAACGATACGAATAAGACTATCAGCAGAATAATTGTGTATGCAGTTATTGCACTGGTTTATGCTGTTGCGATTTTTATGATTGCTTATCTTGTATATAACGCTTTTGATGCGAATTACAATCCCGTGAGAACTGAAGAAACATTGATGAAAACTGTTGAGGAAAGCGTACAGGCTAAGGTTTTCATCGTGAGAGACGAAAACTATCTTTCTGACACAGCAACAGGTACCGTTGTCCCTCTTGTCGAAGATGGTCAGCGAGTTGCTGAGGGTGAAAAAATTGTTGCAGTTTTTGACAACGATGAGGAAGCAGGAAAGTATGTTGAACTAAATCGTGTCCTTGACGAAATAGCGAGGTTTACGAATATTGCGGCAGAGGATAAGCTCAATATCAGAGATATGACATCTTATAATCAGACTACAAATGAAACCTTTTTAGGACTCGTTGATGCTATTGCTGATGGTAATTACTCAGAGGTTTCATCGTACGCCTATTCAGTCAGAGACCGCGAAACAAGCAGACAGTTGTCCTTGGGCTATGAAATCGACACAGAAAAGATTCTTGCGTCACTCAGGACAAAAGCATCTTCTCTTCAGACATCTGAGCCTACATATCTTACTGCAGACAATACGGGCTATTACATAAGCAACACAGACGGATACGAGAACACTCTGAAATATGAAAATGTAATGTCCCTGACACCTGCACAGATTGAAAAAGCACTGAAATCAAAGCCTGATGAAAGTAAAATTTCACAGAATGGTAAGCTTGTAAATAACTTTAACTGGTACATCGTGGCAGTTGTTGACAGAAATGACGCAGATGAGGTTGTTGTGGGATCTTCTCTGACCGTAAGATTTACCGACTCGTCCGCAGAGGATATAAAAGTGACTGTTGCGGCGATTAATTCTGATTCAAACGGAAAACTTGCCCTTATTCTCAAAAGTAACACAATTGTACCCGGCACATCGCAACTCAGAATTGAAAACGCCCGTATTATCTTCAAAAAGATTTCAGGCTATAAAATTTCAAAAACAGCAATCAGAACAGTTGATGGTATAAACGGTGTTTATATAAGACGAGGAAATCTTATAAATTTCAGAAGAATAACAGTTCTTTATACAGGCGATGACTATGTTATCGCAAGGACATATGAGGCTGAAAATGCAGCATATGAGGCCGATATCAAAGAAATTGAAGCTGAAAAAAGACTTTATAAGTCTCAGCTTTCCGAAAGGTCCAGAGAAGAGCCTGAGTGGATTGTTGAGTGCGAAGATATGTATTCAAGGTCTAAGCTTCTTGCCAAATCATACATAAAACTTTATGACGAAGTAATTATTGAAGGAAATGGTTTGTATGACAATAAAATCATATAATGAAGAAAAATTTTCTCATATTGCAGAAAATGTAAAAGTGATAAGAGAAAGAATTGCCGTGGCAGCAGAAAAAAGCGGTAGAAGTGCTGAGGACATAAGTCTGATGGCAGTTACCAAAACGGTTGACCCTGTGTTTGTTAATTATGCTCTGGACTGTTGCGGAATCACTCTTATGGGCGAAAACAGAGTTCAGGAATTCCTTTCAAAAAAGGATGAACTTCATCTTGAAAACAAGGAAGTTCATCTCATTGGCCACCTTCAGACAAACAAAGTCAAGCTTATTGTCCCTCATGTGACAATGATTGAGTCAGTTGACAGCGTACGTGTAGCTAAGGAAATCAGCAAGGAATGTGAAAAGACAGGAAAAGTAATGAATGTTTTAGTCGAAGTAAATGTTGGAATGGAAAACAGCAAATTCGGCATAGACAGTGTGCTTTTGTCAGAGTTTTTGTCAGAAATCGGAGAAATTTCCAATATAAGAGTAAAAGGTCTTATGGCGATCCCGCCGATTTGTGAAAATTCTTCAGAAACACGAAGGTTTTTTTCAAATATGTATAATATGTTCCTTGACATTAAGGGCAAAAAAATAGATAATATAGATATGCAGATTCTCTCAATGGGAATGTCGGGAGATTATGCAGAAGCGATTGAAGAAGGGGCAACTGAAGTGAGAGTAGGCTCCTCTATGTTCGGCAGAAGAGTTTATTAAACTTTGCAAATATTAAAATAAAAAATGAGTGGAAAACAACCGCTCTACCAAGGAGGATATAAAATGAAAAAATGGTATGAGAGAGTGAAGGACGTAGTTCTCGGCAGCGACGAAGTAGATGAATCCTTCGACCCGGTGCGTGATGAGGAATATGAAGAACCCGTAGCAGCAAAAAGACCTGCGAGAAGAGAACCTATTGAAAGTTTTGAGCCTATGGAGAGCTTTGAATCAAGAAGACAGGAAAGAACAGTGGAAAAGAACAAGGTTGTTGATTTTTCTGCCGCTTCACATGCAAGACCTGTTCAGAAAACAACAAGCGACAGACCTCAGGTTGTTGTTGCAAAGCTTGAAAGATTTGAAGATGTAACGGATGTTGCAAAAAGCATCAACGAAAAGCGTATGGTTATCATTAATCTTGAAGACGCAAAAAACGATGCTGCAAGAAGAATTATTGACTTCATTTACGGTGTGACATACGCTAACGGTGCTCAGCTCAAAAGAGTTGCTGTCAGAACATATGTAGTTAAACCTGCAGGTTATGAATACAAGGGTGACGATGGCCTTGATGACAGCAGTATGGATGGAATTGCATTTGATATTAATCAATATTAATTAATTCAGGAAAGGGTGGATAGTGAAATGGCTATGTTAACTCCCGGTCAGATTAAAGGCTACCAGTTTCAGTCAGCAGGAAGAGGCGCTTATAAAGCAGACGAGGTAGATGCTTTTCTTGCTCAGGTAGTGGAATGCTACGAGCAGTCCTTCAAGGAAAACGGAGAGCTTTTGCAGAAACTTAAGATTCTTGCAAAAAGACTTAATGAATACAGAGAAGAAGAGAGCAAAGTCAGCAAAGTTCTTCTCAATGCTCAGACCTTTATTGACAAAATGATTGAAGAAGCAAAAAAGGAAGCAAAGGAGATTGTTTCCGAGGCTGAAGACAGAGCAAAGAATGTGGATTCAATCACAAATGCCAAAATCAAGGTTATGGTTGATGAGGTTGAAGGTAAAATGCGTCTTGCCTATGAGAAGGCTATGACAAAGGCAAAAGAAACAAGAGACCTTGCAAACAAAGAAGCAGAACTTCTTGTTCTTGAGGCAAGACAGAGAGCTGAAAAAATTATTTCAGATGCAGAGGCAACAGCGTCTGCACTTATCAGTGATGCGACAAAGGATGCTGAAAAAGAATCTTTAACTCTTAAAGAGGAAATCGAGAGAGAAAAGGAACTTCTTGACAGCCTTAAAGAAACATCAAAACAGTTCAAAACAGAGCTTGTTGTTCTCTATGAGCGTCAGCTTAAGAGTGTTGAGCAGATGCCGGACTATACTCTCGACAAGGACCTTGAAGAAAAGGTAAAGAAGATTGTTGAAGAAGAAAAGTCCGATACAGAACCCGAAGCTGCAGAGGCAGCTGTGGTAAACAACGAAGCAGTTGACAAAATGATGGAAACATTCGTAGAGAGTGAAGATGATTATTTTGACGCTGATGACCTTATCAGAGAATATGCAACAAGTGAATCTGAAGAAGATTCAGGTTTTTCTTTTGATTTCGGCTTCGATGAAAATAAAGAAGCAGCTGAAGAAAAAGCAGAAGATATTTTCTCATTTGACCTTGACGAAGATGTTGTAGAGGAAATCGAAAAAGAAGTTGAAGAACTGGTTGAAGAAACAATTGAAGAAGTAGTTGAAGAAGAAACCGGTGAAGAGATAAAATCTTTTGAAAAAGAAAACGAGGAAGAAGCGGAAGAAATTCCCGAAGAAAATTTCTCATTTGATTTCGCTGAAGAGGAATCGGCAGACGAATATGAGGATATTTTCTCTGATTCAGGTGAAGGCGAAGGCTTCAGATTCACATCAGAGGATTTTGAAGATATTAAGAGCAGTGAAGAAGATGAAAATGCTGCGTTTGATTTTAGAACAGAAGATGTTGATCTTTTCTCTGAAGAAGCAGCAAAAGAAGATATTCCTGTTTCAAAACCTGAAAGAAGCAGACCTTTTGACATCGGTTTTGCAGAAAATGATGCAGTTCAGGTAGAAAAAGACGAAAATCTTTTCCTTGACACTCATGACGAGGTTGAAACAGAAGAAACCGGCTTCAAATTCTTTGATGACATTGATATGTCTGATGAGGATGACGAAGGAATAGACGCTGATGACATTTTCGTTTCGAGCGATGATGACGACGATGACGAAGGCGATGGCTTCAGCTTCCTTAAAAATATTTTTGGTAAAAACTAATTAAACCGGGGGAACATAACAGATGGTACAGCTTGTGTCAATAATATGCATAGCGGTGCTTGTAGTCGCTGACCAGCTGATAAAAAACGTTGTTGAAAGCCGTCTGATGCCCATCGGAAGTGCAGATTTCATACCCGGAATAATCGAATTCAATTATACTGAAAACACAGGGGCTGCTTTCAGTATTCTTGAAAATCACACTGAAGTTTTGTCAGTAATGACCCTGATAATTATTGTGGCAGGTCTTATTTATCTGCTCTCAGGAAAAATCAGGAGCAAATTTCTCGTATGCAGTGCGATTCTTGTTCTCGCAGGTGGAATAGGTAATCTTATTGACAGAATTTTCAGAGGTACTGAACTTTTCCGCGGTTATGTAATTGACTATATCAAGCTTTTGTTTATGGATTTTGCGATTTTCAATTTTGCAGACTGTCTTGTCTGCATCGGAGCCGTTATGATAATCGTTTATCTTATAGCGGACATTTTCAGAGACTCTTCAAAGAAGAAAGGTCAGAAAAATGGTTGATGCATTTATTTTCAGTGTATCGGAAGAGGAAAAGGGAACAAGAATTGACAAGGTTGTTTCACAGAGATGTGAAAATCTTACCCGTTCCTATGTCCAGAAGCTGATAGAAAATTCGGAAGTCCTCGTCAACGGAAAACCTGTGGGCAAGAATGTCAAGGTGTCTGAGGGCGATGTGATTGCCGTAAAATCAACAGAAGTCGTAAAACCTGATATAATTTCTGAGGATATTCCTCTTGATATAAGATATGAGGATAACTGTCTGCTTGTAGTAAACAAGCCGAAAGGAATGGTAGTTCATCCTGCGGCAGGTAATTACACGGGAACTCTTGTCAACGCTCTTATGCATCATTGTGGTGACAGCCTTTCAGGCATCAACGGTGTTGCAAGACCCGGGATTGTACACAGAATTGACAAAAACACAAGCGGACTGCTTATTGTAGCAAAAAACGATCTGGCACATCTTGATTTGGCAGAGCAGATAAAAGCCCATTCTTTCGACCGTGAGTATCAAGCAGTTGTATATGGGCATCTTAAAGAAAAAGAGGGTACGATAAATGCCCCTATCGGGCGTAATCCCAACAATCGTTTACAGATGTGTGTGACAGACAAAAACTCAAAAAATGCTGTCACTCATTATGAGGTTATAAAAGAATACAAGGATTTTTCACATGTGAGACTGATTCTTGAAACGGGCAGAACCCATCAGATCAGAGTGCATATGAAATATATCGGTCATCCCGTTGCAGGAGACGATGTTTACGGACCTTCAAAGGTTATTAAACAGCTTTCGGGCCAGTGTCTGCACGCAGCAGTCATAGGCTTCAGACATCCGGTAAGTGGTGAACGAATTAAAATTATAAGCGAATTACCCGAGTATTTTACAAAATTTTTAAGTACTCTGAGGTAATATGGTAAAAAACTGACGGAGGTGGCTAATTTTGGAGTCAGTAGCAAAAAAACAACTCAAAATCAAAGCATGTAAGGTCAGAATGGGGATAGTTGAAGGTGTGTTCAACGCAAAATCGGGACATCCCGGTGGCTCACTTTCAATTGCCGACATTATGACTTATCTCTATTTTAGTGAGATGAGAGTAGATCCCAAAAATCCTGACGATGAGAATCGTGACAGATTTGTTCTTTCAAAGGGACATACTGCACCGGCTCTTTATGCGTGTCTTGCTCACAAAGGATTTTTTCCCGTGGAAGAGCTCAAAACCCTGAGAAAAACAGGCTCACGCCTTCAGGGGCATCCCAGTATGCGCAAAACTCCCGGCATTGATATGAGCACAGGCTCACTTGGTCAGGGCATTTCAGCTGCAGCAGGTATGGCGCTTGGCGGTAAACTTTCCGGCAAGGATTTCAGAGTTTATACTGTACTCGGAGACGGCGAAATTGAAGAAGGTCAGGTCTGGGAGGCAGCTATGTACGCAAGTGCAAAGGGTCTTGATAATCTTGTTGCAGTTGTGGATAATAATAATCTTCAGATTGACGGTACTGTTGCTCAGGTTAACTCACCTTATCCCATCCCGGAAAAATTCAGAGCATTTGGTTGGAATGTAATTGAAATCTGTGCTCACTCCTTTGACGAAATCGAGGCAGCTTTTTCAGCAGCCAAGGAATTCAAAGGTAAGCCCACTGCAATTATTGCAAAGTCAATCAAGGGTAAGGGTGTAAGCTTTATGGAAGACCAGTGCTCCTGGCACGGCAAAGCACCGAACACAGACGAATATGCAGAGGCTATGGCAGAACTGAATGCGAAGCTTATAGAATTGGAGGCATAAGAATATGGCAGATGTAATTAAAAAAGCCACAAGAGAAGTTTATGGTGCTGCTCTTGCAGAACTTGGCGCAGTTAATGAAAAAGTTATTGTTCTTGATGCCGACCTTGCAGAGGCAACAAAAACGGGAATGTTTAAAAAAGCATTTCCTGAAAGATTTTTTGACACAGGTATTGCTGAATGTAATATGATGGGCGTTGCAGGTGGTCTTGCAACAACGGGCTACACAGTTTTTGCAAGTTCATTTGCTATGTTTGCAGCAGGCAGAGCTTTTGAGCAGGTAAGAAACACAATCGGTTATCCCGGTCTTAATGTTAAAATCGGCGCAACACACGCGGGTATTTCCGTCGGCGAAGACGGAGCAAGTCACCAGTGCTGTGAAGATATCGCACTTATGAGAGTGATTCCCGGAATGACTATTGTCAATCCCGCCGATGATGTTGAGGCAAGAGCAGCAGTTTTTGCAGCAGCAGAAAACAACGGTCCCTTCTATCTTCGTTTCGGCAGACTTGCAACTCCCAGAATTTATGATGAAAATTATAAATTTGAACTTGGCAAAGGCGTTCAGCTGAAAGAGGGTACAGATGTTACAATCATTGCTACAGGTCTTATGGTAAATGAAGCACTTGTTGCAGCAGAAAGTCTGGCAAATGACGGCATCAGTGCAGCAGTTG
>JAZQLC010000065.1:0-34350 GCA_045542485.1 Acutalibacteraceae bacterium
TTTTTCTCGAAGTTTATATATTTCTTCTTTGTATTGACTTATATGTCTGTATTCTCGTGGCATAAAAAATCCCCCTTATGGTATTTATTCTACCATAAGGGGTGTCTTTTTTCTATTGTCCGTTTTTACTGGACTTGTTCAACATATTCAGACCTTGTTGATTTCTGGAACAAATTCTCACCCTACGAAATGAACACAATCATCGCAAGTGGTGATGTTACTGCAAAAATGCTCAAGCTTCCCGAATTCAGGGATTCTTTCGCATCTCTCGACTTCCACGCAACAGGCAGAATGATTACACCCATCGGTGCAAATCTTATCAAATCAAAGAGCGTGAATGAAGGCACACTTATCGGTCTTGATAAGAACTGTGCTCTTGAGATGGTCACAGCAGGTGATGTTCTCACAGAATACGACAAGCTTATCGACAGACAGCTTGAACGCGCTGCAATCACATCAATTGCAGGTTTCTCAAAAATCTTCACTGACGCATCAAAGGTGCTCGAGGTTTAAAAAATGACTACTCAGTGGAATGTTCTTTCAAGATTCAGGCAGTTCATTGAGATAGACGACGAAGAGGCAGAAAAACTTCTGCCTCTCTGTGTTGTGAATCTTCACAGAATTCTCGCTCAGCTCAGTGAAAAAGCCAACCCTGACGATGTAAGAATCGCAGAGGCTGCAGCTGCTCTCACTTATTACGACTATACTGTCAGACTTTCTTCGCAGAGTCAGGATTTCACAAGTTTCAAAGCGGGTGATGTCACCGTCAGCAAAACTACATCTTCTCTCACGGAAAACGCTGAGAAGATAAAAAAAGACGCATTGTTGGAGCTGACTCCTCTCATGCGCGATACGAATTTTATTTTTCTTAATGTTTAGGAGGGCTGAGGATGAAACTTGACAAACTTTTTTCTCTTTACGGCAGAGAGGCTTGTCTTCACAATGAAGACGGGTGGAACAGTGAGATTTTCCACTGCTTTATTCAGCCTCTCCGCTACAAAAACAAAATGTACCTTGACGGTGTAAATACGCCTATCGGTTACAACAGTCAGGGACATTACCTTTATATCGGACCGGCAAAGCACGATTTGTCGGGAATTACAGACTCCAGCACATGGCTTTCCTCTGACGGAGTGAAGTACAAGGTTGACCGAAGCGAAAAGGTTTATTTCGGCAATCAGGTCCTTTATGTGTGGGCGATTATTAAAACTATTGTGGAGGTGCCTGATGAGCAGTAAAATCACAACTATGCCTCAGTCAATCGTGGATTGGCTGAAGGAAATTCCTGAGCTTAAGCACATTACCTTTATGACGGAATATCCCCCTCAGGCAAAGGCTGTGCCTCTCAGAAACTCAATCGTTTCAGTAGGTCTTCAGGAGGTTCAGATTACTGACCGTTTCTATGAAAGTGAAGAGGGTGAGCTTGTCCGTGACGAGTATTGCAGAAACGCCGATATCCACATCATTCTCGGCATCCATGTTCCTGATTCTCTCGGCGGCAGTACCTGTCACGATGTTTTTGCGAAAATCGTGAATTTTCTCACATTTTCTTCGGACCTTAATATTGTTTCGTCAACCTGCGGTCACGTGATTTCTGACAGAAACACCGAAAGCCTTGTTATGGAGGCGATACTTAATATAGGTGCAGAATTCTGTCCCGCCGAAGAAACGGGTCTTTATTTCAACTCTTTTGCAGACAAGACATTTTTCTGCAAGAGCCATACAGACGACACTTCGCTTCACCTGGTAGAGGGTGAAAGGGAAAAATGGTCTGATCCCTGTGTTTTCGGTACATACAACGGTAACGGCTCAAGCTCTGTGACAGTAAATCTGGGATTTTCGCCACGATTTGTTGTTGTGTTTATCGCAGGTGGCGGTGTTGTCGGCATAGATTTTGAAGAGCAGGTGGGCAAAATGTATTTTGCCTATGCCACACGCACCACAGACTCAATCGGTGCGCAGTGCACTTCAAACGGTTTCCGTGCTTATCAGGGAACAGCAAGAATGGTAGGTAATGTTTACCCTGCGCTCAATGAACTGGGATTTACTTATACTTATTATGCAGTAAAGTGACGGGATAAAAAGTCAGGCTGCTGCGCCCCAGACAATCTGTGAAAAGGGTGAGGGGAGAACACCTGCAAGGAAAATCATAAAGGTTTCCTTGTCTTTGTCGGTGAAAGACAGAAGATGTGTTGTCTCCTCGCCCTCTTTTACGAGAAGTCTCTCGGAGGTTGTTGACTGAACTCTGAGAATATCTTCCCGTTTTCCGCTGATTACATAGGATGTTTCTTCATTTACGCCGATTATTCCCACGGCCAAAAAAGTCATACACAGTAAAAATGATGTGATGATAACATAGTTTCTTATAATCTTATGCATTTTTTCACTTCCTTTATAAATATCTGCCCAGCATTACACCGAGGGCATTTCCTATGAGTCTGCCGGAATACGCGGCTTCATCAAGAGTGTTTGCGTCGCTTCCCATTTCCAGGAGAACGGAGCATTTTGATTTATACATATTATATTTTCTGTTGCAGAAGAACAGAGGTCTCATAAGCGTGGGATACATTTCCTCTGCTGTTTTCTGAAGCTGAAGGGCAAATCGGAGATTATCTTCCCAATAAGGGAAACCGCTTATTCCGTTACCCTCACAACCCGTTATTATCATAATCTGTGCAGCCTTTTTGCCGCCGATTGATGTAACGGGTTTTATTTTTGTTGTTTCATCGCTCTGGATTGCATCTCTGTGAACATCAAGGACAACCTGAATTGACGGATATTTTTCAAGATATCTGTCAACGCTTTCTCCCGAACGGTCATAGGCTCCGTTGTAGCGTCTGTCGTAAATTTCCTTGTCGTGGATGACGCCGATTCCTGCTTTTCTCAGCTGCTCTGCGATTTCTTCTCCGACCCGTATCATATTCTGATTCGGGTCTTCGTTACGCGAAGAGAAAGAGGTGGAGTAGGTGTCTTTTTCGGTTGTCTGATAACATTCGGTGGTGTGAGTGTGGAAAATCAGAACGCTGATTTCATCTTTTTCAGCTTTTCTGAGTTGGGGTTTTACTGCAAGTTCCTCTGAAATATTGAGACTTCTGCCCGTTGTGTTTTTTACGAGGATACCGCCTTCTTTCTGCGTTGCGCTGTCGGCGCCGTATGTGACGGAGACGATTTTACCTGCATTTTTGCCTTTGTCCGAATAGGAATTCATCAGCTTCCTTATATCTTCAGGTACATAGGCAAGGGTGTTGACGCCACCCGTTTCTCTCTCATCCTCGTCGGAATTGGTTTCAAACAAGGATGTAAGTGCCTTTTTTGCTTCCTTGGTGACGATAGTACCGGAAGATGCAGAGGGAATCAGCAGACTGACACACATTTCTGCAAACCTTTTGTCTGTCGTGAGCCTGAAAAGTGAAAAGAGACTGACAAAAGAGAGAATCACACACATACCGACAGAAATCACTGCCTTTTTGTTTCCTGGAATTTTCACGGAATATACCTCCAATAAATCGGTACTAATATATATTCCGTTTTTTCGGCTTTATGACACAAGGCTCATAATGTCCTCAGGGGAAAGCTTTTCCTGAAGAGCGCAGTTTACGGCAAGTGACACAAGCTTTGAGGCTCTTTCAATGAGCAGGTCGATTTCTTTGGGTGTGACCATCATTTCTTCGCTTTCGGGGAGGATGCTGTATGATGCAGAGTCGTTTTTTTCTATCAGGTTGTGGGCGAGTGTTGCACAGTCCACAACTGTGGGTACACCTATGCTGATGACTTTTACTCCCAGAGTTTTTTCGTCAAGCCTTTGTCTTGCGTTGCCCACGCCTGAGCCGGGTGAAATTCCCGTATCGGACATCTGTATGGTAGAGCCTAGTCTCGAAAGATTTCTTGAAGCGAGTGCGTCAATTGTCACAACGCACGAGGGCTTTGTTCTGTCAACGATTCCTCTGATGATTTCGCTGGTTTCAATACCTGTCTGCCCAAGTACGCCGGGGGAAACCGTGGCGACCGGTCTCAGCTTTTCGAGTCCCACAGATCCGGCAAGTTCAGAGGAAATATGGCGCGTTGCAAGAATATATGAGGCTGCTTTCGGACCGAGTGCGTCGGGCGTTATGGAAATGTTGCCAAGCCCTACAACCAGCACAGAGCCTTTTTTCGGTAACATCTTTCTGATTTCAGAGGTGAGGATATGAAGCTTTGAATCAAAAATTTCACCGTCTGAGGAAAAGGAAGGCACTTCTACCGTGATGTATTTCCCGCAGGGCTTTGAAAGCTTCTGAGCAGCAGAGGGCGAAGTGATTTCTATGCGTGTGATTTTTACCTTGTCTATTTCTTCCGTGTGCGAAAATACCCCTTGGTTTTTAACATTTCCCAGCATTTCGTGCCTTTCGAGAGCAAGGTCTGTGCGAAAATTCATCAAAAATACCTCCTGAAAACAGTCTTGATTATATTATTGAAAAAAATTTGCGAAAAAAATCATTTTTTTTCAGATTTTACTTGCTTTTTTTTGAAATTAGTGCTATCATATTTACCTGTGCAGACAAATAACAAGGAGGTGCAACTGTAATGCCGAATATTAAGTCCGCAAAGAAGCGTGTTATCGTAACAAAGACAAAGACAGCTCGCAACAAAGCAAGAAACTCAGCTCTCAAAACAGCTATCAAAAAGGCTAACGAAGCTGTAAAAGCAAACGCTGCTGATAAAGATGTTCTTGTTAAAGCTGCAATCAAAAAGATTGACCAGGCTGAAGTTAAGGGTATTATTCATAAGAATAACGCTGCAAGAAAGAAATCAGCTCTCGCAAAGAAGCTCAACGGTTAATTTGCTATTAAAGCATTAAAAAGGCTACCCGAAAGGGTAGCCTTTTGCTTTTCCTGTTGATTCAGAGAAGTCAGTTGAACCATCAAATAATTGTTAATAATACACTAAAAACAGTGTCAGAAAACTGACATTTATTATATATTGCTATAAAATGTCAGATTTCTGACATTTTTCTATTGACTTTGGGGTGCGTTCGGTATATATTATGTGAGGTTGGTGCAACACATTTTTTTGGCCGTTTAGTTTGGAGGTGCTGATTCTTTGGACAGAGGTGAAAACGAAAAATTCATATACAATGTGTTTTTCTCTGAGCAGACATCTCTGTACGGGATCGGTTGCAGAGACGAGGACGGAAAACTCCTGAAAGAAATCGGGGATATAACCGATGATTATATGACAATCAGCAGGTTTTGTCTGATGCTCAATGAGGAAAAGATTCATCCGTATCATTTTTATGATGTTTACGAAGATTTATTCGGGTAAGCCTTGACTATATCCACATATGGGAATATAATTCAATTAAGGCAATTTGCCTTGACTTTGGTTATAACAAGGAGGAACAAAAATGAACTGGTTTGATTCATTTCTCAACAAAGTGGAGTTTATAAGACCGCAGTATATGATGCCTTTGTTTGTAGCTGTTTCTGTGGCGTTGTCTTCTTTGCTTACACCCCTTTCAAAAGACACGCTCACTCACCGTTTCGTAAAGCCCGAAGAACAAGCGTTCACGGGAGAAACTATGGAAATCACAGAGGATTATGTTATTGTGATTTCGGAAAACGCTTCTGCCGTAGAGAAAAATTCTGCAGAAAAGCTTCAGGGATATCTTGAGGAAATCAGCGGAATTTCTCTTGAAATTGTGAATGACACTGCTGCTTCTCAGGAAAAAGAAATTATAATCGGTAAAACAAATCGTGAAGGCGAAGATTTCGTCATTGACCGTACCGGCCTCGGCGACGACGGCGTGGTTATAAAAACCGTGGGAGAAAAAATCATCCTTTCAGGCGCTGAAAAGCGTGGTATGATTTACGCAGTTTACACATTCCTTGAGGATTATTTTGATTGCCATTGGTTTACCCACAACCTGACGGTTATTCCTGAAAGGGACAAACTCATCATCCCCGAAAACATTGATTATACATATGTTCCTCAGATTACATTCAGAGAGACAGACTGGATAAGCCCCGTAAAAAGCAACGAATATAAGGTGGCAAACAAGCTTAATGACGGTGTTTACGGCGTGATTTCGGAAGAATACGGCTCGTGCATCAGGTATGCAGGTTCATTTGCTCACACAATGGCATATCTTGTTGACACGGAACTCTTTGATACAGAGCCTGAACTTTTTGCGTATGGCAAGAGAAGTATGAAGAGAACAACCAATCAGCTTTGTCTTACGAATCCCAGAACTCTCGAACTTGCAATTGCAGGTGTGAGAAAATGGCTTGAGGAGAATCCCGGAGCAGAAATTATTTCTGTAACACAGAACGATAATCAGGATTACTGCATCTGTGCAAACTGCAGAAAGGTTGACAGGGAGGAAGGCTCTCAGGCAGGTACGATGATTCGTTTTGTCAACGCAATTGCAGACAATATCAAGGAGGATTATCCTGATGTAATGGTTGATACCTTTGCGTATCAGTACACAAGAAAGCCTCCGAAAATTACTGTTCCCCGTGATAACGTAATTGTCCGTCTCTGTTCGATTGAGTGTAAGTTCTCAACGCCTCTTGACAGTGGTGTGTGTCCGGATAACGATAAGTTTGTTGCTGACATCAGGGACTGGAGTAAAATCTGTAACAACCTTTTTGTCTGGGACTATACAACAAATTACAGTCACTATCTTGTACCCTTTGCAAACTTTGATGTGCTTCAGCGCAATCTTCAGTTCTTTGCTGAAAATAATGTAATAGGCGTTTACGAAGAGGGTAACTACACTGCGTGGGAGTCTGACGGTGAATTTGCAGAGCTTCGTTCATATATACTTGCAAAGCTTATGTGGAATCCCGATGAGGATGTGGATAAGCTTATGTATGATTTCTGCGAAGCTTACTACGGCAAGGGCGCACAGGGGATAGTTGATTTTATCAACTATATAGATGAAAACAGCGGTGGTATTGCAGTTGATTTGGAAAACTGGTGGATAACACCTATCCCTAACAGAATAGATATCAGAAACGGTCTGTCGATTTACGCTTCTGCCACAAGTACATCTGTTCTCAGGGCAAAGGACGCAGATGTGGAAAAAATTGATAAAATGTGGCAGACGGCAAAAGACGGTGCAGAGACTGAAGAACAGCTTGAACACGTTCTGAGAAGTGAAATGAGCTGGAGATATTGGAAGGCCTGTTCGTATGTGGGTGAATTCAGCAACGATGATCAGGCAAGAAAATATGCTGAAAACGAAAAATTCTACAATGACCTTGTGAAGTTCGGTATTACAAGACTCGGCGAGGGTGCAGGTGGATACATAATAGAAGAAAAGGTTGATTTCGCACAGTGTCCCAGCAGATGGAGATAAAAATTATTTTATGTATTGAAAAAGATACATAAAAATGGTATAATACATTATTATCGACAAAAGAGGTATATAATATGTATGATATAGCAATTATCGGCGCAGGTCCTGCGGGACTGACAGCGGCACTTTATGCTCTTCGTGCAGATAAAAGTGTTGTAGTGCTGGAAAAGGCTGCTTTCGGCGGACAGATAACTTTTTCGCCCAAGCTTGAAAACTACCCCGGTACGGGAACACTCAGCGGTAACGAATTTGCAGAAAAGCTTGTTGAGCAGGTCCTTGACCAGGGAGCAGATATCGAGCCCGAAAATGTGCTTTCTATTAATAAGAAGGAAAACAATCTTTTTACTGTCACAACAGAAGACGGTGAATACGAGGCAAAGAGTGTTATTGTTGCAACGGGTGCAAAACACAGAATGCTGGGCGTGGAGGATGAGGAAAAATTCGTCGGAAACGGAATTTCATTCTGCGCAGTCTGTGACGGAGCATTCTATAAAGACGGCACAGTTGCAGTAATCGGCGGAGGCAACTCAGCCTTGCAGGAGGCTCTTCTTCTTTCAACTCTCTGCAAAAAGGTAACTGTTGTACAGAATCTTGCGTTCTTTACCGGTGAGGAAAGACTTGTAAGAGAGCTTGAGAAAAAAGATAATGTGGAAATCATCCTTTCAAATATCGTAACAAAATTTGAGGGAGATGATGAGCTCTCAGCAGTTGAAATCAAAAATACTGAAACAGGGGAAGTGAGAAAGCTTTCCGTTGAAGGTGTTTTTGTTGCAATCGGACTTATTCCTCAGAATGAGCCTTTTGCAGAATACATAAACCTTAACTCTTACGGTTATGCTGATGCAGACGAAAGCTGCACAACAAAAACCGAAGGACTTTTCGTAGCAGGTGACTGCAGAACGAAAAAGATAAGACAGGTTGCAACAGCAGTAGGTGACGGCGCAGTAGCTGCACTTGGTGCCTGTAACTATATAGATGAAAATTTTTAATCAAGTGAGGTAAAGAAAATGAAAAAGTCAAAGAGAATTCTGGCTCTCATTCTTTCATTCGTTCTTCTTCTCGGTGTAGCAGTAATTCCTGCATCTGCAGAAGACGAAGTAGAAGAAGTCAGCGCAATTGAAAAAGGATTTTTCGATTTTACAGATGTTCTTGTAAACGGTCTTGTAAGCGGTATTGCTTCAATTATCCCCAAGCCACAGAGCTGGATTAACGAAGCAGATTATAAGAGCGAAAATGTACTTGCAGGTACGGAAAAATTCCTTGATGCTCCCGCAGAAAATGCAAAATGGTCTCTCGGTTATGCTCAGAACTCAATCATTGAAGGTCAGCACGTTCTCGGCAGTCAGCACTATGTTTCAGGCGGTATTTCAATCACTGCAAAATATCCCACAAAGCTTGTTGACGATTCAAAGGTGCGTGTAATCGCTCTCAATGACGGCTCAGGCAGAGGCACAGTTGTTTTTGCAGTTCTTGATGCTTACGGTCTTGCAAACAACGATGTCCGCGAAATCCGTGCAAGAATCGCAGATTTTGCAAAGAAAAATAACATTGTCAGTGTCAATGTGGCTGTTCTTCATCAGCACAGTGCAGTTGATACATTCGGTATGAACGGTAACATTGTTGAAGCAGTTTTCCTCAACCCTCTGAAGAACTTCATCAACGGTATTGCAGGTAAAACAATTTTTGAACTTCACAACGGTAAAAACGACACATTCCAGAATAACCTTTTCAACGTAACTGTTGACACAATCGAAACAGCAGTTGCACAGATGGAAACAGGTAGCCTTTACTATGGTGAGGTTGATGTTGAAGAGTATGTGAGAGACAAGCGTCCTCCCTATGCTCTTGAAAACACACTCAATCGTTTCCGCTTTGTTCCCGATGACGAAACAAGCAAGGAAACTTGGTTCTCAACATCAGAAATCCACTGTGTAGGTAACGGTGTTCAGGGTACAGAAATCACTGCAGACTATCCCTACTATATGGAAGAGTATGTAAATGAAAACGCAAATGCAAACTTTATGCTCCTTCTCGGTGCAGAACTTGCAACATCACAGAGACACGAGCCCTTTGAGAATGAAGAATATCCCGAAGGCGTTGAGGGTTATATGATTCTCGGCGAAAAGCTGGGTGAAAAACTCGCTTCAATCACAGAGGAAAGAGAAGTTGCTCCTCTTCTCAATATCACTCATAAGGAAATTATGCTTGAGATTGAAAACCAGATTATGTACCTTGCAGCAAAAGCAGGTCTCTTCGAAAATCAGGCAGTTATCACAGCAGACGGTGTAAAGGTTGTTTCTGAAATCGGTTATATGGAAATCGGTACAGACCTTGCAGTTGCACTTATCCCCGGTGAGCTTGAAGCATCAATCGCATTCGGCGGCGGTCTCGGTAAGGATGACGCTTGGAGAGGTGAGGACTGGAAATACGATTCAATGCAGACAATCGTAGGCGACAGAGAGCTTCTTGTTTTCGGTCTTTGCAACGACCAGATAGGTTACATTGTTCCAACTAACGACTATATGCCTATGCTCTGGGAAGACAGCAAATCAATCGAATTTGTTTCTCTCGGCAGCCAGACAGCAGTCACTGTTATCGAAGCTTTCATTTCTCTCGTTAAATCCAAATAAAATATAAGATTGAAGCACAGGTGACAGCTCAGTTACCTGTGCTTTTTTGAAATGGGCGTAAAATTTTTTAAAAATCATAAATGAGGAAACAGGAGAAAAAACGAGAAAAAACGAGCAAATCGAAGATAGCAAATGCTAAATTAAAAAACTTTAAAAAAGGTATTGACAAAAAATTAACCTTGTGATAATATATCACAGTACGGTTCGGAGGGTCCACCCGTTAAACCCGACGGACGAATAAAAAATATTGTATTAATCGGGAGGAAAAGATTATGTCAACTTATATGCCTAAAGCGGCAGAAATCAGCCGTAAGTGGTATGTGATTGATGCAGAAGGCAAAACACTCGGTAGTGTAGCTGTTGAAGCAGCAAACCTTCTCAGAGGCAAGAACAAACCCACATTTGCTCCGCACGTAGACTGCGGTGACCACGTTGTTATCATCAACGCAGAAAAAGTTGTTCTCACAGGCAACAAACTCAACCAGAAAATGTACTATCATCACACAGGTTACATCGGTAACATGAAGAAAGTTAAGTACAGCACACTTATGAAAACAAAGCCTGAGTTCGCAGTAGAACTTGCTGTTAAGGGTATGATCCCCTCAACATCAATCGGCCGTCAGGCTCTCACAAGACTTCGCGTTTACAGAGGCGCAGAACACAAGCACGCTGCACAGCAGCCCACAGCTTGGGAATTTTAAGAAAGGGAGGCAAATTTAAATGTACGAAACAAGTCCTTACTTCTATGGTACAGGCCGTAGAAAGAAATCAGTAGCAAGAGTTCGTGTATACGCAGGAACAGGTAAAATCACAATCAACGACAGAGATATCGACGATTATTTCGGTCTTGAAACACTTAAACTCATCGTTCGTCAGCCTCTCGCTCTTACAGGCACAACAGAGAAGTTTGACATCGTTTGCCGTGTAAACGGTGGTGGCGTAACAGGTCAGGCTGGTGCTATCCGTCACGGTCTTTCAAGAGCTCTTCTTCAGTACGATGAATCACTCAGAGTATCACTTAAGAAGGCAGGATTCCTTACACGTGACCCCAGAATGAAGGAAAGAAAGAAATACGGTCTCAAAGGCGCACGTCGTGCACCCCAGTTCTCAAAGAGATAATTTCTTTATCACAAATTACCCCGAAAACCTTACGGTTCTCGGGGTTTTCTTTTTTTCGTGCAATCAAAAAACCAATAAAAAACCAATATCTCAGAAATTTTTACCATATAAGGTCTGCAAATTTATTGTTTGCAGCCTTTTGCGCTTCTTCGTTTGTATGCACATAAAGTTTGAGAGTGATTTCTATATTGGAGTGTCCGAGTTTTTCGGACACTGTTTTTATATCTGCACCGTTCTGAATCATAAGTGTTGCCATAGTATGGCGGAATTTGTGAGGGTGACAATCTTCAATTCCATATTTTTCACCGAAATCTTTGAAAAATACAGTAGGTGCCTGAGGACTTAATCTTTTACCATCAAGATGAGTGAAAATATAAACAGGGGAGGGCAGCCCTTGCCCTTCAATTATTTCTTTTTGAAAAGCCTTCCACTGTTTAAGCTTTTCTATGACAATATCGTTTATGAAGACAACTCGGCTTTTTCCTGATTTAGTGTTTGTATCATATATACCATATCCTTCAGCATATTGAGTGTTGTTTATAATATCAATGCGACCTGTTTCTAAATTTATGTCACACCATCTCATTAAAAAATCAACATTGAACAAGTAAAAAAATAGAGAAAACTCCATCAGAACCACTGCGAGGATTTCATTCAGAACACCCCATTAAAAAAACCTTCTGAACAAGAAGAAAAATCACTTAAGAAACACAAAAAGAACATCCGAAAGATACCTCGCAAATAATGAAACCGGCAAAAGATTCTATATAGAAATTTCAAAAAGTCATTCGAAAACAAAATAAGGCAATCAACTATCTTGCAGTTGATTGCCTTTGTCTTGCAGACTTTATTTTTCTTCAGTTGCAGAAATAATAGCTTTTTCCTGAGATTTTTTAATGATATTGTTTCTTCTTTCTGTAAGCTCATGATACATAATAGTCTTTGTCTTATCATCCAGGTCATAGAATAACATGGGGATGTAGGAGAAGATACCAAGTATGATGGGAATAACCGTATACATAGCGAATATAGCCTGTTTTGTTTTCATTGACTGAACAGTACCAACACCTGCTTCGTAACCGATGAAAGAAATAACTGCAGATGATACAGCATTCTGAACCTGAGTAACAAGTTTTGTTGCAAGGCTTGAAATGAAGCTTGTCATAGCTTCTGTACGTTTACCTGTTTTCCATTCACCGTAGTCAATAATTTCCTGCTGCATAAGCTGAGGAATAATTTTACCCAGTGAGTAAACCGATGAGAAGCATATTTCAGCGAACATAAGTGCAGGAATCATAATCCAGAGATTATCAAGGTTGTTGAAGCCTACAAGGAAGGTAATAGTCCAACCGAGCTGGGGAACTGCTTTTGATGCAATCCAGAGAGTTTTTGTTGAGAATTTCTTATTGAGTTTGGGAAAATACATGTAAGAAATGTATGTAAGAGGTGCTGCAGGTACACCGCAGACAACCTCAAGTGATGCAGAACCCATAACGTCAAGCCAGAACAAGTTTGAGAAAGGACCGCCAACACTACCGAATGCTGAAAGGAAATTGGAAAGTGAAAGACAAACCTGAAGCTTGTTTCCGAAGAAGTTTCGCAGACCGTCGATAAGCTTCGGCTTTTCTTCAACCTGAACGATACGTTCTTTAATGACGAATATATGCACTAACATACCAAGGGCTGAAATAAAGGCTGTACCTGCACCCATGAAGATGTAAACATTTTCAACTGAGATGCCGATAGTACCGGCTGCAGCAAGGTCAAGAAGAATAACCATTACATAAACGGGAACTTTTTCGAAGCCACCGATGTTATCAATGGCAATGAGAGCAGCCTTGTCGTCGATACTCGGTGTAAAAGTTGAGTCAAGACCATTGACAGCACAGTTATAGAGGGTACCTACGGTTTCTTTAAAAATTGAAATTACGCAATAAATAACAATTTTCTGCCATGAAAGAGGACCCCAGTTCTGGCCACCGATAAACAAAGGTGTAACCCAAAGAGCGATGCAAGCGACTGCATATGGTCCGATAGTTGCAAAAGCCCAAGGCTTGAACTTACCGAAACGTGTTCTTGTTCTGTCAACTATGTAAGCGAAAATTGAGTCGTTGATAAGGTCCCATGCAAGATTAGCAACTGCGAAAGCAGCGATGATTCTTGAGTCGAGACCGAAAACATTGAGCATAAAGTAAGAAAGATAACCTTCGACGTTAAATTTGTTTATTTCGGCTGTAACAAACAGTGTGACGAGTTCTTTTGCGCCTACATATCTTTTACCGTATATGCTGTCACTTGATGTCATAGGCATACAAGAATTTTCAGTTTGAGTCTTCTTTTCTTCTGTTTTCTGAGACATATATATTAAAAATCTCCTTTCTTAATTTCACAAGCAACTATATTATGCATTTTTTTAACAAAACTTGCAATAGTTTACCGGAAACTTTTATAAATAAAAATTCAAAATCCCCGATAAAACGTTTTTTTTAACAGGTGTATATGGATTATTACTCAACCTGAAAAAGCGTAAACCCGTTGGAATAATCACCAAAAAGTCCTTTACTTTTTATTGTTTTAATGTTAGTATTGAAATAGCAACAGCACACTATTATGGAAAGAGGTTTTGTTTATGAAGAAAATGCTTATGTCTGCTATTTCGGTTGTGTTGGTTTTGTGTCTTATGATGCCTTCTGTTTATGCGGCGGAAGACACTCAGACAAGCTACGATTCCGTTATCGATTATGTGAATGAAGCTCAGGCAACTGAGGAAACTGATTCAAAAATCCGGTTTGGCAGAATAGTTAACGGACTTAGTAATTTGGTTATAAACGGTTTCCTCGGCACTGTGCTCAAGCTAATTCTTCCCGATTCAGCAGCGGTCACTGATTATGAGAAATTTGATATTGATGAGTATGATAATTTCTACGAAGGAACCGAAACCTTCATCGATGAGCCGCAGGGTAAAAAGGTGTGGAGTCTGGGTTACGGCAAGGCTTCAGTCCTTCCTTCTGACTTCGGTGAAAAAGAATATGCGAAGGGTGCATATATTCCTTATGTTTTCGGTAACGATATGTATACTGATGAGGATGGTAACAAAGAGGATCTTATGGTAAGGGCTGTTGTTATGAATGACGGCTCGGGCAGAGGCAATGTCGCGTTTATTGCGCTTGATGCAATGGGCTTTGCCAATGCTGATGTACGACTGGTGCGCGAGGGTCTCAAGGATCTTGCAGAGGAATACAACATCGTCAGCATCAACGTTTCCTGCACTCATATACATACGGGTATAGATTCCCAGGGTGTGTGGACAGACCCCATCGGCTGTATAATCAATAATTCCTTCAGCAAGATTACGGGAAAAGTGAAATACGGCGTTGAGCGTTCATTCATCGAGTCTGTTGTTTCGGGTTCAAAGAAGGCTGTTGAGGATGCTCTCTCAGATATGACAGAGGGTAAGCTCTACTATTCAAAAATGAATGCTGAGGATTATTTTTTCGACAGAACTGCACCGATTTCGCTTAACCCCAATATTTATAAGCTTGAGTTTATGCCTGCTGACAGCAACAAAACACCGACAATTATCGCAACCTTCGGTTGCCATCCCGAATCTGCAAGCTATGACTGGGCAAGCGCAGATCCCGAAAAGACACTTTCTTTTGATAAAAAATTCTCCCCCGACTTCATCTGGAGTGCCGAAATGGTGATGAATGATGCGGATTATAACTTCATTTTCCTTCAGGGTAACGTTTCAACGGTCACATCTGCAAGAGGACTGACAGGCGACGGCGTTGATGACTTCCCGGGTAATGCACATTACACATCGGTTCGCTACGGCTATGAAATCGCGTATCTCCTTCTTGGTATGAATATGACCGAAGACGAAAGAATAAAGCTTAACGAAGCAACAGGCGACAGACTTGATGTTGAAAAATACAACGGTCAGGACAGATACACAGTATGGTATGAGGGCCTTGAAACCGTTACTGCAAAAGAAGTGAAGCCGGTTCTTAACATAAAGCATAAGCAGTTTACCGTGAAGATTGAAAACAACATTATTGTCCTCCTCGGCAAGACCTCTGTTGCTGATAACTTTATTCTCAAAGATAATTTCAACAGATACTACACTGTTACCGAAGTCGGATACCTCGAAATCGGCGATGAAATGAAGGTTTATATGAGCCCCGGCGAAACTTTCGGCGAGATTGTTTACGGCGGTAAGGGTGCAGACGGCTTTGAGCTTGCTCCCGTGAGAAAATATACGGGCGAAGACATTATCGTTATGGACCTTATGAATGATGCGGCAGGCTATGTTGCAAACCCTGCCAACTTCTGTCTTGCAGGTATTCAGTACAACGAAGAAAATGATGCCTATGACAGCGATACATGGTGTCTTATTTCCTACGGCAAGAATGCCGCAACAGCATTTATCTCGAACTTTTATGAAATTTATGACAGCGTGAGATAAACCTATGAAAAACAAAAACCAACAATATATACTATAGCCACGGCGCATCTTGACACCTCGTGGCTCTGGAAGTTAGAGCAGACAATGATAACAAAAAAGAAATAATGTATGCCGGGCTTATTGCTTGCCGTAAATTGGTTACAGATACAATCAGCAACGACGAAAAAACATTCTCGGTCTTACATCAACAAACGGAGAAAAAACAACTATGGAAATAAGATATATAAAACCCGAGGAAGCAACTGATTATCAAAAAGTTTCAGCAGCTTCGTTTATATGGAAGTTCAATGCTGAAGAGGATACCACAGTTGAAGTACCGGTTCTTGCAGCATTCGAGGAAGATAAGCTCATTGCGGGAGCTGAAATTTTTGATTTCAGAACTAACTACTGCGGAAATTTCCTGAATTCAGTCTTTATAAGCGGTGTCTGCAGTCAGCCCGAGTGCAGAAGAATGGGTGGTGTTCGCGAGATTATGAAAAAAATCGGCGAAACTGCTATTGAAAATGACTGGACATTCGGGTTTCTTCAACCCTTTTCAATTGAATACTACGAAAAATTCGGATATGCAAATCTTAACCGTATGTTTGCAATAAAGGTTCCGTTTGAAAAGCTTAAACATATTCCGCGCAACACCGATGTTGTTCTTTATACAGGTGAACAGTTTGAAGAACTCCGTAAACTTCACGAAAAATGTGCCTTGAAAGAAAATCTGATGACTCTTCGTGAGGAGAAAAAGCATTTCTGCGATACGCCTCTCGAAAGCACCGACTATACGTATATCAGATATGATTCAGACGGAGTTGCAGATGGTTATG
This sequence comes from Acutalibacteraceae bacterium, assembly GCA_045542485.1. Lineage (GTDB taxonomy): Bacteria > Bacillota > Clostridia > Oscillospirales > Acutalibacteraceae > SIG575. The sequence goes on from JAZQLC010000065.1 coordinate 16,369, forward strand.
TACGTTTTATCGTCGGCAGACCCAATGACCTTATCGTTGAAGAGCTGTTTGTTCTTTCGCTTGAAGCACTTTACGGCTTAATCGGATTTCTGCGGAATTACGACGGTATAGTTAAAAATCTGATTGTCAGAAAGCAGTATCAGGGCAGTGATTTTGCCTGTGTTGCAGACAGAATTGACGGTGTGACATATGAATACAACGGCGGAGCGGCAGGAAGAATCTATAACCTGCAAAAGCTTCTTGAAAACAATACCTATCCCCAAGAATACGGAAAATTCCGTTTGAGGTGTATTGACGAATTCGAGCAGAACAACGGGATTTTCGACGTTGAATATCAGAACGGGAAAGCAGTTGTCACGCGCAAGCCTCAGGTCGATTACGATATATCTCTCACGGCATCAGCCGCCGCAAGGCTTATGCTTGCGGGTGAAGGACATAATTCACAAACCGCCACATACATTGAAGGTGTCGAAATAAAAGGAAATGCAAATGATTTTTTCAGAGCGTTTCCTTACCGTCACACACGTTTTTCTGATAGCAGATGGTCAATTTAATTGCAACGTATAATTTAAGGAGATGCTTAAAATGACAAAAAAATTTGTTTGTGCAATTCTTGTCTGCGTTATAGTTTTATCATTATGCGCACTTCCCGTATCTGCCGCTGAAAAGGGATTCTCAGTTGCGGATACAGTTATAGTATTGTCCGAAAAAGCAAGCATCACGGATAGCTATGCCGCAAGCCGCCTTAAATATTATCTTGACGAAATTACAGGCGACGATATTGAAATTGTAAGCGGTGAAACACAAAAAGAATACAAAATCACATTGCAGGGAACAACAGATAATCCCGATGGAAGCTACACCATAACTTCAACCAAAAACGAACTTGTTATTAACGGTTCAGGTAACAAAGGAACGATAAACGGCGTTTACCGCTTTCTTGAAGAATTCTGCGGTTGTCATTGGTATGAATCAGAGGTTATTGTAATTCCTAAAAATGAAAACCTCTCCGTACCGAACGGAATAAATATTGAATATACGCCCTTTTTTGAGTACACGGAAACGGATACGAAAAGCTCATCAGATGCAGAGTTTGCCCTTGCAAACGGTCTTACCGGCGGAATTTACAAAGACCTTACATCGGAGCAAGGCGGTGCAGTTGAATACATAGGCGCCGGAAGCCATACTCTTGTCAATCAATACTGCAAGCCCTCAGTTTATTTTGAGGAGCATCCGGAATATTTTGCTCTTGTTGACGGTGTGCGAACGGGAACTCAGCTTTGCCTTACCAATGAGGACGTCAAGGATATCGTAACAGCGCAGGCTCTTGCGTTGCTTGAAGAAAAACACAATCCGGACGCATCTTTGCAGATTTTATCGGTTACTCAGGCAGATAACGGATATTACTGCCAATGTGAAAACTGTAAGGCTCTTGACGAAGCAAACGGCTCTCAGGCAGGCACGATGATAACCTTTGCAAACGAAATTGCAAAGCGTATTAAAGCCGACGGTAAATACGATAATATTGCAATTGACACTTTTGCTTATCAGTATACACGCAAGGCACCTACCGCGGTTGTTCCCCGTGAGGATGTTATTGTCCGTCTGTGTTCAATAGAATGCTGCTTCGGTCACGCTCTTGACGACCCCGACTGTAAAAACAACACTGAGTTTATGAAAGATCTTGAAGAATGGAGCAGAATCTGCAACAGACTTTATATATGGAACTACAATCTTAACTGCGATGAAAGCATAAATATTTATGCAAACTTCGGTGTTATGCAGAGAAATACACAGATTTTTTATGAGCATAATGTAAAAGGCATATATCAGCAGGGTGTTTATTACATTTCTGAAAGTGACGGAGAATTCGGCGAAATGAAGACCTATCTGCTTTCAAAGCTTATGCAGAATCCTTACCTTGACTTTGATGAAGAAATGACAGGGTATATGACAGCGGTTTACGGCCCCGGCGGAGTACACCTTAAAGAATTCATAGATATCGTAACAGATCACGCCGTTACAAAATTTAAACACCTCTACATTGAAGAGGATTCACGCTTTTCGCTGCCCGGTATGATGCCGTGGGAAGTCGGCCGATGCGATGAACTTTGGGAAAATGCAAAATCAGAGGCAGAAAATGAGAAACAACTTAACCGCATTCTTCGTTCTGAAATCTGCTGGAGATACTGGAAATGTTCCAATATGCGTTCTGAATTTTCATTGTTTCAGCATCCGTATCTGTTTATGAAGGCGAGAAAAGACCTTTATAACGATTTTGTGAAATTCGGAATCACGCGAATGGGTGAAAGACCCAATCACGAGCTTTCCGATAACGATTTAAGGCATCTGACAAGAAGAATCTATACCTGGATAACCCTTTATGACGAACCGATATGGGATGCAATTAATCCCTATGCCGTTACTTTCTATGAGCTTATGGAAAAGCTTTATACAACCGTGCATTTCATGACGCGGACATCATAACTCAGGTGAAAATATGAAATATTATATAGCACAGTTTTTGCACAGATTGCAGGCATTATTTCTTCCCTCATAGCGCTTTACAGATACAGAAATACCGATAAAAAATAAGGAGGCATACAATGAACGGAATAAACAGCTTTTTTCTTATAATTCTTATTGCATACGGAAGCTTTGTTTCTCTTCTGGCGAATCCTAAAGCGCCCGAAGATACGGCAGATTTTTCTCCTGTTGCAAGATTTATAGTAACAAGTGATTCACATATCACTACAATTGGTGATGTTCAAAGCTTCAGACTTCAGCGTATGATTAAATTGGGCTATGATATTGCCGAAAAAGATAAAAGCTATAATAAACTGGATGCAGTGCTTATCGCAGGCGATGTTACGGATATGGGAACAAAAATTGCCTTCGGAAGCATTAAAGCGGCAATAACGCCTGTTATCAAAGATGACACACAGTTTCTTGCAACCATTTCAACCTCTCACGATGACCGCAATCTGGGCAAAGCATCTCTTGAACTTTACGAAGAAATTATGGAGCAGGAAACAGATTTTCACCGTGTCATAAACGGTTTCCATTTTATCGGAGTATCAGCCTCAAAAATTGAGGGTGAGCATTACAGCGAGTATCAGAAGGAATGGCTGGTTGAACAGCTTGATCTTGCCGTTGCCGATGATCCGTCAAAGCCTGTTTTTGTTATTCAGCATGAGCATATTTCAAATACTGTTTACGGTAGCTCCGACTTTGAAGGCTGGGGAATGCCTGATTTTGCAGAAATCCTCGAAAAATATCCTCAGGTTATTGATTTTTCCGGTCACTCTCATTATCCCAACAATGATCCAAGGTCAATCTGGCAGGGGGATTATACTGCTATCGGTACAGGCGGACTTTATTATACCGAGCTGACTGTCGATGACATCAAAACATTCCACCCCACGGATTACAGATTTGTTTCAACATTCTGGGTTGTGGAAATTGATGCAGAAAACCGTATCAGACTCAGAGCTGTTGACCTTTTATCAAAGGAATATCTTTGTGAATATATCCTTGAAAGTCCTTTTGACCGTAAATACACACCTGAACAGCAGATGCTCCGTTCAAAGCCCCCCGTGTTTGAAGATGATGCATCAGCTAAGATAATAGGAAAAAACATTTATCTTGATTCTGCTAAGTCAACAGACGGCATGCCCATATTTATTTACAGAGCATACACCGTTGATGCTGAGAGAAACAGAACTCAGGTAGGCAAAACCGTGCCCTCATATTATCGTTACAATGTACCGGATAGAGTTACAATTAAATTGGAAAACCTGCCTGAAGAGGATTACACTCTTGAAATAGTTGCAGAAAACTGCTACGGAATGCAATCTGAACCTCTTAAAGTACAGTTTTAAGTTATAATCGGACAAAAAAGCATCGACTTAGTCGATGCTTTTCTGCTGTTTTATCTGATTCAAATACCTTTTATTTTCTCTCTACCCATTCTGCAGGAACGGAGTAGAAATCGGGGGTTTCGGCGAGTTTGCCGGTATGACGGGGATTACCTATCATAAGTGTAGTAATATTGAAATGCACCATATCGTTATAGAGCTTTTTATTTTCGTCAATGCGCTTAAACTCATTAAGTGCGCAGAATTCACCGCGTTTCATATTTGCCTTCCAGTATCTCCAGCAAATCTGCGAACGCTTAACATTTTCCTTCTGCCACTCGGTTCCGGCTTGGGCTATTGCATTTTCCCAAAGCTCATTATATTCTCTGAGTGTCTTATTGTCAATATCAAGAACTGTTGTTGCGTAGTATTTATCGAAGCAACCCATACCATATTCCATATTCATATGCTCAGGGAATATAAGCCAGTACTGAATTATATTAAAGCCGAAGCCGTTGTTTTCGTCAATTCCGTTGATGAAATCAATTATATTCTGATAGCCTGCACCGTAATAGGCTTCACAGAACTCGTACATAAGCTTGTCAGCATCCTGATAAGGATCCCACATAAGACGGGAAAGCATATAGCATCGTAGTGCTGCAAATTCGCCGTCGGCACCTCTTCCGCTGGTACCCTCTTCAAAAACACCGATAACATCGTGCTCGGCAAAAATCTGAAGATTACGCTGAATTGCACCGAAGTTGCCGAAGGGACTGAGCAAGCTGCCGTAATCGGTGGTGTAATCCCATACGAAAAGGTTGTCGCTGATTGCAGACCAATCCTCAAGGTCCTGAATAAATCTCTCGTTGTCCTCGGAATATCCGCTGTCCATAGGAGCAGAGAATTTGCACTCAATGGAGCAAAGACGGATAACCACATTTTCTCTCGGAACGGTGATAGCGGGAGCCTGTCTTGTGTAGCCGTCCATATATGCGAATGTGTCAACGAGAACGTCCGGGTAATCCTCTCTAATATCGTCTGCTATTGCATTTACAAAACGGATCATTGTACCTGAATGACTGCCTTCCTCGGCATCAATTCTTGCACACTCATCGCATACGCAGTAATTTGCATTATCGTTCTGTGTTACGGAAACAAAAGCCGCATCGGGGGTATTTGCCAGCCACTCACGGACAGTTGCTTTTGCAATTTCAAGAGTTTTCGGATTTGTAAGGCAAAGCTGATCTGCTGTTCTTGTACCTGACTCAACTCCCAATGCAAAAAGCTCGGGCTCGGTTGCAAGAAGAGAAGTGGGAACAAGACTTGAAAATGTGTGGCAGAAGGGACCCGCATATTCGACACCGAAACCAAGCTCTTCAGCCATAGAGCCGTCATTCAGTCTGTTTGCAACTTTGTATTCCTTGTTTGTCGTTCCGTACCAGTCAGTCTGTCTGAACATGAAGGGAGGAACGTAGGTATAATCAATATTTACAGGAACAAGAAGCTTTTCAGCCTCGGGAATAACGGTTAATTCTGTTGTGAAGCAGCGGTAACCGAAATATTCCTCAAGGAAGGTATAGGCTGAGTAGAGTGTTCCTCTCTTATCTCCGCCCGTAATGACAATGTCATCACCGGATGTTTTTATGCACACACCCTCTTCCCCGAGAGCGGCATAATCAACAGCATCATCGTATTCTCTGTTATTCTTACCTACAGAGATTTCTTTTTCGCTTTGAGCTTCCTTATCCGTGATAATAGTGATGTTTGTTCCGTTTATTGCACTAAAGGTATCCTTAAGAAGATTTGCTGCAGTAATTTCCGCAGCACTTGCATTTTCGGAAATAACAATAACATAGTCATCGGTTATTTCAAAAACCTCTGTCACAGCATCCGTCTTTTCGGGTGGAGTAAAAATGTGTCCCTGCGGCTCAGACGGTACAAATGCTGAGAAAACTGAGGTCAGAACAACGCTCAGCATCGTAAAAAACGGCATAATAAAGCGGGGATTAATAGAATTAAAAAACGACATAATATCCATAAACAAATCCTCCTGTTTATAACCTTCTCCCGAGCACATTCCTCATATTCTCAGATTAATTATATACTGTAGCCCTGTATATGTCAATCGCACAGTTTTATAAAGGGTTTGTGTATGATTAAGTTAAAACTTTTTTGCGTTGATTTCTTTATGAAATGAATCGTTGAAAAAGCTTTTAGATTATGATAAAATAAGACAATACACCAAAGGAGGTTTTGGCTATAAAAAACAACTCCTGCATAGGATCGAAAGTAATTTCAGTTAGCCTCATTGACATGTGTTGTAAGTATTGATACATCTTCTGCGTCGGCATAACCACTACCATTTACGTCACCATCAACAACGATAATATTATTAACATGTTTGATTGAAAAAGAGAATTATAAATTTAGAACAAGAAAAAGAATTGTCGATTATTTTGATGATGATGAAATCTATAATGCTTTCAAGCGAACTTGGATTGGTGAAAGAATACAGACGTTGGCAAACCTGTATGATGAATTAAATGCCAAAAAGCAAGAACACGATTTAGATTTGAGCGAATTATTATCATAGTAATCAAGTGAGTGTTGGCGAAAATCAAGGCGAGTAATTTGCTGTCTTGTATAATGAGAAAGACAACATAAAAACCAATAAAAAACCAATATCTCAAGAAATTTGAGTTTTTGAGATGTTGTGATAGGTAGTGCAAAACTATGAAAAGTATAAAAAATACCATTTTTTTGCACTGAAAAAGGGTGAAAACATTGCTTTTTTAGCTTATAGCACTTTATGAAAAGTTGGATCAGGATGTTGTTTTATAAGGTGAAGTTCTCAAAGAGATAATTTCCTTATCTTCACAAACAAACCCCCGAAAGCGTTATGCTTTCGGGGATATTTTTTAATAAAAAGAGGGGTGGACTGACGGTCCATTGACAATAAATGCGTGTTTATGTAAAATACAAACAGAGGTGATTGTCTATGACTGATAAGAAAACTTTTGGCTCTTTCATAAAGGCTAAAAGAATAGAGAAAAATTATTCACAGAAAGATTTAGCAGAATTGTTGTTTGTCACTGAAGGCGCTGTCAGTAAATGGGAGAGGGGAATATCTTATCCCGATATAACGCTTGTTGCGGATATCTGCCGTGTGCTTGATATAAGTGAACACGAATTTATTACAGCATCCACCGACACTGAAACAAGAAAAATGAAACAAGAGGCAAAAAAATTCCGCACAATCCGCGGTGCCTGGTTCTGGATTCCCACAATATCATATGCGGTGGCGTTGGTCGTTTGTTTTATCTGTAACCTTGCTGTGAACCACACACTTTCCTGGTTTTTTATCGTGTTATCATCATTAGTATGTGCATACTCTTTTATCCCGACAGTTACATCTTTTTTTAAGACGAAAAAGTTTCTCGCTTTTACAGCCACCACCTATCTGTCAATTGTACTTCTGTTGTTTACCTGCGCAGTATATACAAATGGTATGTCTTGGCTTTTGACAGCCTGTATCGGTGTTCTGATGGGGTATGTGCTTATATTTCTTCCTATTCTTTTATCAAAAAGCAAATTGTCACTATATAGATTTATAATTTCCTTTGCTGTGGTATTTGTTTTGACCATTTTGCTGTTGCTGAATGTAAATATATGGAATCCTTTCAGTTTAGTTCCTGCAATACTGATGGCTACCTATGCTTTTCTGCCTTTTATCTTTTGCCCGGTTGTATGTGTTTTTAATTTTGACGGTTTTTTGAAGACAGGTATCTGTACTTTGTTTACAACGGTGGTTTACTACTTTACATCGTACATGGCAGGTTTGTTATTTGGTACCAATGAAAATCATTATCAAGTGGATTTCAGTAACTGGGAACAGTGCATAAACGGAAATGTTCACCTGATATTTCTGATATTCTTTTCGCTTTCCGGTATGATTTTTGTTGTAACAGGAATTTTAAGAAGACTCAGAATGAGAAGAAAATGACCTTATAGGTTACGTGTTCTTATATAAACGAAACGGCTCTGCCTCTATCGATGAACGATAAAAGGCAGAACCGTTTCTTGGAAATAAAAATGGAAAGGAGTCTACAATGTGTCAACTCATTGTATATAAAATAATGGGGACTATCCTGCTACGCTGTAATTTGCCAGAAGGTCAGCGAAAGGACAGTTTTTGACGGGGTGAATCAGATTCTGATAATATGCATTGAGCCTGATTTCTTCTTCTGATATAACCTTTGCAAAAAGCAGGGCAGTGTTATGTGCGTCAACAAGTCCGTCGTGAGCACCTTCGTCATATTCAACATCGGCGATAATAAGTGCTTCGGACAATGCATATGTTTTGGGCGAATCTATTTTCTCACCGAACATCTTCTGGCAGTCCATGGAGTTTTCGAGCAAGGCGTCAAGTCGTTCGGATTCGATTTTCTTGAGTCTGGCTTCTTTCCTGAGCTGTCGGGCGTCGTTATCGCTCCACGCCACCATTATCACATTCTCGGGCAACCACTGAAAGAACATTTCGAGAGCTTCGCTGAATGTGGGTGCAGATGAGACGTGCCTGGGTTTGATTCTTGTAAGGTTTTCTATGTGCTGGTCAATCCACCCGAACTGAGGGCGGACATAAGTTTTGAACTCGTCAGTTATCTGAAATTTTTCGTCAAGTAAAACTGCGCCGATTTCGATAATCTCGTTTGCTGAGTGGAACATACTGCGTCTGCCTTTGGGAACATTACACATTTCCAGGTCGATTACAACATAGTTGTTCATTTTTTGTCTCCTTTTAAATTCTGAATGTTTTTCACATTGTTATTTTTCTGCTTCCGTTTTTGCAAAAAGGGTTTTGTCATTTTTGATTTCAATCCCGATCTGCTTTGCGTATGCAGGATTTTTTTTAATTTTTTCTGACAGGCTGATAATCAACAATCTTTCTTTCGGTGACATTGTGATATCTCCTTTCGTCTGAAAGTAATATAATTATATATCATATTTTAAAAATCGTAAATTGCAAGGAGTGCAAAAACAAGAGTGCAGAATTTACACAAAGTGCAGATTTGTAAAAATGAGGGTGTCGGAGTAAATCCGTCACCCTCATTTTTATTCGTTTCTGATTCTGTTGTATTTTTCGAGATTAATTTTTTCTTCCGCTAACATTTTTTCAACCCAGAGCTGCAAGGTTTCAACGGTGATGGAGATTCTCTCCAGCTCTTTCTGGATGAAAACGAAATCCTTGATTTCATCATCTTCGATAACTCCGTCTGCGGTGATTTCTATTAATCTTTCCTGATTTTTCTTCATCGAGTTAAGAGACGAGAGCATTTCAAGAACAATCTGAGTCAGGTCTTTTACCTTGATTTCGGGGACATATTTTTCTCCGATGGGACATTCTTTTGAGCAGTAATGGTTGCACAAGGTTGGCTCTGCATAGATTCTGGAAAGTAACATTACCTCGTCGGGGTTGATGGGGAATTTTCCGTTTTCGATTCTTTCAAGGCGCTCGGGTGTAAGGAGATTGTCAAGCAGTGACGCCTCATCGCAGACATCGTCTCTTGTAAGATTATGCTTTTTTCTTATTTCTTTATAAACCGTATCTGCCATACCGATTCTCCTTGTCTGAGCTTTTATATACCTGATTATATCACACTGCATCTGATTTCTCAACAGTAATGCGCGTATTTACCCAATGGTGATTTTGCTGAAAAAGAAATGTGGTATTTGGCTAAAAAGTCAAAAATAAATAATTTCATTGAAATAAAACCTGATAAGTGATAGTATATAATCAAATAAATCAGGGAGGAAAGAGAAATGAAAAAAATTATTGCTATTCTTCTTTCATTGGTTATGCTTGTTTCTGTTGCGGTAATTCCCGTATCAGCAGAAAACAGTGCAACAAACGGACAGCTTGAAAGCGTCTTTGCCGAGGGCGAAAACGGTCTTATCGTTTTCGTGACAGGTATCGGTCAGAGCTATTCATATCTTTTTGATGAAAGCTACACCGAAGAAGGTGCTTTCGAAAAGGGTACACTTCAGGATTATGAAAACTATGCGCCTCTTATTGCAGAGGGTAAATATTCCACAAGATGGAATCTTTTCAATTCATTTGACGAGGCTTTCTCTGAGACAGAAACAATTCTTTCTATTGTTTCGGTGGTTTCAGGTCTTCTCCTTTCAGGTGTTGTGGGAAAATGCCTCATCAACGAAAATGATGTTAAGACAATTGTCAGAAATCTCTTCAAATTCAACCTTGTTGATGAAAACGGCAATTCTCATCCCAGAGTTGTAACGCCAAGATATGCTATGCCTGTTTCCGAATATCCCTATGCTGAGGGCGAGGACGGAGAAATGCGCAGTGAGGCAAGAGAGCGTTTCTTCTCTGCTATTCCCTGCGAAGATATCGCAAGAGAAAAATTCGGTGAAAACTATGAAGATTTCCTTTATGTTTTCAACTACGGCGCATTCTCTTACACATCAAAGAATGTGGAAGGTCTCCACGATTTCGTAGAAACAATTATTGCAAACAATAAGGTCGGTGCAAAGGATGTTGTGCTTGTGCCTATGAGTATGGGTGCGTCTGTTGTTTCGGCATATATGAGCGCATATCCCACAGTGGCTGAAAACCATATCAGACGAGTTGTAGGCATCGTAGGCGCATGGGACGGTACAGAAATTATTGCCGATATGCTCACTCAGCAGTATTGCGACAATTCAGCAGACCTTTTCTATAACGGACTTATCAGCGACCTTGTGGGTGAGCCGTGGGGTTATGTTGTCAACATCGCTCTGAGAATCTTCCCGAAACAGGTGCTGAGAGATTTCATCGATATGGCACTGAGAGGTCTTGCAACAGACCTTTTCGGACCGACGCCGTCACTTCTTAATATGGCTCCCCTTGACAGATACGATGAAATCAAATGGTGTATTTCTTCCGATGTTGTAAAGAAAGAGGTTGATGCTTTCTATCAGGCGAAGGCAAATCTCACAACAATTATGAGAAACCTTGAAAAAGAGGGTGTAACATTCTCCTTTATCGCAGGTTACGGACTTCCCTTCGGCGCTTGTACAAGCGATTACAGCCTTTTCGGCTTTATGAAGAATGCTCCCACAACAAACTCTGACGAAATCATCAATATTGACTCAACTGCACCGGGTACATCATTTGTACCTTACGGTCAGAAGTTTGAGAACACAGAGGGCAGAGAGCTTTCTCCCGACGGTTCGCTTGATATTTCAACAGCACTTTTCAAGGAGTCTTCCTGGTACTTCTATGAGCAGAAGCACGAGCTTGAGTATAACAACACTGCTCTTTCTCTTGCGCTGAATCTTGCAACAGGTGTAATCAAAACAGTTGATGATTGCGACAATCCTGAAGAGGATGATTATTACTATCCTCAGTTCAACGATGCAAGAAATCTCAAACCCCTTGTGAGAAGTTACCTTTATGACCTTGAGAGATATTGCGAAGAGAACAATTATGTTCTCACCGCTGAACAACAGGCTCTTCTTGACAAGGCTGATGCTATGGTCAAATCCACAGAAAACAATTTTGAAGAGGATAATGCTCTTATGGATGAGGTAAGAGCGATGCTTGTTGATATCGGTGTATATGTTCCTGACGCAGAGCCCGAAACAGGTGAAGTGATTCTCAATGCACTTCTTAAGGGTGCAAATGATGTTATATATTTCATCTTCGGCGCAAAAGGTTTTGCTGATTGATTATTGAATAACATACAAAAAGTGGCTGATGTACTGTGCATCAGCCACTGTGATTTTTATACTTTCTTTTATATCTCTTCGTAAAGCACAAGCTCTGACGACATAGGTGAGGGGAGAGTAACGGTAATACCCTTTTGCTTTAATTCTCTGCCTGAAAGAGTAAAGCTTTCTCCTGTGTTGTCCAGCGTTACTTTATATTTCTTTGATGCGTCTGCACCCTTTATGCGGATAACCTTATCGCCCTTTACATCAGAAAGTGTGAATACCGTTACGGCACCTTTTGATGAGTCGGGAGATGCGATTTCAAGAACTGCAAACTCATTCTTTCTGAGGTGTGGAGTGTGATGGAAAATCTTTGCCACACCAAGGAAAGGTCGGATAAATTCTTTATAAATCTTTACGCTGTGTTTTACAAATTCCATCTGCTCGGTATTTATTTCTGCTTTTGGCGGTGCGATTACGTTCAGCGACATATGACCCAGCATACAGTTTCTCATCTGCAAATCAAATGAGCCGTAGTTGTGGCATCCCATTCCTGCAAAAAGTCTGTCAACTCTCTCGGGAGGCAGAGCCATTGTCATACCGTTTGTGATAATCACTGACCAGGGTGCACACTGACAGTCGGAAACCCAGGTGTGGTTGAAGTTTTTCATCATACCAAGGTCAGTTCTTCCACCGCCACCTGCACAGTTTTCAAAAATAACGCCAGGATATTTTTTCTTCAGGTTGTTGTACATTCTGTAAACTGCATTTATGTGGCGTATTGAAACGCATTCGGGCAGTCCGTATTCGTTTTCTCTGATGCCGAAATATTCTGTGAAGTCTACATTGTGGTCAACACGCAACAGGTCAAGCTCATATTCCTCAATAATTCTTGAAAGCTCACTTTCTGCCCATTCAGCCACTTCAGGCTTTGACATATCGAGGTATTGGCGGCTGACTTCACCGAAAGTATTCACTGTAAACCAATCAGGATGCTTTTCGTGAATGCCGCTCATTTTCCCGGCATTTTCAATATCAACCCACAGACCGAATTTCATACCGTTTTCGCGAGTGTAATCTGAAATTTCTTTCAGAGAATGGGGATATCTTTCTTTGTCGGGGATGTTTCTTCCGTTATAAACTGACCATTCGGCCTCTTTTCCGGGAGGGCAGACCCAACCTGCGTCGACGATGAAAACCTCTGCACCCATTTCGGCAAACTGACGGATATATGATTTGCTGGTTTTCACTGTCATATCGTGCTCGGCGCCCATACCTGCGCCCACAAGTGATTCCTTGCCGTCGGCGAGAGTGAAAACAGATTTTCTGATATGGGCAATCATTTCGTTGACAGCCTCGTCAACATCTCCGAAAACAGAGCCTATGTGAACTTCGGGAGAAACAAAAGCTTCGTGAGGCTTTAAAACGAGCATAGGCTTGTGAGATGTGATTTGAACCTTGAAGGAAAGACGGGAAGAGCTTCTGTCTTTCTGAGCATTAAGGTCAGCGGTAAAACGGCAACCTGCACTGAAAGCAGTCTGCATAAAAAAGATTTTTCCCGTTATGTTGTTTCTGATGAAAACCATAGGATGACGGAATCTGTCACGGCCGAAGCGGGTGTCGATTGATGTGACCTCGGCAGGGAGATTTTTCCAGACGAATTCGCCCTCTCTTCCCCAGCCGTCATTACAGAAATATCCGATGGAGTAGAATTCTTCCACATCTCTTGATTCTGTGTATTTATCGTACTCCATAATTTCCACGCCACCACCCATAACGGTAAGACGGCTCAGATTCATAGGAGTGTCAGAGGTGTTTTCAATTTCAAGATATCTTGTCAGCATCGCCGTGCCGTCAAGGAGAGTGTGTACACGGATTGTGACCGGTTTGTATTTGCTTCTGAGAGTCAGTACGCTTCTGAGATTTTCTTCTGTTTTTTCATAAGTAAAATCTTCAATTTCAAGAGCGTAGTCAACACTCTGTCCGTCAAGCTCAATGTTGAATGCGAAAGGCTCGGAAAACCTTTTTTTATCAAAACGGGTACTGCATTTTTCAAGGAGATTGAGAGGATATCCTGCGTCATTCCAGCCGCAGGAAACGAGACTTCCGCCTGTAAACATTTCTTCATAAACGGTTTTTCCCGTTCTGTAACAGAAGGAGGGATTCTCGCTTTTTTCGTAATATAAATCAAAATATTTTCCCATAAAATCACTCCGCTTTTTATGTTTGATTTAAGGTTAACATATGGGAACGGAAAAGTCAATGTTTACATCGAAGTCCGTTTATGTTATAATTTATAATATGATTTTCAGGCAAAATTTCTTTTTTGAAAGGAAGGAATATTATGAAAAAGTTTATCTCGTTGTTACTGTGTCTGGTAATGATTTTTTCTTTTACAGCAATTGCTTCGGCACAGGAAAACACGCAGAAGCCTATCATCGTTGAGACGGCTTATCCCACAAACGATGTTGTACTTGCTGACATTATTGCAACGGAAGAGCCGTATAAGGCAGACAACACAGGCGTAAACGATGCAACCTCTGCAATCCAGAGGGCAATTGATGATTGTGCTGCCAACGGCGGAGGTACGGTTTTCTTGCCTGAGGGTGAATACAGAGTTACGGGCAACATTTATATCCGACAGTTTGTAACCCTGAGGGGTGAATATCAGGACCCCGATGAGGGAAAGGAATACGGTACAATAATTGTGGCGGATGTACCCTCTGCGGATGTAATGGTGCCGGGACTTTTTACCGTAGGTGCAAGTGCAGGTGCAGTCGGTCTTACAGTATGGTATCCTGACCAGGATATAAACGATGTAAAACCCTATCCTTACACATTTTATGTTACAGGTAACGGCGATTATATGCTTCACACAATCAAAAACTGCACTCTCATAAATTCATACAGAGGTATCGGTGCATGTTCACAGTGTGAAAACAATATTTATGAGTGTCACGAAATGCTCACAATTGAAAATGTTAAGGGCACTTGTTTGTATGAGGGACTTAATTCCCACAACTCTGCAGACGTAGACACAGTGAAAACCCTTTATTTCCTTAACAAATACTGGGCAGAGGCAGGAGAAAAATTCAATGCTCCCTCCAAAAGTGAAATTGATGCATACACGCGTCAGCACGGTATCGGACTTATTTTAGGGGACCTTGAGTGGCCTCAGTTTGCAGATATTAAAATTTCCGATATGCTTGGCGGTATCTTATTCAAAAAAGGCATACGATACTCATACAGCGGTGAATTCACCGATTTGTACATAACCGACTGTACATACGGTATTTACGCCCCCGAAGATGTTATTGTTCACCGAGGTGAATCGTGGGGAATAGGCATTCTCGGCGGCAGAATTGAGGGTGAAGAATGTGCGATTTTCGACCCGGGCAAACACGCCACACTTCTTACAAATGTGGAAGTAGAAGGTAAAATAGAAGGCAAAAATATTCGTCAGTACAAAACTGACACAAGTTCATTCACTCCCGATTATAAGAAAACTTATGAAAAAGTTGCAAGTTATCTCTATGTGGTTGAAGCAGACAAAACAGGTAAAACTGATTCTTCCTCTGCCGTTCAGGCGAAACTGGATGAAGCAAAACTGACAGGCGGCGTTGTTTACCTGCCGGGCGGACTTTACCGTTTTGATAACCCCATAAAAATTCCGGAAGGAGTAGAACTGAGAGGCTCTTCCTCCGTTGCAACCCGTTGTCAGGGAGGTAACAGCAGCGGCACTCTCATTATTTCCTACTACGGCTACGACAAAACAAGTGAACCGCTCATTACTCTTGACGGCGATAACTCAGGTCTTAACGGAATAAGAGTAGACTATCCCATCAATGCGCCTACCGATAACAGCGGTGTTTACAAACAGACGTCGCCTGTTGTTTACAGTGAGTCTGATAACATTTACATAACAAACTGTTTCTTTACTCTCGCAAGTTGCGGAATCAGACTTGAAAATTCCGAAAATGTTTTCATCAAAAAAGTCATAGGATGTTGTTACGAGAGTATGTTCTCGATGACAGGCTGCAGTGATGTTTTTGTGGAAGGATGTCTGCAGAACGCTAACACTCTTCCCAGAAACGGATATGCAAATTTTGATATACCCGAACTTTCAGGCAGATTTACCGAGGACAAACTTTTTGAATATGTGTTTATTCCGATTACAAGAATACATACGGATTTTATTGTCCTTGACACCTGCGATGAGGTTCAGATTTTCAATACTTTCATTTATGGCGGAAAAACATTCCTTAATTCAAAAGACAGTAAAGTAAATCTTGTTAATATAGGCCATGACGGCTCTTCGCTTACTGAGTACGCATTTATTCTTTCGGGTGGAGAGGTCAATCTTCTTAACTCAATGCGCTCTACGGAAAACGGAAAATTCGGTTACAGATTCTACACAATAGAAAACGGCACTGCTTTCAGATCCTACAACAGTCAGTCTGTTGACCTTCTTTACAGAGAGCACGTTGTACTGAAAAATATCGGAAAAGACGGGCTGCTTGAAAACGAAAGAATATACAGTATTCTTCAGCCCATATATACGGTGATTTCATATTTCGGAAAACTTTTTACATATAATGAACAAGCATAAGGTGATAAAATGACAAAAGCAAAATACATAGACCCGATGATAGGGACAGTAGGAGATGAGCAGGAGGAATCCTGCCACGGTGGAGGAAAAACTCATCCCGGAGCCTGTGTGCCGGGCGGAATGGTACAGCTTTCTCCCGATACCGTCACGGGCGGTGACAACGGCACGGGCTACAACTACTGCCACAATACAATTGAAGGATTCAGCTTTAATCATATGAGTGGTATCGGCTGGTACGGTGATCTGGGAAATCTTCAGGTGATGCCTGTTACGGGCGATACGGACCTGAGGAGCGGAAGTAATGCGGAAGTGCCTTTTGTGAAAGGTAAAACAGGTTGGAAATCTTCTTTTTCTCACGAGAGAGAAACTGCAGAAGCGGGTTACTATTGTGTACTTCTGGATAGATATGATATCAAAGCGGAAACCACAGTATCTCAGCGTACGGGTATGCTCAGATTTACATATCCCGAAAACAGTGACGCGAAAGTGATTTTCAATTTTTCGCGCAGAATCGGCGGTCACGCAGATTTTGAAAAGGTGAAAATTACTGAAAACGGCAGAATCGAGGGCGAAATCATCTGCACACCAAAGGGTGGAGGCTTCGGCAGAGGACACGGCAATATTTCATATAATTTTTACTTTTCTCTTGAAATGTCTGTGAAGCCTGAGAAGATGCAGTTTTTTTCAAACGAAGAGTTTGCTGAGGAAGATATAGAGTTATTTGAAAACGAGGATGCAGGACTTCTCGTTTCTTTCGGAAAACTTAATGAGCCGCTGACAATCAGATGCGGCATATCCTATGTTGACCTTGAGGGTGCGAGAAAGAATCTTGAAAGCGAATGTCCCTCTTTTGATTTTGACGGGATGAGGGAAAAGGCTTTCGCACAGTGGGAAAATATTCTCGAAAGCATCGATGTGACGGGCAGTAACGAAACTGACCTTGAAATTTTCTACACCTGCCTTTATCACGCTTTTCTTGACCCCCGAATTATGGGTGACGTTGACGGAAGATTTCCTCTTGAAGGAAAAATTCTGAACACTGAGAATTATACTTTCCGTACAATGTTCAGCGGATGGGATGTTTACAGAAGTGAATTTCCTCTGCTTACTGTGATTTCTCCCGAAATTGTCAATGATGAAATAAATTCACTTCTTGAAATTGCTCTTGTGAACAACTCTTCTTTCCCCAGATGGGAGCTTATGGGTATTAATGCAGGATGTATGGTGGGCGATCCGGGACTTATTGTTCTTGCTGACGCATACCTGAAAGGCATCAGAAATTATGATGCGGAAAAAGCTTATGAAATTTCAAAGGCATCAGTTCTCTGCAAAAAAGAGCTTTTCGGCAAACCCTTTAAATCAATCAGACCTGATTGTAAACAGTATCACGAAAAGGCGTTTGTTCCTCTGAAAATCAGTGAAACTCTTGAATATCTTCTTGCTGATTTTACTCTTTCAAGGTTTGCAAGGGCTCTCGGCAAAAATGAGGATGCTGATTTCTTTATGGCGAGAGCAGAGAGATATCCCGAAAACTATGACAAGAGATTGGGCTTCCTGATTTCAAGAAGACATAACGGCAGGTTCTGTGTGGAAGAGGATATTTATGACGGTATCGGATGTGTTGAAAGTAATATTTTTCAGCAGTCCTGGTTTGTACCATATGATGTGGAGGGTCTGAGAAAACTCTACGGCGAGGAAAGATTTGAAAAGCTTCTTGAAAGATTCTTTGAGGAAGCAGATTTTTCAAAACTCTGGAACGAAAGCTATAACCATTCAAACGAGCCCTGCCACAACATCACCCACTAT
>JAZQLC010000066.1:0-182252 GCA_045542485.1 Acutalibacteraceae bacterium
GTACATCGGAACCACCTTTTTCTGAATTTTTATAGGTTTCTAAGTTTAAGTCTGACAGATTGTTGGACTCACCTGTTTCCTTAGATTTATAGTTTTCGGTGTACTGATTTTATTTGTACATCGGAACCACCTTTTTCTTAAATTTCAATTTGTTAATTATTTTTGTAATATTCAATTTTCCCTGCAGTGTTCTGCAGCGCTATTTTTATCTGTCTCATTATCTGAGAGAAAAGGTTCTATCTCATCGGACCCACCTATTTCTTATTTTTTTGCGAGTAGCCTTGCAGTGTTCTTTGTTTCATCTTTCCACTTTTGTTCTTTTCTGTTTATCAGACCGTGTGTGCGTCATTTTTCAGTTAATGTCGTTTACCACTACGGATTTTATCGGTCATCTGAAACTCGGAACTTTTATTTCATTATCATTTAATCATATTCAGATACTATATTAACTTTTTCGGTTTTGCTTTGTTTTTTCTCTTACCGGCAAACACCTTTTACGGCGTTTGCCATTAATGAGTTCGGTTCAGTTGTGTTCATGGGAAACGCCTCCTTTGCGTTAATTTAGTATGTAAAACAACTCTGAATCCTTTGGATTCGTTTGTGCGTTGTCTTATCTTCGACTTTATTATAGCAGGTCATTTGTCACTTGTCAATAGTTTTTTTGAAAAAAGTTGAAAACTTTTATTAATTTTTATCAATGACGAATAATCTTTCGGAAAATCGCCCCAATTTTTTATATTATTATTGTGCAAATCAAGTTTTGTGTTGACTAATCGTCGGTTTTGATGTAAAATATCAGTGGTAATTATTAATATATGAGGTATATGTTTTATGGATAATAACATTGAAGAAAAAGACTACTCAATGCCGGATGTTGTCAGCGTAATCGACGAGGACGGCAACGAGCATTTTTTTGATGAGCTTGACAGAATCGAAACAGATGACGGTAAATTCGTTGCCCTCATCCCCATCTACGAAGAAGCTCAGGATATTATCGACGACGATGGCGAACTGATTATCCTTGAAGTTCTGGAAGAAAACGGTGAAACTGTTCTCGCTCCCATCGAAAACCAGAAGCTCTTCTACGAAATCGGTAAAATTTTTGAAGAAAGACTTTCTGAATTTTACGACTTCGAAGAGTAATACTATTTAAGAAGATTTCTCCCTGCCCTGCGCGATAACTTCGGTTCATATTAACCCAACACGTTTTTTAAAGGGAACTTATCTCCGCTGTATGGGAAAGCAGACCTCCCGTATTACGACGGACGCTGGGAGCTCAAAGTCAGCGGGCGGTGCCCACCTGCACAAGAGCAGGTTATTATTGGCCGACTCCGGCTTGGCGGGGAGACAAACATAAAAGGTGATGTGTTTTGAAGAAAATTGTTGACGACAGCATTCTTGATATAGTACCATTCACCTACGGTTTTGTTTATGCTAAAAAGGAAGTTGATGAAAAAGGCAGTGCACGAGCTGCTTTTTATTCTTATAATGCCCAATCCAGAAAAGTTGAAGCCGTAAGACGCACAGGATATCTCCACACCAAATTCGGTGAAAATTTCGAGAAGATTTCCTCAAGCATCCCAAACTTCATTTTCTGCGATGCTGTCACCCTCCCCGTCGGAGGAGAAACAGTTGTAGTCACCTCGGATTCCAGAATGCACGTTTTCGACAATGAAGGTAACGACCTGTGGAATGTTTCTCTGTGCTACCGTGAGTCCCCCGTGAGAGGCCTTGCTGCCGATGATGACTGTATCTGGTTTGTGGTACCCGAGAAGAATTCCATTGTCCGTTTCTCCCCCACCCTGCAAAAGGTGTACACAAGAATCGGAGGAAACGAAACAACGACCTTTGATGACCCCGTAGGCGTTACCAAATCGGGACCTTTCCTCTATATCAGCTGCAGTAACTCAAAGAAAATAAGAAAAATTGATATGCAGACATATTCCATCAAGGACTATCGCATTTTTGACGAACCGGTTATCAAGTTTTTCAGAAAGCTGGACAAGGAATATGTCCTCCTGAAATCAGGATTTTATATGCTGTAATTCAATCTGCAATAATAAAGACCACCGGTTTACCGCCGGTGGTCTTTGCTTATAGTATAAGTTTTTTATTTTTTACGCTTACCGAAGAAGCCTTTCTTTTCTTCCTGTTCGCCATAAACCTCTGCCTGAGACGCCGACGGACCGAATTCCTCCTGGAACTGACGGATAAGTTCTTTCTGATGTGCCGTAAGATTTTTCGGAACATCAACATTAATTCTTATCATCTGGTCGCCCTTACCTCTGCCGTTGAGAACAGGAATACCTCTTCCCTTAAGTACAAATACCTTACCCGGCTGTGTACCAGCAGGTAAATCATATTTCACCTTGCCGTCAAGAGTCTGAACAAGAAGACTGTCGCCAAGAACTGCCTGAGCAAACGAAACAGTGATATTGCACCATACATTGAAGCCGTCACGCTCAAAGAAATGATGGGGACGCACAAAAACCGCAACCTTAAGGTCACCTGAAGGACCACCGTTTGTGCCGTTATTTCCCTCTCCTCTCACATTGAGCACCTGTCTGTCATCAATACCTGCGGGAATATTAACCTCGATAGTTGTATGTTTTGAAACTCTTCCGTTACCGTGACATTTACTGCAAGGTGAAGAAATAATCTTACCTTTACCGCCACAACGGCTGCACTGCCTTGTTGTGGACATCACGCCGAAAGGTGTTCTCTGCTGAACATTGACCTGACCTCTGCCGTTACATTCAGGGCAGGTTGTGGGATTTGTGCCTTTCTTGGCACCTGAGCCGCCACATTCACTGCAGGTTTCTATTCTACCCACCTCGACGGTCTTTTTACAGCCTTTTGCAGCCTCTTCAAAGGAAATAGTTACCCTTGACTGCAAATCCTCACCTCGTCTGGGTGCATTGGGATTTGCCTGTCTGCCGCCGCCACCGAAGCCTCCGCCGAAGAAGCTTCCGAAAATGTCGCCAAGGTCGAAGTCCATATCTCCGCCGAAGCCGCCACCGAAGCCTCCGCCCGGACCGCCTGCACCGTAATTGGGGTCAACACCTGCATGGCCGAACTGGTCATAACGAGCCTTCTTTGTACTGTCCGAAAGAACCTCATAAGCTTCGTTAACTTCCTTAAAGTTTTCCTCAGCCGTTTTGTCACCGGGATTCAGGTCAGGATGGTACTTCTTGGCCATCTTTCTGTATGCTTTTTTAATTTCGTCGTCTGACGCGCCCTTCTGAACGCCCAGCACCTCATAATAATCTCGTTTATCTGCCAAATCAAACGGCTCCTTACACACAAGCAGCGAACCAAAATATAAATTCCGGTTCGTTGCTTATAACTTTAAATCAATTTTAACACACAGTTATGAACAAATCATTAAAAGATTATTCAACATCTGTATAATTTGCTTCTGTGTAATCCTCACCGGGATTCTGACCGGCTGCTGCGTTGGGATCAAAGCCTTCAGCACCCTGAGGAGCTGCGTTTTTATACATCTTTTCTGAAATCTCATAGAACTTAGCCTGAAGCTCATCCTGTCTTGACTTGATAAGGTTGATATCTTCACCCTTGAGAGCTTCCTTGAGAGATTCAATTTTTTCTGTGAGAGCTGACTTGTCCTCTTCTGAGAATTTGTCGCCTTCCTCTGAGATAAGCTTTTCGCACTGGTAAACCATCTGGTCTGCACCGTTTCTCAGGTCAACCTCTTCACGGCGTTTCTTATCTTCTTCTGCAAACTGCTCTGCTTCCTTAACAGCTTTTTCGATATCTTCCTTAGACATATTTGTTGAAGATGTGATTGAATTTGACTGTTCCTTCTGTGTGCCAAGGTCTTTAGCAGAAACATGAACGATACCGTTAGCGTCGATGTCGAATGTTACTTCAATCTGAGGAACACCGCGTCTTGCAGGCATAATACCGTCAAGATGGAACACACCGAGAGTTTTGTTGTCTCTTGCAAATTCACGTTCGCCCTGAAGAACATGCACTTCAACTGAAGGCTGATTGTCAACTGCAGTTGAGAAAATCTGGCTCTTCTTTACGGGGATTGTTGTGTTTCTTTCGATAATTTTTGTGTTGATGTTACCCATTGTTTCGATACCGAGTGAAAGAGGAGTAACGTCAAGGAGAAGAAGACCTTTAACTTCGCCGCCGAGAACACCTGCCTGAATTGCAGCACCCATAGCTACACATTCGTCAGGGTTGATACCCTTGAAGGGCTCTTTGCCGAGATATTTCTGAACAGCTTCCTGAACTGCGGGGATTCTTGAAGAACCACCAACCATAAGGATTTTGTCGATTTCTGATGTTTTAAGACCTGAGTCTGCAATAGCCTGACGAACGGGACCCATTGTTGCTTCAACAAGAGATGCTGTCATTTCGTTGAACTTTGCTCTTGTGAGAGTCATTTCAAGATGTTTGGGGCCTGTTGCATCTGCAGTGATGAAGGGAAGGCTGATCTGTGATGTTGTAACACCCGAAAGCTCAATCTTTGCTTTCTCAGCTGCTTCCTTAAGTCTCTGCATAGCCATTTTGTCACCGCGAAGATCAATGCCCTGCTCTCTCTTGAATTCGTCAGCAAGCCAGTCAATAACTTTCTGGTCAAAGTCGTCACCGCCGAGACGGTTGTTACCTGCTGTTGCAAGAACCTCCTGAACGCCGTCACCCATTTCGATGATTGAAACGTCGAAAGTACCGCCGCCAAGGTCATAAACCATAACTTTCTGGTCGTTTTCCTTGTCAATGCCGTATGCAAGAGCTGCTGCTGTGGGCTCATTGATGATTCTCTTTACTTCGAGACCTGCAATCTTACCTGCGTCCTTTGTTGCCTGACGCTGGGCATCTGTGAAATATGCAGGAACAGTGATAACTGCTTCTGTAACTTTTTCACCGATGTAGCTTTCTGCGTCAGTTTTAAGCTTCTGGAGAATAATTGCTGAAATTTCCTGAGGTGTGTATTTTTTATCGTCAATTGACACCTTGTAGTCTGAGCCCATCTGGCGTTTGATTGAGCTGATTGTTCTGTCAGGATTTGTGATAGCCTGTCTTTTTGCTACCTGACCTACCATTCTTTCACCGCTTTTACCGAAAGCAACTACTGAGGGAGTTGTTCTTGCGCCTTCTGCATTTGCGATAACAACGGGCTCACCGCCTTCAATTACTGAAACACATGAGTTTGTTGTACCAAGGTCGATACCGATTACTTTTGCCATAATATTTGTTCCTCCTAAGGATGTTTATATTTTATATTTTATTTTTTTAGTTTGCTACTTTAACAACTGCGTGACGGATTATTCTGTCGCCTAATCTGTAACCTTTGCTGAACACTTCAGCAACTACATTCTCGCCGAGAGATTCATCGTCAATATGCATCACACCGCTGTGGATGTTGGGATCAAAAACTTCACCCGCTTCGCCAAATTTTTCAGCGCCGTTCTTTGAAAGAATATCGTCAAACTGCTTTGAAATCATCTCAAAGCCTTTGCGAAGGTCTTCAGCAGTGCCGTTTTCATTGGCAAGTGCTCTTTCAAAGTTATCTGCAACTGCAAGTAATTCGCCGATAAGCTGTGCTTTTGTTTCGCCGTAGATTGCGTCCTTCTCACGCTGTGAACGTTTTCTGAAGTTGTCATATTCTGCTGCGAGACGGAGCATCTGATTATTTTTTTCTTCAAGCTCTTTTTCAAGAAGCTCTACTTTATCGCTTTTCTTTGTCTTTGCTTCCTTTTTGGATTCCTTCTTTGCTTCTTCCTTTTTCTCTTCTGCCACTTTTATTCATCCCTTTCTGCACTGATAATTTCACCGACAAGTTTCGTGAAATATTTCACGCTCGGCACAAGTCTTGCATAATCCATTCTTGTCGGTCCGATAAGCCCGAAGGCTCCCGAAAGAGAATCGGAAACCGTATAGGTGGACACAATCATACTTGAATTTGCAAGAGGTGTGTATGGATTTTCCTTGCCGATATAAACATTCAGTCCGTTGTTAGCTGAAGAGAGCACATTCAAAAGTGTATCCCTTTTTGAAAGAAGCTCCATAATGCCTAAAACGTCTGAACTGATTTCACTGTTACTGAACAGTTTATGTTCGCCGCCGAGAACAATGTCTGCTCTCATCGCGTCTTTCGCCAAATCTGAGAGGGCAACTACAATGGGGCTCATGGCGAGTGCATATTCACCGAGAGACACCACAAGGCTCTGGAGAAGCATATCTGCCATACTGCTGAGAGATTTGCCGATGAAATTCTCTGCTGCCATTTTGTAGAAAACACGGACAATCTGGTCTGTAATATCCGTATCTGTCCTGCACACCTTGTCCTTCAGAATTCCCGAAGAAGTGAGCAGCACCACAATCGCTGTTCTCCTGCTGACGGGTACAAGCTCAACCTTTCTTATGAAAGCACCTTCGCTGGTGGGTGTGGTTGTAACAACTGCGCAGTCCGTAATGTCTGCAAGAATTGCCGAAGCCTCCTTGAGAAGCTTTTCCGGGTCTCCGAAATGAGTACCGAGCATCATATCGATTTTTCTTCTCATCTCTTCGTCCAGCGCTCTCTCACACATAAGCTCGTCTACATAATATCTGTAACCCTTCTGTGTGGGGATTCTTCCCGAAGATGTATGAGGCTGTTCAAGATATCCCATTTCAGCAAGTTCTGCCATCTCGTTGCGGACAGTTGCTGATGAAACGGAAATTGACAGACTCTCAAGCAGAAGCTTTGAACCGACCGGCTCACCCGTTCTGATATATCTCTCTATAACGGCTGCAAGAATATGCCTTTTTCGTTCAGTCATTTCCATTTTCTCACCGTCCTTTATGTATGTTTAGCACTCAACAAGTGAGAGTGCTAAACATACATATAATATACAACTGATGGGAAATAATGTCAATATTCTAAATGTAAACCTTTTGTTAATTAAAGCTGATTTCATCAAATACAAAGTTTTCCTGATTTACATTACAGATATATTTTTTACCCTTTTCAACCTTACCTTCAAGCATAAGCTCGGAAAGAGTGTCCTCTATCTTCGACTGAATGGCACGGCGAAGAGGTCTTGCGCCGTAGACGGGGTCAAATCCTGCCTCAGCAATCTTTGTTACTGCCTCAGGAGAAAACTCAACATCAATTGAAAGCTTCCCTGTCCTCTTGCTGAGAGTATCAAGCATACGCTTGGCAATCTCCTCAATGTCAGGCTGAGTTAACTGACGGAAAACTATGATATCATCAATTCTGTTAAGGAATTCAGGCTTGAAGCACTGCTTAAGCTCTGACATTACTGCGTCTTTTATCTTTTCGTGAGAAAGCGCCTCGCTGCTTTCTCCGGAGAAGCCGAAGGACGCTTTTTTGTCAGTTATCTGTTTTGCGCCCACATTTGAGGTCATAATGATAACCGAGTTTTTAAAGTCAACCTTTCTGCCCTGAGAGTCCGTGAGAATACCGTCTTCAAGAATCTGAAGAAGGATGTTGAAAACATCGGGATGAGCCTTTTCGATTTCGTCGAAGAGGACAACCGAATAGGGTTTTCTGCGGATTGCCTCAGTAAGCTGACCTCCCTCGTCATAACCTACATATCCGGGCGGTGAGCCTACAAGTCGGGACACCGTGTGCTTTTCCATATATTCCGACATATCAAAACGGATTATTGAGTTTTCCGAGCCGAACATTGATTCTGCAAGGGTTTTGCAAAGTTCTGTTTTACCTACACCCGTAGGACCAAGGAAAATAAATGAGCCCGTGGGTCTTTTGGGGTCTTTAAGACCTGCTCTGCCTCTTCTTATTGCCTTAGCAACAGCTCTGACCGCTTCGTCCTGACCTACAATTCTTTCGTGAAGGACATCTTCCATACGAAGAAGTCTTTCACTTTCTTCTTCCGTCAACTGTGTTACGGGAATCCCCGTCCAGTCAGCTACGATTTCAGCGATTTCCTCCGCCGTAACCTCTGAGCAGAAATCCGAAATTGACTTTCGCCATTCCTCTTTCTTCACTTCAAGCTCTGAGACAAGCTTCTTCTCTTCGTCGCGAAGGTCTGCTGCTCTCTCAAAATCCTGATTCGAAACTGCGTTCTCTTTTTCTCCCCTGATCTCCTTGATTTTTTCTTCCATATCTTTGAGAGTATCGGGAGTTGTATATGCACGGAGCCTTACCTTACTGGAGGCTTCGTCAACAAGGTCAATTGCTTTATCAGGCAGAAATCTGTCACCGATATATCTTGACGAAAGTTTTACCGCCTCTTCAATTGCTTCGTCGGTAATTCTGATTTTGTGGTGAGATTCGTATTTATCTTTAAGTCCCTTGAGAATTTCAATTGCTTCCTCTTCGCTCGGCTCACCTACCATAACGCTCTGGAAGCGTCTTTCAAGAGCAGAATCCTTTTCGATGTGTTTTCTGTATTCATCAATTGTTGTTGCGCCGATGAGCTGAATCTCACCTCTGGCAAGTGACGGCTTGAGAATATTGGCAGCATCAACTGCACCTTCTGCCGAACCTGCACCGATGAGAGTGTGAATCTCATCTATGAAAAGAATCACATCACCCGCTTTGATCACCTCATCCATAGCAGTTTTGATTCTCTCTTCAAAATCGCCTCTGTATTTTGTTCCCGCAACCATACCCGTAAGGTCAAGGGTATAGAGCTTTTTCCCTTTAAGAAGCTCGGGCACTTCACCTTTTACAATTTTCAGAGCAAGACCCTCTGCAATTGCCGTTTTACCTACACCCGGCTCACCTATGAGACAAGGATTGTTTTTTGTTCTTCTCGAAAGAATCTGAATAACACGCTCAATCTCCTTCTGTCTTCCGATTACAGGGTCAATTTTATTTTCTTCTGCAAGATGTGTCAGATTTCTTCCGAACTTTTCAAGTGTCGGCACATCAGATTTTGATTTCTTCTCATCTTTTTTGTTTCCGTTTCCCTGAGGATTCTCAAATGCTTTGCTGATTTCCGACGCAATCTCACCCGATGACACATTAAGCTCTGCCATAATGCTCACCGCAAGACCTTCGTTTTCCTTGACTATGGCAAGAAGAATATGCTCTGTACCAACAAGGCTCTGGCGAAGTGCCGTTGCGATGGATGAAGAATATTCAATAATGTGCTTTGAGCGCGGCGTAAAATCTGATGGTGTGAGAGATGTGGGAGTGCCTGTGCCGATGCTTTCCGCGATAATTCTCTCAACCTTTTCTTTTGTTATTCCTTTTGATGAAAGAACACTTGATGCAACACCGTCTGCGGACAGAAGTCCCAGAAGCAGATGTTCACTGCCTACGTAACCGTGACCTAAATCTTCGGCAGACATCATTGCAGCATTAAGTGCTTCATTAGCCTTTTCTGTAAAGCCTGAAAATTTATACATCAATCATTCCTCCGTTTATTTTATTGTAATTGATTATTTTAAAACCTCTCTTACATCTGTGGCTCTCTGAATATCTCTTTCCTCTGCTGAAAGCTGTGCAGAATTTCTGACACTTACCGTTGCAGGTTGCATATCAGGAATCATCGCATTGATTTCTTCAATATCTGCATCAATGATTTTTTCTGCTGCTGCAAGTCTCACAAGAGAAATCAGTTTCATAAACTCGTTTGTTGTCAGCTTTCTCGCAAATTTCAGAATTCCGTATGCACGATAGACGGAATCAAGATAATCTGCGTTTGTGAGAAGCTCTTTTCTTGCATTTCTTTCCTGAGAAATTATCTGCTTCACAATAGATTCAAGGTTATAAATTGCTTCTTTTTCGCTGATACCCAGAGTAATCTGATTGCTTATCTGATAAATATCTCCTCCGGGCTGACTGCCTTCACCGTATGCACCGCGTATTACAAGACCAAGCTTTGAAACGGTAGAGGCAAGTCGGGAAATAAGTCCCTGCTTTGTAAGTGCAGGAAGATGAAGCATCACAGACGCTCTCATACCTGTTCCCAGATTCGTGGGGCACTGAGTAAGGAAACCGATTCTCTCGTCAAAAGCATAGGTCAGCTCTTCTCCGATTTCCCTTTCGATTTTTTCTGCTTTTTCAAAAGCACCCTCAAGGTCAAGACCCGCTGTCATCGCCTGGATTCTCAGGTGGTCTTCCTCCTCGAGCATAATGCTCACATCCTCTGTGTCAGAAAGAATAAGCGCCTTGGATTTTCCGGGTCCTGCAAACTCGGGAGAAATCAGATGTCTCTCCGCAAGAGAAACTGTCTGATAGGGAGGTACATTTTCCATTTCTATGAAGCTCATATTTTCATTATGGGACAAAACTGCGTCTCTGATTCTGCCGTTAAGTTCTTTTTTCCTATCGCTGTCAAGTCTGAAAGGGAATGGATATTCTCCGATATTTCTTGCAAAACGGATTCTTGTGCTGAGCACAACATCTCCTTCGGGTCCTGAAACCTTATACCATTTTCCCATAATCATTCAGCCTCCAATTCTTTGATACGGTCTCTGATTTCTGCAGCTCTTTCGAAATTCTGTTCTTCAATTGCCGTTTTCATTTCAGATTTAAGTTCTTCGATGATTTCCTCTTTTGTCTTTTCTTTGACTTCCGGCTGAACGGCAGATGCCTTTGCCGTTTTTCCGTTATGCTGTGTTTTGCCGTGAATTCTTCTGATTGACGGCAGAAGCATATCATAGAACTTTTCATAACAATCTGCACAACCGATTTTTCCGCTCTTCACAATTTCTTCAAAGCTCATACCGCATTTCTCGCAGCGCTCTGTTTTTGATACGGGAAGATTAGCCTTGGGCTTCGAGAAAAAGTTTCCGAAGAAATCCCCGAGGTCGAAGCCAAAGCCTGAGAAGACATCCCCATAGCCTAATTTACCTGCACAGTCCGTACAGAGATGAAGCTGAGTATATTCTCCGTTGACCACACTTTTTATATGAGTTGTTGCCTCGTGTTTTCCGCAATTCTGACATAACATAATAAATTCCTCCTTAAACCTTCACATTACATTAAAGAGAGTAACATCTGTTTGAAGATTGACGCTCTTACTTCATCGCGCACACTCTGCGGTGCTGCCCTCAATGAATTTTCTGAGGTTGCCGATAAAATCAGTTTTGCTGCCGAGTCTCCGACAAGCTCCTGATAATTAAGATTGTATATATGCGCTCTGCAGGTCTTATCATCAAGCTGTCTGCCTATTCCGTTGACAACATGCATAAGCGCCGTGCCCTTATCATATTTTGCTCGGGTGATTCTGATATATCCCCCACCGCCGCGTCTGCTTTCTACTATATAACCGTGCTCAGGGGTGAAGCGTGATGAAATTACATAGTTTATCTGACTGGGCACACAACCGAGAGTTTCTGCCAACTCGTTTCTCTGGATTTCCGTGAAACCGTCCTGCTCCAGCATTTCAAGAATCATATTGGCAATAGCGTTACTTAAATTCATATTGCTCACTTCCTTAATTTATGATAAATAATCAAATTTGACTTTGACTTTCTTTGACCTTACACTGTTTATTATAAACATTTTCTGACTTTTATCAAAGGTCAAAAAAGGTCAAAAATAAGTTTTCGAGGTCCGATATTTCAAATTATCTCCCGTTTTCTTCGTTTTTCTTTAATTTTCTTTGATTTTTAATTTTTGTTTTTTCACCAAAACAATAGTCAAAAGTCAAAAACTTGATTTTTGGTCAAAAAAAATATATACTAATTACATAGTGTTTATAAAAATATGAACAAAAATCCAAAACATTTGCTTATTGTTTAAAAATAGTACATACTATTTTGTAAAAATCAGGTATAATATACTTGTAAACATAATCGAAAAAGGAGTGTTCTATTATGGCAACAGAAAAAATACTTATTGTAGATGACGATACTAATATCTGCGAATTACTTAGACTCTATCTTGAAAAAGAAGGTTACTCTACGGTTATTGTCAACGACGGCCCCGGTGCTGTTACTGCTTTTCAGAACGAACAGCCCTCAATCACTCTCCTTGACATAATGCTTCCCGGCCTTGACGGTTGGCAGGTTTGCAGAGAAATCAGAAAAACATCCAACAAACCCATCATTATGATCACAGCAAAGGGCGAAACCTTTGACAAGGTACTGGGACTTGAGCTTGGTGCTGACGACTACATTGTAAAACCCTTTGAAGCAAAAGAGGTTGTTGCAAGAATCAAGGCTGTTCTCAGAAGAACATCTTCAAGCACTGCCGAAACAGTAAAGGAAGTCAGCTTTGATAAGCTTTCTATCAATCTTACAAACTATGAGCTGAAAGTCAACGGTGAGCAGATTGATACTCCCCCGAAAGAAATGGAGCTTATCTTCCATCTTGCTTCAAACCCCAACAGAGTTTTCACCCGTGACCAGCTTCTTGATGAAGTATGGGGCTTCGACTATTACGGTGACTCAAGAACAGTTGACGTTCACGTCAAGCGTCTGAGAGAAAAGCTTGAAGGCGTTTCCGACAAATGGGAACTTAAGACTGTCTGGGGCGTAGGCTACAAATTTGAAACAAAATGAAGTTAGGCAGAGTTTCATTCAAAAGGTCAAGCACCTTCCGTAAATATTTCCTCAGTATTTTTGCGTCAATTCTCGTTGTACTTGTGGCACTGGGTATGTCACTGCTTGTGTTTGTTGCAAACTACTGGAAAGACACAAATGTTGAGCTTCTGACAGAAAATGTCAAAAAACTCGCTGTTACTGCTTCTGAATATTTTGAGATGGACGATAACAACGAGTATATCAACAACCCTACCGTTATGCTCGCTTACTCACTGTCGCTTGTTTCCGACTCAATCGGTTCGGACCTCTTTATATGTGACCTCAAAGGAAATGTCATTCTCTGTAAAGATGTTATCGACACCCTGAAGCCTGAGCAATCGAATTTTTATTGTAGCGAGCACACAGGTCTCACTATACCTGAAAACATAATAAAACAAGCAGCAAAGGGCAACTACCAGATTGCAGGAGAAATATCGGAATTCGATGAAGATTTCGCTCTCGTGGCAGGTGAACCGATTGTTGTAAACGGCAACGTTATCGGTGTAATCATCGGTGCACAATCAGGCCTCGGTGCTATGTACCCCTTTGTTACTTCAATTTTCAAAATGTTTATGTTTTCCGCACTTTTTGCCTTTGCCGTGGCATTCATCGCAGTTTATGTGGTAACATATTCTATCACAAAGCCCCTGCGTAAAATGTCGCTTATCACAAAGGAATATGCAACAGGTGACTTCCGCAAGAGAATCGAAGTCAAAGGAAACAATGAACTTGCAGAGCTCGGAAACGCGATGAACTCTATGGCGCAATCTCTTTCTGCCCTTGAATATTCAAGACGGAGTTTTGTTGCAAATGTTTCACACGAGCTCAAAACACCAATGACCACAATAGGCGGTTTTATTGACGGAATACTTGACGGCACCATCCCGCCGGAAGAAGAAGACAGATATCTGAAAATTGTATCGAACGAGGTCAAGCGTCTTGCAAGACTTGTCAGCTCAATGCTCAATCTTTCAAAAATCGAAGCAGGAGAGCTTTCACTCAATCTTAAAAAAGTTGACATTTCTTCACTTATCTTCAACACTCTTCTTTCATTCGAGCAGCTTATCAATCAGAAATCCATTGACATCAAGGGACTTGACACAATGGGCAGTTTCCATATAAATGCTGACGAGGGACTTCTGACTCAGGTAATCTATAACCTTATCGACAACGCTGTTAAATTCACACCGGAATCAGGCTTTATCTATGTGACCACCGAGCAGAATTCAAAGCAGACTGTCGTCACAATAACAAACAGTGGCGCAGGTGTACCTGCTGACGAAATAGAAAGAATTTTCGAGCGTTTCTATAAGGTGGACAAATCCCGCGGTCTCGACACAAAGAGTACGGGGCTCGGCCTTTACATTGTAAAATCAATAGTGGAGATGCACGGCGGTACTATTGAAGCCTCCAGTGAAATCGGCAAATATACCCGTTTCAGATTCACTCTTCCCAATGTATAACTTTTGCAACAATTGACTGTTATTATTAAAAATTTATTTATATTCTTTTTAATCTGTTGCAAAACGCGTGTACTATAATCAAAATGCTTTATATAAACCGAAAGGACGAAAAATATGGACGAAAACAACAATGACCTTTTTAACGGTGAAGAAGAGAAAGTTTCTTCTCAGGAAGTCACTGAAAACGAAACACCCGATACTTCTTCAGAAAGTTTCTGTGAAAAAGTCGAGGAAGCTGTTCTTGAAACCGAAGAAGAAAAGGAAACAGATGAAACAACAGAGGCTGACGAGAATGATTTCGAAATCACAATAGAGCCTATGACTGATGACAGCTCTTTTGAAAGTACGAAAAACACTCAGACTCCTCCCCCGTTTTCATATACCCCTAAACAGAGCTTTAACGGATATAATCAGAACGGTTATTATACCGGAACTCCCGATACGGCAAAGAAGAAAAAGAAAAAATCGGGAATCAAAGTTGTGCTTTCGATAGTTGCAATTATACTCGTTATCGCAATCAGCTTCGGCATAGGCTCCGTGGTCGGCTCAAAGAAAGCAGCAATTTCCGGAGAAGGACTCACAGGTGACGGCACAATAATCACAAACGAAGAAACACCTGACTCTCCCACCGTTACGGGCGACAGACTCAGTGTTGAACAGATTGCAGAAATCGGCAGAGCGTCGAATGTGGGCGTTCTTGTTTATACAAACAACGGTTTTCAGGGCAGCGAGACAGCAGCAGGTGAAGGTACGGGTATTGTGGCCAAGGTTTCCAAAGACGGAAAATCAACCTACATTCTGACCTGTGCTCATGTTATCAGCGACAAGGGTGCAAGTGTCAAAATTCTTCTTGAAGACGGCACAACCTATAACGCCGACATCGTAGGCTACGACCAGCAGACAGATGTTGGTGTTCTCAAAGTCAACACAACCAAGCTTACATGCGCTACATTCGGCGATTTCAAAAAGCTTAAGGTGGGCTCTGCGGTTTACGCAGTAGGTAACCCCGGAGGCTCAGAATTCTTCGGCTCTGTCACAAACGGTATCGTTTCTGCTATCAGCCGTTCAATCAACAACGAAATCGGCTACACAATGGATTGCATTCAGCACAACGCTGCTATCAACCCCGGCAACTCAGGCGGTGCTCTTCTCAACGAGTTCGGTCAGGTTATCGGTATCAACTCTTCAAAGATTGCAAGTACGGAATATGAGGGTATGAGCTTCTCAGTTCCCATTTCAACTGCTCTTGAGGTTGCAAACGAGCTTATCGCAAAGGGCTATGTTCCCAACAGACCCAAACTCGGCATCACTTACAGCCTCGCTTCTTCTCATAACACTTACGCAATGATTGTTCAGATAAAAGGCTTACCTGCAGGTTCACTCATTATCAGAGGAATTTCTTCTGACAGTGACCTTAAATCAAGCGATGTACAGATAGGCGATATGATTATTGCTGTAAACGGTCAGGACCTTGACACCCCGGACGTACTTCTGGATATTATCGACAAAGCATCTGTCGGTGACGAGCTCAAGCTCAAAATCTGCAGAGTAAACACAGACTACTCAACAGAAGAGTTTGAAGTAACTGCAAAGCTTATTGAAGACAAGGGCTCTTCGGCAGAACCTGAAGAAGAATCCACAACCTATATCAATCCTTTTGATTATTTCAGCCAGTACGGTTACTAATCCGACTCCAAACAGACATATGTCGTTTTAATGACATATGTCTGTTTTTTTATTGACAGTGTGTAAATGTTAATGTTATAATAAAAATCACATAAAGGAGGTTTTATTTATGGATATGATTATGAGAATTTTGTCTTTGGGACTTGCTATGATTATGTTCCTCTTTCAGGGAGACTTTTCAACTGCCGCGTCCTACCTTAAAATTCTGCCCGACACTGCAAAGATGGGACTTTCTTACCTGGATTTTTCCAACACAGTTGACGGCGTTTCAAAGAAAGAAATGGCAGACTTCATCGACGCCGCTCAGGATGATGTGAAACATCCCTTTATCCTTGCAGAAAAAGAAGACTTCGACAAAGTCCGCGAAAATTATTTTGCAGAAGACGGCGACGAATACATAAAAGAAATTTTCGGTTATTCAATGGAACGAGCAGACGCTCTTGTGGAAGGACCTCTTGTTGAATACATTTACGATGACGATGACGGAATACTTGAAGTTGCCCGTCAGATTCTCAGCCGTGTCATTACACTTTCTGCTGCCTGGCAGGTAACAGGTGAAGAAAAATACGCAGCAAAAGCTTTCGCAGAGCTTGAGGCTGCCTGTAACTACAACTCATGGAATCCCGACCATTTCCTCGATGTTGCCGAGATGTCTTTAGCGATGAGTATCGGTTATGACTGGCTCTACGACTATCTGACAGACGCTCAGAAAGAGCTTATCCGCACTAATGTTTACGAAAAAGCAATCACTCCTGCAATTGAAGGCGACATCCTTTCTCAGAACTGGTGGATATGGTCAAACACAAACTGGAACACTGTATGTTACAGCGGCATCGGTATTGCCTGTATGACATTCTCAGAATATTACGAAGAAGAAGCAGCTGAAATTCTTTCAAAGGCAACAAAGTTTATGCCTATGACTTTCGCACTCTTCACTCCCGACGGAGTTTATGTTGAAGGCACGGGCTATTGGGAATATTGCTCAACATATCTTGTATACTTCCTTTCAACTTCAAGAAATTATTTCGGCACTGACTTCGGTCTTTCTGATATCGACGGCGTTGACAAGGTTGGCTACTACCCCATCTATGTAACAGGTGCTCAGGGTGTTTTCAACTACGGCGACAATAAATCAGAGCCTCTTCACGGACCGTCTCTCCAGTGGTTTGCAAAGGAATATAATTCACCTCTTCTTGCAGCTTTCCAGAAAACTGCTGACCCGAGAAGAAACGAAGACAGAGAGGCCACTCTCTCAGCAATCTGGTATGACACATCCTTCTCAGGTGAAAACGCTGACTTCAGCAAAGAACCTCTTGCTCTCTTCAACAAATCAAGCGGTTTCGAGGATATGGCTATTATGAGAAGTGCATATCTTGACCCCAACGCAACATTCGCTGCAATCAAATCAGGATATAACTACACAAACCACGGTGACCTTGACATCGGTACATTCGTTTTCGATGCTCTCGGTGAGAGATGGGCTGAGGAATTAGGCCCCGGTGACTACGGCGCACCTCAGTATTTCGCAGGTCTCGTCGGCTTCGGCAGATGGCAGGTTTACCGTAAACGCGCAGAAGGACAGAACACACTCGTTATCAACCCTGATAAAACTCCCGACGACCAGTACGCTTTTGCAAAAGTTGAAATTTCTTCATTCCAGGAAACAAGCCACGGCGGTAAAGCAATCATCGATATGACTGAAGCTTACTGTCTCAACGGTGCAAAGAGTGTTGTAAGAGAATTCGAAATGTTTGACAACCATTCAAAGCTCCGTATCACAGACACTGTTTCCTGCGCATCAAAATCAGAAATCTACTGGTTTATGCACACTAAAGCCACAATCGAAATCCTCGATGAAGGCAAGACTGCAAAGCTCACAATCGGCGAAAAGTCACTCCGTGCAACTCTCGATGACTGCGACGGTACATTCTCCGTTATGGACGCAGTAAGACTTGACGGCACAGTTTCCGAATATGACAAAGACAATACAGGCATTCAGAAGCTTACCGTTCATCTTGAAGGCGTTAAGAACGCAGAAATCAATGTTGTTCTTGAGCCCTGGACCGACTGATAAAAACTTCATTACCCCTACAAATCTCTGAGGTTTGTAGGGGTGTTTTTTATTGACATAAAAAAAATAATATGGTATGATTTCCTATATATGTAAATTAAATAAAGGTAAGTGCTGACTATGTTCAAAAGCATTCTGCCACTCTTTATGTCACTTGTGGTTTTCCCGTCCTCCGGAGCAATGTCGCTGTCCGAAAAATGTGAAACGCTCCGCCTTGTTGTGCCGAAAAACTGGGAAATGCCTGAAAACCCACTTGCTTGGAAGGCTCCACTACCTACACCCTACCGTATCGGATGGGAAGGTATCACGGATTGCTTGACAAATAAATTATGTTGCTAAGAAAGGAAAAGAAAAATGAAAAAAATTATTTCAGTTCTCCTCGCAGTTTCAATTCTGATTTCTGCATTCGCTATCGGTGCTTTTGCCGATGACGACAGTGTAAGGTTTGCAGTGGCATCTGACCTTCACTACAATGTTCCCGAAGAAGAACTTACTGCAACAAATGACCACCCCATTTTCTGGTATGCAAACAGAAGAGCAGCTATGGATAACGAAAGTGGTCTTATCATCGATGAATTCCTCAGACAGGCTGCTGAAGCAGACTATGACTTCGTCCTCATCTCAGGTGATATGGCTGACAACGGCAGAATTGTTCCCGAAGAACACGAAGCAGTTTCTGCAAAGCTCAAGGCTTTTGAAGAGTCAACAGGTATCCCCGTTTATGTTGTTCCCGGTAACCACGACTATGGCAGAGGCGAAAACGATAACAAAATCGAGGATATGTTCGCTTACTACGGAGATTTCGGTTATAATGAAGCAATCGAAAAACGCGAAAACGATTTTTCTTATGTGGCAGACCTTCCCGGTGACTATCGCCTTATCACAATCGACTCAAATGACCCCTCAAAGTCAACTGAAGACGGTATGACATCAGATAAAGTAAAATGGGTTGTTGACCAGGCTAAGAAAGCAGTAGCAGACGGCAAATACCCCATCCTTATGATGCACCACAACCTTCTCGACCACCTTCCCATGCAGAGAATTCTCAGCCGTAACTTCATCATCAGAAACCACACTGCAACAGCAAACAAATTTGCAGACGCAGGTATCAAGCTTGTCTTCACCGGTCACGAGCATTGTAGTGACGTTTCAGTGCATACAAGCCCCAAAGGTAATAAAATCTACGACTTTGCAACAACTGCTCTTTCAATGTATCCTCTTGCATACAGAGATTTCACAATGACAGATGATGAAATCACATATGAAGAAAGAACAATTGAAAGCATCGACACAGAAACCCTCCGCAACACAGTTTCAGGCTACACTGATGAAATGATCAATGAGATGAACAAAGGTCTCAACGCTTACGCTAAGGGCTTCCTTAAAGCAGGTGTTCAGTATCGTCTTGCCCGTTCACTCACAATGGAACAGATGGGTATCGCCGAAGACAGCATCTTCTACAATCTCGTAAACACTGCAGTAACAGGTCTTACAGATATTCTTGAAATGCCTCTTTACGGCGAAGGCAGTGTTCAGGAACTTGCAAAACAGTACAACGTTGTAATTCCTGACAGCGAATACGAAACAGGCTGGGACCTTGCAACTGACCTTGTTTCTTACCACTATGCAGGTGGCGAAGACTTCTCAATCTATTCAACTGAAGTCACAATCCTTCTCAGAACGGTCAACCTTATCCTTCTTGATGACCTTTCAACTGTAAATGACGAGGTGTTCTTCGGCGCGGTGAACGAGCTTCTCGGAAACGATTCAGCACTCTTCAAGAATTTCACAAAGAGCGTTGCAAATTTCTGTGGTCCCGTTACTCCCGGACAGTATTTCCTTATTGCAGTTGCATCTCCCATCGTTTATGAATTTGTTTACGATTCAGACGGTGTTGACGACAA
This sequence comes from Acutalibacteraceae bacterium, assembly GCA_045542485.1. GTDB lineage: Bacteria > Bacillota > Clostridia > Oscillospirales > Acutalibacteraceae > SIG575. The sequence continues at coordinate 19,605 of JAZQLC010000066.1, forward strand.
CAACGGTAAGCTTGAGGGCTACGGTGCAGAAGTTGACCTTAATGAAAACAGAACAGACAACTTTGCAAACATCCTTGACAAAATCTGCATTTACCTTACAAACTTCTTCACAATCATTCTCAAAATTTTCGGTATCGGCAGATAAACAAAAATGAAACAAAGCCCCGTCGGATTTCAGAAAGTCTGACGGGGTTTTCTTTTGTTTATGATTGACTTGAAAGATAAAAAATGATATATTTAATACAGAAACTTTTGGAGGTAAAAGCATATGAAATTCGGTATTTATTATGCATATTGGGAAAAAGAATGGGGTGGCGATTGCGTCCCCTACATCAAGAAATGTTCAAAGCTCGGTTTTGACGTTTTAGAGGTGCCTTGCGGCGATTTTCACACTAAAGAGGAATCATACTTCAAAGAACTGAAAATCATCGCAGAAGACCACGGAATGCTTCTCTCAGGCGGTTACGGTCCGCGTCCTGAGCATAACCTTGCATCTGCCGACACAAAGCTCGTTGAAGAAGCTTTTAAATTCTATGGTGATGTTTTCAAGAAAATGGAACTTGCCGGTATTGACAGAATCGGCGGCGCACTCTACTCCTACTGGCCTGTTGACTTCGCATCAGGTTTCGATAAAAAAGCCGACACAGAGCGCAGCATCAAGAATATGCGTACTCTCGCAGATATAGCCGCTGACCACGGCATAACTCTCTGCATGGAGTCCCTCAACCGGTTTGAAGGATATATGATCAACGAGGCTTATGAGGATGTTGATTATGTAAAAGCAGTTGATAAACCTAATGTCAAATCAATGCTTGATACATTCCATATGAACATTGAAGAAGATTCAATTATCGAGGCAATCAGACTTACAAAAGGAACACTCGGCAATTTCCACGTAGGCGAAGCCAACAGAAGATGTCCCGGTCCTGACGGCAGAATGGATTGGAAAGCAATCGGCGACACTCTCAAGGAAATCGGATATGACGGCTATGTCATAATGGAGCCATTTGTCCGTATGGGCGGAAAAGTAGGTCAGGATGTTTCAATATGGCGTGACCTTTCGAAAGGTGCAACAGATGAACAGCTCGACAACGACGCAGCAGCATCTGTAAAATATCTGAAAGATATTTTCAGATAACAAAGACACAAAAAGGCTTGTTACTTTTCAGTAACAAGCCTTTTTATATACACTATTGTTCTTTAAAAATGATTATTGGTTTTTCGCCGTTTTCTACGCATTCTTTTGTAATCTGAACGCTCTGCACATTTCCTGCTGACGGAATTTCATACATTATGGGAAGAAGTATTCCCTCTGTAATTGAACGCAGACCTCTTGCACCCGTTTCCTTTTCAAGGGTTTTCTTGGCTATTGCGCACAAAGCGTCGTCATCAAAGATAAGTTCAACCTCATCCATACTGAGAAGCTTTTTATACTGCTTGACAAGAGCATTCTTCGGCTCTGACATAATTCTCACGAGAGCTTCTTCGTCAAGCTCCTGAAGAACGGTGACAATAGGAAGTCTGCCCACAATTTCAGGTATGAGACCAAACTTCACAAGGTCCTGATGAATAACCTTGTTTCTTACATTGTCGCTCTTTTTCTCTTTCTTGCCCTTTACATCTGCACCGAAACCGAGAACGCCGTTGTTGCCCGTACGCTTTTCGATAATCTTCTCAATGCCGTCAAAAGCACCGCCGCAGATAAAAAGGATATTGGTTGTATCAATCTGGATAAATTCCTGCTGCGGGTGTTTTCTTCCGCCCTGAGGAGGTACGTTCGCAACAGTGCCTTCAAGAATTTTGAGAAGTGCCTGTTGAACGCCCTCACCGCTTACATCACGGGTAATTGAGGGATTCTCTGACTTTCTTGCAATCTTGTCGATTTCGTCAACATAGATAATACCTTTTTCAGCCTTTTCTATATCGAAATCTGCAGCCTGAATAAGTCTGAGAAGAATGTTTTCAACATCCTCACCTACATAACCTGCTTCCGTGAGAGTTGTCGCATCGGCAATTGCAAAAGGAACATCAAGGATTCTTGCAAGAGTCTGAGCAAGCATAGTTTTACCTACACCTGTTGAGCCAAGCATAATCACATTACTTTTCTGGATATCTACATCGCCGTCATCAATGGAATTGATTCTCTTATAATGGTTGTAAACGGCAACGCTGAGAACAACCTTTGCGTCATCCTGTCCGATCACATATTCGTCAAGCTTTTCCTTAATCTCACAGGGCTTGGGAAGCTCAGGTTTTTCCTTTACCTGAACTTTAGGTGTTTTTCTTTTGTCAAGTCCCAATTCCTCAGTGATAATTGAACGGCAGAGGTCAACACACTCATCACAGATATACACGCCGTTACCTGCAATCATCTTTCTGACCTGTGCCTGACTTTTACCGCAGAAAGAACAAGCGACGGAAATTTTTGTGCCATCGTTTTTAGACATAACTACTTACTCCAATTATCTCTTATAAATAACCTTGTCAATAAGACCGTATTCCATAGCTTCCTGTGCGCTCATAAAGTTGTCACGGTCTGTATCTCTTGCGATAACATCAATGCTCTTGCCTGTGTTTTCTGCAAGGATTCTGTTAAGGTTTTCTTTTGTTTTAAGGATATGCTTAGCAGCGATTTCAATTTCAGTTGCCTGACCTTTTGCGCCGCCGAGAGGCTGGTGAATCATAATTTCACTGTTGGGAAGAGCATAGCGTTTGCCCTTTGCACCTGCTGAGAGAAGAAATGCACCCATTGATGCAGCCATACCCATACAGATTGTTGAAACATCACATTTGATGTACTGCATCGTGTCATAAATTGCAAGACCGGCAGTTACTGAGCCACCGGGGCTGTTGATATAAAGGCTGATATCTTTGTCAGGGTCCTGACCTTCAAGGAAAAGAAGCTGTGCCACAACGATACTTGCTGTTGCATCGTTCACCTCATCTGAAAGAACGATAATTCTGTCACTCAGAAGACGTGAAAAAATATCGTATGAACGTTCGCCTCTGTTTGTCTGTTCTACTACATAAGGTACTAAACTCATTTGTGTATGCCTCCTTCATAGGTAGATACAGACACTTATCTCTGCTCATATCCGGAGAAAAGATAGTGTCTGTTCCATTAAAATATTACTTTTAGATTTTAGGAAGATTCTGCCTTAATTATTCAGCAGCTTCTTCTTTTTTCTTTGTTGTTTTCTTTGCAACGGGTTTCTTTGCTGCCTTTTCTTCGTCTTCAGCTGCTTTCTTTGTTGTAGTCTTCTTTGCTGCAGGTTTCTTTGCTGCCTTTTCTTCGCCCTCAGCTGCTGCCTTCTTTGTTGTTTTCTTTGCTGCGGGTTTGCCAACCTTTGCGTTTTCAACAACGAAGTCTACTGCCTTGCCGATTGCAAGATCCTTCTTAAGCTCTTCGGGGTTGATGAACTTCTTGAGTGTTTCAACATCCATCTTGTACATTTCTGCATATTTTGCAAATTCTGCATCAACATCTTCATCTGTTGCTACGATGCCTTCAAGTTCAACAATTTTTTCAAGAGCAAGACGTGTCTTAACCTGAATTTCTGCCTGACCTTTAAGGTCTTCCATATATTTCTCCATGGGAAGTCCCATATACTGAAGGTAGATTTCAAGTGAGAGACCCTGCTGAGCCATCTGCTGCTCTGTCTGCTGCTTGAGTTCGTTTGCTTTGTCGTCAATCATAACCTGAGGAATTTCAGCCTTTACGCCTTCGCAAACCTGCTTGAGAAGTGCAGATTCAAATGAATCCTTTGCTCTCTGCTCTTTGCTTTCGCCGATTTTTGCTTTGATGTCTGCTTTGAGTTCATCAAGTGTATCAAATTCGCTTACATCCTTTGCGAATTCGTCATCAAGCTCGGGATATTCCTTTGCTTTGATTTCGTTTACTTTAACTTTGAATGTAGCATCCTTACCTGCAAGTTCGGGTGTGTACTCTGTGGGGAATGTTACATTAACGTCGAATTCTTCACCTGCGTTTTTGCCGACAATCTGATCTTCAAAGCCGGGAATGAACTGACCTGAACCGATTTCAAGGTCAAAGTCTTCACCCTTGCCGCCGTCAAAAGCAACGCCGTCAACAAAGCCTTCAAAGTTGATGTTTGTGATGTCGCCTGTCTTAACAGCTCTGTCTTCGATTGTTACGAGACGTGAGTTTCTTTCAAGAAGGTTTTTGATTTCTGCATCTACTTCTTCGTCTGTTACATCTGTGCTTTCTTTTTCAGCCTTGAGACCTTTGTAAGTACCGAGTTCTACTTCGGGTTTAACGATAACCTTGAGAGTAAGAGCTGCGCCTTCTGCGTCAAGCTTTGTCACTTCAACATCGTAGGGAGCTGCAACGATTTCAAGCTTTGCTTCCTCGATTGCTGCACCGACAACGTCGGGATAGAGAATATCAAGAGCATCTTCATAGAAGAAGCTTTCGCCGTACATTTTCTCGATCATTGCCTTGGGAACCTTACCCTTACGGAAACCGGGAATTGCTATTTTCTTCTTGTTCTGGTTGTAAGCTTTTACAGTAGCTTCCTTAAGCTGCTCTGCAGAAATTTCAACCTCAACTGAATAAACGTTTGTTTCAATTTTGTTTGCTGATTTCAAGCTCATTTTTTAGTCCTCCAATATCCTTTTACATAGTAAATTGTAACTGATTTATTTTATCAAATTTTTTCCAGAATTTCAACCTTTTGTTAACATATCGTCAATTCGTCACAAAAAGTCAGATTTTTTCCACGAGTTTTGGGCAAAAATTAAGGAAATCGCCCGAAATAAGGGAAAATTTTATGCCATCACGGACACCCGTGAACGCAAAATTATGAGATGGGCCGTGAAGATGGGCATAATAGCAACGTTTTATTCCCTCTTCAACGAGAACACTGTAAATCTCTTCACACACCTTTTCCTGATTCAGCGGAGGGTAGTGAAGGAATACAACAGGCTCTCCTCCAAGCTTTTTCGCCTCTGCGATTGACATCCTGAGTCTGCCTGCTTCACGGAGAAGAATCTTGTTATCTTTCTCTCCGTCATAGAACCAGCCTCTTGTACCGCAGACCGAAACATCACCTATACGGTAAGCGTTGTTGAAGAGAATCTCAAGTGACGAAAAGCCATTCTCTTCAAAAAAAGTGTCAGCCTTTCTTTTTGTACTCCACCAGTAATCGTGGTTCCCCTTCATAATAAGCTTTCTTCCGTTAAGGTTGTGTATAAATCTGAAATCCTCTTTTGCTCCCTCGATATTCATCGCCCACGAAATGTCACCTGCCACAACGACAGTATCTTCTTCAGAAACAACACTGTTCCAGTTTTTTTCAAGTCTTTCTTCAAAATTTTTCCAGCCACGGAAGATATCCATTGGCTTATCTGAGCCGAAAGACAAGTGTGTGTCGCCGATAACAAACAAAGACATAGGCTTTTCCTTTCTGTATAAAAGTATAAAAAACGGAAACAATAATGTTGCTTTGGGAAAAGCAAATTAAAAACGGAGGCGAACAAAAATGGAAAAAGAGCTTATTAAGGAAATTTCATGTAATGCTAAAAACTGTGTCTACAACGAAAACGGTATGAAGTGCGTTGCAGGTCACATCAATGTAGGTTCAAGCAACGCTTGTAACTCCAGCGAAACTTACTGCTCAACCTTCAAAACCTGCAACGACTGCAAATAGCATTTAAATTTCCAACATTTTAAAGACGACCTCAGTCATCTCGGGTTTCTTGCAGATGTCAGTGAATCTGGGCTCTTTGCCTTTGAGAAGTGCCAACTGTCCGGGACATTCAACGCCTGAAACCCGACTCAGTTCGTTTACTGTTTCAAATTCATCTGAACATACATAATCCTTCTCGATTGAGGAAAGTACAGCCTTTGAGAATTTGTAGGGGTTTGCAGTAGCAGCAATAACAGTTACCGTGTCGTCCCCTGTTTTCTCCACATAATCCTCATAAACCTTGATTGCAACAGATGTATGAGTGTCGGGAAGATAATTTTTCTCCCTGAAGCTCTTTTCGATTGTGAGAGAAACTTCTTCATCTGAACAGCAACCTGCTTCAAAATCAGCCTGAAGTGCTGAAAGAACCTTTTCACTGACTGTATATTTACCTTCTGATGAAAGCTTGTTCATCATATCTGCAACTGCGCTGTCATCGCAGTCTGTGAGATGGTAAAGAAGTCTTTCAAGGTTTGATGAAATAAGAATATCCATTGAAGGTGAAGTTGTTGTGAAGAATTCACGGTTTTTGTTGTATTCACCTGTTTTAATGAAATCTGTAAGAACATTGTTTGAGTTTGATGCGCAGATAAACTTGTTTACGGGAAGACCCATTCTCTTTGCATAATATGCTGCAAGGATGTTACCGAAGTTACCGGTGGGAACAACTATGTTGATTTTTTCACCTGCTACGATGCTTCCGTCTGCAACAAGGTCACAGTATGCTGAAATGTAATAAACAACCTGAGGAACAAGTCGGCCCCAGTTGATTGAGTTTGCTGAAGAGAACTGCATATTATTCTCAGCAAGTTTTGCGCCGATTTCTTTATCAGTGAAAATCTTCTTAACGCCACTCTGTGCATCGTCAAAGTTACCTTCGATTGCGCAAACGCTCACATTCTTGCCTTCCTGAGTTGTCATCTGAAGCTTCTGCATAGGACTTACACCCTCTGACGGATAGAAAACAAGGATTGATGTGTTTTCAACATCCTTGAAGCCCTCGAGAGCAGCTTTACCAGTGTCGCCTGATGTTGCAACGAGGATTACGATTTTTTTGCCGTCCGCAGTTTTCTTTGCAGAAACTGTAAGAAGATAGGGCAGAAGCTGAAGAGCCATATCCTTGAAGGCACATGTAGGACCTCTGAAAAGCTCTAAGATATAGGAAACATCTGTGAAAGGTACAACAGGTGCAACCTTTTCACTGTCAAACTTACCTTCAGCATATGCTCCGCTTACACAGTAGTCAATTTCTTCTGCTGAAAAATCGGTAAGATAAAGTGACAGAATTTCCTTTGCTCTGTCGATGTAAGATTTTTCTGAAAGCTTTTTGATTTCATCAAGTGAAATCTGAGGAAATGACATGGGGACAAAAAGTCCTCCATCCTCAGAAATACCCTGTGAAATGGCTTTTGCAGCGTCAACAGACACCGCTTTGTTTCTTGTGCTTGTATACTTCATTAAACATCCCTCTTTTTGGATATATTCATTGTATTATATCATAATTTATCGTTTTAGTAAATACTATGTTAAACATATTTATCATCCTGCATCAAAAGCATTGACAATATGATTGAGATAAACTTTCGTTTTTTCTTTCTTCACTTCCACCACATCGAAACGGGGTTGTTTTTCCGTGGGATTTTCGGAAAGATAGATTTCTGCAGTTTTTATGATTTTCCTCTGTTTCCGTGTGTCCACAAATTCCCTCGGCTCTGCGATTGAGTTTTCGCTTCTTGCCTTGACCTCAACAAAAACAATATATTCTTTATCTTCTGCAATAATATCAATTTCGCCGAAACGACTCTGAAAATTTTTCTCTGTTATATTATAACCTTGTTTTTTCAGATATTTCGCAGCTCTTTCTTCTCCCTCAAGACCAAAAAGACCTAAATTCATTACTTTTCACCTGTAATTTTCTTAAGGAAGCTTCTTCTGTGTACGGGAGAAATACCGTGCTCCATAATTTTTTCATAGTGAAGCTTTGTGCCGTAGCCCTTGTGCCTGGGGAATTCATACTGAGGATACTGCTCTGCAATTTCCGTCATCAGTCTGTCCCTTGTCACCTTTGCGAGGATTGACGCTGCAGCAATTGAGGGACTCTTTGCGTCACCTTTCACAAGTGTTCTTGCCTGAATAGAAAGAGACGGTTTCTGATTGCCGTCAACAAGAGCGAGGTCAGGTTTAACGCTAAGGCTTTCAACTGCTCTTTTCATAGCAAGGAAAGTAGCCTGAAGAATGTTCATCTCTTCAATTTCTTCAACACTTGCAAATGCGACGCCGTAAGCAATCGCTTCCTGGCAGATAACATCATAAAGTGCATCACGCTTTTTCTCTGTGAGCTTTTTACTGTCATCAAGGCCTTCAATCACAAGTCCGTCAGGCAGAATTACCGCCGCTGCGCAGACAGGTCCCGCAAGAGGTCCTCTACCTGCTTCATCTACTCCGCAGACAACTTCAAAGCCCTGCTCGTGTGCCTGATGTTCAAAAGTGTAATCCATATTTTTCTCCCTCTCTGCGAAAAGAGGGCGATTTGTATCGCCCTTGTTTTTTATTCTGCCGGTATGCTGTCAAGCGTGATTTTACCAAGCTTTCCTGCACGGTACTCATCAAGAATCGTTGTGGCTGCGCGTTCAGTATTGATTTCGCCGCCGGAGATGAGCATACCTCTTTTTTTACCTATCATTTCAAGAATCTCGTAAGGCTCCTTGTCCTCAAAACCGGTTATTTTATAACGGTCTGTAAGTCTGTCAGGATAATCCTTTTTCATAACCTCAAGAAATCTTACTGCAAGACTCTCCACATCAAGAATATCATCTTTCACCGAGCCGATAAACGCAAGTTTATCACCCACTGCCGGGTCTTCAAATTTGGGCCACAGAACACCGGGAGTATCGAGAAGTTCAATACCATCACCGATAACAAACCACTGATTATGGCGTGTCACACCGGGTCTGTCGGCAACCTCTGCGCGTTTTTTTCCTGCCATACGGTTGATAAAGGAACTCTTACCCGTATTGGGAATACCCACAACCATAACGCGAAGTGCTCTGCCCTGCATATTTTTTTCTTCATAGGATTTGATTTTATCAGCAAGAACTTCTTTTATAAGAGGGCGGTAGAGATTGAGCCCCTTGCCGCTCTTACAGTCTGCAGCGATGGCAGCTACACCCTTGCTTTTAAAATACTGAATCCATTTTTTTGTTGCGTTTTCATCTGCAACATCACATTTATTGAGAATCACGATTCTCGGTTTATCTGAAATAATTTCTGAAATCTCCGGATTGTGACTGCTGACGGGAACTCTCGCGTCAACAATTTCCGTAACTGCATCAACGAGAGGAAGACTCTCTTTGATTTTACGGCGTGTTTTCGCCATATGACCGGGAAACCACTGCACAACCTGATTCTGAAAATCACTTGCCATTTTTCTACCTCATATTACTTCCCAGCTGCCGAAAGGAACAATTCTTCCGATAACCGTACCGTAAACATATTCTTCGTCAATAAGTCCCACAGCGTTTGAACGGCTGTCTGTGGAATCGTTTCTGTTATCGCCCATTACAAAAAGATAACCCTCGGGAACAGTAACAGGACCTTTGAAATCCTCGCGCTCATTTGTAGGTGCACCGAGAGAATAAGTCACCTCTTCAGGTTTGCCGTCAACATAGACAATACCTGCTTCAAAGTCGATGTCAACTGTCTGTCCGCCTACTGCAATAATCCTCTTTATGATAGGCTCATTGAAAGCATTAGGCTGGGTAATGACAACAATATCCCCTGCTTCGTGGGTGTTGTCGAATGCGGTCACCATAAGAACATCGCCACCTGAGAGAGTGGGCTGCATTGACCTGCCGCTGACAACTGCCGTTCTGAAACAGAATGTGAACACAACAGTTATGGCAATAATACCTGTCATAATTATTGATGCCAGATCGAAAAGGACAGAGTTTTTTCCATTTTCTTTTTCAGTTACGATTTCTGTTTCTTTGTTTTCTTTCATTAAAAACTCTCTCCTCTCAGATTTATGTACTCAATCTTCCTCATTGGGAACACTCTTGTAATTACTCTGCCGAGAATATATTCCTCTGACACAATTCCGATTTTTGTTGAACGGCTGTCAAGAGAGCCGTTTCTGTTATCGCCCATCAGGAAATAGCAGCCTTCGGGAACAGTAACGGGAAACTCCACATCGTAGCGGACATTCGTGGGAGTATTTATGTAAGGCTCATCAAGCACTTTGCCGTTGACGAGAACCTCACCGCGTTCAAAATCAATATAAATTTCGTCACCGCCTACACCGATAACACGCTTGATAACGGGGCCACCGTTATATGTTGGCGGTGTTGCCACAACGATATCACCAAACTCAAAATCGCCCATACTTGTGACCAGAAGCCAATCGTTGTGTTGAAGTGTCTGAAGCATTGATGTGCCGCTTACCTGCACAATCCTGAAAAAGAAACAGAAAATTATGAAAATCACAACGAATGAGGTCATAATCGAAGAACACCAATCAAAAGCAGATTTCTGCTTCTCAGTGGCTTCGGTTGATGAGTCATAGATTTCTGCAGGGTTGCCCTCAGAATCAAAAAGATATACGGTTTTTTCTTCGGTGCGCTTGTTCATAGTCTTTTCTGTCCTTGGTTTTTCTGAATTAAAAAGGAAAAGGGCAAGCCTGCTTCGATTCAGGCGTGCCCCAATAAATCCATATCGAGTTTATAGGGCTAAACCCTATGGTATGAGAGAGATTAGCCGATCTGCTCTTTAACTTTAGCAGCCTTACCAACTCTGTCACGAAGGTAGTAGAGTTTGCTTCTGCGAACTTTACCTGTTCTGATTGTTTCAACTTTTGCAACGTTGGGTGAGTTAACGGGGAATACTCTTTCAACACCTGTACCGTAAGAAATACGGCGAACTGTGAATGTTTCTGATACGCCGCTACCACGCTTTGCGATAACTGTGCCTTCAAAAATCTGAATTCTTTCTCTTTCACCTTCACGGATTTTTACGTGAACTCTTACTGTGTTACCTACTTCAATAGCAGGTTTTTCAGCCTTAATGCTGTCCTGTGCAATCAATTTGAGTGCGTCCATTTTCTTTTCCTCCTAAATTTGGTTTTTTACAGTCGTTCATAACACATTTACAATGGCAGAGGACCGACAGCTTCGTTGTCTTTCGGCAATGAATACGGTCTGGTCGATTCGGACAAATCAATTCAGACCTATACAAATGCTTTGATAGTATATCATAATGAGATGGAAAAATCAAGTGTTTTTTCAAAGTTTATCTGAAAATTTCAAAATTTTCCGTCAGCAGACATTTTTTCTCAAACTTTTTGTATACAGGGAGAATTTCCGACTGTTTTCCGATTGCACCGATAAGCAGATTAGGAGCGATATTAACGGGATTACCTGCCGATAAATCTACATTCATCACAAGCACATCACCTTTTACTTCCTGACTGAAATTGAAAATGTGCTCACCGAGAGGAACTTCTTTCATAACCTTTCTTCTGCCCTGCTTACCTTTCTTCTCGCAGACAAGGTTGCCCTCATCAATAAGCTTCTGTGAAAGTGCTGCAAAAGATTTCGCATCTTCTTCGCTTTCAAAATCAAGAGTGATTACATATCTTCCGTATCTGATTTCCTTTGCACTGCAGAAAGGCTCTTCAACACTGACAATATCAAGTCCCTCAGGCATCTGGGCATAAAGTCTTTCCTTCACTTCCCATTTTGAAACTCCGTCTTCGACACGGATATCAACGCATTCACTTTCACTCTCTATACCGAGAGAAAGAGGAAGGGGGAAAGTGATATATGCGTGGGGATTGAAGCCCTCGGTGTACCACACCTTTACACCTGAACGCTTTATGGCCTTTGTCATTGAACGCATCAGGTCAAGGTGAGAGATGTATTTTGCTCTTCCCGTCTTTTTAAACCAGACTCTAAGCGAGTTCATGGCATTCACCTCCGCAAAGCTTGTTTGCAGAGCAGCCGTTACACTTTTCTCTGCAATTAGGCGTTGTCACTCCGTCGTGCGCCTTTATGTTTTCCTTCTCGAAGAATTTTTTCGGAATACCGTAATCCATATGATCCCACGGGAAAACCTCGTCGAATGAGCGTTTTCTGTTTGCATAGAATTTCGGGTCAAGACCTGCCTGTTCAAAAGCTGTCATCCATTTGTCAAAGTCAAACATATCGTCCCAGCTGTCAAACTTACATCCAAGCTTGTATGCATTATAGATTACCTGAGAAAGCCTTCTGTCTCCACGGGCAAAAACGCCCTCAAGCATACTCATCCTTGAATCATTCCAGCCGATATTGATTTTCTTTGTCTTCACAGAAGCCTCAAGAAGCTTCTGTTTACGCTCAATAGTTTCCATATCATCCTGAGCCTCCCACTGGAAAGGAGTGAACGGCTTAGGCACGAATGATGCTACTGAAATATTAACGTTGACGCCCCTGCCCTTAGGTTTGTCAGGATTATTATAGTATTCATTTACAACATTCTGAGAAAGCTCTGCAATCGCATTAACATCCTCATCCGTCTCAGTAGGAAGACCTATCATAAAATAAAGCTTAACACCTGTCCAGCCTTTCTGAAAAGCTTTTCTTGAAGATGAGAGAATTTCTTCCTCTGTAACATTTTTGTTGATAACATCACGCAGTCTCTGTGTACCTGCTTCTGCAGCAAAAGTAAGACCGCTCTTTCTGATTTTTGCAAGTTTTTCTGCGATAGATGAACTGAAATTATCTGCCCTGAGTGAGGGAAGAGAAATATTTATTTTTTCATCAAGTGTCCACTCAAAAAGCTTATCAAGCAAATCCTCAAGACCTGTGTAGTCACTTGTACTCAGTGAGCAGAGAGAAATTTCCTCATAGCCTGTGTTTTTGCAGATATTTTTGCACTGCTCATTTACAACCTCGGGGCTTTTTTCTCTGATAGGTCTGTAAAGGAATCCCGCCTGACAGAAACGGCAGCCACGGATACAGCCTCGGAAAATCTCCACAACTGTTCTGTCGTGTACCGGCTCAATAAAAGGCACAATAAAATCTTTAGGTGCGAACATTGTATCGAGATTTTTCACAACTCTCTTTTTAACCTTTTCAGGTGCACCGTTTGTCGCCCTGACTTCTTTTACAGTACCGTCCGCGTTATAGCTGACATCGTAAAAAGCAGGAACATAAACGCCCTCAATTTTTACAGCCTCACGGAGAAACTCTTCCTTTGTGCTCCCTCTCTGCTTGTGGATTTTAAGAAGGTCAATAAGCTCGTTTGTAACCTCCTCACCCTCACCGGGGAGAGTGATGTCAACAAAGTCTGCAATAGGCTCTGCGTTACAGACACAGGAGCCACCTGCAATTACAATAGGAGTAAGAGAAGTTCTGTCCTTGGCATATACAGGAAGACCTGCAAGGTCAAGCATATTGAGTACATTTGTGTAACTCAGCTCATACTGCATCGTAAAACCAATAAGGTCAAAATCCTTTATGGGGTCGCAGCTTTCGAGAGCATAGAGCGGAATATCGTTTTTACGCATCTCCTCTTCCATATCTGTCCAAGGAGCAAAAACTCTCTCACACCATGCGTCCTTTCTCTCATTGACGAGAGAATAAAGGATTTTCATTCCAAGGTGGGACATACCGATTTCATATGTATCCGGGAAACAGAAAGCATATCTTATATCCACCTTGTCTTTATCTTTTATAACGCAATTGAATTCACCGCCGGTGTATCTGCCCGGCTTCTGAACATATTGCAATACATTTTCTACTTTTTTGGAAAGCACCAAATCACTTCACTTTCACAATTCTGAATTCGCTGATTTCGACGCCGTCAACAGTTTCGCCGATTTCAAATTCAAGACAACCATTGACAAAAACATCTTTGGGGATAATATAACTTGCAGTAAAATACCCGGGAGCAAGATACATCTTATCAAACTCCTCGTCTCTTTCGCCGCCGTATGTTTTTCCTGAGAAAATAGTCTTTCCGTTTGCAATAACGGTATGAACGCCCTTTCTCTCTTCGTCTCTTGAATGGTAGGTAACAATAAGCTTATAGTCACAGTCGCCCGTGAAACCGCCTAAGTTTGCATTCAGAGTGTAATGGTCATAACACTTTACAAGCTCCATAGGAATATCCGCATTCATATTTTCGCGTCTGTCAGACATTACATTCATATAAGGCTCCCCATTCTTCTGCGCCGTGTCAAGAGGAGCATAACCGTGCTCAGCAAATGAGAAATACATTTCATCAGGCTCAACCTTATTTCTGAGCATAATTTTCTTCATATATTCACTTGCATTGTCAGTCTCTCTTGCTTCTGCAATTTTCTTCAGATACCAGCGTCTGTTTGTAACGGGACGATCAATCTGGTCGAGAACTGCACCACGCTCCCAGTTCAGTGCATCGTGTCTTTCGACGCTTGTCTGCATACCGATAAGGTCAAAGAGCTTGTCGCCGATAGAGAAAATTTCCTTGTGAAGTGCATAATAATCTTCATCAAAATCGACTGAGAGAATTTCTTCTGCCTTTTCAAGATTATTTCTGAAAATATAATCTCTTGCTTCTTCAATCAGTTCTGTTTCTGCGTGTCTTCTCATTTTGACAAGCATATCAAATTCTGCTCTGTAAAGATGCATAAGGAAACGCCAGTTATCGTGAAGCTCGGGATTATCTTTTACAATGCTTCGGAAAAGAGCAAGTGTGTTTTCAATGTTGGGATTTTCAAGAGGATCGCCTATCCAGTTATATTCAAGACCGGAAAGTGCCTGAGCACATTTAACATAATCTGCTCCGTATAAGAAAAGTCTTGAGTAATCTTCAAGCATTTCTCTTACTGACTGCTCTTTTTTCCATTCAAGTCTGCCCCACACAAATTTGTTTGCATCGTCAGTTACGCCTTCAGAATAAGAAACACTGCCAACCGTATAGGGTGATTTAATGGAATGAATTCTCTTGTATTCCTGAGGTCTGGGGTTAACACTTTCACGGCTGTTTACTGCCTGCAGTGAATAATGCCATGCTTCCGTAGGATACTGAACAGAATATTCGCATCTTAAGTTGTGTGTGATATCGGGATAGAAACGAAGCGGAAAGCGTTTATCGATTCTTCTGCGGAGCTCGTAAACCTCCATAGCTCTGTTAGGTCCCTGAATAACACCTGTGATAACGCCTTCTTCAGATTCATTTATTTTTTCAACAAACATATCTCCCCAACCGGGAATTCCTCGGGGCATCTGTGCTGAAGGCCACATCTGAACATCAGGTTTTACTTTTCTTACTTCCTTTGCGATTTTCACACAGCGTGATACAAACTGGTCAGCGGGATAATCACCAGGGTCTCCTCCGGGCGGAAAAATGATATCGATTCGCTCTGCATTCTCAAGAGTTTTACGACGAAGCCCGGCAGACTCATCTTCCGGAAGATCATCATTGGGATACCATACAGAAACATCCATATCAAGCTCATTTGCATAGTGAGAGCACTTTTCCATATGCTCCTTCATATCCCACTTCATAAGACTGTTGTAGCTGTCTGCTGTTTCAGGATATTCAGGCGGAAGAAGCTCTGTTGTATTTGTGCCGAAAAGCAGAAGATTTATGAAGTGATCACGGAACTGTTCAGGACTCCACGCATCGTATGTATTTGGCATCTTTCTGTATGCATTCTGGTGGCCTCTGATTCTTTTTTCCGGAATGTGCTTACCTGCAATATCAGAAATGAGAGTGATTTTTCCATTCTCATAAACTGTTTTCATCAGGAATTTACCCATACCGAAAATCAGACCTCTTACGGTATGAGCGAAAATTCTGATTTCGTCCTCTTCAAGTTCGATTTCAAAGCAGTCCTTGTGAGGAAGCCGGTCTTCTGCACACTGTGCAAAAATGACAGCAGGTTTACCCTGTCCTATCAAAGGCTTTCTGCCTGTTCTTTTTTCTATTTCAGCAGAGAAAATTTCTGCAGCCTTCAGTTCCTCTGCAGATTCTGCGCTGATAACCAAATTGGTAAAATCAAATTTCATCAGGTGTCACTCCCTTATTTAATATTGAATAAATCCTCAAAAAACGCCTCTATGTTATACCAGAGGTATCTGAAAAATTCACTTACTTTATAGAAGAAGTTCTCTACTGTACCACCCTCGCCTTTGATACGGATTGTGTTTCCCGTATCTTCAAGCTCGAGAAAAACTGCATGAGTCATATTTTCTTCTGTACTGCTGTTGGGCGAATGAATTGAAAGCATCATTTTTCCCTCAAGGCTTGTAAAAATCATACCGTGTCCGCCGTCAAGCTCATGATACTTTCCTTTCACATAAAGGGGCATGATGTCGTTTGTCCACTCACCGTCAATTTCACCGTTTGAGCTTCTTGCAATACCTACACTGTAACCTGATTTTATAATATTATTTGACCATAGCATAATAAGACTTCCGTCGCTTGTTCTGTAAGGACAAGGGCCGTCAGTAACATTATTGGAAGTCCAGAACGGGTCGTCTGCGTCAAACATCTTCACCGGCTCTGTTGTAAAACAAGTCAGGTCATAACTGAGCTTCGCATAGGACATATCCCCGATTCCGTCAGGCATACTTGTCCATTCGTGAACGAAAATCATCCACGGTTCACCCTTTTTGTCAATGTAAAGAGTGCCGTCGATAGCATCCCAATCCTTGGGGGTTATGTGTCCGTCTGTGATTTCAGTGAAAGGTCCGAGGGGGCTTTCGCTTCGCATTATGCTCACGCCACGGTGAGATGTGGTGCCTGACTTATATGTTGCGAAAAGATAGAAGTATCCCTCGTAATAATAGCATTCAGGTGCCCAGTAATCACCAACACCGTCAAAGCCTTCCTCTTTATCTGCCTCAAAAACATTGACGGGACCTGCCCAGTTTTCAAGGTCTTCGCTTATGTAACAACCATATCCTGCTTTTGTTGCAGCACCTGTGCCGTACATAAAATATTTGTTGCCGTAAACGAGAATGCAGGGGTCACGGATAAAGATATCCTCGGTTTTCCTTGTGCTGGTCATATCAACCTTATCTGCAGGAACTTCAAAGACAAATCCATCTGTTTCCTCTGCTGACACAGAAATAGCCATACAAGAAAACATTATAACAAAAACCAAAAATAAAGATAAAATCTTTTTCATAATAATTTACCGTTAAATTAATCCATAAAGTCTCTGAGTTTCTTACTTCTGCTGGGATGACGGAGTTTTCTGAGCGCCTTTGCTTCAATCTGACGGATTCTTTCACGAGTAACATCAAATTCCTGACCAACTTCTTCAAGTGTTCTGGGATGTCCGTCGTCAAGACCGAAACGAAGTCTTAAAACCTTTGCCTCTCTGGGAGTGAGGGTTTTGAGAACCGACTCAAGCTGTTCCTTGAGAAGAAGACGGGATGCAGCATCCTGAGGCTCAAGAGCGTCTTCGTCAGGGATGAAGTCACCGAGATGGCTGTCTTCCTCTTCACCGATAGGTGTTTCAAGAGAAACAGGCTCCTGTGCAACTCTCATAATTTCACGGACCTTGTCTGCAGGAAGATTAAGTTTTTCTGCAACCTCTTCAGCAGAAGCTTCTCTGCCGTTTTCGTGAAGAAGCTGACTTGATGTCTTCTTGACCTTATTGATTGTTTCAACCATATGAACGGGAATTCTGATTGTTCTTGCCTGGTCAGCAATAGCTCTTGTGATAGCCTGACGGATCCACCATGTAGCATAAGTTGAGAACTTGAAGCCTTTTGTATAGTCAAACTTATCAACAGCCTTGATAAGACCAAGGTTACCTTCCTGAATAAGGTCAAGGAACTGCATACCTCTGCCCACATATCTCTTTGCAATACTTACAACAAGACGAAGGTTTGCCTCTGCAAGTCTTTTCTTTGCCTTGGGGTCATCATCAGCGATTCTGATTGCAAGGTCAATTTCTTCTTCAGGAGTGAGAAGAGGAACTCGTCCGATTTCCTTAAGATAAACCTTAACATGGTCCTCCATAGCAGCGTTCTTGGGGTCTGCGCCGGAAGCAGCGATATCAAGGTCAAGTCCCTTTGAAAGGTCGTCGTCAAAATCAAGTGATTCAAGCGAGATATCCTCAAGGTCATCAATGAGCTCGATGTTCTGATTTTCTATTGTTTCATAGAAGCTTTCAAGCTCTTCCATCGCCATATCAATATCCATAAGAGCCTGGTCGATTTCCTGAGTTGTAAGTTTACCGGTAGCCTTGCCTTTTTCAAGCAGAGCCTTGAGCGGTGATTTTCTGTCTGTTGAATTTACATTGTTTTCCATAATTCTTTCTCCTTTATGTAGGCGTCAGTGACACCTTATGTATTCATATTCCTGAACATATTTGCAAAATCCTCATCTGACATACCCGACACCTCTTCTGAGGATTTTTTATTTTTCGCTTTTTTAAGCGTTTCTATACATTCCTGACACTCTTCAAGAGTATCGCTGACCTCGTTACAAACATCTGCAAAGAATGTGATTCTTCCCATTTCATCTGCACTGAAGCTATCTCTGAATGAAGAAATGTCAAGATCTCTGCCACTTTCGAGAAGGTTAATAAGAGTTGTAAGAACGCGTCTGTTAAAGGCAGTGAAGAACAGGTCGGGAGTAAGTTCTTCTTTAACCTTTTTGTAAAAATCAGGATTTCTGAAAAGAGTCGTGATAATAATTTCCTCAGCCATAGCCTGTTTGTGGAATTTTTTCTTATCAGGATTTATCTTGTCCTCTGCGCCGCTTGAGAGATTCCTTGCTGCGGAGTAAAGCTCCTTCTTTTCTCTCTTTCTCACATTGGAAAGATTTCTCTTCATTTCCTGTCTTATAGCGTCCGCTGAAACTTCCGTCATTGAAGCAAGTTTCAGACAATATGTTTCCCTCTCCACAGGGCTTGAAAGTGTTGCAAGAAATTGTGCCGCTTCTTTAAGAAAGCTCATCTTTCCGTCAGAAGTTGAAATGTCATATTTTTCGCCGATTTTTATAAGGTTGAATTCCGTATCGTTTTCTGCTCCGTCGAGAAGAGACTGAAAACGCTCTCTGCCGTGCTTCTTGATTATTTCATCAGGGTCTTTTCCACCTCTGAGCTGAAGGACACGGACCTTCATACCGGTAGATGAAAAAATCTGCATAGCCCTCTTAGTTGCTTTCTGTCCCGCTTCATCAGAGTCATAGGAAAGAACAACCTCATCTGTATATCTCTTCATAAGCCTTGCCTGTTCTGCAGTCAGAGCAGTGCCCAGACACGCAACGGCATTTGTGAAACCTGCCTGATGAAGAGCTATAACATCCATATAACCCTCTGCCACAATAAAATAGTCTTCCTTAGAGTTTTTCGCATAATTCATAGCGAAAACCTCGTGGCTTTTCTTATATACCAGAGTATCTGCCGTATTTACATATTTCGGTTTTGAGTCATCAAGGACTCGTCCGCCGAAGCCGATAACATTACCTCTGATATCAATAATCGGCGTTATCATACGATTTCGGAAATTGTCGTAAAATCTTTCGCCGTTCTTTGTGCTTTTCTTTACAAGGTCAGCTTCAAAAAGCTCCTGAACAGAAAAGCCTTTCGTTCTCATATGCTTTATAAGTGCGTCCCAGGAATCAGGAGCATATCCGAGACCGAATTTTTTGATTGTCTGAGGTGTAAGACCTCTGCCGAGAAAATAGTTCAGTGCGTGTGAATTCTTTTCATCAACAAGGCAGGAATAGAAAAACCTTGCAGCTTCTCTGTTGGCTGCCAGAATTCTGTTTTTCTTCTGTGTAAGGCTGTCATCATACCCCGTCTCGGGCATTGAAAGACCTGCTCTTTCAGCCAGAAGCTTTACAGCCTCAATATAATCCAGATTTTCAATCTTCATGGTAAAGGTTATCGCATCCCCACCTGCTCCGCAGCCGAAGCAATAGAATGATTGCGTATCCTCATAAACCATAAAAGACGGTGTTTTCTCATTATGGAAGGGACAAAGACCCTTGTGTGTACGGCCCTGTCGCCTTGAATCAAGCGAAACATACGACGATACAAGGTCCATAATGTCTGTACGCGCTTTTAAATCTGATAAAAAAGCGTCATTTATCGCCATCTGTTCACTCTCCTTTTAAAAAAATTAGTTAAGCCATGATTTAGGCACAAACAAATCGTCAAAAACAGAAACTGCATAACGGTCTGTCATACCTGCTATATAATCTGTGACGGCTCTTTCGATGCCCTCACTTTCAATTATTTTCCCCATTTCGCTTGTCAGCTTGTCCGGGTTCTGAAGATAGTAGCCATAAAGTCTCTGAAGCATATCTACGGCTTTTGACTCCTCTCCCTTACAGACGGGGTTGGTATATACATTTTTAAACATAAAATCGTGAAGCTCGTCAAAGGCTTCTTTTACATCTGCGTCAAGTACAATATCGTCAGTGCTGCAGTTTATCGCAGACATAACAAGAGTGTTGATTCTCTTTGATTTACTGTAACCGAGAACATCCCTGATTTCAACGGGGATATCGTTTTCACACATAACTCCCGCTCTTTCAGCATCGTCAATATCGTGGTTGAGATAAGCGATTCTGTCCGCAAGTCTTACAAGTCTGCCCTCAAGAGTGAAAGCCTGTTCACCTTTTGTATGGCAGATTATGCCGTTGAGTACCTCCTCGGTAAGATTCAGTCCCATACCGTCTTTCTCGATAACATCAGCCACTCTCACGCTCTGAACATAGTGTTTGAATCCGAATGGCGAAACTGCATCAAGAGCTCTCTCTCCTGCGTGACCGAAAGGAGTATGTCCCAGGTCGTGTCCCAGAGCTATTGCTTCAGTCAGGTCCTCGTTAAGTCTCAGTGCCCTTGCCATTGTACGGGCAATCTGTGAAACCTCAAGAGTGTGTGTAAGGCGTGTTCTGTAATAATCTCCCTCGGGAGAAAGGAAAACCTGAGTTTTGTGCTTGAGTCTTCTGAAGGATGAAGAATGAATTATTCTGTCTCTGTCACGCTGAAAATCAGTACGCACGGGACAAGGCTCTTCCTGACGCTTTCTGCCTTTTGTTTCGTCTGAAAAGGACGCGTAGGGCGACAGCGTCTGATGCTCGATTTCTTCAGTAAGTTTTCTGATGCTTTTTTCCATTTGCAACACCCCTTTAATTATGTATACAACAATTTTTTTGTTTTTCCCCTAAGAAAATCAAAAAAATTTATATTGCACAGAAAATTTCCCCTGTTTTTTCCGTGTGGAATCTGCCGTTGCTCACATCAATCAGCATTTCATTGAATGAAGAGAGCTTTTCATCGGCAATTCTGAACACAACGGTAACATCATCAGCAAAGATTGTATCGTCAATTTTACCCCCTGCCTCTGTTATAAGCGTAGGTAATTTGCCGTAAAAGGAATAGTCGCATTTTGCCTGAGCAACTGCGCAAAGCTGCATAGTTACAACCTGTCCTGCATCAAGGGCGATTTTTGCAGTGTGAGAATAAGCCCTCACCAATCCCCCTGCACCGAGAAGTGTGCCGCCGAAATATCTTGTTGCAACAACGGCAACATCCACCACCTCGGCTTTTAAAAGCACATCGAGAACAGGAATTCCTGCAGTGCCCTGAGGCTCTCCGTCATCGCTGTAACGCCTTGTCATCATATCTCTCAGCACATAAGCATAAACGTTGTGGGTTGCATCCCAATGCTTCTGCTTGATTTCGTTTACAAATGCCATAGCCTCATCAACAGTCTGAACAGGCTTCACATAACCGATAAACCGTGATTTTTTCTCTATAAATTCATCTGATGCCGTCAGAGAAACTGTTTTATAGCTTTGCATAGTAACACCTCCGATAGAAACACAGAAAAGGCAGACAACTTTCTTCTAAAAATTGTCTGCCGTCATCTTCTGTTAAAACAATGCTTATTTGTCAAGATTGAAACGCTTCTTAAATCTGTCTACACGACCGCCTGTATCAACAAGCTTCTGTTTTCCGGTGAAGAACGGATGACAGCTTGAACAAATATCTACACGCATATCAGCCTTGGTTGAACAAGTTTTGTAAACAGCGCCACAAGCACATTTGATTTCAGTTTCCTGATAATTGGGATGAAGTCCTTCCTTCATTTTTGTCACCTCTTTCGTTTCTTAACATATTACAACAATGGTTATCTTATCACAAATAAAAATAAAATGCAACTGTTTTTTTAAAAAAATTCATATTTTGACACTTGTTTCAAGACTGAAGGAATAAAGCAGGGTTTCTTTAACATTTTTGCCCAAACATTTTCTTACTGCTTCCTCATAAATTTCCAGCTGCCCTGCGTATCTTTCACGGAGAATCTCAGGAGTCTTTACCTTATCTGTCTTGTAGTCAACAATAACAATCTCTCCGTCTTCCTCAAAAGCACAGTCTATAATACCCTGAACAATTACCTTTTCATCGTCAAACTCCCCTGCAAGGCTATTGTCAAACACTGATGGCGCCATAGAAATAATGAATTTCTTTTCTCTGTAAATTTTCGAAGAGCGTGAAAGACGCTCATAAAGGGGTGATGAAAAGAAATTCATAAGCTTCTTTCTGTCAAGGCTTTCTGCCTGTACATCTGTCAGAAAACCCTTTTCAAGAAGAGAGGCAATTTCTTTTTCAATATCCGCCTTTGCTTTTTCATAATCAGAAAACTGCATAAACAGATGCATCGCCGTACCTTTTCCTGCTGCAGTGAGAGATGCCTTATTCATAAACGCAGGTCTGTCTGACGCAAAAAACTCTCTGTCCACCGTTTCCTTGAAAGCCGTTGACGCACCTCTTTTGGCAAGGACACCTGAAAGAGAAGAATAAGGATAAACATAGTCTGTCTTTTCCTTTATTTCCTTATAATATTCCGCATCAATTTCTGTTCTTTCTTTTTCTTGTGTCTCTGCTTCTTCAATTTCGGAGAAAGTATCTATAACACTCACATCAAGTCTGAAATCCGCCTTCAGCTTTTCCTTGCAAAGCTCACCTGCACTCACACGCATCCATACACTATCAGGATGTCTGAGCGAAGCAGTTATTATCCACTCAAGGTAACTTGAAGATGTTTTCAGTGCAGTGGGATTTATCTTTTCACCAAAAGCCCTGACTGCACATCTGGTTATAAGCTTCTCATAATCAGAGGGCATACCTACAATAATAAGTTTTTCTTTGGCTCTTGTCATAGCAACATAAAGAACCCTCATATTTTCAGAAAGTTCTGTATATGTTTTATCAAGCTTTATTGCAGTGCGGCTGAGTGTTTCGTACTTAATCATTCTGTCAGTATCAATACCCACAATACCTACACCGCTCTGAGGATGGGCAATAAGGTCATTTGAAAAGGATTTTGTACTGAATCTCTGTTCCGTTTCCGCAACAAAGCATACAGGGAATTCAAGCCCCTTACTTCTGTGGATAGTCATAACTGCAACCGAGTTTTCGTTACCTGACGAAACCGATGCACTCTTTACAGAGGATGATTTTTCCATTTTCTCAACCTGTCTTACAAAGCCCGAAAGACCCACATTATTCTCCTCCGAGAAAGAATCAGCAAAGGCTTTGAGAATATCAAGATTTTCCTGCTTCTGCTGACCTCTGTCCATTGAGAGAACAATTGACTTATACCCCGTTTCAAAGAGGATATGCCTTATCAGCTCACCGGGCGTGACGGTCTGTGAAATTCTTCTGAACGACGCAAGTCTGTCAAGAAATGTCCTGCATCTTTCGTTGCCGTTTTCTGCCGCATATCTGACGGCATTATAAAAGCTTCCGTTTTTCTTTCCGATTCTTATCTGAGACAGTTCATCTGCGCTGAAAGCAAAAATCGGAGACATCAGGGTTGCAAGAAGAGGGATGTCCCTTACGGGGTTGTCAATCACTTTCACAAGTGACATTACCGTCCTTACTTCCTCTGTTCCGAAAAGGTTTGTGTTTTCGTCTGCATGGGCCTTTATTCCCATATCGTTGAGAGTCTGCACAAAAAGCGATATATTTTTGTTTGTTCTGGTGAGAATTGCAATATCTCCCCAGTCGTAAATACCGCTTTCTTTCATTTTTTTGATTTCGCCGCCGATATGACGAATCTGTGCAAGAGGCTCTTCAGCCTCATCAATAAGGCTTTTGTCAATAATGTGAACAGCGCACGGCACTTCGTTTTTTGCACTGTAAGGCTTGTTGGCTTTGAGAGATTCTCTCACATCATATTCGATTTCTCCCGCGCCTTCACTCATAAGCTGTTCAAAAACAAAGTTTACAAAATCGGTGACATCTCTGTCACTTCTGAAATTCATATCAAGTGAAATGGTTGCAGGATAAATGGGGTTATCTCTTGAAAAATCAGCAAAGTTTTTACGCTTTTCGAGAAAAATCGTAGGCATAGCTTTTCTGAAGCCGTAAATACTCTGCTTGACATCACCTACGAAGAAAAGGTTATTGCCGTTTCTTGAAATTGATGAAAAAAGCATATCCTGCGCTTCGTTTGTGTCCTGATATTCGTCAATAAGAATTTCTCTGAATTCCTCAGAATAAGCTTCCGCAAGGTCGGTCTTTCTGATTTCTCCGTCTTCCTCGCAGATAAGCAGATCTAGCGCCATATGAAGAACATCATCGAAGTCTGCACAGTTTTTCTCAATTTTAAGTTCCTTGAATTTTTCAAAGAAAGCGAGAGTGAAGCGGGAAAGCATCTGCATAACAGGAGAGAGAATTTCAACATCCTTTTTGTTGTCCGAGGAAGAAATCTGCATAAGAGACGCAGAGTCTGCATAGCAATCCTTATATTCTGCACGGAGCGTTTTAACTGCGTCAGCCTCGTTGGAGGTATAACCTCTTTTAAGATTACCCAGCCTTACAAATCGGGCAGTAACTATAAACTCAACTGCTTCGTCCCAGTCTTTTTCCGTGAATTTTTCGGGAAGTTTTTCAAGAAGTGAATCAAACATTCCCATATCCGACAGAATAGTTTCTTTATATGCCTGAAAAGTCAGGTCATCATTTGACGCAACAGCATATGCCTTTTCGGCAAGAGACTTGCAGTAAAGCACATCGTCCCTTAAATTACGCACAAGCGTTTCTGCGTAGGGATTGGTGTAATCTGTTTTGTCATTTCTGAATTTCCTGTCAATCTCTTCAATCCATCTCCTGGGATTTTTATAAGAACAGGCAAAATCATAAAGGCTGAAAACAAGCTCTTTCAGAAGCTTATCATCATTGGATTTTGTGAACATATCAGCAAGAAGAAGGAATGTTTCATTCCCCTCTGAATAAAACTTTTCTGCCACCTCTTCGTAGGCTTCATCCTTGATAACATTCATAGCAGTTTCGTCTATAAGCTTATAGTTACTGTCAAGGGGAACTGCCTGAATATTCTGCTTGACTATCTCACTGCAGAAACTGTCAATCGTGGAAACTCTCGCGCATTTAAGAAGCATCTGCTGTCTTATAAGATAGCTTTTTCTCTGCAGGTTATCTTCATTTTTTATAAGGTCAGTCAACGCCTTATTAATTTTGTCTTTCATCTGTGACGCAGCAGCTTTGGTAAAGGTTACAATGAGAAGTTCATCCACCGAGCAGGGATTTTTTTCATCTGTTATCATTTCAATAACGCGTCTTACAAGCACTGCAGTTTTTCCCGAACCGGCAGCGGCGGAAACGAGCACCGTACCTTCCCTTGCATCAATTGCATCACGCTGGGCAGGAGTCCATACTATATCAGCCATCTTTCTCCTCCTCGCTTCCTAACATCAGGTAAATTTCGTCATTTTTCATCGGCACACTCTGTCGGCACTCGTCGCCCTCCTGCCACATACAGACATCCTTGTAGTCGCAGAAAGTACAAGCCCTGTCAGAGCTGTGTGCAAAAGGCATAACCTCTATTCTTCCGCTATGCAGAGAGTTACCCATCTGAGCGATAATACTGTCAACTTTCATTTTAAGTTTACCCATTTGTGTGAGAGTGGCAACAGAGCCCTTGAATGAAACGGTGTTATCTTTATTTTCAACAATCTTAACGCCGATAATATCGCCTGTCATTTCCTTGTCCATACCCATGATTACATCTTCATTCGCAAGAACAAGTCCGGAATATTTTCCGTCTTTTTTTCTTTCTTTTTCAAGCTCTGCATCACTTGCATAGCGTTTTACTCTTATCTGACCGAATTTTGCAGGTTTATAAAGCACACCGGCAGGTATGCAGTCTTCGTACATATTTCTTCCGTTTTGCTGGATGGCAAAAAGATATATGAGCATCTGCATATTGATGCCCTCAAGGACCTCATAAAGTCTGAAATCCTTTCCGCCCGTTTTGTAGTCTACAACACGGATATATTTTTCTGAGCCTTTTTCCATCATATCGACACGATCAACGGAGCCTCTGACAAAAATCCTGCCCGTTTCAAGCTCAATTTCATAAATCGGAACATCATCAGAGTCCCTGTCGATACTGAGCTCGAATCCGCACGGCACAAAGTCGCTGACAGAAAACTCTTCTATAATCTGAACAATCAATTCATAGACTGTTTTTTCAAAACGGCTGTAAAGAAAATCAAACCGCATTGACTTATCTCCGGCACCGCCCATAAAGGTTTCTGCGTAGTCACGGAGAATTTCCGAAATTATTTTTCTGAGTTCATCATTCTCCATAGTCTTAAGCGTATCAAGACCGTATTCCTTTATGAGAATTTCCAGGCAGTGATGAACGACAGTACCACGCTGTCTGGGGCTTATCTCTGCCTTTTCTTCAGGCTGTGCCTTAAGACCGTATCTGCAGAAATAACCGAAGGGACACTTATAGTAGCTTTCAATCCTGGAAGCAGAAAGGAACATATTTCTGCCGAAAAGATTTTTTGCAGTTTCACTGTCCTTTATGGAAACCTTTTCTCTGCTGAGATATTTTTCAAGTGCCTCTGTTTTCTCTGCAAAATCTTCTTTTTCCGAGAAATATTTTTTCAGTGCATTTGTTCTTCCGTCATCGCTTTTCCATGTTTCAGCCACTGCGTCAAAAGCAGTGCTCTCACTGAAAACATAACTGTACACATCTGTTTTTTCTGCCTCTGAAACAGTGCAGCAAGGAAAAACAGACTTGATTTCACTGATAATTTCCGAGGGGAACAAATCCTCCGAGGTGCTCTTTGCAGAATAAGACACGCACACCTTCTCTGTCGCGCTGCAAAGGGTGTGATAAGCAATAAATCTCTCTTCAAGAATTCTGTCAAGAACAGGTGCATTAAGAGGAAGACCACCTGCGAGAAGAAGATTTCTTTCTCTGTCACTGAAAATTCCCGACGAACGGGGAGTGCGCGGGAATACACCTTCATTAGCTCCCACCACAAAGATAATCTTAGGCGATGACACACGGGTTCTCTCTGCGTTGCCTACAAGCACTTCATCAAGACCCTGAGGCAGCACACCGATTTTTTCGTTTGATATTATTATGTCGAAGAGATCTAAAATTTCTGCTGCAGTTTTCTTGTCATCTGCCACCACCTGAGCAAATGAATCAAGAATTGAAATCACCTTTTCCCAGATTCTCTCCTGTTCAAGTGCGAGTTCCTCTTCGCCCTCATCCTCGAGAGAAATAGCAAGTTTTTTAAGGTTTTCGTCTGCGTGGATACATTCAAGAAGTGCGAAAATTTCTTCAGCAGCCTTTCTTCCCGAAATACCATCTTCAAAGCTTTTTCTGAATCTTATAAGAGGCTCTGCCGCGATTTTTCTCAGTCGGTTAAGCTCTTCCAGCTCTTTTTCGTCATCGTCATTAATTTTCTCACCGAATCCGCGAGGATTTTCTTTCCACTGACGTTCAAACGGTGCACTGAAACCCCACATAAGAGCATAGTTTTCAAGGCGTGAAATCTCTTCTGTGTCAAGGTCAGTCAGCCCCGTTTTCAGACATTTCATCACCCTTGAAACATTCATTCCGTACGCAGCTATTTCAAGTGCCGACGAAATATAAGTGCAGAGAGGCTGAATCTTTACATTCCGGAGCTTATCCGAAAAAACTTCAATGCCATATTTTTTCAGTGCCTCTTTGATTTCGGTGTCATAGCCTTGTCCGTCTCTTGAAACAACAGCAATATCCCGACATCTCGCCTTACCCTCATAGAGTAATTTCTTGATTCTCAGCGCTACATATCTGCACTCGTTTTCAATGTTTTTCGCCGTGAAAATTTCAACATTTTCAGGTTTTTCCGAAAACTCTTCCTTATCTATACGGAAAACATTCTGCTCGAGAAAATCAAGCTCCGGCGAAAAAGCTTCGCCATCACGCTCGACTTTTACTTTTCTTGTGGGAACATTATATCTTTTCGCAGTTTCATAGAGAATTCTTACAGTTTTTCTTGTAAATGAAAAAATATCATAATTCTCAGCTTTTTCCAGACTTATCTCATCAGCACATACAGTTACATAAACATCCTTTGCCTGAGAAAGTATTCTTTCTATGATTTTTATTTCCTGCCTTGAAAAACTGTAAAATCCGTCGATGACAACTGTTTTATTTTCAAAGAACAGATATTCGCCAAGAACTTCATAAAGTCTTGAAAGTGTGTCAAAAGGATCACTGAATCTGTTTTCAAGAAGAGCATTGTAGCTTTCAAGAATAATTGAAACCTCGGAAAGTTTTCTGCTGAGAGGTCTTGATTCAACCTCTTTGGAAAACTCAAGAGCATTTTCAGGAAGAAGTGCATTTTGCTTGAACTCGTCGCAAAGGGAAATCATTTCTTCCGCAAAGCCCTTTGAAGAAACTCTCCTTGCAAAAAAATCAAGCTTGTCCCTGACAGCATTTATCGCCATACTCATCAGAAGTATTTTCTCAGATGAACTGATTTCTTTCAGCTTTGATGAGCCGTATTCTTTTCTCACGGTTTCCGCTATATGGCTGAAACTCATAACAACCTCTACCCTGTTGCAATCTTCCGGTCCGAGCAGAGAAAGCATAGTTCTTTCTGCCGTAAAAGAAAATTGTTCAGGAACAATGAGCAACAAGTCCTCACATCCCTCTTTAGCGAGAGATGCAAGGACTCCGTTTACATAATCGGTTTTACCCGATGAGGCTTTGCCGTAAATTATATTAAGCATTGAGAATTTTCCTCCTCAATAATACCAAGAATAGATATTTTCAAATCTGTCCGTAACGGTGCCGTACTTTTCTGTATGAAGCTCGTTTGTATACATTTCAATACCGCTTCTGAAGCATATGGGCACAAAGGGAACCGCAACATCGAAATAGTCAACAAATCTCTGAATTGTCACTTTTCCGCTTAAATAATCATTGTAGACAGATGAAATTTTTCCGTTTGAAGAAATTCCGTATGAAGCACCTCCACCGTATGAAAAGAAAGGTGAAAGGCTCATATTTTTAGACATTTTCATCTCACCGATATAAAGCTCGTATTCCCCTCGCTGAAGTCTGCCCAGAAAAGCCTCTGAGGGAACTTTTTCAACAACTGCATCGAAACCTGCTGTTCTCAGTGCATTTGCAACATTCTCCGCAGCAGAAATTTTCAAAGGATTGTTGTCGCTGACAATGATACGCAGTCTCATAAATTTTGCGAGAACATCGTCTTCTTTCCGTGAATAACCCACACTTGCAAGAAGCTCCTGCGCCTCAGTTGTGCCATCGCTTTTCTCAGCAGGTCTTACATTTTCAAGCTCTTTCCACCCGGGGAAGAATGGTGTATCCGCAATCTGACCGAAGCCCAGGAAAGATTCCTCAACAATTGCCTCTTTTGGCACAAGCAAGGAAATCGCCTGACGCACTTCAGATATCTTCAGATGCTCGTTATTTGAATTAATGCCAAGAAAAACAAGATTAGTCATCATCGTCTCGTTTGTTCTGACATTTTTTCTCACATAAGCACCGTTGCTCATATCCTGGAAGTAATAAGAAATATTGCCTGTTTCAACACTTTCCGGGCCACTTACGGTATCAAGCATATTCACAAGCTTGATTTTTTTCAGCTTCGGAAGCTCTTTACTATGCCAACGCTCGTTGAAAACAAGAGACTGATAACTTTCAATTTTATATCTGCCACTGCCGATTACCGTCTTGCTTTCTTCGTCAAGCGGCTCTTTCACAATGGGAAAATCCAGGCAGAGTGATGCGTGCTTATCGGGATTTTTAAGAACAAAGGATACGCTGTTTCCGGCAGCAGAAATCTCATCAAAATTCTCCAGCTGTTTTGCAAAATTATCGCTTTCCTTTGCCAGATTAAAAGAGTATTCCACATCAGACGCAGTAATCTGACTTCCGTCGCTGAAAACATAGGAGGTATTCATATTCACATTAACGGTATTTCCCACAACGGAAACGCTTTTTGCAATAACATTTGTTGCCGTAAGATTCTCTTCCACCTTCACAAGTCCCTCAAAAAGGAGCGAAGAAAGAGCAAGATTGTACTGGGTTGTTGCAAGATACGGATTAAGAGAATCTGTATTGCAGACGGGGAGTTTCAACGAAGAAGAATCATCAATTTCTGCAGTAGCAGTCCTGATTTCGCCGAGACTTGTTGAGCAAGATGCAAAAGCTCCCACAACAAAAACAAGACACATAACAAGTGCAAGTGCGCGAAACTTTTTCTTCATTTTTCTCCCTCCCTTTCTGTTTTAAAAATTGATTCTTTCAACCGACAGTGCTTTGCCCGTTGACAAATCCGCCTCCACAACGATGCCGTTTATCATACATTCGCCCTTGGCAGCGTTGAAAAACGCAGGCATACCGTTATAGAATTTGTTCACTATAATATCTTTATCCACACCCAGAACAGAATCCTTTACTCCGCACATACCTACATCTGTAATATACGCCGTGCCGTGGGGCAAAATCTGCTCATCTGCCGTCTGAACATGTGTGTGAGTGCCGAAAACACAGGTAACTTTTCCGTCAAGGAAAAATCCCATCGCTCTTTTTTCACTTGTGGTTTCAGCGTGGAAATCCACAATTTTTATCCTGCAGTCGCTGATTTTTTCAAGAACATCCTCACAACATCTGAACGGATTATCGGCAGAATCCATAGAAGATGTCCCTGCAAGATTTATAACACCTATTTTAACCCTGCCCAGGTCAGCCTTTGCATAACCTCTGCCGGGATTATATTCATAATAATTCGCAGGTCTTACAATGTCAAGTCTTTCATCAAGAAAGTCATAAATTTCCTTTCTTCTGTAAACGTGGTTTCCTGTTGTTATAATATCAACACCACTGTCAAAAAGGAACTGTGCCGAGGTAGGGGTGATTCCGTTACCTGCTGCGGAATTTTCACCGTTGGCTATGCAGAAATTTATCCCCTTTTCTCTTTTGAGAGAAGGCAGAACTTTTCTGATATGCTCCGAGCCTATGTTGCTTACAACATCTCCGAGAATAAGAATTTTCATAGAATACTCCTGACTAATCAGACGTAGTCCGCCTGAAAAAATGACCGCCGAAAAATTCGGCGGTCTGAAAATTAATTACTTTGCATAATCGACAGCGCGGTTTTCCCTGATAATATTAACCTTAATCTGTCCGGGATATTCCAGCTCACTTTCGATTTTCTTAACAATTTCTCTTGCGATGATGGACATACCGTCATCAGAGATAATCTCAGGCTTAACCATAATTCTGACTTCACGACCTGCCTGAATTGCGAATGAGCGTTCAACACCCTCAAATGAATTTGAAATTTCTTCAAGTTTTTCAAGACGCTTGATATAGTTCTGAACATTTTCGCGTCTTGCGCCGGGTCTCGCAGCAGAAATTGCGTCTGCAGCCTGAACAAGAGCAGCAACAACAGTTCTTGTTTCAATTTCACCGTGATGAGCAGCGATAGCATGAACAATGGCATCGTTCTCTTTATATTTCTTTGCATATTCAACGCCGAGCTGAATATGTGAGCCTTCCATCTCGTGGTCAAGAGCCTTACCGATATCGTGAAGAAGACCTGCGCGTTTTGCCTGTTTTACATCTGCACCGATTTCAGCAGCCATAAGACCTGCAAGATAAGAAACCTCAAGAGCATGATTAAGAACATTCTGTCCGTAACTTGTACGATATCTGAGCTTACCGAGAAGCTTGACGATTTCGGGATGAACATTGTTCACACCTGCGTCGATAAGAGCGCGTTCACCTGTCTGCTTGATTGTCTGTTCAACTTCCTTGCGGGATTTTTCAAACATTTCCTCAATACGTGCAGGATGGATGCGTCCGTCAGTAATAAGCTTTTCAAGTGTAAGTCTTGCAACCTCACGTCTTACGGGGTCGAAGCTTGAAACTGTAATTGCTTCAGGAGTATCGTCAATAATAAGGTCAACACCTGTGATAGTTTCAAGAGTTCTGATATTTCTGCCTTCACGACCGATGATACGGCCTTTCATTTCGTCACTTGGAAGAGCTACAACGCTGACTGTTGCTTCAGCAGCGTGGTCAGCTGCACAACGCTGAATTGCTGTTGCAACAACTTCTCTTGCCATTGTTTCCTGTTCTTCTCTGAGCTTCTGCTCATAATCCATAATTTTAATGGATTTTTCTCTCGTAAGTTCCTCATCAAGAGCCTTGAGCAAATGGTCCTTTGCCTGTTCTCTTGTATAACCTGAAACTTTTTCGAGCATTTCAAACTGACTTCTCTTGATGCTATCTATTTCGATTAATCTGTCTTCGGCTTCTTTCAGCTTCTGGCTGAGTATTTCGTCTTTCTTCTCAAGAGAGTCTGTCTTTTTATCGATAGCCTCTTCTTTCTGAATGAGTCTGCGTTCCTGACGCTGAACTTCGGAACGTCTTTCACGGAGTTCCTTTTCTGTCTCCGTTCTCTGCCTGTGAATTTCGTCCTTAGCTTCAAGAATAGCCTCTTTCTTCTTAGTTTCAGCTTCTGTGAGAGCCTCGTTCACGATACGGGCAGCTTCTTTGTTTGCAGAACCGATTGTAGCTTCTGCAACCTTTTTTCTATGTAAACCGCCGATGATATAACCCACCACACCAAAAACAACTGCAGCGGCAACGGCAATAATTACCCAAACGAATGTATCCAAAATAGATTAGCACCTCCTTCTTGTTAAACTTGTAAATCATATTCATCAAAAGAATCAGAATAAAAACACTACATGATGTACCCATATTTTTGGATATACACCATCTATGATATTTTATACCCATATGCCTATCTTGTCAAGTGAAATTGGAAAAATAATGAATTCTTTATGAATAATTATTAAAAGAAATAAAAAAATACCCCGAATATCAGAGCAAAGTCTGACATTCAGGGTGTAAATTCCGTTGTCGCACATCGGTGATTGAAACCGCAAAACAATTATAATTCCGTCAGATATTTTATTGCCTCGATGTAGCCCTCAAAGCCCATACCGATAAAGGATTTTTCTGCATAATATGAAACATATGAAAGGTGTCTGAAAGGCTCTCTTTCATTCACATCCGAAATATGCACCTCGCATGTTCTGATGCCTACTGCTTTCAGCGCATCGAGGATTGCAACAGAAGTATGTGTATATGCTGCGGGATTGATGACAATGCCGTCTGTTTTTCCGTAAGACTGCTGAATTTTTGTCACGATATCGCCCTCATAATTTGACTGATAGATTTCTGCTTCAATACCCTTTTCACTGCAGAATGATGAAATCATATCGCACAAATCCTTGTATGTTTTTCTGCCGTAAATTTCAGGCTCACGGATTCCCAGCATATTGAGATTGGGTCCGTTAATTACTAAAATACGCATTTTTCCACCTCATCTGTTGTTATATTTTCGTCATCACTCACCTGCACGATAAAATCAGCAAGGGCTTTATAGACGGGATATCTGACTTTATGCATTTCTTTCAGTTTTTCTTCACTCTCTGATAAAGGTCTGCCCTCTGTGGCAAGAAATTGTAATTCTCTCTGAAGATAAACAATAACGGAGTTTTCTTTCAGTGAATTTCTGTTTTCTTCCCTCATAACTGCGCCACCGCCTGTGGCAATTACCTGACCCAGCTTTTTCCCTGCCTCTTTCACGCATTCCGTTTCTGCATCTCTGAAATATTTTTCGCCCATCTGAGAAAAGATTTCGGGGATTTTTCTGTTTTCTTTTTCTTCGACCATACTGTCGGTATCAACAAATTCTCTTCCGAGACGCTTTGCAAGAAGCTTTCCTACGGTTGTTTTCCCGCTTCCCGGCATACCGATGAGCACTATATTCCTCTCTTCTGCAAGAAGTGAAGAATAAACCCTGTCAATTTCTTCTTCCGGGATTGATTTTTCCATAAACTGCTCTGCTGATTTCACAGCCTGAGCAACAAGCATCACAAGTCCGTTTGCCGACGGAATACGGAGCTCTTCCGCATCAAGGAGAAGCTGCGTTTTCAAAGGGTTATAAATCAGGTCAAGAACACATTCGCAGGAAGTAAATTTTTCAAGTGCGATAAGTCTTTCACCGTTGTGAGGATACATTCCCACGGGAGTTGTGTTGACGATAATTTCAGCGTCATAATGACGGGAAATGTTTTCGTAATTGTTTTCACCTTTTCTTGAAACAACAACAACCTCTCTCGCACCCTCGTCTTCTGCAACGCATCTTACGGTAAGTGACGCACCGCCACTTCCGAGAACGAGAACTTTTTTGTTTTCAAAAGATGCACCTGACCTTTTAGCCATATAAGAAAAGCCGAAATAATCGGTGTTATCTCCGTAGAGTGTGCCGTCACTTCTTCTGATACAGGTGTTCACGCTGCCGATTCTTTCCGCTCTTTCCGACACCTCATCACAAGCCTTGTACGCCTCAACCTTATAGGGTATTGTCACATTATAACCTTTCAGGGTTTTGTCTGAAAAAAATTCTTCCAACTCATCAGGCTCTCTGCAGAAAAGTTCATACGAATATGAACCCAGCTTTCCGTGAATCTGCGGCGAAAGACTATGTCCTAATTTTCTGCCAAGTAAACCGAACATATTCAGTCCTCCGTGTAGCTACCGAGATATGTAAAGTTTTCGCTGTCCTTGTCAAGCTCGGCAATAAGACTTTTCAGTTCCTCACTGTAAATGAACTCGTCAATATCGAAATAGAACATAAATTCAAAGTTACTTCCGGGGATGGGACGGCTTTCAAGCTTTGTCATATTAAGTCCCAGCGCAGTGAAACGGGCAATTATATTATAAAGTGAACCCGGTCTGTGGGCAACAGACATCATCATACTTGTCTTCTTTGCACCGGGATAAATTTCAAGATTCTTTGAAATGAGAATGAAGCGGGTATAATTGTTACCGCTGTTCTGAACGCCTGACGCAATAGCCTTGAGCGAATAAAGTTCAGCGCAATCCTTTGAGCCGATTGCCGCAGCGTCAGACCTGCCACTTGCAGAAACAATTTTCGCTGCCTCGGCTGTGTTTTTGCAGACTGTCACCTTAACATCGGGACCTAAGGATGCTATGAATTTTGAGCACTGATTTATTGCCTGTTCGTGAGAGAAAATCTCCTTAATATCTGAAAGGGCAACACCTGAATTTGTAAGAAGCGCGTGTTCAATGAAAAGCTTTGTACTGTGGACAATGTAAAACTTATATTTCGCCATAAGGTCGTAGACACTATCAACAGACCCTGCGTTACTGTTTTCAATGGGCAGAACACCGTAACGGCACTCTCCTCTGTCAACAGCCTTGAAAACATCGTCAAAGTTGGGATAATACCTGATTTCGGGATATTTGAACATTTTGTCACAAGCGTGTTGTGAATACGCTCCCTCCACACCCTGACAGGCAACAACTGCTCTTTCGGGACGAAGAACGGGTGTTGAAGAAATTATAGAATCAATTTTATTCCTGATGGGCGAAGAGTTGTTCATTCTTTTTCTCTGATAAGAACGGCTCAGGTCAAACATAGTTGTGTAGAGAGTTTTTGTATAAGGAACAAATTCATCAGACACCTCTGATGTAACCTTGTTTATAACCTTTCTTTCTCTCTCAGCATCGAAGACCGCAAGTCCGTTTTCGACTTTATAGTCGGCGATAGCTGCTGATATTTCCATTCTTTCCTGAAAAAGCTTTGTAATTTCAGAATCAATTCTGTCAATATTATTTCTAAGTTCATCTATATTCATTTCTCTCACCTCAGAGATTCATTATTGCAATAGCCGCAATCGCTTCAATACACGGTACAGCTCTGGGTACAATACAAGGGTCGTGTCTGCCTTTGACAACGAGATTTTCATCTTCGCAGGTCTGCATATTCACTGACCTCTGCTCTTTGCCGATTGACGGTGTAGGCTTCACTGCAACACGAAAAACAACGGGCATACCTGATGTAAGACCACCTAAAGCGCCACCGTGATTGTTAGTTTCCGTTATAATATTGTTACCCGAATTGTTACCCGAAAAACGGAAAGGGTCATTATTCTGTGAGCCGAGAAGATCTGCACATTCAAAACCTGCTCCGAATTCAATGCCTTTGACCCCGGGAATAGCAAAAGCTGCACGGCTGATAGTGTTTTCAACGCCGTCAAACATAGGCTCACCGAATCCGATAGGCATTCCTGTAATTGCACATTCAATAACACCGCCTACGGAATCCTGATTCTGTCTTGCCTCTTCAATTTTTTCAAGCATCTTCTTTCCTTGTTCATCATCAATTACGGGAAAATCCTTTTCATCCACCGATGCAAAATCCACATTCACGGGATTATATCTTTCATCTGCGATTCCACAGATTCTTTCTATATGCGCACCGATTTTTATACCTTCATTTTCAAGGAACTGCATAAATACCGCCCCTGCAAAACAGATAGGTGCCGTAAGTCTGCCCGAAAACTGTCCGCCGCCACGGATGTCGTTCTCGTAATCGAACTTGACAAATGCAGTAAAATCCGAGTGACCGGGACGGGGCACAAGCTTAATGTTGTCGTAATCGGCAGAGCGTGTGTCGTGGTTCCCGATTATTGCACACAAAGGAGCACCACAAGTTACTCCGTTAACAACACCTGAAATAATCTTCGGCATATCCTCTTCTTTTCTCTGTGTTGAAAAATCATTCCTGCCAGGTGCTCTTCTCTCCATAAACTTATAAATTCTGTCCATATCAAGCTTTTTTCCTGCAGGAAGCCCGTCAATCACAACACCGATTGCCTCAGAATGGGATTGACCGAATACTGTTATTTTATATCTTTCTCCAAAACTATTGGACATAGCAAATACCTCCAAGCTTTTTATAATCCTCAAAAAATTCAGGATATGATTTTCTGACAGCCTCAGCACCGTCAATTATAACCTTACCCTCTGAAAAAACGGCACCGATTGCAGCTGCCATTACAATTCTGTGGTCATTAAAGGACGAAACTCTGCCGCCTCTGAGGATGGATGTGCCGCAGATTTTTATTGTACTGTCCGTGCCCTCTGCCATTCCGCCGAGAGCATTTATCATTGTGACTGTTGACTCTATTCTGTCGCTTTCCTTGATTCTGAGTCTCTCCGCATTTACGAAGATTGTTTCGTCCTCTCTCACTGCTGCTTTTACAGCGAGAACGGGTACCAAATCGGGAATATCTGACACATCAACAGTAATTCTGCCTTTTTTATTCTCAAGCTTTCCAAGAAGAGCAACTACTTTTCTGTCCCCTTGCTCTGAGTTTTCATCAAGTCCGTTCACTTTCACTCCTGCCGCAAGAAAGAAAGCCGAATTGGACCAGTCTCCCTCTGCGGTGAGCACGGCAGGTGAAAAGCTTTTGTCTGGCACGATGAATGTGTTTCCTTTCACTTCAACCTTTACGCCGAATTTTTCCATAACTGAAAGCGTTATATCTATATAGGACCTTGACTGAACAGTGCCCGTAAGATGAATTTCTCCGCCTCCTGCCTGAGGAAGAGAAAGAAGAAGACCTGTCACAAACTGAGATGAAACGGAGCCATCGAGAATGTAGACGCCTTTTTCAAGCTTTCCTGAAATTTCAACAGGAAATGTGTCACTGACACTTACACCGTGATTTTTCATTTCATCGGTAAGTATCTTCATCGGTCTTTCCGGAAGTCTGCCGCTGCCGGTAAAAACAGCACTTTTTCCCAGCGATGCACACACGGGAACAAGAAAACGAAGAGTTGACCCGCTTTCTTTACAGTCTACAAGACATTTTCCCGTATCTTTTATAGGATTGACAATAAATGTGTTTCCCTTTTTTTCAATATCCGCGCCCATACTCCTGAGTGCTGACGCCGTCGCCTCTATATCAACAGATGTTGTATTCGTTGTAATTTCGCTTTTTCCGTCAGCCAGAGCTGCACAGATTAACATTCTGTGGACAACTGACTTTGAAGCGATTGCATCAATTTCCCCCGTCAGCTTATGGGGTGTTATTTCTGCTACCATATTATTCACTCCAGCATTTCTGCAAATTTGTCAAGCGAAAGCTTAACTCTGACGCATTTTCCCATTTTTTCGGGAACAATGAACGAGATTGTTTTCCCCTCAATTTTTTTGTCACTTCCTGCAAAAGATGAAAGCGTTTTCAGTGAATAGGGACAAAATGTTTTCAGTAAATTCTTCTCACAGGCAGTTCTGATTTCCTCTGCAATATTACATTCTGTAAGGTTGTTTTTGTTGGAAATCTCCGACGCAAGGACCATTCCCATAGCAACAGCAGTGCCGTGCGAAATCCGGAATTCACTTTCCGCCTCAATTGCGTGTCCGAGCGTATGACCGAAATTAAGAAGCTGTCGTTTTCCCGTGTCGAATTCGTCTTCGCCTACGATATCCCTTTTTATTTCCACGCATCTTGCGATGATTTCTTCAAGATTTTCTTTTACATTTCCGTCCTTTACGAGATTGAACAAATCTTCATCAGCAAGAACACCGTATTTAATAACCTCTGCCATTCCGTCGGCAAATATTTCATCTGTAAGAGTTTCAAGAAGCTCTGTATCACAAAGAACAAGCTCGGGCTGATTGAAAACTCCTGCAAGATTTTTTCCTGCTTTGAGATTTACTGCAGTTTTTCCGCCTACCGATGAATCCACGGCTGAAAGAAGTGTTGTGGGCATCCCTATAAGGTGTATGCCTCTGAGAAACAGTGCTGCCGCCAGACCTGTCAGGTCACCCGTCACTCCTCCACCAAGAGCGATAAGCACATCGCTTTTTGTAAAACGCTTTTCTGCAAGTTCTTCAAGAAGCGAAAAAAGGACATCCGGTGACTTTGACTTCTCTCCTTCGGGGAAAACAAAGCAGTCATTCTCGATTCCGTTTTCAGTCAGTTTCTTCTGAATTTTTTCAAGATGCAGGGATGAAACACGGCTGTCAGTGACAATCATAGCCTTTGCTGAAGAAAACATTTCCTTTATCTTCGACGGAAGGATTTCTCTTGCTCCGCATCCGAT
Source organism: Acutalibacteraceae bacterium (assembly GCA_045542485.1). Taxonomy (GTDB): domain Bacteria; phylum Bacillota; class Clostridia; order Oscillospirales; family Acutalibacteraceae; genus SIG575. The sequence goes on from JAZQLC010000066.1 coordinate 58,597, forward strand.
TATTACATCGTAGCATCTTGACGCATCCACTTTTACGGTTTTCATTTTTACTTCGCCTGCCTTTTGCTCTCTGCACCCTCTTCGAGAAGTGCCTCAAGCTTTTCTTTATCTTTTTCTTTGATTGTATCGCTGTATTTTTTCAGGTTTTCAATAAGAATGTCAATTTCAGATGCAAGGAAATCTGCATTTTCAAGGAAAAGCTCTGTCCACATTTTTGCGTTCAGCTTTGAAATTCTCGTCATATCCTTATAGCTTCCCGCCGAAAAACCTCTCTGCTTGTACGCTTCGGGACTTTTGACATATGCATTGGAAATCACGTGAGGAAGCTGCGATGTAAATGCGATGATCTTATCGTGTTCCTCGTCAGTTGTAATTTTAACCGTACCGAAGCCGACACTGAGAAAAAATTCCTTAAGGTCATAAACAATCTTTTCAGGTATATTCTCCTCGGGAGTAAGAATCATTGATGCACCCCTGAACATACTGGCACGGGAATATGCATAGCCCCAGCTCTGAGTACCTGCCATAGGATGACCGCCCACGAATGTAAACTGACAGTTTCGTGTGATTTCTCTCATTTTGTCGCAGACAAATCTCTTTACACCGCAACAATCCACCACAATTGCACCTTTGCCGATTTTATCCTTGTTCTCTTCAATAAAAGCAACTGCAGTTTCAGGGTAAAGGGAGATGAGAATCAGGTCGCACTGAGAAATATTTTCCTCAGTCATTATCTCGTCATATGCACCATCTTGCTTTGCATTTTTCAGCACTTCAGACGAAATGTCAGAGACATAAACCTGATGAGATGTCATTTCCTTTATGGCTCTTGCAAATGAGCCACCGATAAGACCTAAACCTACTACTCCTACTTTCATTCCGGGCACCTCACTCAAAAAAATATCCCACAGTAAATTTTACTGTGGGATTTGAAAATCTGATATAAAAATCTTTTTCAATCTCAATTACAGCAAAACTTACCGGACCTTACCGAAAAACCGATAAAGTAAAAGTAAAAGTAATAAAATGCTGTACGGATTGACTTGAACATTCTACATTCTCTCCTGCTCAAAAGATTATTGAAATTATATCACCGTACTTTTACCTTGTCAAGACTTTTCTGAATATTTATACAAATTTATGCAGAATAGAATTCAAGCTTTTTGAGTGTTGCAAAGCCTCTCGTTTTCTCGATTACTATTTTCACTGAGCTTGTTATTACAGGCTTTTTAGGAACAATAAGCCTTCTTGAACCGACAGTTGTATGACTTTCGGCTTTTTTATATTTTCTGCCCTCAAGTGTATAAATTGAAAATTCTTCAATCTGCTGACCCGTTCTGATATTTTCGCAAAGCTCAATAAGCCTGATGATCTTCTCTTCGCCGAAGTTCACGGTAATTTCGATTTTATCTTCTGTTTTTCCTGAACAGTAATATGTATCTTCATCATTTTTAAGGTTTTCTGCAGATTCTCCGCCGTGTGACGCAGTAATTTCCGACTGTTTCATAATAGGTTTATTCATCAGAATTTCCATATCGGCACCGAAGGAACGGAGTGTCACACTCTCTTCCGGATGGATTCTTCCGCATCGGTCAATCGGTATTCCGATCTGGAGAACACCACCTGCACCCGTAACCATAAAATAGATATCCTTCAGTCTCTGAAGAAACATCGAACGCATATCCTGTTCTCTGTCATAAAAAAGACTCTCACGCATTGAAACATCAGCAAAATACGGATGCCAACAAAGTGAATTTGCATTTTTAAGAGCTTTACGGCTTCCAAGGTCAAGCTCCATTTTTCCTGAGAAATCTTTTTTTCTGAATGTATGTTCACGGCTCTCATCGATTTTCATTATTTTCTGATAGCTGCAGACAGGCTGAAGCACATTCCACTCAGCAGTTCTGACAACAAGACTTGTATTACCAAGATGTCTTGCATCGGGTCCGTTTGAAATGACTGTTTCAGGACTGATTCTGCGGATGTGCTCACAGATTTTTTCTATATCAACTGAAACATTTTCTCTGCCCGTGTCAAGCTTCACTTCATAAATTTCGCCGTAGGAGGTAAGCAGTTCTTCAAGCTGGTCAAGAATAAGTTTTTCAAATTCTTCACCTGTTTTTTCTGTGTTTCTGTCGCAGAGTGAAAAACTGAAACCGAATTTCATCCCCTGCTTTCTGCATTCCTCTGAAAGTTCTTTTATAATGTCACCGTCTCCGTCAAGATAAGGTGAGGAAGCTACTGAATATTCTGTTGTTTTTGTTCTCCACAGACAGAAGCCGTCGTGATGCTTAGCTGTGATAAGAATACCTTTGATTCCTGCAAAAGCACAGGTTTCCACCCAGGAGGCAACATCAATATCCGTAGGATAAAACGCCTTAGCCTCTGTTTTTCCGTCTCCCTCATCAACAGATACAAAAGTGTTCACTCCGAAGAAAAGATGGGCGACAAAGTCGGTTTCCTGCCAGAGAAGCTGTCTTTCCTCAGGCACAACCTTGTTTGCGTATTCTGCAATCACGGATTTTTTTCCAAACATAAATATACTTCCTCATTATAATTAATAATTACATTATAACACCGATGACAAAACTTTACAACAAATTAAACTTTAAATTTTTTCATAAATATGATATAATTCTGTAAACTGATTTTATGAGGTGTGAAATGAAAAATTTTAAAGGTGCAATCTTCGACCTTGACGGCACGGTCCTCGACTCAATGGGGCTCTGGAAAAAGGTTGACGAATTATTTTTTACATCAAGAAATATGCCTGTCCCTGAGGGCTATGTACAGACTATTTCCCCTCTCGGCACAGTTGGTGCTGCCCACTACACAAAAGACACCTACGGCATAGAAGAAAGCATTGAAGAAATTATCGCAGAGTGGCAGGAAACTGCAAAAAAAGAATATTCCGAAAATGTAAAACTAAAGCCTTATGCAAAGGAATTTATTCTTTCTCTCAAAGAAAAAGGCGTGTCCCTCGCCGTCGCAACCGCCTCTGACATCGAAATGTTTGAAGAGTGTCTTATCAAAAACGGAATCAGAAACGCTTTCTCTTTCATCATCACAGTAAGGGATGTGGGCAAGGGAAAGGATTCCCCTCTCATCTACCAAAAAGCTTGTGAAAAAATGGGAATAAATCCCTCTGAATGTGTAGTTTTTGAGGACATCGCTACGGCTATCCTTTCAGCTAAAGAAGCAGGATGTTACTGCGTGGGAGTTTATGACAAAAGCTCGGAAAAGGATATTGAAGAAATCAGAAAGGTTTCCGATAAATTTATTTATGATTTCGGAGAAATGTATAAAAGCCTCTTTTAAGTAAACAATAAGTCAGGGATTACCCTAACTTATCATCAAGGAGGTTTCATAATGAACAACCAGAACAATCAGAACAAACAGAACAACCAGAACAACCAGAACAAGCAGAATCAGCAGAACAACCAGAACCAGCAGAATCAGAACAAGAAAAGCAGAGAAAACGAGAACAAAAAAGAGTTCTGAGAAAGAAGCAGAAATCACCCGATACTTTACCGTATCGGGTGATTCTTTTATAATTTTATTTTACCAGAGAATAATGTCTGATGTTTACAGAAATAAGCTTGTCATAATCGGCAACATGTATAAATGAGCCGTCATCCATAGGATAAACCGTCAGCCCCTCAGCCTCGTGGTCTCTGCCGCTGACTGTTCTTTCAAAGAGTGTTTCCACCTTACCTGTCTTCACATCAACAGTCTGCACCTTTTCTGTTGCAGAATCGCTCACATCGTATGACATATAAAGAAGTCCGTCATAATATTCAGCACCCTGAATTCTGTCAACAGGCTCTGAAAGCATAATCTTGTGAGAGAATGTCATATCCTTAAGATTATACGCAAGAATCCAGTCTGTTTCGTGGAAAGGTGATGTGTAGAGGTATCCGTTGTCTGCATCTACTGCGCAGTATGGAATACCGTCATCAAGATACTCAGTTCCCAAATCGTAATATTCACCTGTAAACTCGAGAGTTTCAGCATCATAGATCAGAATAAGGTTATATGTATCTGTTTCATCCTCTGTTGCAGCATAAATTTTTCCGTCATAATAACTGATGCCACCTATGTGGTCGCTGTTATATTTTTCTTTGATTTCCTTGGGAATTGCAGCGTGAGTGTAGGTAACTTTCTCAAATCCGTCCACTGTCCATTTTGCCATACCTACAAGGTCAACAGCAGCAATTGAACCGGCGGTGTAATAATACTCACCGTCTGTGGTGATGCCCTGACTCATCAGAAGTGCTTCATCAAGAGTGAATTTGTCTGTTCTGATAAGCTCCGCATTGGGTGAGCAGGTGATATCTCCACCGTTGATAAGTCCCGAGAGAAGGATTATAAAAGCACTGAAAAGTGCCCAACCCGGATAGAGAATTGATTTCAGAATTTTCACGATAAACATTGTCATACCTCCTTTGGTATTTTCAGTATACCATTAAATAATTTGTTTTTCAAGAAAAAATTTAAACGGCTCCCCGAAGATGATGCCACCCACGGGGAAACCGCTTGTTTTATAGGTTATTCTTCTTTTTTATCGTCAGATACAAGTTCCTTAAAGCTTGTTGCAAGACCTGCAAGTGACTGAATCTCAGAAGGGATGATAATCTTTGTTGCCTTACCGTCGGCAGCCTTCTCAAAAGCTTCAAGACTCTTGATTGCAATATAGCCTTCACCGGGATTTGACTTATTGATAAGTTCAATTGCCTGAGCATAAGCTGTCTGCACTTTGAGGATAGCCTCAGCCTCACCTTCCGCTTCACGGATTTTTGCTTCCCTGACAGCTTCAGCTCTGAGGATTGCAGCTTCTTTCTTTGCTTCAGCCTCGAGGATTTCCGAATCCTTCACACCTTCTGCCACAAGCACGCGACTTGCCTTATCACCCTCGGCGCGGAGAATAGCTTCACGCCTTTCACGCTCTGCCTTCATCTGCTTTTCCATCGCTTCCTGAATCTCTTTGGGAGGAAGAATGTTTTTCAGTTCAACACGGTTGACCTTGATGCCCCACGGGTCTGTTGCATCGTCGAGAATGCCTCTGATTTTTGCGTTGATTGTGTCACGGGATGTGAGAGTATGGTCAAGCTCAAGTTCACCGATAATATTACGAAGAGTTGTAGCTGTCAGATTTTCAATAGCTGAGATGGGGCTTTCTACACCGTAAGTGTAAAGCTTGGGGTCAGTAATCTGATAGAACACAACTGTGTCAATCTGCATTGTTACGTTATCCTTTGTAATAACGGGCTGAGGCGGGAAATCCACAACCTGTTCTTTGAGAGATACGATTTTTGCAACTCTTTCAATAAAGGGTATTTTCATATGAGGACCTGTCTGCCATGTGACACGGTAGGTACCGAGTCTTTCAATAACATATGCCTTAGACTGAGGTACGATTTTAATGTTCAGGACAACAATAACAAGTGCAATAATTATTAAGCCAATGAAAAACCAAATCATAATTTTCTTCCTTTCTTAATGTGTTATTTCAGTTTTTATTTTTTCTACAATTACTTTTACGCCTTCGATTTTCTTAATCAGCACTATTTCGCCTTCTTCGATGACACTGCCATCCTCGCTTCGCGCTGTCCAGATCTCACCGCCGATTTTTATCTGTCCGTGACCGGCGCGGTTGTCAATAGTTTCTATAACCATAGCTTCCTTGCCGATACATCTGTCAGCGTTTGTGGGAACTGCCTTTTTTTCGATTACTTTTTTCACATATGGTCTTGAAAGCAGGAGCGAAATAAGTGACACCGCCGCAAAAATTATGCACTGCCACAAAGTGTCTGCACCTGCGAGAGCCGCAATCACCGCAGATAGTGAACCGGCCGCAAACCAGATGGTGACAAGCTGAACCGTAAGCGCTTCAACCACCACGAGAACAACAGTCAGTGCTATCCAGAAATATACCATTTCAGGCACCTCCTTTTCTGACTGTATTTATATTTTATCACACCGGGACTGTGTTTTCAATAACATAAACTGTCATAAAAAGAAATTTTCGCATAATCTGAAAAATTTTTCCTATACTTTTACTGAAAGGATGATTTTCATGTGCGGAATAATAGGATACAACGGAAACAGAGATGCTGAAAATATACTTATTAACGGTCTGAAAAAATTAGAATACAGAGGCTACGATTCCTCCGGGATTGCTCTTGCCGAGAACGGAAAAATCAGCGCTGTGAAAAGCGAAGGAAAACTTGCATCACTGGAAGAAAAGCTGAAAAACAAAAATCTCACAGGCAGTACGGGAATCGGTCACACCAGATGGGCAACTCACGGAAAGCCTGACGAAACCAACGCTCATCCTCACTTTTCAGGTGACGGAAAATTCAGCGTTGTCCACAACGGAATAATTGAAAACCACGCTGTCATACGAAACGAGCTTGAGAAAAAAGGATATAAATTTTATTCGGAAACCGACACCGAGGTTATCCCTCAGCTTCTTTCCTATCATTACAACGGAAACATAAAAGAGGCTCTGCAAAAAACCTTTTCCTCTCTTGATGGCTCTTTTGCAGCAGCCGTGCTCTGCACAGATTCAGATGACACCATATATGCCGTAAAGAAAGCAAGTCCACTGGCAGTAGGCAGAGGGAAAAATGAAAATTTTGTGGCCTCAGACACCGGCGCAATGGCAGAATATGCAGAAGAAGCGGTGTTTCTTGATGACGGAGAAATTGCGGAAATCAGAAAAAATGAGATAAGATTTTTAGACTTCGACCTGAAAGAAAAAGAAAAAACTTTTACAAAAATTTCGCTCACATCAGAAGACCTGACAAAAGGAAATTTCGAGCATTTTATGCTGAAAGAAATCTATGAACAGCCGAAAAAAATTGAAAAGCTTCTCAGAGAAAAGGTGCGAAACGGAAAAATCTTCCTTGACGAAATCAAGGAACTTTCCCTGGAAATTATGAAGGCTGAAAAAATCTATATTGTCGCCTGTGGCTCAGCATATCACGCGTCTCTTGCAGGAAAAATCGCAATTGAGGAAATGTGCAGAATCCCGACGGAGGTTGATGTGGCTTCTGAATTCAGATACAGAAATCCGCCACTCAGTGATAAAACACCCGTTATCATTATTTCCCAGAGCGGCGAAACTGCCGACTCAATCGCCGCACTTCGCCTTGCAAACAGTAAAGGAGCATTTGTAATCGGCATTGTCAATGTCCTGCCTTCCACCATAGCCAACGAAAGTGACTATGTAATCCCTACAAGAGCAGGAAGAGAAATCGCAGTTGCCACAACGAAAGGATATCTCAGTCAGGTTGCGGCACTTTATATGTTTGCACTGCACGTGGCAGATATACGGAAAACTCTCACAGATAAGGAACTCTCATTTTATGCAGATGAGCTTCTGAAAATCCCCAAAAAAATTTCAGAAATCCTGTCAGACACACGGAGAGTAAGAGACCTTGCTGAGGAATACGGAAATGTAAACGAAATGTTCTTCATCGGAAGAAACACAGATTACGCTTCAGCTGCCGAAGCCTCTCTGAAGCTCAGGGAAATCAGCTATATCAGTTCTTTCAGCCTACCTGCAGGTGAACTGAAACACGGCACAATCGCCCTCATCGACAAAGGCACACCCGTCTTTGCAATCTGCGCAAACAAAAGACTTTTCGGCAAAACCCTCTCCAATATTGAAGAGGTAATTTCACGAGGCGCAGACATAATCTGTCTCAGCACAGAAGGTAAGATGAACAAAGAAAGTTATAAAGTGCTGGAAATCCCCTCCTGCCCTGACATTTTCCTGCCCCTGCTGGAAATCATCCCACTGCAGATGTTTGCATATTTTGTGGCAGAAATACGAGGATGTAACATTGATATGCCGAAAAATCTTGCCAAATCCGTGACAGTAGAATAAAAGAAAAATCTCCCTTACCGGACGCCGTGCGCCGATAAGGGAGATTATTTTATGCATTAACCTTTGCTTCTTCGTACATAGCGAAAACGTCGTCAAGGTGAGAATAGTTTTCCATCTGGACAAGCATTTTCTGTGCATCAAGGTACGGTTTCGCAGCAACAGTAAAGTTTGTGATTTTATCTGACTCTTCTTTCTCAAGAGGCTTGAGTAATTTTCTTTCAGCCTTGAGAGCCTTGATTTTCTCTTTCACTGATGCAGAGTCAATCGGAGTCTTTGTCTTCTTTGCATCTGCAAGTGACTGATAAAGCTCTTTCATCTCAACATCAATCTGGTCTTCTCTTTCGTAATAGCCCTGAATGATGTTGTAATCAGGTTTTTCGAAAGCTTTGTCGTTTGAGAAATGCTTTCTGATCATTGAAAGAGCATACTTTTTCTTCTTGGCTGTTTCAAGAGCAAGTGAACGGGCTTCCTTTTCAACCTTGTTTGACTTAGGCATAGCCTTTGCCTCACGGATTTCCATAGCAATTTCTTTCTTGTCCATTGTAAGAAGTCCCTGAAGGCCCTTGCCGTAAATTGTTCTCCACTGAGGAATAAGACCGGTATAAACGGGAGTTGAGAATTTTGCAAGTTCTTCGCACACAAACTTTGAAATCTCAATTTCATCGTTGAATTCCTTATCAGCCTTGTATGCTTTCTTTGCTTCTTTTCTTTCAGCCTTGTCGCTGATAGATTTATATGATTTTTTATCAAGAACTTTAGGCTCTTTCGTAGCCATTTCCTGTGCATTCTTAATAATCTCAACTGTTTCAATAAGGTCCTTATCCTTCAGAACACCGTTACCGAAGTCCTCAAACAATGCACGGACCTTAAGAACTCTGATGACAGATTTCTGCTTTTTCTCGTTGAAATCGTACCAGAAGTAAGGAATAACATTCATCAAAGCACCAAAAGCAGAAAGTATAATAAGCACATGAAGAAGCGGCAGAAGAATATCCGGGTCATAAAGTGCTGAATATGCGTTGTTGTAGTTATCCTGACCGTTTGCAAACTGTTCAGCAAGAAGCTGTCCTACTGTTTTGCCGTCTATGACACGGCTGAGAATTTCAGGGTCGGAAGTAACGATTGCTGCGTTTTCTTTTGTGATACCGCCCCTTTCATAAACAGCAGGAAGAACGGACGATGTTGCAAGGGTGATAACTGTACCAATCAAGCCAACAACGGAGAACATACCGTCGATTCTTTCACCTGATTTATACTGCTGATAGTCTCTTATATCTGCCTGGACAGTAGGTCCGAGAATGTGGGCAAAAGAACCCATAAATGCGTTCATATAGAGGCAACAGAGAACGAGCCATATTGTAGCACCATTAAGTTCTCTTGTTATGGGAAGCATCAAGAGAATAAACACAACATTGAAGAAGTTCGTAACAAGCAGCACTGCTTTCTTGCCCCATCTTCTGATACAGAAAGGTGCCAGTAGCATACCCCACAATGATGCGTTACCGTAAATTGTATAAATAAGGCTGTATGCATCACCCGAACAGGCGCCACCATAGTTATAGAGCCAATACATAATGTTAAGGAAGGATGATTCGAGGAATCCGATCCAACCTGCAAGGGAAATAATCCAGAAATATTTATTCTTTGCAACCTCACGGAAAGCATCAATGAATCTGATTTTCTGGACATGAGTTCTTGCCTGAACAATTTTTTCTTCAGTGTTTTTGTAAACGACCATACAAAGAAGAATACCGCCAACTGCAAGAATGGGATAAAGAAGTCTGTAAACACGAATGTCAGTCATATTAGTATGGAAAACGTGTTTTGCAATAAGAGGTGATACAAGATTTACAACTGTGGGTGCAAATGAATAAACAACGCTCTTGATTGACTGTACATCTGCTCTCTCCTGAGTGTTGGGAGAAATAACATGGATAAGGTTTTCATATCCGTCATAGAAGAAATAATAAACGAAATGCAAGGCAAGGTTGAGAAGCATTATAATTGCACATTTAGCAATATATGCATAGCTTTCACCGAAAAGCTGACCTTCGGGCAGAATTGCACCGAGCTTTACATAGGGGAACCAGACCATTGTCACCGCTATAATTGCAGTGGGAATTGCCATAGAAACTATGTAAGGTCTGTATTTACCTGCTTTGTTACGGGTGTTGTCGATGATATTCGCGCGTATTGCAGTCATCGGCATATTTGCCAGAACTGCGATGATATGCATAATGTACATATCAACAGCGTCAACACCAAGTGTGCTTGAAATAAGCGTGTTACCTGTACCGAGAATACAGGCTGAGCCGATTGTGATAATCATATATGCACCGATGCCGCCGCCGGAATATGCTGCGATTTCTTTGTAAGGTACATATCTGCCTTCTGCCGGTGTATTCCAGTATTTTCTCATGTTACTGAGCAAACCGAAAATTTTGTCCTTCAGTTTCACCTTCAGAACCCCTCCCTGAGAATATAATAATATAATAAAGATATTATACCAAAAACAATACCATTTTGCAATAGTGAAGAGAGTTAAATAACAGGAAGTAAACTACGGAAAAATAAATTCATACAGTATTGTTTTTCAGCAGTACCGCATCTGTTACAGCAAAATCCCTTGTCACATAAAAAGCAACAAGGGATTTTATCACCTCATTCATAATTTGTCGTCAGACAAAAACTTAAGAATTATTAGAAATCACACTGTTCTATTGACTTTATTTCAAAATAAGTTATAATATTCTTGTAAAATACAGACAATGAAAGGAGCTAATAAAAATGGATGTTAACGCAATCATCACAATGGTAACAGACTTTTTCTCAAGCATACCCTGGGAAAACGTTATTCAGTCTTTCGTAGGCAGCATTCAGGGAATCAACTGGGATTCACTTGCATCTCTCTTCGATTGGTTTGATTTCACAGAAGGCCCTCTTCAGGCTGCAATTGACGCTTTCACAGCTATTTTCGCTAACCTTTAATAAAAAGAAAATAAAAAACACTCCGTATTTTTCAAAAATGCGGAGTGCTTTTTTATTGATTAAAATCCCGGAATGTTCACACCTGAATCGGTGGGTGCTTCCGTAGGCGGATCTGTCACCACAGGTGGCGGAGCGGGAGGAAGTGTTGTGTTTTCCTCTGTAACGGGCGGTGCCGTAGTTGTTTCGTCTCCACCTAAAATTCCCTGCCACCAGTTCGTTGTGGTTTCGGAACCGGTCGTCTGAAACGACTCACCGGTTACATCCTCACCTGTTGTACCGTAGTAACCACCCGTTGTACTGTATGAGGGATTTGTGTATTCAGGATTATATACAAGATAGTTATTAAGAACATTAACACGGTCAGGAGCAAGTGCAATATTTGTCTTTCCGTAAAGAAGCTTCTGAAGCTGCTGTGCTGCAAGAGGATAGTCAACAATCCAGCAGGAACCGACTCTGCCCATTGAGGCAGTTGCTCTTGTGTCCTCTGAGGGGAATGTTCCCTGATTCATCTGGTAGTTTACCCAGCCCTCTGTAAGCGCCTGTTTACCATAAGAGATTATCTTTGACTGACGCATATTGGTTTTCATATAAGGAAGAACAGCCTCAACAACATTATAAAGCTGCGGTACAGACGCACCTTTTGCTTTCTTGATGATACCGTTAATAACTCTTCTCTGATTTGCAGTACGGCTCACGTCACTGTCTGAATAGTAATATCTGATTCTTGAATAAACAAGAGCCTCTTCGCCGTTAAGAAGAACTGCATCGCCCGATTCAACGTGCTGTCTTGTTGTTCTGTTAATATACGCCGCAAGTCCCGGCTCAATAGGAACAGTAACACCACCGAGAGCATCGATTACGTGCTTGAATGACTCAAAGTATACACTTGCATAATAGTCAATATCAATTTTGTAATTTTTCTCAATAACCTCGATAACACCTTTCGGTCCGCCGTAGTAGCAGGAAGCGTTGATTTTTTCATATCTGTCTCTGCCGTCCACATTCATATAAATGTAACTGTCACGCATAATCGACACGAGAGTTATTGTTTTTGTAGATTTATTTACGGATGCTATGATAATTGAGTCAGCTCTGCCGTTTGACTTTTCTCCACCGTCTGCATCCTGACCGAGAAGAAGAATGTTAACCACATTCTTACTGCTCATTTTTTCGCCACCGTTGTTTGCCCATTTTTTCAGAGCATCGTTGAGCGATGCCGCGTCAGATACGCCGTACATCGTCTCGAAATCCTCATTGTCGTCAACATACTCACCGTCTGCCGTATAATCGGGGTCGCCCGGATCATATATGCCGCTCATCATTCCGCTGACCTTGAGAATTACAACAATAACAAGAACAATGCTGATTGAAAGCAGAGCAATCAGAACTGAATATATTATTTTTTTCTTTTCTTCTTTTTTCATTTCTTCAGCAGTCAAACCCTCCTCCAGGGGAGTTTTTTTACGCTTTTTCTCTTTCTTATCGGGGATGAACGCATCTATGTCATCTGCCGTCTTTTCAGAAGCGTTTTCAAATATTTCGTCCTCATCGCTGTTCATAAAAGAAAATGCATCGTCAAGCAACTCATCGATATTTCCGTTTTCTTTTTTGAAAGCGTCAAGAAGGTCATTACCGTTATTTTCTGCCAAATTTTCACGGTTATTCTTCTGTCCCATAAAGTCACTTCCTAAAGTTTTTGCGATAGTATATAAATTCTTATCTGATTATATATTATGACATATAATTATTGTTTCTTTTTTCTTTTTAAGAACAATATATTAAAAATATAATTAACAATTATTAAAAATTAATATCCCTACATCCGTTGTAATAAAAAATTAACAATTTAGTTCCATATTTGTATGCGTTTTTAGTTGACAATGAGAAAAATATAATGTATAATAACAACTACTAACACAAATTTTGCCCCTGCAAACAGCGGAGGGAGGGAATAGAATGAGTCAGGTAAAAGTTAAAGAAAACGAATCACTCGACAGCGCACTCAGAAGATTCAAGAGACAGACTTCAAGAGACGGTGTTATCCAGGAAGTTCGTAAAAGAGAGCACTATGAAAAGCCTTCTGTAAAGAGAAAGAAGAAGTCTGAAGCTGCTCGTAAGCGCAAGTTCAAATAAGCAAAATTTCTTCAAAGGGACAAGTGTTAAGCTTGTCCCTTTGTTCTTGGAGTGAACGGTATGACTAATTTTAACAAACTTACATCTTCTCTCAAAGATCACGAGGCACTGCTGATAATCAGCTCTGTGAACAGAAACTATCTGACCGGATTTACCTCTTCTGCCGGATATCTTGTGCTCGGCAAAAACGGTTCAGCATTCTTCACTGATTCGAGATACACCGAAGCGGCAGAAGAAAAAATTGCCCTCTGCCCCGTACTTCCCTTAAGGGATTTCAAAGAAGATGTTGGTGAATACATTTTTCAGCACGGATACAGAAAAGTCCACATCGAGGCAGAAAAGGTAACAGTGTCGCAACTGAGCTTTCTTGAAAAAAGTCTTAAGCACTGCAAAATTGTCAGTGACGGAAAACTGGACAGAGAAATCGCAAAACTCAGAGAAGTAAAATCTGATGAAGAAGTTGCAAAAATACGCAAAGCGCAACAGATTGCCGAAAAGGCTTTTGATGACATTCTCTCATTTATAAAAGAAGGCGTGACAGAGCTGGAAATCGCTGCAAGGCTTGAAAACATAATGAGAGTAAACGGCTCTGACGGTTTCGCTTTTGATACAATAGCTATTTCAGGCAAAAACACCTCAAAGCCACACGGTGTGCCCTCTCACAACAAGGTAAAAAGAGGCGACTTCATCACTATGGACTACGGTGCAGTTTTCGATTCATACAGAAGCGATATGACAAGAACAGTTGCCGTAGGCGAAGTTTCTTCAAAACAAGCGGAAATATACAACACTGTCCTCAGCGCCCAGGAAAAATCACTGTCTGTTCTGAAAAAAGGCACAAAATGCTCCGACGCTGACAAAGCGGCAAGAGATGTTATCAGAAATGCCGGTTACGGTGAATTTTTCGGTCACTCCACAGGTCACGGAGTAGGCATTGAAATCCACGAAACGCCCAACCTGGCACCCAAATCAAAAGCCGTTCTTGAAATCGGAAATGTTGTGACGGTTGAACCCGGAATTTATCTGCCTGGTGAATTCGGCGTGAGAATCGAAGATTTCGTGGTCATCACTGAAGATGGATATACCAATCTCACATCAGCACCCAAAAATTTGATAGTATTATAAAAAAATGATAAGACTTTGAATCTCAAAGTCTTATCATTTTATTTTTGTCACCTGCAACGGTGAGAGTATAGTCAATATTTATCCGTGCACCGCACATATCAAGTTTTCCGAAAGTTTCAGCATACGCTTTATCGGGCGTATTGTTTTCGTGACTGAGATGACCGAGAACAAATCTCGTCGTACCTCCTGAAAGGAGTTTCATAGCGGTTTCAGCGCACACTGCATTTGAAAGGTGACCTTTTTCCGAGAGGATTCTCTTTTTCAGTTCAAAGGGATAGGGTCCCGTTCTCAGCATCTGCTCATCGTGATTTGATTCAAGAAGAACAAGGTCACTTTTTATAATTCCGTCCAGTACCTCTTCGCTCACATACCCAAGGTCAGTGCAGACAGAAATCACTCTCTCATCAGGAAGAGAAAAACTGTATCCCTGACTGTATGGAGTGTCGTGAGATGTTCTGAAGGCCTTTACACCGATGTCCCCGATTGTTCCCTCACCACTGAAAGGAATACACTCACAGTCTGCAGGAATACATCCGTTTGCAATAAGCGACGCAAGTGTTTCCTCCGAAGCAAAAACGGGCACTTTATATTTTGAAAGAAAAGATCTGAGCCCTTTCGCGTGGTCGTTGTGCTCGTGTGTCACAAAAACGCCCCTTATTGTTTCCAGGTCAATATTCTGAAATTCACAGGCTTCCCTGAGCCTTTTGAGAGAAACGCCGATATCAACCAGCACACCCTCTCCTGCCATTCCGAGATATGTACTGTTACCGCTGCTTGATGAATATAAAGAACAGAATCTTGCCAAAATTATTCCTCCAAAAAATCAATCCCACATTAAATGTGGGATTAGTTTGTTTGATTATCCTGCGTGAGATGCTGTCTGAGGCTCTCTGACTGTAACGCGTTTTATATCAGCGCCCACATTACGGAGTTTTTCAACAACATCCTCATATCCTCTGTCGATATACTTGATATCTTCAATTTCCGTCTGACCGTCTGCTGCAAGTCCTGCAATAATCATCGCAGCACCTGCTCTCAGGTCAACAGCTTTGACAGGTGCTGCTTTAAGCTGTTCAACACCCTCTATTACTGCAAGATTACCGTTTACCTGCACCTTTGCGCCGAAACGGAGAAGCTGTTCAATATAACGGAAACGACTGTCCCACACGCTTTCTGAAATAATGCTTGTCCCGTCAGCCATTGAAAGAAGGACTGCCATCTGAGGCTGCATATCTGTGGGGAAACCGGGATGAGGCATAGTTTTCACATTACACTTCTTAGGTCTCTTTGTACTGATGATTCTCACTGCCTCGTCATATTCCTCAACTGTCACGCCACATTCTTCAAGCTTTGATGTGATTGACTCAAGGTGCTTGGGAATAACGTGGTTGATAAGCACATTACCGCCTGTTGCTGCAGCAGCTACCATATAAGTTCCTGCCTCAATCTGGTCGGGTACAACCGAATATGTGCAGCCGTGAAGTTCCTCAACGCCTCTGATTCTGATAACGTCTGTACCTGCACCTCTGATATCTGCACCCATCGTGTTAAGGAAGTTTGCAAGGTCAACGATGTGAGGCTCTTTCGCAGCATTTTCAATGATTGTAAGACCTCTTGCCTTAACTGCTGCCAACATAATATTCATTGTAGCACCCACAGACACAACGTCCATATAAATTGAACTGCCGTACATATTGCCGTCCGCTGATGCGTCAACGATTGCGTTTTCAATGTTAACGGTGCAACCCAGTGCCTCAAAGCCCTTGATATGCTGGTCAATAGGTCTGACACCGAAGAAGCATCCGCCCGGCATTGCAACTCTCGCCTTTGAGAATCTGCCGAGAAGCGCACCGAGGAAATAATAAGAAGCTCTCATCTGCTTTGCATAGTCATAGGGAACCTCGGTTGCTGACACAAATCTTGTATCAACTTCAATTGTGCTTCTGTTTATATACTTAATCTGTGCACCGAGAAGTGACAGAATCTCTACCATAAGCTTAACATCGCTGATATCGGGCAGATTTTCGATTCTGCAAACATCCTGTGCAAGAATTGTTGCGGGTAAAATAGCAATTGCAGCGTTTTTAGCGCCACTTATATCAATCTCTCCATAGAGCTCATTACCGCCGTTTATTACGATTTTTTCCAAGCTTGTACACTCTCCTTACTCTCTGAATATTATGTACTTTCCCGGAGCGGGTCTTAAAATCGCCGTAGTCTATATCTTGTATTCTGCAAAGTCGGGTTATTTCGCAGAAACACAGTAAATGTTACATTTGTAAACTTTTTCTGTCCCCTGATGGCGGACAGATTCACAGTAATAGTAATGCTCATACATTATAGCACTATATCTCGTAAAAATAAAGAGGTTTTATGAAAATAATTCATCAAATTTAACAATTGTAATTATATTGTAATACACCAATATGTTTTGTAACCGTTTTGTATTTTTTCTACATATAGTGTTTGCACATAATCTGAAAAATTACATCATTTTTTGTTTTTACAAATTTTTTCATAAATTTTTTTCATATCCTCAGGCATAGGCGCAGAGACTGAGATTCTTTCCCCCGTCACGGGATGAGTGAAAGTCATTTTTTCGCAGTGAAGGGCGTGTCTCGGAAGAGCACCACTCCTTTCACCGTACATATCATCTCCCGTCAGAGGTGTCCCCAGATAAGAAAAATGCACCCTTATCTGATGTGTTCTGCCTGTTTCAAGACGGATTCTCAGGAGTGTCCTTTCTCCGTCAGTGGCAATAGCCGTATAGTGGGTAACAGCTCTGTCTCCCTCATCACCTGCCGCCCTGAGTGTTTTCATAGGGTCCGGTCGGTAAATAGGCTTGTCAATTGTACCTGAGCCTACATATTCTCCCTCTGCGATGGCAAGATATTCCTTTTCAGTACCCGTTTCCGAAAGCCTCGAAGCAGCATACCCGTTAAGCGCCATCATCATAAGACCTGATGTGCCTTTATCAAGTCTGCCCACTGCTCTGAAAACAGCTGACTTGCCCTTGGAAAGCAGATATCCGGTCACCACGTTTGCAAGGGTGTCACCCTGATGGTTATGAGTCGGATGAACGGCAATATAGGGATTTTTGTTTACGATAAGAATATCCTCATCCTCGTACACTACGTCAAGCTCTCCGTCTCTCGCTTCAGCGGTACTTTCCCCGGAAGGGATATTCACCGTAAGAATGTCGCCCGTATGAACTCTGTCAATTGTCCTGATATGCTCTCCGTTAAGAAGTATCCCCTCGGGGAATGTCTTAAGAGACGCAACAAGCCTTGCCGAGAGCTTAGCCACACCTCTCAGATACCATAACACTTTGTCTCCGTCGTATTCACTTTTAATTTCATAATCTATTCTTCTCAATCTGATTCACCTTTTCAATTATAGCATAATTAACCATCCGGTAACAACAAAATATAAAAAAATCAGTACAATTTCTCAAAAAAGTATTGCAAAATCATCTCAATATGATATCATTAAATAAAGAAAATTTTAATTTTTCTTATTCGGAGGTAATATTATGGAAAAGAAATTGAAAGTCGGTATTATCGGTTGCGGAGGCATCGGTAACGGAAAACATATGCCTGCTCTGCAGAAGCTGAGCGACAAGGTTGAAATGGTTGCATTCTGCGACATCATTGAAGAAAAAGCAATCAATTCAGCAAAAAAATTCGGTACTCCCGACGCTAAAGTTTACACTGACTATAAAGAACTTCTCAAGGACGAAACAATCGACCTTGTTCATGTATGTACACCTAACCGTTCACACAGTTTCATTTCTGTTGACGCTATGGAAGCAGGTAAACATGTAATGTGCGAAAAGCCTATGGCTAAAACATATGAAGAAGCAAAGAAAATGCTTGAAGCTTCACAGAGAACAGGCAAAAAACTTACAATCGGTTATCAGTGCCGTAACACAGACGAGGCTATCTACCTTAAAGAATGCTGTAAAAACGGTGAGCTTGGAGAAATTTACTTTGCAAAGGCTCACGCACTGAGAAGACGCGCTGTTCCCACATGGGGTGTTTTCCTCAACGAATATGAGCAGGGCGGCGGTCCCCTTATCGATATCGGTACACACGCTCTCGACCTTACGCTCTGGATGATGGACAACTACAAGCCCAGAATGGTTGTGGGTACAACATACAAAAAGCTCGGTCAGCAGAAGGGCACTGCAAACGCATGGGGCGACTGGGACCCTGAAAAGTTCACAGTTGAAGATTCTGCTTTCGGTTTCGTTGTTATGGAAAACGGCGCAACAATCGTTCTCGAATCAAGCTGGGCACTTAACATCAGAAATCCCATCGAGGCTTCCACAACTCTCTGTGGTACAAAGGGTGGCGCCGATATGCTCGACGGTCTTCACATCAACTATGTAAAGAACAACCGTCAGGTTGTTGAAGAGCCCAACTTTGACGCAGGTGGCGTTGCTTTCTTCGACGGTCAGGAAATGGACTGTTCAGAAATCGAAGCTCGTCTCTGGATTGACGCTATCATCAACGACACTGAAGTTAACACAAAACCTGAACAGGCACTTGTTGTTACTCAGATTCTTGAAGCAATTTACGAATCAGCAAAAACAGGCAAACCTGTTTTTCTCGCATAAGGAGCAGTAAATATGAAACTTGCAGTACAACTTTATTCTCTCAGAAATGACTACACAAACGGCGAGGAATTCCTCGAAATTCTCGGCAAAGTGAAAGAACTCGGATTTGACGGTGTTGAGTTTGCAGGATTTGCAGGAGTTGAGCCTGAGGTTATCAAAGCAAGACTCGATGAACTCGGACTCACAGCAGTAGGCTGTCATATGGGTCTTGACGACCTTAAAGAGCCCAAGCTTGAAGAAACCGTTAAAATCGCTAAAGCACTCGGTATGAAATATATCGGTATCGGCGGTGCTCCTCACAGCACAGAAGAAGATGTTAAGATTCTGGGTGATGTTTACGCTCATGCAAACGCAAAGTATGCAGACGAAGGCCTCAAATTTTATTATCACAACCACACAGAAGAATACGAAATCAAATTCGGTGACAGTCTCTGTATGGATGTAATTGCTGACAATGCATATCTTGAAGTAGATACATACTGGAGCTTCTGCGGCGGTGCAGACAACTACAAATATCTCACAGAAAACAAAGACAGAATCGTTCTTCTCCACATCAAAGACGGTATCGACAGAAAACCTACTGCTCTCGGCGAAGGCAACAACGACCTGCTTACAGTTTTCAAGGCTGCCAAGGAAATCGATATAGAATGGCTTGTTCTTGAAAATGACGATCCTGTCCCCACAGGCATTGAAGATATTACAAGAAGTATGGCATACTTCAAAGCTAATCTGTAATAAAGAGGTAATTCAAAATGAAACTTGGTGTTTTCACAACGCTTCTCAGCGACAAAAGTCTTGACGAAGCGTTGGCATATTTCAAATCAAAGGGTATAGAAATGGTTGAAATCGGTTGTGGCGGTTATCCCGGAAACGCTCACGCAAATCCCGATATTCTTCTGAATGACGAAAAGGCTTTCGATGAATTCAAAGCAACTCTCGACAAATACGGCCTCGAAATCAGTGCCCTCAGCTGTCACGGTAACCCCGTTCATCCCAACAAGGAAATCGCTACAGATTTCGACAAGGTAATCCGCAATACAATTCTCCTTGCTGAGAAGCTCGGCATTCACCAGATCAACACCTTCTCAGGTTGTCCCGGCGACTGGGAAGGAGCAAAATATCCCAACTGGGTAACCTGTCCCTGGCCTAACGATTTCGGCGAAATCCTTGAATGGCAGTGGAACGAAGTGCTTATTCCCTACTGGAAAGATATGGTAGAGTTTGCAAAGGCACACGGCGTTAACAAAATTGCACTTGAGCTTCACCCCGGCTTCTGCGTTTATAACACAGAAACTCTCCTTAAACTCCGCGAAGCAGTAGGTCCCGAAATCGGTGCAAACTTTGACCCCAGCCATCTTATCTGGCAGGGTATGGAGCCCGTTGCTGCTATCAGAAAGCTGGGCGATGCTATTTTCCACTTCCACGCAAAGGATACAAAAATTGATAAATACAACACTGCTGTCAACGGTGTTCTCGACAACAAGCCCTACGGCGATGAAATCAACCGTTCGTGGATTTTCCGTAGTGTAGGTTACGGCAACGATGCTTCCTACTGGAAAGACATCATCAGTAATCTCCGTCTTGTAGGTTACGATTACGCTATCAGCATTGAGCACGAGGACAGCCTTATGAGTCAGGACGAAGGTCTTACAAAAGCAGTAGAAATGCTCAAGGGCGTTCTTATTACACAGTCTACCGGAGAAATGTGGTGGGTATAATGAATGACAAAATCGGTTGGGGACTTATCGGATACGGCGGAATGGGTAACTACCATTTTGAAAAGCTGAGTCAGCGTGATGATATCGAAATCATCGGCGAATACGATATAAACCCCGAAAGAAACAAAATTGCAGAAAGCAAGGGGCTTCATCCTTTCAGCAGTGCTGATGAACTTCTGAATGACGAAAGAATCAGATTTATCACAATCGCAACTCCCAACGAATTCCATAAGGATTATGCTATCCGCGCTATGGAAGCAGGAAAGGGTGTTGTTTCAGAAAAGCCTGTCACCCTTTCTTCAGAGGACCTTGACGAAATGATTAAGTGCTCCGAAAGAACAGGTCAGCTTTTCACCGTTCATCAGAACAGACGCTGGGACCCCTGCTATATGACTGTCAAAAAGATTTTCGATGAGAACAAAATCGGCAGAATCTTCCGTATTGAACACAGAGTTCACGGTTCACGAGGAGTTCCCGGTGACTGGAGAAACAGACAACCCGGTGGCGGTATGGTTTATGATTGGGGTGTTCATCTTCTCGATCAGATGCTTACAATGATGTCAGGCAGTAAAATAATTTCTGTCTATGCTACCCTCACCCATATTTCAAACGATGAAGTAGATGACGGTTTCACTGCTCTCATCAAGTTTGACAACGATACCGAATGGCTTCTTGAAGTTTCCACAAACAACTTCATCAGCCTCCCCTACTGGTATGTGCTCGGTGAAAACGGCTCAGTTCAGATTGACGACTGGGACGGCAACGGAAAAATCACTATGGTTACCGACTGGGAAAACAAAGACGCTGTACCCGTTGTTGCAGGTGTGGGTCTGACAAAGACTATGGCACCGAGAACAGATGACAGTATCGACGAATATCCCACGGAACCCGCAAAGAGCGATTGGGCAGAATATTACGACAACATTGTTGATGTGCTCAAGGGTAAGGACACTCAGATTGTCACCCACGCTCAACAAAGACGACTGATAAAACTGATTGAATACATTTTCAAATCAGCAGAAGAAAACACAGTCATCAAAGAAATCTTTTAAATGGCAAACCCCGTAAGACTCGCATCTTACGGGGTTTTTACTTTTATTTTGTTTTCAGATCAATTATCCTACAAAGCTTTTTCTTTTTCTTATCATTGAAACGATGATAATGATAATAATCAGCACTGCAACAACTGCGCCTGTACCGAAGATAAGACGGAATGTTTCGTCTCCCTTATCTTTTTTACCCTCGTTCTCAGTATCTGCCGTTGTTTCTTCAGCAGTTGTGTTTTCCTCTGTTACATCGCCGATAATAGGAAGTGTTGTTGATTCCTCTTCCACTGTTGAACTTTCAGGCTCTGTTTCAACTGTTGAGCCATCACCTACAATAAGAAGCCATGTTTTTGTAATGCCATTTTCACTGACAGCGGTGATTGTCGTCATACCCTTTTCAACCGTTGTTATAACGCCCGTGTCAGTTACTGTTGCAACAGATGTTTTACTTGAAGTGTATGTTACCTTGCCTGTCATAGCAGAGGGTTTTGCAAGTTGATAAACATTACCCTTTGTTACCGCAATTGTTTCAGTAGCAATAATTCTTGTTGTTGACTCAGCGGGAGTCGTTGGCTCTGTTGTAGTGGGTTTTGTTGTTGTGGGTTTAGTCGTTGTAGGCTTTGTGGTTGTAGGTTTTGTTGTAGTAGGTTTCGCAGTTGTGGGCTTGGTTGTTGTCGGTTTGGTTGTTGTTTCACCAAGCTTGATTGTTGCACTGCTTGTATTTACAGAAATTGTGTTTGCATTTCCGTCAGTAGCAGATGCTGAAAGTGATACAGTCGAAGATGTGTTGGCACTTGTATTTACCTTGAGAGTAACTGTTGCGAGAGTACCCGTTGAAGAAATGGAGCTTCCGTCAATATTCATAAACGCACCCTTAACGGCTGCACCACTGGGGTTAACATTCTTCATTGAGAACGCGTTACCTGCACCACCCACTGAACCTGACACATATGAAAAATGTGAAGAGTTATAGGAAAGAGTAAAGTTTATTCCCGCAATACCGGGGTTTGAATTAAGACTTACGGTAATTGTGACCGTGTCGCCTGATTTTGCAGTTGCTTTGTTTGCTGACGCAGAAATTGAGGGTGATGCACCGAATGCAGTTACGCATGAAGCAAAAACCACAAAAACTGCAAGAAGAATTGCAATAAGTGATTTGATTTTTTTCATTATGTCCGTTGCCTTTTCTAAGACAACTTCACCTGCCTTTCATACTTATACAGATACATTATACATTTTGTTTCACATAAAGTCAAGTCACCATAAATCTTCATAGTCATCGGCAGCATCGCCGAATTTCCTATGACTGTATTCCAGCAACACAGCTGTACATTCGGTGCGACCTTTTTCAATTGTAAAGTCAACAAGTTCGGTTATGTCATCTTTTGTTAAATTATCATAAAATTCAAGACAGCATTTCACACTCTCCGGGGTTTTAAATTCAATTGCTTTACAGATGATATCATCACGCAAATCATCAGCAGTTCTCTTCATAACCCCGTGCTTTTTCACAAGCTCAGGATACTGCTGAATGAAGGCAATTACAATTATCCACTCGATACTATCAGCCCCTGAAACATCTTTCCAGAAAGCCCGTATCACACTCTCTTCCGCATCAGACGATACCTCAGGCAAAACAAAATTCACCAGGTTTATCGTATCGATGAAACTAACATATGAGACTTCTTCCGGAACACCCTCAAAAACCACTGTTTCAAGATCAATACAGCCGCCAAAACTTCCGTGGCATATCTTTTTAACACGTGCAGGAATAATAACTTCCTTCAGATAACTGCAGCGCAGGAATGCACTCACTCCTATTTCACTGACCTCTTCAGGAATTCTGATTGATTTCAGTTTCTCACACTGAGCAAAAACTTTTCCCTTGAGTTTAGTTACACCTTTTCCGAGCGAAATACTTTCGATAGAACTACAACAATAAAACACACTTTCACCCAAATGCGTCACACTGTCAGGAATCATCACTGACTTCAGACTTTTACAGCGGGCAAAAGCTTCGTCACCGATGTAACTGACACCGTCTTCAATCGATAAGTTTTCAAGATTATTGCAATCAACAAAAGCTTTTGCATCTATGGATATAACGCTCGACGGAATATTCACGCTTTTAAGATTTCTGCAATTATTAAACGCCGACTCATTTATCCCAAGAAGAGTTTCGGGAAGCACAACCGTTTCAAGGCTGTGACAACAGAAAAAAGCTCTCGGATATATACTCATAACTCCATAGGGGATTTCATAAAAGCTCTCACCGTTGCCGGTGGCATATTTTATAAGTTTCGTTTTTTCTTTATTATAAAGAACACCGTATTCATCTGCGAGAAAATGTTCATTTTCTTCAGAAACTATAAATTCTTCAATATTTCCGCACCAATTGAACGCCGTTTCCACAACGGCGTTCACGCTTTTTCCTATTGTGACCGATTTAAGATTTTTACAATTTTCAAATAACCTCGCTCTTATCCTGCTGAGACCATCACCGATTATCACATATTCAAGAAACGTACAATTACAGAAAGCATATTTGCCCAACGCAACAACGCTGTCCGGAATCACGATTAATTTCAGTTTTGTGCAATTTTCAAAGGCAGAATCTCCAATGTTTACGATGCCGTCCCCGAGAACAACCCTCATAAGATTCTCGCAGTCTTTGAAAGCAAAATTACAGATTTTTTCAACACTTCCGGGAACCGTCACCATCCTGAGCTTTTCACAACCGCAAAAAGCCCTTATGCCTATTTTTATAACACCATCGGGAATAACAATATCCCTCTCTTCGCCTGAGTACCCCAACAGCACACCATTTTCAATTTTGAAACCGTCAACAATACTCATTGTATACCCTCTCTGAAAACTCCGAATGTGAATTTCATTTATGATATTTCGACGAGTTGGAAATCATAAACGCTCTGTAAATCTGCTCTAAAAGCATCACACGGGCAAGTTGATGAGGAAATGTCATCTCTGACATAGACAAACGCACATCTGCTCTTTTTTTCACGCTTTCAGCAAGACCGTATGAACTGCCGATAATAAAAACTATCTCACCCTGACCCGATACTGCCGTGTTTTCAAAGAATCTGCTCAGCTTCTCCGAGGACATCTGTTTACCCTCGATGCACATAGCCACTACCTTTGCACTCTGCGGTATTTTAGAGAGAATATCCTTGCTCTCTTTTTCAAGAGCCTTATCAATTTCACTCTGAGATGGATTGTCGCCCGTTTTCACAGGGTCTAGTTCAAAAATTTTAAGTCTGCACAGTGTCCCGAGTCTTTTGATATATTCGCCACAGGCTTCACGCAGATATTTTTCTTTCAGTCTGCCAAGGGCAATTACCGTAACTCCAAGCATAAATCATTCTCCGTCGCTCAGCTTATACATCGTAAGATTTGAGCTCTGTCTTCTTTCTCCGCGGTCGAGAACACAGAAAACAGGCTCTCCATCTTCATCTGCATAAACAGTTATTCCCTCCGCCTCAAACTCTTTGCCGATATTTCTTACAAAAGCATCTTCCACAACGCCCGTTTCCACATCAAGGCTGAGAATTCTCTTTCTGTCATTTTCTTCATCGCAAGACATATACAGCTTTCCGTCAAACATTTCAGCGCCCTGAATTCTGTCAATTTTTTCTGAAAGCGGAATTGTCTTCACAAAACTCATATCATCGAGATTAAACACATTGAGAACAGATGCATTACTCCATTCTGCAGTGTAGAGATAATTTCTCTCTGCATCCACGGCACACCACGGAACACCCTCCAGATGAAGCTCGTGAGGAAGCTCATAATAATTTCCGGTAAACTCAAGAGTTTCTGCATCGTAAAGAGCAATAAAAGAATTAAGATAATCAGGTCCGTCTTCAATAGCGGCATAAATATGGCCGTTATAATAACTCAGTCCACCTATATGATTGCATCCTTTGTCTTTAAGCGCCTGAGGAATTGCGTCAACATTGATAAGGAAGATTTCTCCCGTTTCAATACTTGCCTTGCCCAGATTTTTGTTTGCACTGAAATAAAAATACTCACCGTCATTTGTAACGCCCTGTGAGCTGACCTGATAATCATAGAGAACATAGGTGTTTTTGCCGATAATTTCTGCACCTTCAGGCGAAGGCATATCTTTTTCATCTGCACCTACAACCAACAGCATAAGTGCCGCAATACAGCATATTATTTTTTTGAAAACAACATAAATTGTACTTAATATCATTATTATTCTCCTTCAGTATATGTTCTTTCACAGATTTCTTTGATTTTATCGCGCAGTGCCATAAAATCGTCAAAAGCTGCAGGTTTGTTATTGGGATTTCTGAGAAGTGCAGCAGGATGGAATGTACCCATAAAAAGTATACCCTTTTTGTCGATAAACTGACCGTGCTGCTGTGTTACCTTAAAATCAGGTGAAATCAGTCTCTGTGCTGAAATTCTGCCGAGACACACAATAATCTTCGGACGCATAAGCCTTACCTGCTCACGGAGATATTCTATGCAGATATCCTGCTCGGCCGGTAACGGGTCACGGTTTTTCGGAGGTCTGCATTTGACCATATTGGCAATATAGATATTTTTATTTCTGTCAAGGTCAATACAGGCGAGCATTGAGTCAAGAAGCTTTCCGCTTCTGCCCACAAATGGTTCTCCCTGCAAATCTTCATTTTCTCCGGGTCCCTCACCCACAAACATTACCTCAGCATTTTCGTTGCCTTTACCGAAAACAAGGTTTGTTCTTGTTTTGCCCAGTTCGCATTTGTTGCACTGCATACATTCGTTCTTCAGTTCTTCCCAACTTGCATACATATTCCGATTTCCTTTCTATGGGAATTTTACCTAATTTAATTACGTTTTCGATTATTATAACACACATTATAACAAAATTCATCAATATTGTTGAAAAAATCCTCAAATAGTAGTAAAATGTATCTGTAATATTTTTTTGGAGGAATGCAATTATGAAAAAGTTAGTTTTAGTTGAAACATCAGCTCGTCACGTACACGTAAGTGCTGAAGACCTTGCAACACTTTTCGGCGAAGGTTATGAGCTTACAAAGAAAAAGGACCTTTCACAGCCCGGTCAGTACGCTTGTGAAGAAAGAGTTCAGGTTATCGGACCCAAAGGCTCATTCCCTGCAGTTTCCATCCTCGGACCCACTCGTCCTGCTACACAGGTTGAGCTTTCTGCTTCAGACGCTCGTTCAATCGGCGTTGCAGCTCCCTGCCGTGAATCAGGCGACACAGCTTCATCAGGCGCTTGTAAACTTGTAGGTCCTAAAGGCGAAGTTGAACTTAAAGAAGGCGTTATCGTTGCAAAACGCCACATCCACTGCACTCCCGACGACGCTGCTGCTTACGGTCTTGTTGACAAGCAGGTTGTTTCTGTTAAAATTGAATCAGAAGGCAGAACACTCACATTCGGCGATGTTATCTGCAGAGTTAACCCCTCTTACGCTCTTGCTATGCACATCGACACTGATGAATCAAACGCTGCTTTCGCAACACCCGGTCTTGAAGGCGAAATCATCGCTGAATAATTTCTGCGTATAGTTACATAAACATTAAAAAGCCATCGGCAAGTCTGCACTTGTCGATGGCTTTTGTTATAAGCTGTTTGATATTACTTTTCCGTCAGGACTTACAATTGTAACAGCAGCATATTCTGCCATACCATAACTATCCACAATACTTTTCTGAATCAGATAGTTTCCGTCCACAATCTGAACATGCGCCTCATAAGCTTCTGCACCTGTGCTGATTTTCCACACTTCATTTCCCTCAAGGTCGGTTTTGACGATTCCGTTATAGCCTGAAGATGCAACAAGCAGAAGTCCGTCAGGCACCTTTCTTACACTCATTTTTACTCCGACGGTTTTCGGAGCGACAGCATCTTTACCTGTTTTCGCATCAATTATGTAAAGTTTTTCACCGATTGAGAGATAAATATAATTCTCCGTATAGTCACTTACAAAATAAGCACTTTCCGTAAATTCGCGACTCCACTCTTTCTCGAAAGACCTGTTGTAACATTCAAGAACAAGAGAATTTTTCGTATCGGATGAAACCGCAACATAAATATGTTTAAAATCTGCAGAGATTCCCATTCTCCTGTTTGTACCGATCGCTGTCTTACAATCCAACATATTTCCGCCGGGTCCGTTATAGAACGCAATCTTCTGAAAATTCTTGTTGCCAAGATGAAACAGTTCGGCAACGAAGTAGTTGCCTGACACATCTTCATAGAAGTCATCCGGCAAAAATTCAAAATCCTCGTTGGAACAAGATCTGAGAGTCGTACCCTTACCAAAAATATACTCTGCAACAGGAAGAAGCTTGTCCTTTGAATACCTTGAAAAATCAAGCATATTATATGCTCTCACCTCTGTTGCCGTGAATGATGGAATTTCTGTTTTCTCTCCGTTAAAAGAAGTTTTCACCATACCGTCAAAAATTCCGAAGAACTGCAGATTCTGACCTTCAAGAACTTTAAAATCAGAGACTGTGCATTTGACCTCTGCATAGCATCCCGTGTAATAGTACACATCGTCAAAACCAAGATGAGTTCCGTATTCCACTATAAGGATATAATCATTACCCTTATTTTCGGAAATTTCTCTGACCGTGCCTGAGAATTTTGCCTTGGCATCTTTCAGATATTTGTGGTTTGATTCAAGAGCATCATAAGAAATGTCAAAGAAATCACCATTAAAATAATCAAGCACAAGCTTTTCCTTGTCGCTCAGGTCAGATGCATTTGTATGAGTCTGACGCATAGCAAAACCGAAGCTTTTATCATCGGCAGGAGATTTCACATTATCCGTACCGTTTTTACCGTCTGATATTGTTGAATTCTCTGTCTTTCCTGAATTGTTATTACCGTTTCCTCCGACAAAGCCTTTCGGAATAAACAATCCTACGACCAGAAGTGCAACCACAAGAAGAACGGCAACCGCCGCAATAATAATGGCTTTTTTGTTAATAGTTTTTTTCTTTTGTATAGGCTCGACAGGCGTTTCCTTGGTGAATTTTGTCATACAGTAAGGACAAAAGGAGCTTTCCTCAGGCAACTGTTTGCCGCAATTTTTACAAAACATAATTTCCCCTCCGCAAAAAATATTCCCTGAATGTATTATACAATCATTCAGGGAATATTTCAAGGTTAATAATTAGCTGCAAGTTGTGTAGCAAGTGTTTCCATAATTCCTTTTATTCCGTCAGGATCACTCTGAAGTCTTACAGTACCGCTTTCACTGACATAATAAGCAATTGTACCACTGTACGGAGCGTCTGAATAAGCAGTCGAGTGACGATAATTGCCTGAAATTTTTACAATCACAGTATCTTCGTCATATCTTTCAAATTCAATGTCCGGGTCAGTAAACATATAATCAATCATTTCACCAACACTGACATCTTCATAGATACCCGCACTTACAGCCTGACTCATTCCGTAAGGCAACGCACTTTTATTATATAACGCAAGGAGTGCATTTTCATATGCCTCATCTTCACTGCCCTGAGATTCATAGCCATAGATGATTTCATACATAACAACAATATCTTCTTCACTCAGAGCCTCTTCATTAATTTCTGCATAATAAGTTTCGAAGCTTCCGTCTTCTGCAATTAAAAATTGAACGCAGCAATCAGCCTCTTCTCCATCAAGAGTACACACGCCATTAAACTCAACAACCGTGAGACCTTCTTCAGTTGTAAAACTATCCCACTCGGGGTCATCGAAAAAGCTTTCAAAAGCTTCTCCGATAGTGGGTTCAGGAAATTCTTCGAAAACGCCCGTCTTTATACCTTTGACATACTCGTCGTCGCCACCACCAAGGAATATAATCATAAGTACTACTGCTACAACCGCCAAAGCAACACAT
Source organism: Acutalibacteraceae bacterium (assembly GCA_045542485.1). GTDB lineage: Bacteria > Bacillota > Clostridia > Oscillospirales > Acutalibacteraceae > SIG575. The sequence continues at coordinate 88,017 of JAZQLC010000066.1, forward strand.
CCGATAATAATACCTAAAGGTTTTTTCTTTTTAGGCTTTTCTTCAGGTGTCACTGCCGCTACAACTGTCTCACCGCAACCGTCGCAGAACTTTGAATCGTTATCAATTTCTTTTCCGCATTTTGTACATTTCATTTTAATTACTCCTTTATTTTAAAATTTAATTTTACTGAGGAATTACAAATGTTTCTGCAGGATAAATAGTCAGTCTTCTCAAATCTCCGCCGCTGACGGTATTTTTCTGCTGTTCAAATTTCATACCGCAGTCTTCATATACAAAATAGTGAGTCTGCTGCCAGGATTCATCAACTGTTTTCACAAGGCAATCGTCCATTTCTCCGACGATTCTGCCACTGAGAATAAGTGATGCTTTATTTGCAAGAACATTGAAGTTATCAATTGTTGAGCTTCCGTTGGCTTTGAAAATAGTCACACAGACAACATTATCTGTTTCAGGCTCTACATAAACCTCTATTTTCAACACAAGCAAAGCACTGCTGAATGTAGAGCTTTCAAGACCTATTGTGTACTTTTTCAGATTTCCCGAATAGTATTCTACTGTTTCATCTTCGGGTGTAAGCTCCTCACAGAAGGTAATAACATCACTTTCTGATATACCTGTTACTGCCGAGCAGACTTCTGCCATTTCTTCACAGAAATCTTCATATGTAATATCAAAAGCATAGTTCTCTCCGTTCTTCACTACTCCAACTTCTTCAGAAGAGCCTCCCGGTGTAACAATTATAATTATTATTGCCAGAATCAGAACAGGAACAAGTATTCTGATAAGCTTCTGTTTTGATGAAAGGTTTTTGAAATTTTTATAATTATTTATTTCCTTTTCGATGAAGCTTTTCGGCTTACTGTTTACCTGGGGAGCTACTGCTTCTGCAGATACGTCTTTATTTTCGATAGCTGCTGTTTCAGCAGATGCATTCGTATCCGGCTGTACCTCTTCCGTTACAACCGCAGCACCGCAACCGTCGCAGAATTTTGAATCGTTATCAATTTCTTTTCCGCATTTTATACATTTCATTTTTATTTACTCCTTTGCTTTTTTATTTATGATACCACTAATAATGCTGATAGTCGATATCAATAATACTATCGGTTAACAATTAATGCTTACAGTTTATCGTAGCAATTGAAAAAATATTGTATACTTACCTGGTAAAGTATTTATAGGTGGTGAAAATATGAGTTTTGAGATAGATTACAATGCTCTCGGAATGAGAATCCGCGCTTCAAGGGAGAAAAAATTTCTCACTCAGGAACAGCTTGGTGAAATGTGTTCGCTTTCAACTGCTCATATCGGGCATATCGAAAGAGGAACAAGAATACCCTCTGTTGACACGCTGTGTGTAATCTCACAGGCTCTTGATGTCAGCCTTGACAACCTTCTTATTGACAACTTCGACGGTGCCGATAAGCTCAGTCACCTTTCTTCTCTTCTCAAGGGTAAAGACCCTGAAAAGGTAAGAAGATTTATAACTATGGTTACTGCTATGGCTGAAAAAATTGATGAAATATAAAAAATGCCACTGACAACATTTTACATCGTCAGTGGCATTTTTGTCCTATGCAGACTGCATAGGACAAAATTTTATTATTATGTTATAATTTTCCGTGCAATTCGCGGACATTTCTGAATCTAGCATTAGGGTCCACATTTATGCATTTTTCAATAATCGGTGTGAGTTTTCCTTTATACAGTTTCTTTGCAGGATGCTCACCTGTAAGCATAACATTCATAAGAATACCCAAAGCAAAAATATCGGAACGCGGGTCAGTCTGGTTAATTCCGAACTGCTCGGGAGCAGCAAAACCTGCTGTACCGATAAAAGAAGTATCCTCGGACTTGTAATTCTTATAAACTCTCGCAGCATCGAAGTCAATAAGCTTCACATCACCTTTTGAATCAATCATCACATTCTCAGGCTTGATATCACGGTGAATAATGTTTCTGGAATGGAGAGCATCAAGCGCAGAGCAAAGTTCTCTCGCCACAACACGCACTCCCTTTTCCGTATAAAGCCCTCCCGAAAGATTATCTGCAACAGTCATACCGTTTATATACTCTTCCACAACAATGCAGGTTTCGCCCTGCTGTTCAGTACTGAAAATTCTCGGAAGATTAGGATGTGCAAGACCTTCAAGGAGCTCATACACATCTTTCTTGCCACAGAAAGTAAGAACTGCAATTTCAGTACCGAGGGTTTTATGGCGTCTGACAATATGGCTTTTGTCAGCTCCCGTGGAAAGGGTCTTGACAAAAGAGAACTGTTCTGCAATAATATCTTCTAAATCCCACAAGAAAATCACTCCCCGAGGTGTAGAATAAAATGAAAAAAAGCACAGAGCAATTAATGAACGAGCTGATGAAAGCATCAAACATCGGTGAATATCTGAAAGAAAACAGCGACAGTATGATAAAAGATGAACTGTCTGTTTACCTTACAAATATACTAGAGAAGAAAGGGTTTGTCAAGTCAGCTGTTATAAAGAAATCTGAACTCAGCGAGGTTATGGGATACCAGATTTTCTCAGGTGTCCGCAACCCATCAAGAGATTCCCTTATCAGTGTTTGTGTGGCCATGGAACTTACAATTGAAGAGGTTCAGGAAATTTTAAAAGTGGCATCATTCGCCGAACTTTATCCAAAATCCAAAAGAGACTCAATTATCATAAACGGAATTTCAATGAAAAAGTCAGTTGCCGAAATCAATGAAGTCCTTTATGACAACGGAGAAAACACTCTCAATCAATAAGAAATGCGTTGTATCACTTACGATACAACGCATTTTTACTTATTAAAATATTTTTTCTCTTGTATAGTTGTTGTCCTTTGAAAGTCTGAAAATTCCTCTTTCGGGGACACCGAGAACACCGCTCATTTCTCCGTCGACGAAAACAAGTGCAGCATCGTTATCAACTGCAATTCCCTCAAGGTCCTGTGAAGAAACGGCTTCATCAAAACTCTGCCAGTATTCACTGTTATAGTGGGGACAGTTACAACCGGGGATAATACCCAGGCAATCAATAAACATAAATTCAGCGTTTTCGCCGCAATCATCATATCCACGCTGGAACCAGCACATACCGCCTGAAGACGAACCTGAAAGAACAATGTCTGTTTCATAATATGCTTTCCTGAAAAGCTCAGTTGCACCTGTTCTGTTCCATACATCCATAAGAAATTTCAGATTTCCGCCACCAACAAAAATTATGTCTGATGAAAAGATTTTTCTTTCTGTTTCTTCATATGTAAGGTTCTCATCGGTAAGAATGAGAACATCATATTCCTTGCAACCGAGAGCAGAAAACTGTTCCTGAAGAAGAAAGAAATCATCATAATTATCGTGTCCTGCCGTAGGGACATAAAGCACCTTAGGATTCTCCGCAGGACAAAGGTCTACGATTTTTTCAAAAACTCTGAGACCTTCCTCATCATTAAAGCTCACACCGCCTGAGGCCACTATTCTACCCATTTTTATCACTCCACTTTCTCAAAATCTGATGCAGGATGTTTACACAGAGGACAAATAAAGTCCTCGGGCAGTTCACCCTCATATTCATAACCGCAGATTTTACATCTGTAAACAGTTTTACCCTCGCTTTTCTGCTGAGGCTTCGGCTTGATGTTTTTATGATAATAATCATAAGTCACAGAATTTTCTTCTGTCAGAATCTCTGCATCTGTTACATCCGCAATAAACAGAGTGTGTGTACCTAAGTCTATCGAATGGAAAACAGAGCCTGAAATATAGGCGTTTGCATACGCTTCGGCAATCAGAAGTCCGTTCTTTGTTCTTCTGTATTTTTCTGTTTCTGCGAATTTATTCACATCTCTGCCACTCTGAAAGCCGAAATGCTTAAACTCTTCAAAGGGCACTGACTCAGAAAGCACTGAAACATTGAAACGGGCAGTTGCCATTATCATATCGTGTGTTTTATTCTGTTTATTGACCGTCACGGCAATTCTGCAGGGTGTATTCGTAACCTGAGTAACCGTATTGACAATACATCCGTTATCAAATCCGTCTTCGTTTGCACTGAGTACAAAAAGTCCGTATCCGATTTTATAGAGAGCTGCTTCATTCATAGCTTTTACCTCCTGAAAACTTAATTCAAGTTTAACACAATAAAAAATTTGTGTCAATTTAAAATATTTTGAAAAACAGTATATTTTTCCAAGAATTTATGATATTATTAAATAAATTATTCTGACGGAGTTATTTTAGATGAAAATTGGCAATCTTGAAATAAACAAAAAGGCTTCACTGGCACCTATGGCAGGTGCCGCAGACAGGGCTTTCAGAGAGCTGTGCACCTCTTACGGAAGTGCCTTTGTTGTAGGTGAGCTGACTTCCTCCAAGGGAGTAAGTATGGGTGACAGAAAATCAGGTGAGCTGCTGTCAATTTCCGACGGCGAAAGACCTGCTGCATCCCAGCTTTTCGGCGACAATCCTCTTGTAATGGCAAAGGCTGCTGAGGAAGCACTAACCTATAAACCTGATTTTATCGATATCAATATGGGTTGTCCTGCACCGAAGGTTTCATCCAACGGATGCGGAAGTGCACTGATGCGAAACCCTGAACTTGCAGGTGAAATCGTGAAAGCCGTTGTAAATGCATCAACCGTGCCCGTCACGGTAAAAATGCGCACGGGATGGGACGACACATCACTCAACGCCCCGCTTCTTGCAAAAATCTGCGAAGAAAACGGTGCTTCAATGATTACCGTTCACGGAAGAACAAAGGTGCAGATGTATTCTCCCGGAATCAACTATGACATTATAAAGCAGGTCAAGGAATCTGTTTCAGTCCCCGTCATCGGTAACGGCGATGTGACAGACGCAAAATCAGCACTGGCGATGATTGAAAAAACAGGCTGTGACGCAGTTATGGTGGGCAGAGGCGCTCTGGGAAAACCGTGGGTTTTCAGCGAAATCAATCACTTTTTTGAAACCGGTGAAATCCTCCCTGAGCCGTCCATCGAAGAGAGAATTAGTGTCCTTAAAAAGCACATCGCAAAACTCGTGGAATACAAAGGCGAATATATCGCCATGCGTGAAGCGAGAAAACACGCTGCATGGTATGTGAAAGGCATAAGGGGTGCAGCTAAATACAGAGCCGAAATCGGAAAAATCAATACTTTCTCCGATTTGGAAGAGCTTATCGGTAAAATCATTGAAAGTTGCTCAGGCTTCGGTGATACGGATGAGTTTGATAAATTTTGCTTTAACAATATTAACAGATAAGGGTGGTAAAAATGGAATTTAAAAGTTATCACAAGGACCATGATTTTCTGCATGTAGGCTGCGAAGAGCCGAGAGCATATTTCATTCCTTACGAAACAAGAGAAAAAGCACTGAAAGGTGACAGAGATTCTTCTGATTTCTTTATGAATCTCTGCGGCAACTGGAATTTCAGATTCTATGAAAGTTTTGAAGACCTTGAAGACGACTTTCTTTCTCTCCCCTTCAGAGAGAAAATGCTTGTCCCCTCAAGTTGGCAGAACTCAACTGAAAAAGGCTATGATGCACCTCAGTACCTTAACTCAAATTACCCGTATCCTCTTGATATGCCCCACGTACCGGATGAAAACCCCTGTGCACTTTATTCAAGAGACATTATTGTTCCCGAAAAATTTGCAGGTAAAAAAATCTACATAAACTTTGAGGGCGTTGACTCCTGCTTCTATCTTTTTGTGAATGATAAATTCGTCGCATACAGTCAGGTCAGCCACTGCACAAGTGAAATCGACCTTTCAGATTATCTCACTGAGGGTAAAAACAAAATTGATGTTCTCGTTGTTAAATGGTGCGACGGCAGTTACCTTGAGGACCAGGACTATTTCCGTCTCTCAGGTATTTTCAGAGAGGTTTATCTCCTCGCAAGACAGGAAAACCACATCAAGGATGTATATCTCAGAAGTGATGTTTCAGAAGACCTCAAAACTGCTGAAATCAAAATTGAAACTGAAAAAACTGTTTCATATACTCTCCTTTCACCTGACGGAGAAGAAATTCTTTCAGGCACTTCAGACGAAATCATCAAAATTGAAGCTCCAGTTCTGTGGAATGCGGAAGAGCCCCGCCTTTACAAAATCCTTCTCATTGACGGCGACGAGATTGTTCCTTTCTCAGTGGGTCTCAAGAGACTTGAAATCAAGGGTGCAATTATGTACCTCAACAACGAAAAGGTAAAGCTTTACGGCATCAACCGTCACGACAGCCATCCTCATCTCGGACACGCCACACCCGTGGAGCATATGAAAGAGGATTTGTATATTCTCAAACGCGCAAGTTGCAACTGCATCAGAACATCACATTATCCCAACGACCCCAGATTCCTTGAATACTGCGATGAAATGGGCTTTATGGTTATTGACGAGGCTGATATTGAAACTCACGGTATGGGCTTTGAATACAGAAATGACTGGGATTGGATGCGTTGGTCAATGCTCTCAACTGTTGATGAATGGGAAGAGGCTTATGTTGACAGAGCAAAACGCCTTTTTGAGAGAGATAAAAACCACGGATGCGTAGTTATGTGGTCACTCGGCAACGAATCAGGCTGCGGTAAAAACCACAGAGCTATGAACAAATATATCAAGTCAAGAGAGCCCCGTGCAATCATCCACTACGAAAATTCTCACCTTGAGTTCAAAGCTGTTCCCGAGGGAGAAGACTTCAAGGATATTTCAGATGTTGAAAGCCGTATGTACGCTCCTCTTGAATACACAAAGAATTATCTTGAGCAGGAAAACATCCCGAAACCCTTCTACTTCTGCGAATATGTCTGCTCACTGACAACAGGCGACATCCACGCTCACGTTGATATGATGGAAAAATATGACGCTCTCTGCGGTATGTGTATCTGGGAAATGACAGACCACACAGTTGCAGTCAAGGGCAAGAATAAAGAAATCGGTTATCGTTACGGCAGTGACTTCGGCGATATTCCCAACGATAAGCTTTGTTGCGTCGACGGTCTCGTTTTCTCTGACAGAACTCCCCGTCCCGGTTATTTCGAGATGAAGAAAGCATACGAGCCTTTCAAAATCACATACGAAAACGGTAAAATCGTAATCTTCAACAAAAGATTCTTCACGACTCTCAGCGATGTATATTTCAGATGGAATATTGAAAAAGACGGCAAGGTTATTCTTTCAGGTGAAATTTCAGATACAGATATTGCACCGAGAGGCGAAAAAGAATTTGTTCTCTTCGAAAACACTGACTTTGACGGCATCACAATGCTCAACATCTTCTGCCAGATGAAAGACGCAACATACTGGTGTAAAAAAGATTATGAAATCGGCTTCTATCAGGCTGAACTTTCATTTGAAAGAAAAGCAAAAGAAAACACATTCTCTGCTCCCGAGGTTGAAGAGGGCAGACGCTTTGTGAAGATTTCAACTGATAAGGCTGTTTACACCTTTGACAAATCCTATGGCAGACTTTCATCAATCATCGCTAACGGCAAGGAATTACTGGCTCAGCCTGAAAAAATCCAGATATGGAAAGCTCACGCTCACAATCAGGACGGTCAGGCTGCAGAAAGAAAGTCAGCTTCAATGGAAATTGCAAGACAGAAAACTTACTCTTCAATCGTTGAGAAAAATGAAAAGAGTGTTGTGATTTCTGTCAGCTTCTCTCTGGGCGGAGCAAGTGTTGTACCCGTTATCAGAGGCGATATGAAATTTGAATTCACAGGCGACGGCGCCGTCAAAATTTCAGTAAACGCTGACAAGAGAGAAGCTGCTCCCCAACTTGCACGTTTCGGCTATGAGTTTATGCTCACAGACGGTCTTGAAAATATGGAATACTTCGGCTACGGTCCCACAGAATCATATCCCGACCGACACAAAGCTTGTTATAAGGCTCACTTCAAGTCAACAGTTACAGAAAACTTTGTGCCTTATGTGAAACCTATTGAAAACTCTGCTCACTATGAATCAATCTTCGGTGCAGTGACAGATTGGGACGGAAAGGGACTTATTTTCAAAGCAGAGAACAACTTCTCATTCAACGCTATGCATTTCACAACAGATATGCTTGAGAAAACTCTTCACGATGATGAGCTTGAGCCTCTCAGCCAGACAGTTGTCAACATCGACCTTAAACACGATATTCTTGGCAGTAAATCAGAATATTTTGTAGAGTTTGAGCCTGAGCGCGTGTGGGATGACAATAAGTTAGAGCTTTCATTCACAGTTGCTCCCTTTGACAAATCAGTTGACAATCCCTTTGAAGTATAAAAAATAAAATCAGTGTCGGGCAAAATATTTGCTCGACACTTTTTGAAGGAGAAAGACATATGCAGATTTTCAGCTATAAAGATTATCCTTTGAAAATTTTCGGACTTCCTCTTTTTGAAAAAAATCAGAAACTGGAAAGACTGCCCGATGATGTGATAGAAAAAGTTCCCTCTCTTGAATTTTTCGGCAAGAGATGTCCCGGTGCAAGGCTCTGCTTCAGGACTGACTCAGAAAAATTTACTGTGAAAGCAAAATTCAAAACTCTCGGTCCGGATGCAGGTATGTCTGTTTTCAGCTGTCAGTCCTTCGATGTACTTGTAGGAAACAGACAGTGTCCTGAATTTTTAGGACTTGTAACTCCATATAATCTTCAGACTTTTTCTTTCGAAGCAACCTTTACAAAGAAAAAGGAAATGGAAGATGTTACAATTTATCTGGCAAGAAACGAAAAAATTGAGGACATCACCATTGAAATTGAAGACGGTGCAAAAATTGAAGAGCCAACGCCTTACAAATACAAGCCTATTGTTTACTACGGCTCATCAATCACAGAGGGCGGATGTTGCAGTAATGTGAAAAACTCCTACACCTCTATTCTTTCTTCAAGACTTGATGCTGACTTTTACTGCCTTGGTTTTTCGGGCAGTGCAAAAGGCGAATTACCTATGGCAGATTTCATCAATACTCTTGATATGAGTATGTTTGTTTTCGACTATGACCACAACGCGCCCGATGCTGAGCATTTAAGAAAAACTCACGAGCCTTTCTTCAGAAGAATCAGGGAAGTTCACCCTTATCTTCCCATTGTCATTATGACAATGCCGAAAGAAGTTTACACCAAAGAAAACGATGAACGCGCAGCGGTTATAAAACAGACATATCTCAACGCTCTGGAAAGAGGCGACAGAAATGTTTATTTCATCGACGGGGAAGAATTCTACGGTCCCGAAGAAAGATATCTGTGCACTATTGACGCTGTACATCCTAACAGCTTAGGTTTCCTCCGAATGGCAAACATTATCGAGCCCACTCTGAGAAAAATCCTGGAAATTTTCTAAATAAAAAAACTCCCCTCAGGGGAGTTTTTATTTTGAACTGAAATAATTTTCTGTAAATTTTTTATCTTGTGCAAGTTGTGTTGCAAGTTCGTCCATTGATGAGAATTTTCTCTCTTCACGGAGGAATTTATGAAGTGTTACTCTGATGATTTTTCCGTACAAATCACCGTCAAAGTCAAAAACATGAGTTTCGCTTCTCACATCATCCTCAGGGAAAGTGGGACGGGAGCCGATATTCGTGAAAGACTTATATGTTTTTCCGTCAATCACCGTTTCTGATGCATAAACACCGAATCTGGGAATTACAAGTTCAGACGGGAAATACTGATTTGCCGTGGGAAAGCCCATACTTCTTCCCCTCTTCTGACCGTGTACAACCTCAAAGGAATAAGAAAAATTCTTGGTCATCAGCTTGTTGGCTTTTTCCACATCGCCTGACTCAAGAAGTTCCCTGAGTTTGCTTGAATTTACTTTTTCTCCGTCAACAAAAGTCTCTTCGTTGACATAAACTTCAATGCCGTATTTTCCGCAAAGCTCTGCCAGAATATCGGCGTCACCCTGCTGAGCTTTACCGAAATGGTAATTAAACCCGCAGAAAACGGCTTTTGCATTCAGTTTGTCTTTGAGCACTGCTTTGACAAAATCTTCAGCAGAAAAATTTTTATACTCCTCAAAGGAAATAATCTCTGTTTCCAGACCAATTTTTTCAATCTCAGACTTCTTTTCTTCCTCTGTCATAAGAAGTCTGATTTTTTTGCCCAAAAAAGCCTTAGGGTGAATATCGAACAAAAGAGCAACAGCCCTGATGTTTCCATCAAGGCTATAATTATATGCTTTCTTCAGCACTTCTCTGTGACCTGCGTGTAAACCATCAAAGTTTCCGAGAGCTACTGCAGTATATTCAGTTTTGGGTATCTGATTATTTTTCATTGTAAACCCGCTTAATTTTAAGTAAATTTTCCTCTTTGTCATATTCTCCTATGCCGAGAAATTTATCCTCGGGAGAATAGACTCTGTAATAGCCTTCATCAAAATGAAACCTGATTCTTTGTGCGTCAAGTTCACCGCCGTTTGAAAAACGGATTGCCTGTTTTTCGCTGACAACGACTTTTTCATAAACACTGAGTGCCTCATCAACAGGAATAAGAATTTCATTCTGTCTTCCCTCTTCGCACATTTTTTCAATTTCAGCGAGAGTATGACAACGGGAAATTTCAATATTATTTGCCATTGTTCTGCGAAGTGTTTTCAGAGTACAGGGTACGCCCAGTTTTTCACCGATATCCGATGCAAGAGAACGGATGTATGTACCATTTGAACAGTGAACGAAAATTTCGAATTCCTGCGCACTTTCATCGCAAAACGTCAATTCGAGTTTTTTGATTGTAACCTGTCTTTCCTCACGCTCAATCTCCACACCCTGACGGGCAAGGTCATAAAGTCTTACGCCGTCTTTCTTTATTGCAGAGTACATAGGCGGCACCTGCATAATGTCACCGCGGAAGAAAGTAAGTGCGTTTTCAAATTCTTCCCGTGATACCTTTTTGTCGCTCTCTTGCGTAACAGTACCCGTAATATCAAGCGTATCTGTTGCGATTCCGAATTTTATCACTGCAACATATGACTTTTCGTGACTTGGCATCAACTCAATAAATCTTGTTGCACCACCCAGAGCAACCGTCATAACGCCCGTTGCCATAGGGTCAAGAGTACCTGCGTGACCAGCCTTTTTCTCACCTAAAAGCCGTGATAACTTTTTCACAGCGAAGAAAGATGTTATGTTTTCACCTTTATCAAAGCAAACAAAACCTGTCATCTCTTCAAATACTCCGTTACTGCAGAAATAATTTTTTCTTTTACGCTTTCAAGAGGTCCCTCGCTCTGACAACCTGCTGCCCTTGCGTGACCGCCGCCACCGAGCATTCTGCAGATTTCTGAAGCGTCTATTCCATCCAGCGTTCTGAGTGAAATTTTGAAGGTGCCGTCTTCCTTTTCTTTAAGGAAAATTCCGATGTCAACGCCTTCAATCTGTCTTGTTTTTGAAGCAAGAGGCTCTGCCTCTGTTTCATCGGACCCGCTCTTCTCGTACATATCAAGCGTAAGATAAGTCATCGCACATCTTCCGCCGAAATGCATTTCAAGTGTGTCCATAACAAGTCTTTCAAGAATAACGTAAGATTTTGTTTTTGTATCAAACATTATTCTGTTTATATAGGGACCGTCTGCACCCTTTTCAACAAGGTCTGCTGCAAAACGGTAAGTCTGTGCAGAGGTGTTTGAATATCTGAAACATCCGGTGTCAGTGGAAATACCTGTATAAAGACAATCGGCAATTTTCTTGTCAATCTCTGCACCAAGTTCTTTTATAACCTTGTAGAGTATTTCACAAGCTGCCGCAGCAGTATCTTCAAGAAGAAGATGCTCACACTCCACACAATTTGACGGATGGTGGTCAATGGCAAGGTTGATTCTGCCATCATATTTTTCTCTTATATCCTCGTCAAGAAGCTTAACATCAGCCACATCGACAGATACAATATATTCACCGTCAAAATCCTGATGTCCCAGGTCTTCATAGAGATAGGCATATTTCTTCCCCACACTGTGAGGAAGAATTACCTCTGCCTTCTTTCCGAGCTGTCTGAGGGCTCTGAGCAAGGAAAATCCACTGCCCAGAGTGTCACCATCAGGGTTTGAATGAACAAGAATGATTATTTTGTCGTGATTCCGGAGCAATTCTGCTGCTTTTCTCACATCAATCCTCATCGCTATCCACCTTTATATCGTCAAGCATTTTGAAAATTTTCATACCGTGTTCAACAGAGTCATCAGCAACGAATTTAAGCTCGGGACTCTTACGCAGTCTCAAACGCCTCGTAACTTCGCCTCTGATAAGACCTGCTGCACCGTTAAGACCTTTAACTGCATTCTGAGCAGTTTCAATGCCTTCAAGTGCGCTGACAAAAACCTTTGCGTATGATGCATCTGAGCTGACATCAACGCGCACAACAGTCAGCATCTTTCCGCTGACTCTCGGGTCTTTAAGCTCACGCACTACTGCAATTATTTCCCTTTTAATATCTTCCGATACTCTCTGGGCTCTGTGTCCTGCCATTAATCTCTGTACTCCTCTATAACATATACTTCAAAGATATCGCCGACTTTGATATCGCTGTATTTGTTAAGACCGATACCGCACTCATAACCTGAGTTAACCTCTTTAACATCGTCCTTTTCACGGCGAAGAGAAGCGATTTCGTCTTCTGCGATAACAATGCCGTCACGGATAATTCTGATTTTGTCGCCTCTGTGGATTTTACCATCCTGAACATAGCTACCTGCGATGTTACCGACAGAAGAAATCTTGATAACATTTCTGACTTCAACGTTACCGACAACAACTTCTCTTGTCTTAGCATCCAGCATACCCTTCATAGCTGCTTCCATCTCTTCGATGCAATCGTAGATGATTCTGTAAGTTCTGATTTCAACGCCGTCACGCTCTGCGTTTGACTTTGCAACTGCATCAGGTCTTACGTTGAAGCCTACGATAAGCGCACCTGAAGCCTGAGCGAGCATAACATCTGACTCATTGACTGCACCTACACCGCTATGGATAACGCGTACTCTTACTTCTTCGTTTGTAAGCTTTTCAAGATTCTGCTTAACTGCTTCTGCAGAGCCCTGAACGTCAGCCTTAACGATGATGTTAAGCTCTTTCATACCACCCTGCTGAATTGAATCGAACAGGTTGTCAAGAGTAACTTTCTGAACTGAGTTGAAACGAGCTTCCTTGATTTCATCCTTACGCTGTTCAACAAGTGTACGAGCAAGTTTTTCATCGCTTACTGCGTCGAATGTATCACCTGCCTGGGGAACTTCCACAAGACCTGTGATTTCAACAGGAACAGAAGGACCTGCTTTCTTGAGTTTTTTGCCGTTTTCGTTCTGCATAACTCTTACACGGCCCACTGCTGTACCTGCAACGATAACGTCGCCCTCACGGAGAGTACCCTTCTGAACAAGAAGTGTTGCAACGGGACCTCTTCCCTTATCAAGACGAGCTTCGATAACAACACCCTTAGCTGCTCTGTTGGGATTAGCCTTGAGTTCTTTCATCTCTGCAATAAGGAGAATTGATTCAAGAAGCTTGTCGATATTCTGATGCATCTTTGCAGAAACGGGAACACAGATTGTGTCACCACCCCATTCTTCGGGGATGATTTCGTATTCTGTAAGCTGCTGCATAATTCTGTCGGGGTTTGCGCCGGGTCTGTCCATTTTGTTGATTGCAACGATGATTGAAACATCCGCTGCCTTTGCGTGGTTGATAGCTTCAACTGTCTGGGGCATAATACCGTCGTCTGCCGCAACAACGAGAACTGCAATATCTGTTGCCTTTGCACCACGAGCACGCATTGATGTGAACGCTGCGTGACCGGGAGTGTCAAGGAATGTAATCTTTTCGCCGCCGATGTTTACCATATAAGCACCGATATGCTGTGTGATACCACCTGCTTCACCTGCTGTTACAGATGTGTTTCTGATAGCATCAAGAATTGATGTTTTACCGTGGTCAACGTGACCCATAACAACAACAACGGGGCAACGGGGCTCAAGTGTTTCTTCAGCGTCTTCACTGTCGTCGATGATTCTTTCTTCGATTGTGACAACAACTTCTTTTTCAACCTTTGCGCCAAGTTCTGTTGCAATAATTTCTGCTGTATCAAAGTCGATAGTCTGGTTGAGGTTTACCATCATACCAAACTGGAAAAGCTTTTTAACAACTTCTGCACCTGTAACCTTGAGAAGTGCTGCAAGGTCGGAAACAACGATTTCTTCAGGCACCTTGATAACAAGCTGAGGTCTCTTTGCTCTTTCAGCTTCAAGACGTGCCATTCTTTCTTTTTCTGTTTCCTTTTTCTTTGAGCGCATACCCTGCTGTTTACGGTACTGCTGTGATTTCTGTTTCAGCTTCTGCTTGTTTGAAACTGTGTCTGAACGATGTCTGTCAGCAGGAGCGATATTCTCGTATCTTTCGTTGTACTTGTCAAGTTCAACCTCTTCGGCACGGGTGTTGATTGTTCTTGCTTCACCCTTTGTTCTTGACTGCATGGGTTTATCGTTCTTTTCTTTTTTCTTCTGCTGAGGCTGAGGTACAGGTTTTTCTTCCTTCTTTGTCTCTGCAGGTTTCTTTGCGTCTGCAGACTTTTCCTCTGTCTTCTTTTCTTCAGTCTTCTGAGCCTTGGTCTCTTCAGTTTTTTCTGCCTTTTTAGGAGCCTTTTTGGGAGCTTCTTCTGCCATTGCAAAATAACTGTCAAAACTTTCAACCTGTGTTTTCAATGTGATTTTGTTAAAAAACAGATCAAGGTCCTTCGCTTCAAGTGTTGTTGTTGACTTTTTCTTGGGCTCTTCTGAACCTTCTGCAAAAAAGTCAATAACATCTTTATTTGTCTTGCCGATATCTTTCGCTAAATCGGCAACCTTATATTTCTTTTCAGCCAAATCAATTACCTCCGTTCAAAATATACTGTTTGAGGCTTTTTGCAAATCCTTCATCATTAACTGTCAGCACTCCGGCTCTTACACCGACAATGCCTTTCATTTCATCCATAGTTTTTTCTGTTTCATAAACAGGGACATTTCTTCCTTCGCTCTCACAAGCACGGATAAACTCACCTTTGAGTCTTTCCGACGCATCGGAAGTAAGTATACATAAATGGGCTTTTCCGTATTTCACGGCACCCAGCGCTGCATCGTGTCCCCAACCGATTTTTCCTGCTCTTCTCGCAAGACCTAAAAGGTTGTAGAATTTATTCTCCGTCTGCACTGAGTTCAGCCTCCATTGAATCAAAAACTTCTGCAGGAATACTGCACGAAAGAGACCTTTCGAAGCTTTTTGATTTTCTTGCTTTTCTGAAACATTCTGTATCTTTGCAGATATATGCGCCTTTGCCCGGTTTCTTGCCCACAAGGTCAAGTGAAACCTCGCCCTCTGAGTTTCTGACAACTCTTATAAGCTCCTTTTTCGGCTTCAGTTCTTTACAGCCGAGGCACTGACGCATAGGAATTTTTTTCACTGACGGCATCAGCTACACCTCTTATTCTGTGTCAGATGTTTTGAAAAATCCGCTTTCGGGCTGAATGTCGATCTTCCAACCTGTAAGCTTTGCAGCAAGTCTTGCGTTCTGTCCCTTGTTGCCGATTGCCAGTGAAAGCTGGTCGTCGGGAACTGTTACATGACAAGCATTAGCTGCTGTCTCATCAATTTCAACACTGATTACATCTGCGGGAGCGAGTGCTGCGCTGATGAAGAGTTTGGGGTCTTCTGAATATTTTACAATGTCGATTTTCTCGCCGCCCAGCTGTGAAACGATTGTTTCAACACGAGCGCCTCTCTGACCGATACAAGCACCTACGGGGTCAATGTTTTCGTCGTGAGTTGCTGCAACTGCGATTTTTGTACGGGAACCTGCTTCACGGGAAACAGCCTTGATTTCAACATCGCCGCTTTCAATTTCGGGAACTTCTTTTTCGAAGATGCGTTTAACAAGACCGGGATGTGTTCTTGAAATCATAACATGGGGAAGGTTTTTCTTACCTGTCTTCACGTCTACAACATAAACTTTGATAAGGTCGTCTGCTTCAAGAATTTCACCGGGCATCTGCTCTGCCTTAGGAAGAACTGCTTCGCCCTTGCCTGTGATTTCCACGATTGCGTTACCGCTTACGGGGTCAACCTTGATAACCTTTGCTGTAACAAGCTCCTGAAGATACTGGTTGAACTCTTCAAGAAGCTTACTCTTTTTAGCCTCATCGATACCCTGACGGATAACATGCTTTGCTGTCTGTGCTGCAACACGGCTGAATTCCTTTGAATCCATTTCGATTTCGATGATGTCGCCAACCTTAGCTGATGACTGATATCTCTGTGCTGCTTCAAGAAGGATGTCTGTATCCTCATCCTCAATCACATCAACAACATTTTTTCTGAGCCATACTCTCATTGTTTTCTTTTCCATACTGATTTCGCAGAAAACAACTTCTTTCTTGTTGTAATCGTTACGAAGAGCTGTAACGAGAGCCTGCTGGATTCTTTCACAAAGAAGCTCTGCAGGTACACCCTTTTCCTTACCGAGTGCTTCAACTGCCTTAAAAAATTCCTTATTCATTTTTCCTATCATCCTTTCCTGATATCAATCATCAAAATCGTCCAGTTTTACCCAGGCGGTTTCTTTTTTAACAAAATTTCTTTCTTCCTCGCCGAGAGATACGGTAATCACGCCATCTGCATAACCTGTAAGGATTCCTGCAAATTCTCTCTGCTTGTTTTCATCGGGGCGGATAAGACGAAGCTTGATTTTTCTACCTGTCATCGCCTCAAAATGCTCATCTCTCACAAGGTCTCTTTCGATACCCGGGGAGCTGACCTCAAGACAATAGCTGACCTCAATAGGGTCTGCCTCATCAAGCGGACCGTTAAGAGCGTGTGTCATATCAACGCAATCGTTGATGTCGATACCTCCCTCTTTGTCAATGAACACTCTCAGATACCACGAAGCGCCCTCTTTTACGAAGCGCACATCCCATAGTCTGAGACCGAGTTCTTCCGCCACGGGCTCTGCAATAGAGCGTACAATGTTGACAACATTAGGTTTTGATGCCATTTTCTTACCTCCTGACAGAGTAATTTTTACTCAAACAACACAAAAGAGCGGGTCAGAACCCACTCTTTTGTCAATACCATACTTTCATTGTAAATGTAGTATATCATACATTCATTAAATAATCAAGTGTTTTTTTATAAAACTCTTGTGTTATTTTTTCAAAAGTGCTACAATTTTTCTGCAATTATTTTTTGGAGATGAATTAAAACGAACAGATACTCTCTTGATATGACAAAAGGACCGTGGCTCAAAAAGATTTTGATTTTTTCTCTTCCCCTTATGCTCACAGGACTCCTTCAGATGGTATATAACACTGCCGACATAGTTGTGGTGGGCAGATTTGCAGGACCCGCTTCTCTGGCAGCAGTGGGGGCCACAAGTTCACTGGTAAATCTTGTGCTGAACATTTTCCTTGGCGTGGCTATGGGCTCAGGCGTAATGAGCGCACGATACATCGGCGCGGAAGATGACAAACGCCTTTCAAAATGCGTTCACACAGCTATGACACTCAGCGTGATAAGCGGTATTTTTGTCGCCGTATTCGGGTACTTTATGTCAGAAAAACTTCTCATCCTTATGGATTCCCCCGCTGATGTTCTTCCCCTCTCTACAAAATATCTTCAGATTTATTTTCTCGGCGCCCCCGCTTCACTGATATACAACTTCGGTGCAGCCATAGTGCGCTCAACAGGCGACACGAAAAGGCCGCTTTACATTCTCACCTCCACGGGAATTGTGAACATTGTTCTCAATCTTATTCTGGTAATCAGATTCCATCTGGATGTGGCAGGAGTCGGTATCGCTACAATCACCGCTCAGTATCTTTCAGCAATTCTCATTATTATCAGACTTCTTAAAATCGACGGCGGTTGCAGACTCAACATAAAGAAACTCAGAATCCACACAGACGAAATGAAGAAAATTCTTCTTATCGGTATACCTGCCGGTATACAGAATTCTCTTTTCTCTTTCTCAAATGTTGTCATTCAGTCAACTGTAAATTCCTTCGGCTCAACCGCTATGTCAGGAATTACCGCAGGGTCCAATTTTGAATCCTTTGTTTACATATGCACAAACGCAATTTCACAGACAACAATGACCTTCTCCTCGCAGAATATGGGTGCAAGGAAATATGAGAATCTGGGAAAAGTCTATACCAGATGTATTCTTCTTGCCATTTTAATAGGCGGCGGAATGAGCGCCCTGGGTGTTCTTTTCAGGAATCAGGTTGTGGGCATTTTCTCCACAGACCCTGCCGTTATCGAAATAGGTGCCGCAAGACTCTATATGATTCTTCCGTTCTATTTCTTCTGCTCTCTTATGGATATGGGCGGTGCTCAGCTCAGAGGTATGGGCAGGTCATTTGAGCCGATGCTCATAACACTTATGGGCAGCTGCGGTATAAGACTTCTCTGGGTTTACTTTTTCTTCCCGAAAAATCCCACACTTCTCTATCTCTACTGGGCTTATCCCATCTCGTGGAGCATTACCTTCGCGGTTTTATTCGTCTTCTACTTCATAGTGAAGAAAAACATATTGAAAAAGGAGAATAGCTTATGAAAAAAATCACGGCACTTGTCCTCTCCGTAATTATGATTTTTTCTGTTTTTGCCATGAATGTATCAGCATATCCGACAGAAAAGCTTACGGAAGAAAACTGGACAAATCTCTACAACTCGCTGAAGGATGACAACACCCTTCCTATGCTATGCCCCGGCAGCAACGAGACAGAACTTGGTCTTGTGTGGCACTCATCAAAAGAAAACGCAAATGCTCAGGTTAAATTTTCCAAAAACGCAGATATGTCCGACGCCGTAGTCTTTACCGGATGGACTGACCCTGCTGAAAACGACACACAGCTTGTATGCCGTGTCGACATCACAGGTATTGAAGAGAATACAGCCTACTATTATCAGTGGAACAAGGGCAACGAGTGGAGTGAAATCTGCGAATATAAATCAAACTCCTTTGATTCCTACAAAATGATGGTTATCGGCGACATCCAGATCGGCGGTCAGACAGACTCAGCAGAAAAGCAGTCTCAGGATGGCTTTGTATGGCAGAGTGTCCTGGCTGAGGCTATGAGCAAAAACCCCGATATTTCTTTTCTTCTTTCACCCGGAGACAATACTTCAACCGGTAAAGGTGCAAACGAGTGGCAGACACTTCTTATGCCGCCCCTCGTAAGAAACATCCCTCTCGCTCTTGCAATCGGCAACCACGATAAAAAGGGTATGATGTATGATTACTACACACATATGCCCAACGAATATTACGGAAAATATTTCACAGGTCTTGACAGAGATTTCTATTTCACATACGGCGATGTGCTCTATCTTGTTTTTGATGCAACATCTCCGAGTGCTGCTGATCATATGGCTATGGCAAAAAAAGCAGTTGAAGAAAACCCCGACGCTAAATGGAGAATCGCAGTAATGCATCAGGCTCTCTTCGGACCTGCTTACGGCTCAATTGACCCCGAAACGGGAATTCTTCTCAACGCAGTTTTCACACCTATTTTTGACACATATGATGTTGACCTTGTGCTTACAGGTCACAGCCATCTTCAGGGACGCTCACACTTTATGACGGAAAGCTCTGTTGTAGGCAAGGCTGAATCAGGCAAGGCTTATGTTGACCCCGAAGGCATCATCTACCTTAACTCAAACGCAGTATGCGACCAGGGACACATTGACCTTCCCCTTCCTCATATAGCTTACGAATTCACAGAAAACGATGTTACAACTTACACAACTATTGAATTCTACGGCGACACAATGAAGGTCCGCACTTTCCGTGGCGACAACAGTGAACTGCTCGATGAAATTTCAATCATCAAGACAAACGCCGAGCACGATGACAACAATCCTCTCAAACTTTTCCAGAGACTTCTCTATAAAGTAGTAGAATTTCTGGGTATGGTTTATCAGAAGATTGACGCTATCGTCGTTGCCAACCGCGGAGGTCACTTTTGAACCAACAATTTTAAGAATTATGTATAAATATTAAGAAAAATTAAGAAAATCAATTGACATCTCTGTGATAATTTTGTTATATTTGTCACAGAGATTTTTTTATAAGAAAAAAGGCGGTGAAAAGCTATGAGGAAAAATCCCCAAAGAGCTCTTGCTCTTCTGCTTTCGCTTGTGATTGTTTTTTCCGTTCTTTGTTCAGGCGTTTCAGCAGAAAACCTGACTGCCGCAGAAACTGTAAAGTCACTGGACAAGGATATACCCATTATTGAAATTCCCGGTTTCGGCGAAGATATTTACAAAGGTCTTTCCACAGAAAGTGAGCTTGACGATGTTAGCATCTGGGACATTTCCACAGACAAAATAATGGGTCTCGTGCAAAAGCATCTGAAGAGTCTTATTCTGGGACTTCTTCTCGGAAACTTTGAAGACATTGACGCAGCCTTTACAGATGTTCTGACTGCAATTTTCGGCGACGCAGTGTGTGACGAAAACGGTGTACCTTCTCCCGACACCGGAATAAAGGCCGCAAACTATGTTGTCCCCAAAAGAGAATACGGATACAGCAACTCCTACACCTTCCATTATGATTGGCGACTTGATATGCACACTCTTTCTTCTCAGCTTCACGAATTTATAAACCAGGTTATGGAAGTTACCGACTCTGACGAAGTAGGTCTTGTGTGCTTCAGTATGGGTGGTTGCGTAACTATGACCTATCTTTACGAATACTATTACCTTGCATCTGACGAGGACAGAGACCATATCCGTTCCGTCATTTTCCTTTCAGGCGCTATGAACGGCGTCGGTTGCTGCGAAGACCCCTTCTCAGGCAACATCGTTCTTGACAGCACATCACTTATGCGTATGCTTCAGGAAATGCTGAGCGGAAATACGGAAATGCTCTGGCTTTACAGACTGCTTGATATTATGTATACTTTCAGACTTCTTGAGCCCGTTGTAAAATTCTCCAATAAATATATCGTAGGCAATATGGACAAAATGGTCGACAATGCTCTGCCGCAAACACTCGGCACTATCCCCGGATTCTGTGCGATGATGTCGGAAGAACGTTACCGTCAGGCTGAAAACTTTATTTTTGATTCAGAAGAAGAGAAAGAAAAATACTCTGTTCTTATCGAGAAAAACCGTTACTACCATGACAGTGTTCAGGCAAACTCCGAACTGATTCTCGCCTCTCTTCTGGAGGACGGCAAAAAACTTGCAATTGTTTCAGAGTACGGCTACTCTCCTCTGCCCGTAACCTCAGATAACAGCAGAATGAGTGACGGCACAATCGAAACCTATGCAACAAGCTTTGGCGCAACCTGCGCAGAGGTTGACAAAACACTCGGCGAAGATTATGTTCAGGCTGTCACTTGTGATTGCGGCAGAAATCACACTTCTCCCGACAATCAGATCGACGCTTCAACCTGCAGATATCCTGACATTACCTGGTTTGCGAAAAATGTAAAGCATTCCTGTGCAAACAGATATTTTGCAGACTTTGTTGACCTTGTGACATATTCGGAAAACCAGATTACTGTGTGGACTTATCCCGATTTGCCCCAGTATATGATTAATCAGCTTGACCTTCGTCTGATTCCTATGACTGAAGCAAATGCAGGACAGGTTATTCCTTTTGATGAAACAACTGTAATCGCTCAGTTTTTCAAAAATCTGTTCGGATGAAAAATGCGAATTTCATTGACAACTATGTGGCAAAATGATATATTTGTCACATAGTTTTTCTTTTTTAACATTATTCAGGTGGTGTGTGTTTATGAAAAAATTTTTTACGAGATTAATTTCAGCCGTGCTTGTCCTCGCACTCCTTTTTTCTGTGGCTGTGACGGGTGTTTCCGCTACTGAAAAAACTGCAGAAGATGCTCTCAGGGAGCTTGACAGAGACATCCCCATTGTTGAGATTCACGGCTTCGGCGACCAGCCAATTTACAAAGGTCTTTCAACAGAAACAGAGGAAGACGATGTGGACATCTGGTCTTTCGATGCAGGTGCTATCGTCGGACTTGTTATGAAACATCTCCCTGACCTTGCTTATTCAATGATGTTAGGAAAATTCGAGAGAATCGATTCAATTCTTACGGATGTTCTCGGCGTAATTTTCGGTAATGTTGCCTGTGACGAAAACGGCGTACCCTCTCCCGACACGGGACTTAAGTACAACGAGCCCATTCTCCCGAAAGAAGAATACGGCAAAGAAAACAGCTATTATTTCGCATATGACTGGCGACTTGATATGCACACAATTTCAGCTCAGCTTGACGAATTCATCAACGAAGTTCTTGAAGTTACAGGCGAAGAAGAAGTAGGTCTCGTATGCTTCAGCTTAGGCGGCGCAGTAATGATGACATATCTTTATGAGCATTATTATCTGGCATCCCCTGAAGAGAGGTCGAAAATCCACTCCGCAATTTTTCTTTCAGCAGCTATGAACGGCGTTGAATGTTGCGAAGACCCATTCTCAGGCAACATTGAATTCACAGCAAAATCGCTCCTCAGACTTATTGCCGGTCTCCTTCCCGAAGATAATAGTCTTTTCTGTGTTGATGACCTGCTGAGAATTGTATATGCCCTCAGACTTTTCAACCCTCTCATCGACTTTACAAACGAAAGCCTTGTGCCCAATCTTGACAAAATGGGTGGCGGTGCGATTCTTGAGACTATCGGAACAGTGCCTGTTTTCTACGCACTGATGTCAACTGACAGATATTACGAGACAGAGGACTATATCTTCAACACTCCTGAAAAGAAAGAAAAGTTTGCAGTGCTTATCGAGAAAAGCAGATATTACCACGATAATGTTCAGGCAAATGCAGACAACATTATTGCTGCATTTATTAAAGACGGTAAAAACTTTGCAGTTATTTCCGAATACGGCTTTGAAATGCTCCCCGTAACATCTGATAACGACAGAATGTCCGACGGTATGATAGGTACATACAACACAAGTTTCGGCGCAACCTGCGCAGAAATCGACGGAACACTGGGTGAAAGCTATGTCCAGAAAGTTCAGTGCGAATGCGGTAAAAACCACATTTCTCCCGACAATCAGATTGACGCTTCAACCTGCAAATATCCTGACATCACCTGGTTTGCAAAGAACATCAAGCACGGGGACGACGACAAATATTTTGCAGACATCATCGACCTTGTAACATACAGTGATGAACAGATTACCGTCCATACTTACAGCGACCTTCCACAGTTTCTCATCAATATCGATGACACCTGCATCGTACCTATGACTGCAGATAACTTCGAGGCAATCGTACCTTTCGACGGAACAATCAGCATTATAAGATATCTGAAAAAATTGCTTGAAAAATAAAAACGAAACAAACAAAACGGTGTGAGTTCCTCACACCGTTTTTCATTTAAATATTTTCGTTTTTCATCGCATCAATGGGATTCTCTTTTCTGATTTTTCTCATAGCAAAAACAATCGTAGCGAATACAACTGCAAACACGCTGAACACTGCAATTAAAATTGCACCCCACGGCAGAGAGAACGGAAGCTCATAACTCTGCTTCAGCGCATACCATATGGCAAAGGTCACACCTACCGATACGGGAAGTCCCAAAAGAAGTGCTCTTGTGCCGTAAAGGATACACTCAAAAATCATCATTTTATTGAATCCTTTTTTCGTCATACCAACAGATTTGAGCATAGCAAATTCCCGTCTTCTCAAAATAATATTTGTAGAAACCGTGTTGAAAACATTTGCCGCAGAAATCAGCGAAATAAGAATAATAAACCCGTAGGCAAAAATTCTGATAATCAGAATAATATTTCTTTCGTTTTCTGCCTCCTGACCGTAATCAAAAAGATTCGTCACGGAAAATCCGTTGTCAAGAAGAACTGTTTTTATCTCTTTGGTACTTGCTCTGTGGTCTGACGACCTGATGTGGAAATAATATGAACGCATACTTTCGTTCCACTCAAAGCTTTCCATCGCACAGTCAGGTAAAATATAAATCAGTTGCGCAGAAGTCATATTGCAGTAGTAGGGCTTTTCCGTGATTCTTTTGCCGGACTTAAGAGTGATGTGATTTATTGTTTCTTCCACAGGAATATACTTCTTATCATTACCTGATTTCGATAAGTAAATCACATATTCCTGTCCGTTTTCATCAGTCCATCCCCCTGAACGATAATAGCCTTCAAGCTCTTTTGCGCTTTGAAAACGCGCAACACTTTCGTCACCTTTCAGGATTTCTTTCTTCATATATTTGTTCTTTTCAGAATCAAAGGTAGTGTTTGCGTCAACTACAATTCCAAGAGGATTTTCCCTATCAAAATATTCACTTCTGTCAAGGTTGTATTTACTCAGAAGTCTTTCAAACTCGCTGTCATTTACAAAAACAAGACCTATGCCGATATCCGCCTCTCCACCGTTACCCGATACATTTTTCTTCAGATATTTTCTGTCAATTTTCGCATTTGAAACTGTATGCTGCATATACACTGCATCCGTCACACTGTCAGCACCCTTGATTGCACTGAGAATGAAATCCTTTGTGACACCGTTTTCTGACTTCTTTTCAAAATGGGACACTTCCGTAATATATGAAATGTCAACATTGTTCTCGCTGTAACCCAATTCAATTGTTGCCATCAGGTAATCAGTAAGAGCAGATGCAGACACAAACAGAACAGTACTCATAAAAAGACTTACTACCGTTGTTCTGTATTTCTTGCGGTTTCTCTTGTAATTCTTACTTGCAAGAACACCGGAGAGTCCGAAAAGCTTTTCTGTCAGACAGGAGGTCTTCACCTCTTTCGCTTTCACATTCACATCCTTTGTCTGCCTTATGGCATCAATTGCCGAAACACGCGTTGCTCTTTTGGACGGAATATATGCAGAAATGAGCACGGTAAGAAGTGCAATCAGAATTGCCGCCACAACCGACAAAGGAGAAACACAGATTTTCATCGGCACTGCGAAATCGGTGATTTCGGAAATTTTGTTTCCCACAATTCTGAGAGTGACACCTATTCCGCCTATACCTGCCCCAATACCGAGCGGGATTCCCACAAAACTGACTGCAAGTGCCTCGAAGAGCACCATTTTCTTCAGTTGTTTCTTCGTTGCGCCCACTGACGACAAAAGGCCGAACTGCTTTGTCCTCTCTGATACAGAAATTGAAAAGGCGTTATAAATGAGTGAAACTGAGCCGAACATTATCAGCAGAATCACAATTACAGATATGGAATAAACGAGAGATGTGAAGCCGTCAAATTCAGAAACACCGGAATATATAAGCACATCTCTGTTTGTTGTCTGCCCTAAACCATTATCCTCTATGAAATTATATATCTGCGCAGGATTTTTCAGCTTGTAATACACATTATACTTCCCGAAAACATCCGTTTCTTTATCTGCTACCGTTATCACTGTATAGCCCGGTGCCGCCGTATCTTCAAAGGACGGTCGCTCATAAAAGCCCACAATCTCGTAAGTTCTCGTTTGCTTTACATCAAGCTTTTCTCCGCTGTCGGGGTAAAAGGGATTTGCCTGAGTCATTGAAAAGCCGTCAATCATTCTCTCGCCGATTTCAAGTGTCAGCACATCTCCCATATTCATTTTCACGCCGCCATTATAATAAAGGTGGTCGGGAATCAGAATTTCGGAAGGCGATGCAGGATATCTGCCTTTTGTTATGTGAACAGGCATTGTTTCTTTAAATTTCTTTGACGCACCGACCACAAACAGATACGGCTTATATTCATTTTTGCACCCGTCTGCCACTGCGTAGCCTAATTGACGAAAATAAACTGCGTTTTCCGTTTCCGCTGATTTTTCTATTTTCTTATAAGTCTGCCAATCCGTATCCTCAGCTTTTCCGTGCCAATCGCCACTATTGTAAATTTCGTTCTCAAGCAAATAATTATAGAGGCTGACCACAGATGTTGTGACAGAGCATATCATTGACGCAGAAAGAATAATACCGATAATCGTAACAATTGTACGGCTTCTGTTCTTTTTCAGCATTTCAACGGTGACTTTACCGAAAACATTCATTTTCTTATCACCTCGTCACGGATAATTTTTCCGTCCTCAATGGCAATAATTCTGTCGGCCTGCAGAGCGATATTCTCATCATGTGTGATAATAATCAGCGTCTGATTATATTTCTTATTTGATGTTCTGAGAAGCTCCACAATTTCCTGACTGTTCTTCGTATCGAGGTTCCCCGTAGGTTCATCCGCAAGAACAACCGCAGGGGTATTTATGAGTGCTCTGCCGATAGAAACGCGCTGCTGCTGACCACCCGAAAGCTGATTCGGTAGATGCTTTTCTCTGCCCGTAAGTTGAAGAACGGAAACAAGCTCCCTCAGGTAACCCTCATTCACTCTCCTGCCGTCCATAAGAACAGGAAGTGTTATGTTTTCCGTAACATTCAGAACAGGAATAAGGTTATAAAACTGGTAAACCAGACCAACCTGTCTGCGTCTGAAAATGGCAAGCTGCTCATCGTTCTGGGCATATACATCTGAGTTATCCATATAAACCTTACCGCTTGTGGGTTTGTCCACACCGCCTATAATATGAAGAAGTGTAGATTTACCTGATCCTGAAGGACCGATAATTGCAACAAACTCTCCTTTTTTTACAGAAAAAGAAACATTGTCAAGAGCAACAACCTTGTTGTCACCCTCACCGTAAGTCTTACAAAGATTTTCAACTTTTAAAATTTCCATAATCTTTATCCTCCTTTGTTTCTTATTCTAAACCTCCTATGTGACAGGTAGGTGACTGAAAAATAACAAAAATGTCACATAAAAAAGGAACTGTTTGTTCGCCGACACCACATAAGGCAGTATTTCTTTAAAACGCGAATGTACAGCACAATAATTCGTTAAAAACCACCGATACGCGACAGCGTTATCGGTGGTTTTTGCCTTTTCTTGCACACGCAATTTCGCATTTTAAAGTGCTACGCAGTTTCGTAGAAAAGCAAAATTGCTTGAATTGAAGCCAAAAATACAGCAAGGCTGCCGCCTTGCGAGGCTTTTGGTGATAATACAAGGAATTTTGTTCGAGAAACAAAAACTTCCTTATGCGGTGTCGGCGTTAAACAGTCCCCTTGTAAAATCTGATTGTAAAAACTGCACCCTTTTCCTCACCGTTTTCGGCTTTCACAGTGCCGTTCTGTGAGGTGATAATCATTCTTGCAAGATTAAGACCGATTCCGAAGCTTTTATCACTTGAATTTGCGCCCTTATAAAAGCGCTCGAAAATATGAGGCAAATCCTCTTTACTTATTCCCTCGCCGTTATCTGCAATTATTATTTCCGAAAAAAGAGCATTTTCCGAAGCGTTTATTCTGATTGTTCCGCCCTCTTCTGTATGCTCCATACAATTTTTTACAATGTTCAGCAGTGCTTCACCCATCCACAGAGAATCACCGTAAAAGTTTCCCTCTGCAGAAATATCAAGCGACTGATTGCGCACCTCTAACGGTACAAGCAGAGGTGACAATGATTTTTCCATCAATTCTGACATTGTCATCGTTTCTTTTTTGAAACTGACCGTTCCTGCGTCCAATTTTGAAATTTTAAGAAGTACGATAATAAGTCTGTCAATCCGTGAAAGAAGTTCGTAAAGCTCGTGTGTCAGCTTCTGTCGGCGCTCAGTGCTAATGTCTTCCTCGGAAAGAAGAGAAACCAGCAGATTAATTGATGTCAGAGGTGTTCTCAACTGATGAGAAATATCTGCAATTGAATCAGCAAGATATATCTTCTCTTTTTTCAGATTGTTGCTCTGCTCTCTCAGACGTACCGTCATTTTATAAATCTCACTCTGCAGAATCCCCAGCTCACCCTCTGAATAATTTTCCAGAGAAACACTGTTGTCACCGTGGAGAATACGGTCAATGTCCTCAGACAGTTCCGCGATTTTCCTGTATCGCCCGTGCATTGTAAAAAAATAAACAAGTACAAATGAAACACACACAACCAGAGTAAAAATTCCAAATTTCACACCACCCATCACAAAGGACAGCGTGACAAAAGCAGCGGAAAGGATTATCTGCAACACAAGACTTTTCATTATTTCTTTGTTTTTGTGAAACTTCATATCAGTCAACCCTGTATCCAAGTCCTCTGACAGTCTTTATAATCTCAGGTGACTGAGGGTCATCCTCTATTTTTTCTCTGAGCCTTTTTATATAAACTGTCAGTGTGTTATCGTTGACAAAATCACCTGCTATATCCCAGATGCTTTCAAGAAGCTGTGTGCGGCTGAGAATCTTTCCTCTGTTATTGAGAAACACAAGAAGAAGTCTGTATTCAAGAGCAGAAAGAAAAATGTCCCTGCCGTCTTTTGACGCACTGCCTCTTACTGTGTCAACGAGAATTCTGCCTATCTGAATAACTTTTCCCGAAGAGCCCGTAAGACGGAGAATGTTTTTAATGCGTGAGATAAGCTCTCGCGGTCTGAACGGTTTCGAAATATAATCATCTGCGCCTAAGTCAAAGCCTGTAACGGTGCTGAACTCATCTGAATATGCAGTGAGAAATATGACAGGAATTGAATAGCCTGACTTCACCGCGGAGCACACGGAAAATCCGTTACCATCCGCGAGAGAAACATCGAGCAAAACAAGGTCAAAGCTTTCTTTCTCAAGAAAAGCCAGTGCGTCAGTTTGTCCTGACGCACTTTTAACTTCAAAGCCTTCCACTTCAAGAAATTCTGTCAAGTTTGAAATTATTGACTTGTCATCTTCTACAAGTAAAATCTTTGTCATAATCAATTATTTTGTCTCTTCAATAAGCTCTTCCACTGCGTCGAGGATTATCTGTGCAGTGTTGGGACCCGTTGAGTTTGTTTCTTCATAGTGATCTCTGTCCATATCGTCTTTTGCTTTGTTGATATAGGGAAGTCCCTCATTGAGAAGGAAGTCATTTTCTGCAAGGATGTAACCCAGTTCATCGTTGCAAAGACCGATAACAAACTTGTGCTTACAGTCTGTCATATCCTTAAGCACCTTTTTGTAACTTGCTTTTCTGTGATGTGCCGAATCTTTTTCTGTAAGGAATTCGCCGTTGTAAAGCTCAGGGAAAAGCTCACCGGGAATAAGGAACATTGCAACATCCTTGTCGCCAAGCTCAGCATAACCGACCTCAGAGAAAATACAAGCCTTGCTTCTCTTTTTCGTTCTGCCGATGTCGTTGTTGAGAACACTGAGTCTTCTTGCAAGAATAAGAACAGTGTTGTCGCCGGGCACCCTGATACCCTTTGACTTTATGTTAATAATCGGTTTGATTTCTTTTTCTTCTTCAATTGCAAGAGCGATTTTGCCAAGCTGTTTGCCGAAGCCTTTCATATAAGCTTCGCAGTCAATCTGGTTTCTGTAAACAAGTTTGATTTCCTTTGCAGAAATCATACCGCCGACTGCACCGTTGAAGAAAACTGCCTTTGACTTGGGAACATTTTCTTCTATTTCCTTTATAAGATATGCGGGGAAGTCTGCACTGATTGAGGAGGTTGTTCCCAGAAGTTCTGCGTGAGACGCAAAGTTCACAATATAGATGTCACCTGATTTATCGTTGGGTGCAAAACGGAATCTTGTAAGATTCTTATCATATGTAACAGGAGTTCTTACATCAGCCTGTAAGTCATCAGTTTCTGTGTAGCCCATAAAGAGTCTGCCGTCTTTTCGGCTCTCATATGCTTCAACAATTGCCTTTGCAGCCTGTTTCTTAAGGTTTGCCATAAATGCTTCATCTCTGCCGCATTTATAGATTTTTTCACCCCAGAGACCCTGTGTATCAATACCTGCATGGGTGTGAGTTGAAGAAATGTTGATTGACTTCATCTTGCCAAGCTTACCGCTTTCAAGAGCCAACATTCTGATTTCGTTAATGTCTTTTCTGCTTATGCCTACGCAGTCGAGTGCGCAGAAAATCACACCGCCGTCGCCTCTGTTGTCATCAAGGTAAACTGCTCTTGCGTGAAGGTCATCAAGTTTACTCTTTGCAGGATTGTTTGAATCATAACCTGCAATATAGTATGTTTTCTGTTCAAGATCTGTGGGTGTATAAATTGCTTTGCCGTAACCGCAGGTCCATTTTTCACCGGCAGTCTGTGAAAACTTGTCGTTTCCCTGAAGCATAAACTGATTTGACTTTGCCTGTGTTGTGAAACATTTTTTCGGCATCGCTGAAATAATCATACTTATAAGCGCCGAAACTGCATTCCTTGTGAAACTATCTTTGAAACTCATAAATATCCCTCCTGTAAGGTTTTTTCTATAATTTAATTATACTCCACTTTTCCCAAAATTCAAGTCCTATTTTCTTGCAATTTTATTCATTCTGTGATAACATATTCACATATCAATTATTAGAAGGTGATTATTATGGTATCTATCAGAAAATACGAAGAAAAAGACTACGACGGCGTACGTTTTGCCTGTCACAACAGTGAAGGTCCCGAGGAAGTGCCAAATTACGAAACTGGCGTTTTCATCCACGATACATTCTGCAACTACTATATTGAAAACGAACCCGAAAACTGCTTTGTTGTTGACGACGACGGAAAAGCAGTAGGCTACATTATCTGTGCTGAAAACTTTGACAAATTCAAAGAAATCTATGACAGAGAATATCTTCCCCGTTCAAAAAAATTCGGCGATGACAGATACGAATGGGCATACAATGCATACAACGCTCAGGAAAAATTCAAGGATGAATATCCTGCTCACTTCCACATCGACATTCTCCCCGAATATCAGCGTCTCGGTATGGGCGGCAAACTTGTGACAACCCTCTGCGAACACCTTGCTTCAAAAGGTATCGAGGGTGTATGCCTCACTTGCGGTCCCAGAAATGAAAGAGCTATGAATTTCTACAAAAAGCGCGGATTCACGCTCCTTTCAATCGACCACGATGACGCTTGTTTCGGCATAAAAACAAAATAAATCCTCATATCGCTTTAAATCGCTAAAATATTTTTCGGTTTTCTATTGATTTTTCTGAAAAACAGGTGTAAAATGTAAAACACAGTTGAGAACATCAACTTAATCCCAGCAAGAAAGAAGAATCATTATGCGAATGCTTTTTGAACGAAAACTCCCTATACCTTTGGAAGTTAAAAACCAGTATCCCCTCTCTGAAAAAACACAGAAGATTGTTGAAGAGAGAGCGGAAGAAATCAGAAAAATTTTTACAGGCGAATCAGACAAGCTTATTCTTGTTATCGGACCTTGTTCTGCAGATAATGAAGACAGCGTTATTGACTACATATCCCGCCTGAGAAAAGTTCAGGATAAGGTAGAAGACAAAATTTTCATTATCCCCAGAATTTATACAAATAAACCGAGAACAACCGGCGACGGATATAAGGGTATGCTTCATCAGCCCGATCCCAACGAAAAGCCTGATATGTACAAGGGCATCGTTGCTATCAGACAGCTTCATATGAGAGCACTCAACGAAACCGGCTTTTCCTGTGCAGACGAAATGCTCTATCCTGAAAACCACAGATATCTCAGTGATATTCTGGCTTACGTTGCAATCGGCGCACGTTCCGTGGAAAATCAGCAGCACAGACCCACTGCAAGTGGTCTTGATATCCCCGTAGGTATGAAAAACCCCACAAGCGGTGACATATCAGTTATGATGAACTCAATCACCGCTGCGCAGCACAAGCACACTTTCATCTACCGCGGATGGGAAGTTCATTCAGAGGGCAATCCCCTTGCTCACGCAATCCTCAGAGGATATGTAAACAAGCACGGTCAGTCCTTGCCCAACTATCACTACGAAGACCTTGTGCATCTCGCAGAAAATTATGCCTCATCAGGACTTGAAAACCCCGCAGTCATTGTGGATACAAACCACGCAAACTCAGGAAAGAAACATCTCGAGCAGGTAAGAATCGCGAAAGAAGTTTTACATAGCTGCCGTCACGATAACGATGTGAAAAAGATTGTCAAAGGCTTTATGATTGAAAGCTACATCGAAGACGGTGCTCAGAAAATCGGCGAAAATACATACGGCAAATCAATCACTGACCCCTGCCTCGGCTGGGATAAAACAGAAAGACTTATTCTCGACCTGGCTGATTTGTTATAATAATGAAAACTGCCTGAAGACCATCACTCAGTGTGAAATCTTCAGGCAGTAATTTTTTTAACCGTAAAACAAGGGGTTTCCGTATTTATTGAAGCCGACAAGCTCAATATATGTAAGTCTCGGTGACGCATCAAAATCCTTTGTCTTGTTTGCGTGATAGACCATATAGATCTCACCGTTTTTTCTGTAAAGGAAACTACAATGTCCTGTGTTATAGATATCGTTGAAAGTATCGTCATATTTAACACGGCTCATACTTTTACTCCAGCTTGACGCTTTTGTAACATCCTTACCCACAAGGGTAAGCATACCCATACAGTAATAGTCTGAACTGTAACCGCTTGCCGAATATACGATAAAAATGTCATCGTCGTGATAAAGGACTGCGGGACCTTCATTGACTTTCCAGCCCTTCTTCTCCCAATAAAAATCAGGTGATGAAAGTTTCACTGACGGTGCACCCTCTTTGAGGGTATAGGGGTTTTCCATCTCTGTTATATAGATGCACTGGTGGGCAACATCAACATAAGATGACGAAACGTAGTAAAGCTTACCGTCTTTCTTAAGGTAAGTACCATCGATGTTATTAAGGCCGTCAGGGGCAAGGTAACCTTTGAAAACATACTCGCCGAAGACATCCTCCGTCTTACTTTCCAGAACAAAGCCATAACGGTAGAAATCATTGTGTTCCGTGCCCTCTTCTGCTTTTGGCATTTTTCCTCTGGGCACAACATTCTCATCAAACCTGGCACAGGAAACAATATACCATCTGTCACCTATCTTATGAATTTCAGGTGCCCATATGTCCCCCTTTGTGCCGTTCTGACCGGCTGAGAAAACAGTTTTCTTTTCAAGAAGTGTAGTATCATTATATTTCTTGATTTTTCTGATTTCAATACTGCCACCGGTCGTGAAAGTGTAATACGTTTCTCCGTCTGCCTCAACAATAAACGGGTCTCCGCCGTTTTCGTTGTCAATAGGCTTTGTATACATTGTTTCGGGCGACACACCGAAAATCATCATAATCGCCGTAAAACAGGTAAATACAAATCTTAAAAAACCATACATATTCTTTTATCTCTCCAAACCAAAATCGAGCCGTTGCTATAAACAACGGCTCTTTGTAATATTAAAGGTTGTAATATTTATCAAACTCTGCGGGGTGAGGAATAGCAGCAAGCTGACGGCATTCTTCACGCTTTGATTTGATGAAGTTTTTGAGGAGTTCTTCGGGGAATACTCCACCTGCTGTAAGATACTCGTAGTCATTTTCAAGAGCATCGAGAGCCTCTTCAAGAGATGTAGGAAGCTGTGTGAGCTTTGCTTTTTCTTCATCACTGAGGTGATAGAGGTTAAAGTCATAGGGGCCCCAACCGTTTGCATGGGGATCAATCTTGTTTTTAACACCGTCGAGACCTGCCATAAGAATTGCTGCATAACAGAAATAGGGGTTGCAGGTTGCGTCAGGGTTACGAAGCTCGAAACGACGCTTGTCGGGACTCTTTGCATAAGCAGGGATACGGATAACTGCGCTGCGATTTGAAGTTGCATAACCAACTGTTACAGGTGCTTCAAAGCCGGGAACAAGGCGTTTGAAGGAGTTTGTGCTGGGGTTAGTAAGAGCGCAGAGTGATGCGATGTGCTTAAGAAGACCACCCATGAAGTAGTGAGCTGTTTCACTCAGGTGTGAATAGCCGTTATCATCAGAGAATACAGGCTGACCATCTTTGAAAAGGAGCATATGTACGTGCATACCGCTACCTGCCTCACCGTAGATGGGCTTAGGCATAAATGTTGCAGTTTTGCCATATTTGAGAGCTGTGTTGTGGATGATATATTTAATCATCATTGAAGCGTCTGCCATATGAACAACTTCGCCGAGCTGAGGTTCGATTTCGAACTGACCTGATGCAGCAACCCCGGGATGGTGATAGTTAATATCAATGCCCATTTCTTTCATAAGAAGGCACATTTCACTTCTGCATTCATAGGAGATATCAAAGGGTTTTGCGATGTGGTAGTTTTTCTGCTTGGGAACAACTACACCCTTACCTTCAACTGTGCTGTTCCAATAAGACTGCTTTGCGTCAACAGATGCACCGATATAACTTCCGTCAACACCCCATGTAACTTCATCGAAAAGATAGAACTCAAATTCGGGAAGAATTTTCATTGTATCAGCAACACCGCTATCCTTCATATATTCAACAGCAGCGCGGATAATGTTACGGGGATACTGTGCAAGAGGACGGTTTTCAGGGTTGTCAATAATCATAGCGTTACCTGTCATTGACAATGTGGGGATTTCGCAGAAGGGGTCGATAACTGCTGTGTCAGGATCAGGGATGAAAACCATATCGCTCTTCTCAACAACAGCATAGCCATAGTTTGAAGCGTCAAAACCGATACCACTCTTCATTGTGTCCTCTGAGAAGTTTTCAGCAGGAATTGTAACGTGACGGTACTGACCATTGATGTCAACCATCTTGAAGTCAACCATCTTGATGTCTTTTTCTTTAATAAGCTTGAGAATATCTTTTGCAGTCTTTGCCATTTTTACATCTCCTTTTAAAAAGTCTGTGAAAATTATAGCACAAAAATTATTTTTTCGTCAATATGTTTATATAAATTATAATTCAAACTATACAACAAAACTCCCCTCATACTGCAAGGGGAGTTTGCGTTTAAATATTTTCTTCTATTCGCTGAGGGAAATCGGTAATGATACAGTCTGCGCCGTTATTGACGAGTGCTTTTATTTCCTCGGGGTCATTGATTGTCCAATACTGAACAGAAATGTTGTTTCTGTGGGCATAGTTGAGAAACTCCCTTGTGCCCGTATTGATAAATCCGTCAAGAGCGCTTGAGCCGTAAGGCACCTGAAGAGCCTCATATGTTGCACCTGCCACTTCAAAATCCCAGTTCATTCTCGCATAAAAGATAAACTGAACAGCTTCCAGAGCATTTGCAGAGCGCGGAATCTGCGGATAGTTTCTTTCCATATATCCTGAAAGGAACGGGTCAAAGGTTGACCACATAACTCTTCCCTCAAGGCTGTATGCTTCAATCAATTTGTACAGTTCATCCGTTGCTTTTCTGCTGTCTGCACCCATCGATTTCACTTCGATAAGGTATTTGAATTTGTCTTCACCGCTGTTTTCCTCAATATACTTTATAACATCTTCACACAGGGGTATTCTCAGGTTGTCGGGAATATCGTCGCCACGAAGTCCCTGATAGGGTTTTTCGCCGTTCTGCTTGAAGCATTCACCCATATTAAGCTGACGGGCCTCCTCATATGTAAGGGAGTTTACACTGATATTTTCTCTGCCGAAAAATTCTGTTGCATCTGACACATTGTCATATGTCAGGTCGTGAATAAGCACAAGCTTCCCGTCTTTGGTGAGCTGAACATCGAACTCCGCAATATCGGCACCTGTGTTTTGCTTTTCACTGACCAGGATTTCCATAGCCATCATAGTGTTCTGAGGTGCGTTACCGCCACCGCCTCTGTGGGCTGCGATATCAACCTGACCGTATTGGGTGATATATGGGTTGGTGTTGTTTTCATTGACATAAATTTCCCAGTCTGATGAATTATCCTGACTCAATGTTGCCACAAATGGAATAAGGAAAATAAATGCCATTACAACATGAAAACTTTCATAAATAAAATTACGGAGAAAAGTAAAAATCTTCATCATATACATTCCTTTTTGTTGGTATCTGCTCCATTATAGCACAAAACGCAGACAAAGTCTGCGTTTTTTAACAATTTTAATATTTTATATTTTTAAGTGTTTCGAAAGCCATATCGGGATAGTCTGTCATAACACAGTCTGCACCGTTCAGAGCAAGATATTCTACTGCCTCTGCATCATTGATTGTCCAATACTGAACAGCGATATTGTATTTGTGAGCATAGTTGATAACCTGGCGTGTACCCAGATTGATAAGACCGTTTGCAGCACTTGAGCCGTAGGGAATATGAAGAGCTGAATAAGAAACATCTGCAACATTAAGGTCCCAGTCCATTCTTGCGTAAATGTAGAACTGGAGAACTTCCAGAATATTTGCCGAACGCTGGATTTCGGGGTAAGTGTCTCTCATATAGTTTGAAACATCCTGCTTTGAAGATGCCCAGATTGCTCTGTCAACAAGACCTTTTTCTTTGATAATTCTCTGAAGCTCATCAGCAGCTTTCTTGCCGTCTTCACCCTTGGATTTGATTTCGATGATATAGCTGTACTGCTTTTCACCGCTGTTTTTCTCGATGTAATCAATAATATCTTCACAAAGCGGAACATGGAGATTATAGGGAATATCTTTGCCTCTGAGGCCTCTGTAAGGATATTCACCGTTCACCTCAAAGTTTTCGCCCATATTCAGTACCTGAGCCTCTTCGTATGTAAGCTCGTTTGCATAAACATTCTCTCTGCCGAATTCTTCTACCGCATTTGATGTTGCATCATAAGTCAGGTCGTGCATAATGATAAGTTTACCGTCTTTTGTAACCTGAACATCGAACTCATAAATATCAACGCCGAATTTGTCATTTTCCTTAAGAACTTTTTCAAAAGCCATAAGTGTATTCTGAGGCGCAATACCGGCGCCTGAACGATGGGCAGAAATCTGCATTTCACCATAAGACATAATATGGGGGTTAGTAGCATCGTCGTTGGGAACAATATCTTTTCTGCCCGAATCGTCTAAGCTCATTGTAAGCATCAGAGGAATGATCATAATAATTGTCATTCCCACATGATAAATTTTCTTTGCAAAAGTTACAAGATTTGTTAAGAAATCCATTTTCATAAACCTTCTTTCTCAGAATTTACTATTTATTACTCATAGATTATATAACACTTTTGAAACAAGGTCAAGTATTTTATACATTCTTGGAAAGTTGTACAAGAAAACCTGTTGCAATATGAATTTTTTGGATGGTGTATCGGTCAGATAAAAAAAGACAGTACCTTTCAGAGAAAGACACTGTCTGATGTTTATTTTAAAAATATTGATATCGCCGCAACTACTGCAACAAGAACAAAGAAAGCTAAAACCAAAATTAATTCCAGAGTTTTTTCTGCTTTTTTCAGGGCTTTTGCGATACGCTTTTCAATTCCGTTCGCTATTTTTTCTTCTTTCTTTTTTCTTTTTCGGTACAACCAACGAAACAGAATGCACCAACATATAACAAGCCATAAGACCGACTATGATTCCAAGATAAAAAAACGGCCTGTAATTCTTTTCAAAACAAGTTTGTGAACTGTCAAAATTCAACAATTCTCCGCTTTCAGTTTTAATCTCAAGGACATATTTTGCCTTGGGATTCACAGCCAGATTTATTTTGTCACCTTTTTCCAAGGATACAAGATTCTGCACAAGATCATCACTTGAACAGCAGTAATCAACCATATAAGTATCACCTTTCAGTGAAACAAAATATATTGTAGGTGGAGAGTTTTTGCCTTTTTCATAATTCAATTCATAGTTAAGCGTTTCTTCCCAGATTCCGCTGATTTTACCGGTTTCGTCGTACCGAACAGAGCTATGGATCAAACCGGTCGTTATAAAAATTATCGACATTATAATACACGCCGCCGTCACTAAAAAGCTTTTGACAGGACTGGTGGCGATAGCATAACGTTCATATTTATTGAGAGTCTTTCTGAATACCATTGTTTTATCCTTTCACTAAATTTCCGTTTCGTATCCGTCGAAAGCCACTTCTATCCCCTGCTTTTTCATATTCCTCGCCAGGACACTGTGAGGGGTTTTGTGGAGAGTTTTCGCAAGGTGGCTGATACAGACTCTGCCTATATGCTTTTCCAGGGATTTCTTCATCTCAATAACCATATTCAGGTTGTTGTGTTCAAAAATCCTGTAATCGCCCGGTACATTTCCTACTGTTGCATCGAAAACTGCGTAATCAACAAATTTTTCTTTTATTGCCTCTGTTTCTTCGTATGTGAGCCACGCACCGTCAAGGCCATAGAATAATCTTTTCCTGCCGTCATAAATTACAAAATGCACGGTTTTGACGGAGTGATTGGCAGGAAGCGCTGTAATTGTATATTTCCCAACTTTCTTTGTCTCCCCGGCTTTGAAAGAAAAAAGCTCAGCACCCGAAAGGAAAGCCACTGTTTCCTCGCAGTAATGGTCAGAGTGATCGTGAGTATTTATTATGTATCTGATTTTTTCAGGATTCTTTTTAAAAGTTTTCAGTGCCTCAGGTACATATTCTCCCGGGTCAATCAGAAGAGTATCGTCAATAAGAAGTGAGGAATACCGACGGAAAAACTTAAGCTTTTTCAGATCTTCTTTCTGCCAATCTGCAGCGCCTGTACCCAAAAATGTAATTTTCACCGACTGTCACTCCTGCCATCTTTTTCTTTATTATAACACTTAAATATGTTAAAATCAATGTAGAAAAATGTTGGAATGAGTGATATAATTAATACAGAAAGGAGGGAAAAGATGAAGGGTAAAACTGATTTTTCAAAAGGCCCTGTATGGAAGTGCATTATAGCTCAGGCAGTACCGCTGACAATCGCTCAGCTTGTACAGCTTCTTTATAATGTGGTTGACAGAATTTATATCGGTCATATGGAAGACGGAACAAGTATTGCCCTTACAGGCATAGGGCTGACTTTTCCCGTAATCACTCTCATAATGGCTTTCACTGCTCTTTTCGGAAACGGCGGTGTGCCTCTGTTTTCAATGGCACGAGGCTCAGGCGACGAAGAAAAAGCAGGAAAAATTATGGGCAACTCCTTTGCACTTATTATTGTAAGTTCTGTGATTCTCACTGCAGTTATCGGTATTTTTTCAAAGCCCATACTTTTTGCTTTCGGAGCAAGTGAAGAATCCTTTGTCTACGCAACAGATTACCTTAAAATTTATCTTGCAGGTACTGTTTTCTCTATGATTTCTACGGGAATGAACGGTTATATAAACGCAGAGGGATTCCCGAAAATCGGTATGCTTTCCGTTATCCTCGGTGCAGTTACAAACATTGTTCTTGACCCCGTTTTCATCTTTGTGCTTTCTATGGGCGTAAAAGGTGCTGCCCTTGCGACAGTAATAAGTCAGGCTATTTCCGCTTTGTGGGTTATGAATTTTCTTCTGAGCAAAAAGGCAATTATCCCTCTGAAAAAAGAAAATATAAGAATCCGCAAATCTCTCACAAAAGAAATTTTCAAGCTGGGACTTTCAAACTTCATTATGCAGGGAACGACTTTCCTTGTTCAGGTTTCCTGCAACACAACCCTGCAGACTTTCGGTGGAGATCTGTATGTGGGAATTATGACGGTTGCAAACTCTATCCGTGAAATTTTTATGCTCCCCGTAAACGGCATAATCACCGGTTCTATGCCTGTCATCAGTTTCAACTACGGTGCAGGAGACTATGACAGAACCCGCTCAGGAATAAAATTCAACACATACCTTGGCGCACTTTACACCCTTGTTGCCTGGGCGCTTGTGCTGATTTTCCCACAGGTGTGGTTTGATATTTTCTCAGATGACCCCGCTATGACAGAGACGGGCGTCAAGATGCTGAAAATTTATTTCTTCGGATTTGTTTTTATGGCACTGCAATTTGCAGGTCAGTCAACATTCCAGTCTTTAGGCGACGCAAAACACGCCATTTTCTTTTCACTTCTCAGAAAGGCTATTATCGTTGTACCTCTCACGCTTCTTCTCCCTCGATTGGGTTTCGGAGTTGCGGGTGTTTTCCTGGCAGAGCCCGTGTCAAATGTAATAGGTGGTACGGTATGTTATATAACAATGAGAATGACCGTTTACAGAAAACTGAAAAACAAATAAGAAATGCAGCAGAGACTTCAGATTGAAATCTCTGCTGCACATTTTTTGTCACAAAATCAGAATGGGTTAGTAAGTCTGTCGAGAGTTACAGGGTTATAACCGAGACCGAAATATTTGAAAATCCAGATAATGGGATTCCATCTGAAAACAAGAACGTCGATTACTGTTACAAGTTTACGGAGGAACCAGGGAAGATCATAAACCTTTTCTACCTTTACGGGAGCAAACTCTTCGCCCTCAACGTTAAGTACCATGGGGTTAGCATAGCAGATACCGTTGTCACCTGAGAGATAGAATCTGACATACAGATAGGGTGTATCGAGAAGTTCGTCATTGTGAAGATCAAGAGTTGCCTTACCGTCAACAAGCTGTTCTCTCTTGATAACATTACCATTTGACACCCATGTGATGATGTTTGCGTTTTCGCCGTAAACAGTGATAGTGTCATTATCCTGGTCAACATCAATTCTCTTCACCTGAGGTGTGTTATCAAGCCAATAAGCCTTTGTATCATAAACATCCTGCTCTACAAAGCCGGGCATTTCTTCCATACCGTTGAGTTCAACGCCGTTTGAGAAATGAGAAACTGAGAAGAACTGACCTTTTTCAAGGCAAGTACGGAAAGCTTCAACACTGAGTTCAGGCATCCAGCTCATTGTGTAAGCGTCGTTGATTGAAGTTTCACTGTGTGAATCAGCGAATGTATTACCCCAGGGCACTACGCCGTTGGGAATTGTCTTCTGAAGAATCTGGTCATAGAGGATTCTGTCGCAGCGTGTATGTGCGTCAGTAGCACTGTTGATACCTGTGCCGAGAGATGAGCCTTTGTTATCAATGAAAATCTTTGCAAATTTCGTTGCATAATAATCGTCAACAGGTTTGCCCACATAGTTTGCGGAATCCTTGTCAGGATAAACATATTCGCCCACATGTGAAAGGAAAGAGATACCGCCGGCATCCTTAACACCCTCTGAGGGAGTTTCATAGTCGCCGTAAACACCTGCAAGACCCTGACCGTAGAGAGCATAATATCCTGTAAGATGGCAGTCAGCAACAGGCGTTGCCATATTGAGCTCGTTGCCGTAAGGAATATCAATCATTCCGTTTGTTGTTGTTCTTGTGAGGATAACATCATCTTCTGTGCCCTCATTATATTCAACAGTATATGTACGCTCCTCGTGTGTGCCGTTAAGGTAAGCCTGATACTCATCCTCGGGGATAGGCACAATGGGAGCCATATTTGTGCGTTCTTTCTTGATAAGTCTCATAAGAGGCACTGTCTCGGGCACCTTGTTCCAGCCCAGATTGTTTGTGCCGTGGTCTGTAAGAGCTACGATTTCATAGTTTGCAGCATAATGCATAGCACAGAATTCCTCAATAGTAAGGAAGCCGTCAGATGCATTTGTGTGACAGTGAAGCTGTGTTTTATAGTCTTCCCACTCATCCCAATTGATTCCCTCATAGGGGTTGTCGATGATGTAGTTTTTCTTTGCATCCGAAGCCACAGTTTCACTTGCCATAGCAGGAACAGATACTGCGCTCATAATAAGAAGAGCGAGAAACAGTGCAATAAATTTGCGTGAAGTTCTTCTGATTTTTGTTTTCATTTTGGTCACTCCTTGTGCTTTGCGACCTCCAAAGAGGTCTCTGGAAATAGTTTAACATTTAATTTGAACAAAGTCAATCACTATAAACGAAAAAAAATGTGCAAAATACATCAAAATCAACGGTGACGAAAGATTTTTTTCAAAAGGGTTGATTTTTTGTAATTTATAGCGTATAATATATCAAGTGGAAACCACGAAAAACTATATATCGCGGAGTAGAGCAGTTGGTAGCTCGTCGGGCTCATAACCCGGAGGTCGTAGGTTCAAGTCCTATCTCCGCAACCAAATCAGATACCGCTGTTGATACAATAGTATTGATAGCGGTATCGTTGTTTTATTTCCAAAAGCCTTATAACATAGCCACTTATAAAAACAAGCGTTGCATTTGGGAACTTGTTTTCCCCTCCTGCAACGCTTTTTATTGCTTATTAATTTGATTAGTAAGAAAATCTATCTTACCTATCGTTAAATTACTGATAATCGTTAAACAGTTAAATTGTAATTAACTTTCCTCTGCACAGTCGATTTATTGTATTAAATAAATTCGTTTAATACTGCGCTGAAAGTGACCTGTTTAATTCAGTTTTTTCATAAGATATAAATGGCTTCACAGATTTTTGTTGTCATTTTGTTGTCACGGTAATCAGTTACACACTGACTTAAACCAGACTCCCTAACCAGTGTTCTTTATTCTTACTACTTAAATTATACACAGATCTTTCTCTTAAGTCACGTTCTAAAGCGCACGAAAAATAGAAGCAAATTTTCCAATATGAACGTGCAATGCGCACAAAAGCTGCCAAAATCACCATTTTATATGTTCATTAATAAATCTTTCAAACTGCCACTCCGGGCCGTCATATAAGACTTGAATCAGCGCTTCTTGCAATTCTGATTTCGAAAGTTTGTTTATGTATTTTTGAAGCATATCGTCATTTCCTGCTTCTCTTTTTCACTCTTCTTCCGTATTTTCAACTCTCGCATCCATACAGTCCGTGCAGAATCTAAAGCATTTTGAATATAATTCAAAATGCTTTAGAAGAACGTAGATATATTGCACAAGGAACATAATGTGTTTTCAGTTATTTTCTACTATAGTTATATATAATCTGTATTGATTTTTAAGAATTAAAGTGGTATGATATAGAAAACAAAATAACTTATGGTTGAGGTTTGCAGAAGAAGCATCAGCTGCCGAAGGAGTAACGCTCTCAGGCTTCCCGAAAGGGAAAAGGACTGCAAACGGACATAACTTTGGAGAATCTCATTGAATTGAGTGCCGAAGGGGCAAGGCAAAAGCTAATCTCTCAGGCAAAAGGACAAAGTTTTTATCACCTGTTTATCGGGGTAAATTTGTACTTTTGTCGGATTACATCTTGTAATCCGACTTTTTATTTATAGGAGGAATTTTCAATGGAAGCTTTTTTTGACAAAGTGGCAGAAATCAACGGAGCCGTCAATGGTGTCGTATGGGGTAAATACGGTCTAATTCTGCTTATCGGCACAGGTATCATTATGACCATAGTTACAAAAGTATTTCAGGTAACACACATCGGTCACTGGTGGAAAAACACTATCGGAAGCCTTTTCACTAAGAATGTTATGGGTCATTCAAAAGAAAAGGGTACAATTTCACCCTTTCAGGCTCTTTGTACTGCTCTTGCCGCAACTGTTGGTACAGGTAATATAGCTGGCGTTGCCGCAGCTATCTGCATCGGCGGTGCAGGTGCTGTTTTCTGGATGTGGGTTGCCGCTTTCTTCGGTATGATGACAAACTATTCCGAAAACGTTCTCGGTATTTATTTCCGCCGCCGCAACATCAAAGGCGAATGGTCAGGTGGTGCTATGTATTATCTCCGTGACGGTCTCGGAAATAAGAAGGGATGCAAAACAATTGGCAAGGCTCTCGCATTCCTCTTCTGTATTTTTACAATGCTCGCTTCATTCGGTATCGGCAGTATGGGTCAGGTCAACAAGATTGTTGCAAACATTTCGGTGGCTTTCAACGCAGAAGCTCTTTCATCGATTCAGGTCCTCGGCGGTATTTCGCTTTACAACCTTATTCTTGGCATTGTAATTATGATTCTTGTTGCTCTTATTACCCTTGGCGGTCTTAAAAGAATTGCCAATGTTGCAGAAAAGATTGTTCCGTTTATGATCGTTCTTTTCATTGCAGGCAGTCTTATCATCATCGGTATTAATTATGATATGATTATTCCTTCTTTCAAGAGCATTTTTGTCAACGCTTTCAAGCCTGAAGCATTTGTCGGAGGTACACTCGGTGCGGCAATCAGCGCAGCGGTTACTCAAGGCTTCAAAAGAGGCGTATTCTCAAACGAAGCAGGTCTCGGCTCATCCGTTATGGTTCATTCAAACTCCAACATCAAAGAACCCGTTAAGCAGGGTATGTGGGGTATCTTTGAAGTATTTGCAGACACAATGGTTGTCTGCACAATGACAGCTCTTGTAGTTCTCACATCAGGCGTATTCGATGCAAAAACAGGCGAAATCGCAGAAGGCCTTACTGATGCAACGCTCGTTGCAGGTGCGTTTAACTCCGTATTCTCATGGGGCAATATCGGTCAGAAATTCGTTGCAGTTGCAATGTTCCTCTTCGCTTTCACAACAGTTCTCGGCTGGTCACACTACGGCTCAAAGGCATGGGAGTACCTCTTTGGTGCAAAGACAACGGTTATCTTCAAAATCATCCACGTTATCACCGTTATTTTCGGTGCGGTTATGACTTCTACACTTGCATGGGATATTTCAGACACATTCAACGGTCTTATGATGATTCCCAACCTTATTGGTGTTGTTGTTCTCTTCCCGCTTGTTATGAAAATTACAAGCAACTATGTTAACCGCAAGATTAAGAATACAAACGAAGCACCCATGCTTTCCTACGACCCTGAAATCCAGTCAGAAGCAAAAGCTAAAATAGAAAACTAATAACATCAAAACAAACAACCCACTCCTATGATGCAAAGCACCGTTGGAATGGGTTGTTTTATATATACATCCTTCAGTTTAACACTGCACTGAAAGTGACCTGTTTAATTCAGAGCTGTCTCTTAAGTCACGTTCTGAAGCGCACAAAGTATCTGTGGATATTCTCAACCATAGGAATTTTTTGTAAAAAGCTGAAATATACAAATGAAAGAAACTGTAATAAAATTATTTTGGTTTTATGTTGAATACCTGTAAATAAAAGAGTATAATGCTTTTATAAAAGTACTTCGGTGGTGATATATGTGAATATTTTGCATATGAAATATGCTGTTGAGGTGGCAAGGGTCG
The DNA here is from genome assembly GCA_045542485.1 of Acutalibacteraceae bacterium. Taxonomy (GTDB): domain Bacteria; phylum Bacillota; class Clostridia; order Oscillospirales; family Acutalibacteraceae; genus SIG575. The sequence goes on from JAZQLC010000066.1 coordinate 132,819, forward strand.
GGTCGCTTAACAAGGCTTCGGAAACCCTGCTTATTGCACAGCCAAACTTAAGCCGTTCGATTAAAGAACTTGAAGCTGATCTGGGTATAACAATTTTTGACCGTACTGCAAAGGGAATGTTTCTTACTCCTGACGGAGAAACTTTTATAGGTTATGCAAAAGACATTTTAAAACAGATTGATCAGGTAGATTCAATGTACAAAAATGGTATAGTCAAAAAACAGAAGTTTTCAATTTCTGTGCCGAGAGCTTGTTATATTTCAGATGCTTTTGCACAGTTTTCAAAATTTCTCACTGACGAGCCGGCAGAAATCTTTTATAAAGAAACAAACTCTCAGCGTACTATCAATAATATACTTAATCACGACTATAATCTCGGCATAATAAGATATGCAGAAAATTACGATAAATATTTTAAGTCTATGCTTGAAGAAAAGGGCCTGACTTATGAGATGGTGACAGAGTTTACCTACTCGCTTATAATGAGTGCAAATAATCCTCTTGCTCAAAAAGAGAATATAACTTACGATGACCTTAAAGGTTACATCGAAATAGCCCATGCGGACCCGTATGTGCCGTCACTTCCTTTGGCAAAGGTTGTTAAGGAGGAGCTGCCTGATAACATTGACAGACGAATTTTTATTTTTGAAAGAGCAAGTCAGTTTGATCTGCTTTCTGAAAATCCCGAGACTTTTATGTGGGTATCTTCTGCTCCGAAGAAGGTTCTTGAAAGATATAATCTCGTTCAGAAGAAATGCGGAGATAACAAAAAAGTATACAAGGATTTGCTCATATATCAAAAAGGATATAAACTTACCAAAATTGACAAGCAATTTATAACAGAATTATGTGAATCTAAACGAAAACATATATAATCGTAAAGCCTGATTTAATCGTCAGGCTTTATTTTATGCCGTTTTTTGCCTTTTTTAAGCCAGGTATATCAAAAAACATAACACCGGTTAACATTTTTATAATTCCCAAGACATAAAAAGTCTGTTAAAATAATAACAATCTCACAAGAGAACAAATCAAAGCTACAATCAAACAAATTATTTTAGGAGGATAAAAATGGATAACAAGGTTTACGAAATCGTAGATAGCGTTGAAAAACTCGAAGAAGCTATCGCACGCACAAGAAAGGCTCAGCAGGTTTTCGCAACTTACACGCAGGAGCAGGTTGATAAAATTTTCCTTGCTGCTGCATCTGCTGCTAACAAAGCAAGAATCCCTCTTGCAAAAATGGCAGTTGAAGAAACAGGCATGGGTGTTGTTGAAGATAAAGTTATCAAAAACAACTACGCTGCTGAATATATCTACAATGCTTACAAGGATACAAAAACCTGCGGCATAATAGAAGAAGACATCGCTTTCGGTATTAAGAAAGTTGCAGAACCTATCGGTGTTGTTGCTGCAGTTATTCCTACAACAAACCCCACATCAACAGCAATTTTCAAATGTCTTCTTGCTCTTAAAACACGTAACGCCATTATTATCTCTCCTCATCCGAGAGCAAAGAACTGCACAATTGCTGCAGCAAAACTCGTTCTTGAAGCAGCTGTAGCTGCAGGCGCTCCCGAAGGAATCATCGACTGGATTGACGTTCCTTCACTTGAAATGACAAACACAGTTATGAAAGAGTCGGATATCATCCTTGCAACAGGTGGCCCAGGTATGGTTAAGGCAGCTTACTCAAGCGGTAAACCTGCTCTTGGTGTTGGCGCAGGTAACACTCCTGCAATCATCGATGATACAGCAGACATTCTCAAGGCTGTTAACTCAATTATCCATTCTAAAACATTCGACAACGGTATGATTTGTGCTTCAGAACAGTCTGTTATCGTTCTTGAAAAAGTTTACGGTGCAGTTAAACAGGAATTTGCTGCAAGAGGCTGCTACTTCCTCAACGCTGAAGAAACAGAAAAAGTAAGAAAAACAATCATCATCAACGGTGCTCTCAATGCAAAAATCGTTGGTCAGAAAGCAGTTAAGATTGCTGAACTTTCAGGTGTTAAAGTTCCCGTCGGTACAAAAATCCTTATCGGTGAAGTTGAAAGTGTTGACATTTCAGAAGAATTTGCACACGAAAAACTTTCTCCCGTTCTTGCAATGTATAAGGCTGAAAGCTTTGAAGATGCTCTTTCTAAAGCAGAACACCTTGTTGCAGACGGTGGTTACGGTCACACATCTTCACTCTATGTAAACGAAATCACAGAAACAGAAAAAATCAACGAATTTGCTTCCCGAATGAAAACTTGCCGTATTCTTGTAAACACACCTTCATCACATGGTGGTATCGGTGACCTTTATAACTTCAAACTTGCTCCCTCACTTACACTCGGCTGCGGTTCATGGGGAGGTAACTCAGTATCAGACAACGTTGGTGTAAAACACCTTATCAATATTAAGACAGTAGCAGAAAGAAGGGAAAATATGCTTTGGTTCCGTGCACCTGAAAAGGTATATATCAAGAAAGGTTGTCTTCCTGTTGCTCTTGACGAACTCAAGAACGTTATGGGCAAAAAGAGAGCATTTATCGTAACAGATACTTTCCTTTATGAAAACGGCTACACAAAACCCATTGCAGACAAACTTGACGAAATGGGTATCGCACATACAACATTCTTCAATGTTCAGCCTGACCCCACACTTGGCAACGCAAAAGAAGGTGCGGCACAGATGCGTGCATTCAAACCCGACACAATCATCGCTCTCGGTGGTGGCTCAGCTATGGACGCAGCAAAAATTATGTGGGTAATGTACGAGCATCCGGAGGCAGACTTTATGGATATGGCTATGAGATTCATCGATATCCGTAAGAGAGTTTACACATTCCCCAAAATGGGTGAAAAAGCATACTTTATCGCTGTTCCCACATCAGCAGGTACAGGCTCAGAAGTTACTCCCTTCGCAGTTATCACAGACGAATCAACAGGCGTTAAATATCCTCTTGCTGACTACGAGCTTCTTCCCAATATGGCAATCATCGACACAGATTTCCATATGTCAGCTCCCAAAGGTCTTACAGCTGCATCAGGTATCGACGCAGTAACACACGCAGTTGAAGCTTACGCTGCAATGCTTGCAACAGATTACACAGACGGACTTGCACTCCAGGCACTCAAGAATATATTCAAATATCTTCCTCGTGCATACGAAAACGGTCAGACAGATGTTGAAGCAAGAGAGAAAATGGCAAATGCTGCAACAATGGCAGGTATGGCTTTCGCAAATGCTTTCCTCGGAATCTGCCACTCAATGGCTCACAAACTCGGTGCTTTCCACCACCTTCCTCACGGTGTAGCAAACGCTCTTATGATTGAAGAAGTTCTTCGTTTCAACGCAGCAGAAGCACCTGTAAAAATGGGTACATTCTCACAGTATGACCATCCTCACACACTTGCACGTTATGCAGAAATCGCTGATTACCTTGGTCTTGGCGGCGAATCAGATAAAGAAAAACTTGAAAACCTTATCAAAGCTATCAACGACCTTAAAGCAAAAGTTGGTATCAAAGAAACAATCAAAGATTACGGCGTTGACGAAAAAGTATTCCTTGACAACCTTGACGAAATGGTTGAACAGGCATTTGACGACCAGTGCACAGGTGCTAACCCCAGATATCCCCTTATGAGCGAAATGAAAGAAATGTATCTCAATGCATACTACGGCAAACACTTTGTTGAACCCGATATGCCTACAGCAGAAGACATTTCAGAAGATTTCAAAGCAGATAAAGTAAAGACAGTTTACCGCAAAGGTAAGAAGGTATAATTAAGGGAGGAAATAAAGATGAAACTTGACAGAGTAATTGCAGTAAGAAACAATAAAACAATCTACCGTGACGGCGATAAGTGCGTTAAGGTTTTCAATGAAGATTATTCAAAAGCAGATGTTCTTAACGAGGCACTTAATCAGGCAAGAATTGAAGAAACAGGTCTTAACATTCCCAAAATTCTTGAAGTTACAATGATTGACGGAAAATGGGCTATCGTTTCAGAATATATCAAAGGTAAAACTCTCCAGCAGCTTATGGACGAAGATGCAGAGAAAAAAGATGAGTATATCGAAAAACTTGTTGATATTCAGCTTGAAGTTCAGTCAAAAACATGTCCTCTCCTTAACAAACTCAAGGACAAAATGAACAGAAAAATCAGTCAGTCAGAAATTGATGCAACAACACGTTATGACCTTCATACACGTCTTGAGGGTATGCCCAAACACAACAAAGTCTGCCACGGTGACTTTAACCCCTCAAACATCATTATCACAGAAGACGGCACACCCTATATCCTTGACTGGTCACATGCAACTCAGGGTAACGCATCAGCAGACGCAGCAAGAACATACCTTCTTTTCTGGCTCCACGGCGATATAGAAGGTGCGAAGAAATATCTTGATTTATTCTGCGAAAAGAGCAATACAGCAAAGCAATATGTTCAGAAATGGATGCCCATCGTTGCGGCTTCACAGTCAGTAAAAGGTAACGAGAAAGAACGTGAATTCCTTCTTTCTTGGGTAGATGTAGTAGATTACGAATGATTTTATCGAGAGGGAGAAATTAAAATGAAAATCACAGTTTGTATTGGTAGTTCTTGTCATATCAAAGGTTCACGTCAGGTTGTAGAACAGCTTCAGTATCTTATCGCAGAAAACAATCTCGGTGATAAAGTTGAATTGGGTGGCACATTCTGTATGGGCAAATGTCAGCAGGGTGTATGCGTAACAGTAAACGATGAGTTTTTCTCAGTAACACCTGAAACAGTAAGCGAATTTTTCCAGAAAAACGTAATCGAGAAGGTATAAGAATATGGTAATTGTTCAGGTTTGTGTAGGTAGTTCCTGCCACCTGAAAGGCTCTCCTGAAATTGTGGAACTTTTTCAGAAGGCTGTTGAAGATTATCATTTAGAAGATGAAGTTACACTTGCCGGCAGTTTCTGTATCGGCAAGTGTAATCGCGTTGGAGTAACAGTTCAGGTAAATGATGAGATTCACACAGGTGTTACAAAGGAATCTTTCAAAGAATTTTTCAAAGAAAATGTTTTAGATAAAATCGAAAGGGAGTAAGACTTATGTCAAATTGCCTGACCCTTAAAAAATCAAACTGTAAAAACTGCTATAAATGTATCCGCCATTGTCCTGTTAAAGCAATTCGCTTTTCAGGTAATCAGGCACATATTATCGGAAACGAATGTATCCTTTGCGGTCAGTGTTTTGTTGTCTGCCCTCAGAATGCAAAGGAAATTGTTGACGAAACAGAAAAAGTAAAAGTTTTTCTGCAGACGGGTGAACCTGTTATCGTCAGTCTGGCACCTTCATTTATTGCAAACTACAACGGTGTAGGAATCAACGCTATGCGAAAAGCACTTAAAAAACTTGGTTTCTACGATGTTGAAGAAACTGCAATCGGTGCCACAATGGTAAAAAATGAATACGAGCGTATGATTAAAGAGGATGACAGGGATGTTATTATTTCTTCCTGTTGCCATTCTATAAATCTTCTTATACAGAAATATTTTCCTGCAGCAATGGAGTATCTTGCAGACGTTATGTCACCTATGCAGGTACATTGTCAGGATATTAAAAACCGTTTTCCCAATGCTAAAACAGTTTTCATCGGTCCTTGCGTTGCCAAGAAAGATGAGGCTGAGTATTATGAGGGAATAGTTGATGCAGTTCTCACTTTTGAAGAACTTACAAATTGGCTGAAAGAGGAGAAAATCACTCTTGAAGAAGAAATGGATTCAGACCTTTGCAGCAAGGCTCGTTTCTTCCCTACAACAGGTGGTATTCTCAAAACAATGGCCCAGGAAAAAGAGGGATATAATTACATTGCTCTTGACGGCGTTCAGAACTGCGTAGAAGCACTTAAGGATGTTATTGAGGGAAAAGTTCACAAGTGCTTTATTGAAATGTCTGCCTGTGTGGGCAGTTGTGTAGGCGGTCCTGTTATGGAAAAATATAACAGTACTCCTGTCAGGGATTATATCGCAGTTGCAAATTTTGCAGGTGCAAAAGATTTCGATGTGCCTCAGCCTGAGTCAAATAAACTCAAAAAGAACTTTGCATTTATCGAACATAAACTGTCTCTTCCCTCAGAAACTGAAATAAACAGTGTTCTTCGTCAGATGGGTAAATTCAAGGAGTCAGATGAACTTAACTGTGGCTCATGCGGTTATAATACATGCCGTGAAAAAGCAATTGCAATCTGTCAGGGCAAGGCTGAAATTTCAATGTGTCTGCCTTTCCTTAAAGATAAAGCAGAAAGCTTTTCAGATACTATCGTTAAAAATACACCTAACGGACTTATTGTTCTCAATGAACAGCTTGAAGTTCAGCAGATAAATGCGGCTGCAAGAAAAATTATGAATATCCGCTCTGCATCAGACGTTCTAGGCTCACAGGTTATCAGAATTCTTGATCCAACAGTTTTCCTTAAAGTCCGTGATTCGGGCAGAGATGTAAGAGATGAACGCGTTTATCTTGCAGAATACAAACGCTATGTTGAGCAGACGGTAGTTTATGACCGTGATTCACATCTTTTAATCGGCATTATGCGTGATATAACAGATGAGGAATATGCAAGAGAAAGAAAAGAACAGATAAGCCGTAATACAGTTGAAGTTGCAGATAAAGTTGTTGAAAAACAGATGAGAATTGTTCAGGAAATCGCATCACTTTTAGGTGAAACTGCGGCAGAAACAAAAATTGCTCTTGCCAAGCTGAAGGAGTCAATTGCTGATGAATGATTTATGTGCAGATATAGGATATAAAAGTGTAAATCATTACGGAGAAGAGCTTTGCGGTGACCACGTGGATGTTGTTGAAGAAAATGAAAACTCAACTGTTATCGTTCTTGCAGACGGTCTTGGCAGCGGTGTAAAGGCGAGTATTCTTTCAACTCTTACTTCCAAAATCATTTCAACAATGATGGCCCAAGGACTTCCTATCGAAGAATGTGTTGAAACAATTGCGGCAACACTCCCTGTTTGTTCTGTAAGAGGGGTTGCATATTCAACTTTTACAATTATCCATCTCCTCAACAACGACACAGCCGAGATTATCCAGTACGATAATCCGCAGGTGATTGTTCTTCGTGATGAAGTAAATTATGACTATCCTAAAACAGAAATGAATATCGGCGGGAAAAAGATTTTCAAGTCCACAATCAAGCTTCAGGAAAACGATGTTTTTGTTGCAATGAGTGACGGTTGTCCTCACGCAGGAATAGGCCTTGCATTCAACTTCGGTTGGAAAAGAGAAGATATCATTGATTTTATGGAAACTATTGTTCCTGCAGGATATACCGCCAAAACTCTTTCAACAATGCTTGTTGACGAATGTAATAAACTTTACGGTTACAAGCCGGGTGACGATGCAACGGCATGCGTTGTGAAAGTCAGAAAAAGAGAGCCCATGAACATTCTCTTCGGTCCTCCCTCAAACAGAGACGACTGTGACAGAATGATGTCTCTTTTCTTCTCAAAGGAAGGCAAGCATATTATCTGTGGCGGTACAACCTCATCAATTGCTTCAAAATATCTTGGTAAACCTCTTAAGGCAACTCTCAATTTTGAAAAATCAGATGTACCTCCTATTGCAGAATTGGAGGGTGTTGACCTTGTAACGGAAGGTGTTATCACCGTCAATCGTGTGCTTGAATATGCAAATGATTATCTTGATGAAAACAAGCTCTATGAAAAATGGAGTTTTAGTCGTGACGGAGCATCACTTATAAGCAGACTTCTTTTTGAAGAAGCAACAGATATAAACTTCTATGTAGGCAGAGCAATCAACCCTGCTCATCAGAACCCCGACCTGCCTATCAATTTCAGTATAAAAATGAACCTTGTTGAGGAACTTTCAAAGTGCCTTAAACAAATGGGCAAACGAATTAAAGTAAGTTATTTTTAAGGAGTGTTTTCAGTGAGAAAGTTTGATACTAAAGTACAGCATCTGAAGTATAAGGTGCTTCGTGAAGTTGCACATCAGGCATGGAATGATACTTTACTTGAAAATATACTTGAAATACCGAAAACAATCGTTCCCGGCAAAACATCGACAATGCGTTGCTGCGTTTACAAAGAACGCGCGATCCTTGCAGAACGAGTTAAAATTGCTATGGGTGGAGATAAAGAAAACCCTAATGTAATTGAGGTTATTGATATCGCGTGTGACGAATGTCCTGCTGCAGGATATGAAGTTACAGATTCATGCCGTGGTTGTCTTGCTCACAGATGTGAGGATGTGTGTAAAAGAGGTGCAATTTCTTTTGACCATAACCACGTGGCACACATTGATAAATCAAAGTGTGTTGAATGCGGACAGTGTGCAAAGGTTTGTCCTTTCTCTGCTATTGTAAACAGAAAGCGTCCTTGTCAGATGTCCTGTAAAGTAAAGGCGATTTCAATTAACGATGATAATGCAGCATCAATTGATAACTCAAAATGTATACAGTGCGGTGCCTGTGTTTATCAGTGTCCTTTCGGTGCAATCACAGATAAATCATATATTCTCAACGTTATCGACCTTATTAAAAAGAGCGAGGAAAACAAAAAGTATAAAGTTTATGCAATTGTTGCACCATCAATTTCAAGCCAGTTTACCTATGCAAAATTAGGCCAGGTAATCACAGGGCTGAAAGAGCTTGGCTTCTTTACAGTTGTTGAGGCGGCCCTCGGTGCTGATATGGTGGCACAGAAAGAATCAAAAGAGCTTGCAGAAAAAGGTTTCCTTACAAGCTCATGCTGTCCTGCTTTTGTGCAGTATATCAAGTCAGCATTTCCCAATCTTCTGGAGCACGTTTCACACAATCTTTCGCCTATGGCTGAGCTTGCAAAATATATCAAGGACACAACGGAAAATGCAAAAGTTGTTTTCATCGGACCTTGTACGGCAAAGAAAGCAGAAGCACAGCTTGAAACTGTAAAACCCTATGTTGATGCAGTTTTAACCTTTGAAGAACTTCAGGCACTCTTTGACAGTAAAGAACTTGATATTACAACTCTTGAAGAAGATGTACTTGATAACGCATCATACTTCGGTAGAATTTTCGCACGTTCAGGCGGACTTTCAGATGCAGTGGCACAGAGTCTTAAAGAACAGGAAATCGACTTCGATCTGAAAGCAATTCCTTGTGATGGAATTGAAGCCTGCAGAACAGCGCTTATGAAGAAATCAAAGAACGTTCTTGATGCAAACTTTATTGAAGGTATGGCTTGTGTAGGCGGCTGTATCGGTGGTGCAGGATGTCTTACCCATGGTGAAAAGAATAAGGCAGAAGTAGATAAATACGGCAGAGAAGCTCTTGAAAAAACAATCAAAGACGCAATTTCTCTTTTATAAACATACACGCAAAACGGGACTTTCCTGAAAAAAGGAAGTCCCGTTTTGTGTGTATTAATTATTAATCATCGGTCGGCACGCCAATAAATTTTATTATACGATCCACCTTATCTGCAGGGATGGAGAACCAAGCAAAATTCTTGTTAAGGAAGCCGAAAATCATATCATCTTTATGTTGTTTTGCAGTGGTGAGAAATGGTTGAAAGTCACCGATTTGTACGCAGATGATGCCTTTTCTCGGTTTTCTCCTTGTATCAATACGGATTTTACTTCCTGCCATTACATCCACTTCTTCAAAACTTGAATCACGGATGTGAATATCACGATAGCGGTCGTTTTCACTATACTCAAGGTTTTCAATATGTGGGGAATATTTTTCCTTAGTATATTGTATTATCTGCAAGTTAAAAAATACACTTCAGAATGCGGCATTGAAAATATCAATTTTCATTCTTTGCGACACAGCTTTGCAACAAGATGTGTTGAGTTAGGCTTTGATATAAAGACACTTTCAGAAATATTTGGACACAGCGATGTAAAGGCAACTCTTAACAAGTATGTTCACAGTTCAATGGAACAAAAAGCAACAGTTTTCACACTGCTGCCTTTCGTATAAATTATACATTTTTAAAGTTTCACCTCAACCTCACTACCATTCTTGAAACAAAACACCAGTCGTTCATCTGAATACACCGTTACGTGGTCAATGGTGGTGTGCCAGAGTGCCGGATTGAACTGCAGTTCAAGTTCATCCAATTCAATGACAGCAAAAAGGAAGTAACTCATTTTATCAAATTGCTGTAACCTGCGTTTTTTCTTTTTCTTCAGGTAATCATAACGGTTCTGCAGTTTTTCATGTCTTTCCACAAGAGCGTTGTACTTACTGATATATTCTTCCTGGTCCATAACCTGTGTTGTGTTATCATTTACACATTTCTTGATGAGTTCCGTAACCACTTCCATTTCCTGAATCAGTTCTTCGCATTCAGTATCAATGGCTGTTGTGTTTTCAAGTTCACGCATTATCAATCTGCCATCATCTACTAAAGTTTCACGGTCTGTAAGTAACTGGCTCAATGCTGACACAAAGCATCTCTTAATGTCATCTTCATACAAATGAGGCGTGGTGCATTTTTTATCACCTTTGAATTTTGCGTTACATTGCCAGATGGTTCTGCGATATTTACTGTTAGAATGCCATACCTTTGAACCGAGGATTTCACCGCAGTCACCACAGATGAGTTTTCCTGCAAAAGGGCTGTTACACAAAGTGCGTCTGTTATCATCTTTTCTTCTGTTCAGTTCAAGCTGCACCCGTTCCCATTCTTCAGGGACTATGATTGCAGGGTGGCTGTGTTCAACATAATACTGCGGGACTTCACCTTCGTTAACTTTCATCTTTTTCTGCAGAAAATCCACAGTATATTTCTTCTGTAAGAGAGCAGAACCTTTGTATTTTTCATTTTTTAAAATGCTTTCAACTGTCTGGCGTTGCCATTTCTGTTTTCCTGCCGGTGTGGGAATTCCATTTTTCGTTAAGTGGTTTGCAATCGCACAGGTGGTCATTCCTTCCATAAACATTCTGTAAATATCACGGACAATCTTTGCTTCTTCCGGTACAATTTCAGGTAAACCATCTGCACCTTTTTTGTAACCAAGGAAATGCTTGTACGGAATACTTACCTTTCCGTCAGCAAATCTTTTTCTTTGTCCCCATGTAACGTTTTCAGAAATGGAACGACTTTCTTCCTGGGCAATTGATGACATTATGGTTATCAGGAATTCTCCCTTTGAATCCATCGTCCATATATTTTCCTTTTCAAAATAGACCTCAACACCTTTGTCTTTCAGTTCACGGACCGTTGTAAGCGTATCAACTGTGTTTCTTGCAAAACGGCTGACTGACTTGGTTACAATGAGGTCTATTTTTCCGTTCAGAGCATCTGCAATCATTCTTTTGAAACCTTCACGCCTTTTGGTGTTAAGTGCTGAAATGCCTTCATCAGTATACACCTCAACAAACTCCCATTCAGGTCTGCTCTTAATATAGTTAGTGTAATAATCCACCTGCGCTTCATAGGATGTGAACTGCTCATCGCTGTCAGTTGACACACGGGCATAACCTGCAACTTTCTTTTTCTTGGTTGATGCTTTAGGTATTCCTGTATGTAAATTAAGTGTTGCAGGTATTACTGTAACATTTTTAGCTGTTGCCATTCTGCATTCTCCTTTCCTTAGTTTTTGCACCGGTTGTTTTTCTCATTTCTTTTGTCCAGCTTTCACTGCGAGAACGGTCTTGCCACTGTTTAACGGCATTTTCTCCGTTAGCAAGAGTAAACCTTAAAACATTGTCGTTATATACCTGTATGTCCGTTATTTTATCAATACCACCAAGTTCCTCTGTTATTGCAGTAAGTACTGTTTCAGGTACTGCTTTTGACGGACAGGCTTTCTTTCCGTGAGTGTTGTAAGTATTGCAAATCCATACCGGGCCGGTTTCTTTCATCTTTCTGCGATAATGCTTTCCACATATACCGCAGGTTATTAATCCGGTAAACGGATATGTTTTTCTTGTTGTTTGCTTTGCAAATTTTTCAGAACGTCTGGTCATTTCCAACTGTACCAAGTTATACGTACCGATATCAATGATCGGCTCATGAGTGTTTTCTGCGTGATACATCGGTAACTCTCCGTGGTTTACAAGAGTTCTTTTTGTAAGATGATTTTCACGGTATTTGGTCTGCAGAAGAAGATTACCTGTATAAGTGTAGTTACGCAAAATGCGTGTTACTGCACTCTGATGCCAGGTATATCCTTGCTGAGTCAGAACTCCTTCTTCGTTAAGCCTTTTCATAATTGCAATTATGCCTTTTCCATCAAGGTAGTCAGAATAAATTGACCTGATGATTTCGGTTTCTTCAGGAACTACAACATATTTTTCTCCATCATATCTGTAACCCATCATAAAGCCACGCCAGGGTTTTCCGTTCTGAAAGTTCTGTCTTACTCTCCATTTCTGATTTTCACTTACGGAGCGACTTTCTTCTTGGGCATATCCTGCAAGAAAGCTTAATACAAGTTCTCCTTGCGGGTCTGTGGAGTGTATGTTTTCTTCTTCAAAATACACATCAACACCCAGGTCTTTCAGTTCATGCACGGTTTTGAGAAGTGTTACCGTATTTCTGGCAAAGCGGGATATTGATTTGGTTATTACCATATCAATTTTCCCTTCACGGCAATCATTGATAAGTCTTTGAAAGTTATCACGATTATCCTTTGTGCCGGTCAGAGCTTCATCTGCATACACACCTGCATATTCCCAACCATTATGGCTTTGAATTATTCCGCTGTAATAACTCACCTGTGCTGACAGGGAATGAAGCATTGCATCTTTTCCTGACGACACTCTGGCATATGCAGCTACCCGTTTTGGTTTCGGAATGATTGGTTTTTCAAAACGGACTTGTGTTACAATTCTTTCCATTACAGATACCTCCTTTGTATCATTTAGGGTTACTGTATATTCGCTCTAACCGGCATATATATCAAGTCTTTTCTGCAAATATACTGTCAGAAGATAAGCCGTATTTTTTGTTTAACATTGTGCATATTTTTCTGTATTCACTTTCATTGAAAGTCCCGCTTTCGGCTATGTTTTTCATAAGTGCAAGTGATGTGCGATAATACATGAGATTCACAAAGTCATATTTGTCATTTGTTTCTTGACTCGATGTAACAGTCTCTGCAACAGTATTTTCTGTTTTTGTTTCCATAACTCTCAAATTCCTTCCTGCAGTTTTTACAAGTAAGTGTATAAAATGATTTTCTGTTTACATCGTCCTGATGGTTATTCCACCACTGCATACGACACGCATCAGAGCAGAATTTCTTTTTTCCGTTATCCTTTGTCTGCAACATGCGTTCTCCACAATTCTGACAGATTTTTGTATCAGGGATTTCCGGATGGCGATGAATATATGAGCGAATTGTACTTGCAGGTTTGTCGAGAACCGTTGCAATAACAGATGCGCTATATCCCTTTAATCTCATACTGTTGATTTTGTTTTCTTCCTGTCTTGTCATAAGTTTTCTCCTTTCTGAAAACTTTTTAGGGTAAATTTATATGAAAGTTTTAATAAGTTTCTGAATAAGCCTTGATACACAAGGGCTCGTGAAGGGGTATTCCCTTAAAAACTTTTGCGAAAATTTACACGAACCCCTGCGCCGCTGTCCGTCCACAAAAGCTGTGGAGATAATTACTCCCCCTAGGTATTATATGGGACATTAATGTGGCAAGATATATATGTATTTTTCTATATAGATAGTAATATTAAAAATAACCTATATTATCTGCCACAATAATGCCACAGTCTTTGTTAACACAAAAAGGTGTCTTTCCGTTTGTAGCCGATAAGCAGTGATGCCTTTTCACCACCACTCATAGGTCGCTTCCTTTTAACAGTAGCTTTGGTTCGCAGACTCTGATAAAATCCACGTGTGCTTTCGGGATAATATCCGTTTTTGCTACACCAACTGCGATAGTCGTCATAAACATCGGACGTCCTGATTTCACCGTCATATTGCTCTTCAAGACAATCGTCAAAAAATTGCTGAACCTTATCACTGTCATGACAGTACTGCTTTGTGGCATCTGTTACTGCACTTGGTGGTTTAAGACCTTCTTTGCAAAGTGCCACATATCCTTGGATTAACCAATTCAATATAGAACTTTGTACTTCAGCTTTAGCAAACTCCGTTTTAAGAGAGTTGTCCTGCTCCCACGGTTCAAAATGCCTGTCAAAGGGAATTATGAAGATACGATTGCTTGAAAACAGAGTCATGTCTGTTATTACAGGCAGATAGTTCGTATTTACATACAGTTTGAACTGTGGCTTGAAGTCAAAAGAATTCTCGTGTAAGTAACGGGCGTTGATTGTGTCATTACCGGTCATACTCTTGACCTGCGCGGCATTGAGAGTAATACCTCTGCTCGGTTCTGATATGTTGGCAAATCTTAACCCTGACAGTCTTGCAATATCTTCTGTCGGATTTTGACTACTATTGTTCTGTTTTGCAGCAATAGTTTCAGGTCTTACAGATTTTCCGTAATCACCCATAACACAGAGTATGCTTTCCATAAGAGTTCCTTTACCATTTCTGGTAGTAGCACCATACAGGAAAAACATACACTCATATTTGGTGTCACCGGTTAAGGCGTAACCTAAAACTTTCTGAAGAAACAGAGCCTTTTCATTATCGTTACTCATAACCTCTGTAATGAACGAATCAAAACGTTCATTGGTTACCATGGGGTCATAAATTACAGGTGATATTTTCGTTAAGAAATCACTTGCATTGTGTTCACAGAAGTCCATTGTTTCAAGGTTCAATGTTCCGTTTGCACAGTTGAATAAATACGGGTTGTTATCAAACTCACGCATATTCAACGGATAAATGCTTCGCGCATCTTTAAGAATGGTTTCACGATTCCTGCGTATCTGCCACTTGTTACAGTGTTTCAGAAATTCGGTGCGTTTGTGTTCATCGATTATAGTGATGGCGTGTTTTAACAGAGCATCTGCCAACTCTTTACACAGTTCCATCGTTTTTAATGACTCAACGTCTTCACACCAACGACTGCCATCAAAACAGAACCATTTCTTGCGTTCAGGTACATACCTTGCTTTGTCCTTAAACACATCAGCAAAGAGTTTTCCGTTACCACTATCTGTCCAACGGTACTTGTCATTGTTTTCAGGACATAATTCAGATAAATCAATTGTGCTTTCGCAAGAAATGTTAATAGGCTTGTAGAAAGAAGATGTCATTGCAACAGCCTTATTAAGCGTTATTTCACCATAAGTGCTGCCACTTTGATGTCTATCCCATTTATCACGCATAAGCCCGGACATTCTGAAAAGTCTGTCCATTTGCTCAATATCACCATTACACCAAAAAGCTAAATATGATGCAAGGGACATATCGGCTTCACTGTGGGATTTACCTTCAGGTATATTGCCTTCCCATAAATCTACGAACTTAAAACAATTAACTGATGTCTTTGCTTTGTTAAGAACACTTTCATCAGAAAGGTAACTGACACGATCGGTTTCGACATTTGTTTTTACCACATATTCTCTCTTCATATATGTATCGAGAATTTCCGGAAGTACAGCATTGCAGTTTGCTATATCGTAATCATTAATTCGATTACCTGTAAGCGTAACAAACTTATTTGTCGCACCTGACACATATACTTCAAGCTCACGTTTTCTGTTATGAATGCAATATGTGTTTTTATCGTAGTTGAAATCATCAACTTTGAAGATGATGCGAACTCCGGTTCCTGACGGACTTAATTCTGTATAGGACTGCATTTTATTGATGATGTCAGTTGCCATTTCATTTGGTACACCATCTGTAACACAGTGGTCGATGTCAATGGCACTGTAACCATTAAACACACCTATACCGATACCTGAATACTTGTCCACCAATTTGATTACCGAGTTGAAATTTGAAAAATTGGTGGGTTTATCTATACAAGCTTTTATACCATTTATTCTGTATGGAACTTTGGTTCTTTTACCATCACGAAACTCATACTTCCACAAACAGAATAACGCTTCCTGCTTCAGCTCATTTGGAAGATTGTTGTACATTGTTTTACCTCCTTCTTAGTTGTATTTACCACACCAATCGGAATAGTAAACTTTATAAGTGTAATTATTTTCCATCAGGCATCACCACACCTTGTCTGTTCTTTTAACCATTCGTTGAACTCCTCAACGGGAATAAGAATACGAGAGCCTACATACACTCTGGGGAACCCTGGCTGTTTGGCTAACTCATAGGCTGTGGGTAAGCTGATACCCATTTGTACAGATAATTCCTGTACACTCATAACTTTTTTATTCATAAAATATCTCCTTCACTAGAATAATGGATTTCTCACGTAATGTGAGATTACAACTATATTATAGTAACAAAATGTTATCTTGTCAATACTTTTTCTAACATTTTGTTAACTATTTTAAAACATTTTTATTTATTTGATAAAATTTGTA
Organism: Acutalibacteraceae bacterium; assembly: GCA_045542485.1. Lineage (GTDB taxonomy): Bacteria > Bacillota > Clostridia > Oscillospirales > Acutalibacteraceae > SIG575. Next base: position 149,232 of record JAZQLC010000066.1, read on the forward strand.
TTGACTTTTCTCACAGTATGTGATATTATTCACATATCGGAGGTGCTGGTTATGTTTGCACAGAGATTAAAGGATTTAAGAAAAAAGAATAACATGACTCAGGTTCAATTAGCAGAACGTTTAGGTGTTTCAAAAGGCACTGTTGCTATGTGGGAGACAGGCAAACGCAAACCCAGTTTTGAAACATTACATGATTTATGTGACATTTTTGATAGACGCCTTGATTATATTCTCGGGCATTCAAATGATGAAACACCATTCAATCTGACAGATGAAGATATTGACCAGTTAGGTCGTTGGGAAGTTGAAGATCAATTCAGAGAAATTTTAATGGCATACATTTCTCTTGATGAATTCGGAAGAACTGCCGTTGAAAACACTATACGAACCGAAAGACAACGCTGTGTTGAACAACAGAGTCTTTTCCCTACAGATGATATTGTTGTAAAACTTCAAATTCTGACCGAAAAGAAATAAATCTCGTATAACAAATTTATCCCCTATGACTTTGGTGTCGTAGGGGTATATTAATGTAAAAATAAATTTATAACTTCAACAAATTTGCATATAATATTATTGACAATATCACGATACCGTGATATACTAAAACTGAAAGGAGAGGTTATCTTATGCCGGTATTATCAAGATTTTACGGAATCGTTATCCGTATGTATTTTCAGCAAGCGGAACACAATCCGCCACATTTTCATGCGATTTATGGTGACCACACAGCAGCAATAAGTATTTCTGACGGTACAATATTAGAAGGAGAACTTCCCAAAAAAGCACTTGAAATGGTTCTTGAATGGAATGCCATGCACAAGGATGCGCTTTTGAAGATTTGGGAAACACAAGAGTTTATTACTCTTTCTCCTCTTGAGTAAAGGAGGTTTTTTATATGTTCCATAAGATTAAAAATGTAAGTGCTCTGCCTGACTACAAGCTCAGCGTACAATTTTCTGAAGGTGTAACAAAAATTTATGATGTAGCACCGCTTTTTGAAAAATACAGTTTCTTTATACCTCTCAAAGATTCACCTGAATTATTCAGCTCTGTGGCAGTTGACCAAGGCGGCTACGGCATCATCTGGAATGACGATATTGATATTTCCTGTGATGAGCTTTGGGCAAATGGCGAAGAAATTGACACTCCTTTTGACGGACTTATGGCTTTCAGCGATGCAACTTTCCTTTGGAATTTGAATGAAAGCACTCTCCGTAAAGCTATCGCATATGGCAAACTTGTAAATGGAGTTGACGTTTGTAAGTTCGGTAAACAATGGATAGTATCAATGGACGCCATGAAACGTGAATATGGTGAACCGGTAAAAGCGTAAAATTAAATACTTATATTCGGCTACACAGGATTTATTCTTGTGTAGCTATTTTTTGTACCTATTACAATTAGGTGTAAAGCGATAAATCTGCCACAAAAATACACAATTTGTATCACTAAAGATTGTGTACTTTACTTCTCAAAATTATCTGGATATATGTGTACTTTAGAGTTAATATGTGACTACCAAAAGACAAGAAAGAGGTACACAGAAATGTTAAAAGCAAAGTTTGGTATTGAGGTTGAGTTCACTGGCATTACAAGAACAAAGGCAGCCGAGATTGTCGCAAATCACTTTAACAGCACAGCAACTTGCGAAGGTGATTATTACGATAAAAGAGTGATTCTTGATGACAAAAGTAGAAAATGGATAGTAATGTATGATGGAAGCATCAACCCCCTGAAAAAGGATAACGGAAGTAAAATTCACGCATCGGACCTTTACAAGTGTGAACTGGTTACACCGGTTTTAACTTACAGAGAAGATATTGAAAGTCTTCAGGAACTTATAAGGGAACTTCGCAAGAGTGGAGCTTTTGTAGACGAAGGCAGTTGCGGAATTCACATCCACCTTGACGGAGCAGACCACACGCCACGGTCAATAAGAAATTTTATCAACATCATTGCATCAAAGAATGACCTTCTTTACAAAAGTCTTCAGATTGGTTCTGCCAGAACAAGATGGTGCAAGAAAATGGATACACAATTAGTTGAAACAATAAATAGAAAAAAGCCTGCAACCTTTTCTCAGATTGAGAATATTTGGTATGCAGGCTTTTATCAATCAAGAGACACTCACTACCATGACAGCAGATATCATTTCTTAAACTTACACGGTTTCTTTCACGGCAATCACACAGTGGAGTTAAGAGGATTTAACAGCACTTTACACGCAGGTAAAATTCGCAGTTACATAGTTTTAGCACTGGCACTTAACAATCAGGCATTAACACAGAAGAAAGCAAGCACAAAGAAAAACCAAACCGAAAATGAAAAGTTTGCAATGAGAACATACCTTAACAGAATCGGTTTGGTTGGTGATGAATTTAAAAACTGCAGAGAACACCTTTGCAAGCACCTTAACGGTTCAGCAGCTTGGCGAAATGGTACGGTGGCCTAAAAACCACCTACCTTAATATATTTTCATTAAGAAAGGAACTTTTTTATGTCAAAACTTTATTTAGCTTATGGTTCAAACCTGAACCTGCAACAAATGGCATTCAGATGCCCTACAGCAAAAATAGTTGCAACCACTTACCTGGAACACTACAAACTTACATTCCGTGGTTACAACGGCAGTGCAGTCGCAACAGTTGAACCTTCTGAAAATGACCGAGTACCGGTTATGATTTGGGAGATTTTTGACAAAGATGAAGAAAACCTGGATATTTACGAAGGCTACCCACGGCTTTACAGAAAAGAAAATGTGACAGTAAAAATCGGTGGCAGAAAAACGCAGGTTATGATGTATGTAATGAACCCCGGCAGACCACTTGGAAAGCCGAGTGCCTATTACTACGCCACAATCTTGCAAGGCTACCGCACTGCCCGCTTTGACCCTACATACCTGAAAGAAGGTGTTATGCGGTCTGTGGTAAAATAACGGTTAGCAATCTATATTTAATTCTCTTTTTAGTGCTTCTACCAAATCCTTTTCATTTGATATCCAAATTTCAAATTCATTCGCAATTTCAAGCAGTTTGTTTTCAACATCTTCAGTATAATAATCAATGCTTTGGTCACAAGAGTCATCAACATTACCATCAGAATTATAATTTACATAGCCATATGAAATTTCAATTGTAGCTGTTGTTATTTCTTCTTTACCTTTTTCTGATAAAGTTATTTCCAACAAATCTACATCACCCTCTTGGCATGATAAAAATAAATCTTCCATATTCAGCACATATTGTTTCTTGTTTGAAGCGAAAAATGACTTTCCGTTACCATATTCTATGAAATCAGGCAACTTATCGTTGATACCAGAAAAATCAAATTGATGAGACTTATCCTTAATAAATTCAACAATTTCTACCAAACCACCAATATTAGCATCGGTTTCATTGAGAGCGAATTGCCTTGCAACAGAATTCCATCGATTGATAAACTCATCTATGTTTTCTAATTCAAAACTGCATATGTAATTAATAAAATCTTCATCGTAAAAGCAGAAAAGCTCTTCGAGTTCATTATAGCATGTATTTATTCTTTCAAATACGGCAAGAACATTACAAGTGAAATCAGATTCAGCAAAATCCTCAAGAAAGATGTCTTCGAATCCGCTTAACGAACTGAGCCCTACCGCCTCTCTTCTTTCGTCTAAATAATCAGAGAGTTGCCGTGCGCGCTTTTCTTCTTCCTCTTGTTGCAAATCTTTTTCAAATTCTTCTTGAAGATTAGCACTTTCTACCTCGAGTTTTAAAACTTTTCCAACAAGCTCATTGAAAGATGTTATATATGTAGTTATTTCATCTAACTCATATTCAGATTTTCATCAAGGTGAATTGTGTAGTAAATACCGTATTTGTTAGCAATGCTTCTGAAATAATCCGTATCAATTTTATCAAGTTGATACTGTGGAAGATTCATATTAAGTTCAATAAAATCAAGATTTAGTTCTGCACACAGTTTCGTACACTCTTCAAGCGTGTTTGTTTCAATGAGTGTGGGCATACCATAGTTATGCATTTTCATAATTATACTCCTATGTTCAATTTCAATCATCAATGAAGTTATTTGCACATACCGCAACACTTCTTATACTTTTTCCCTGAGCCACATGGGCATGGGGCATTACGCCCTATTTTCTGTGTTCGGATTGTCACAAATTCATGATTTCTCCAGGCAATAAATTTGTTGTCTATTTTTTCGTGATAAAATGAATTCCATATACTTGCTATCAATCCACCGTTAATTAATGTTGTAGTGCCTGAAGAGTTGTAATCAACAAAACAAATAAAATTGTCATTCGAAGGCAAGAGTTCTTTACATTTTCTTCCGTCATTTCTGTAAACGTTGATGTATAATGCATCTGCGGGCATATCACCATGCTTTTGCTCGAATGTTGGTGAAGCGGGATTCTTGACTGTTAAAAGCAGTTCAATTGCCTGATTAATAATTGATATTATTTCGTTACGCTCATCTGTATCACCAATAAATAAATTTGCATTTAAACGTTTCCTGTCTTGTGTACTTGCATTTGATATATTATTAATTTTAAAATTTGGAAAAGTGAAATTGGGGAAACAAAAATACTTAACTTCATTAATATCAATATCTTCAGTTGAGGGTGGAAAAACGAGAAACTCTTTACGTTCAATAATTTCTGAAATTATAGCATCCATCATTTTAGAACCACTAAGTAAATCCAAAATATCCTGTTTTTGAAAAATTATCCAACTGTTCATCATTCTTGGATGACTAAAAGAAAATAGATATTTGTTATAATCGGTATGTGCGTCATAAATCAAAACAGAAAGCAATATGGCTATTTGAGCAAGATAACCTCGTTCTGTATTTTCCACATCAAGTTCAATATTCAATTGATTTAGATTTCCTGTATCACTTATACTTTGACAATATATTCCAGGAATACTTATACGCATAGCAAGAAAAGCAAAGGGTACATATTCGTGTTTTGTCTCATCAATGTTAATAAGTTGCATATGAGAATTCAAAAATACTGTTAAAGCTAACAACACTGCACTAGCAGTATCAAAAGCTTTTTCTATTATTTTATCGAATTCAAATATTGGCACTTCTTTAGATTTTGAAACGCCTTGTTCTGAATAATAAAAGCGCAGCTTATCAGCGGGGTCCTTTTTAAACAAAACCTTCCCATGATTGATAGCGTTTCTTATATTGACATCAATATTTCCGCAGATTTGGCTATATCCATTAGAATTAATTACATTAACCAATTGACCGAGAGTGTTTTGAGAAGAATAGTCTTTGCCTATCCCTTGCCCGGTTAATGTAGCAATTACTCTCAAAAAGTTGGATAAACAACTTTCAAGAATTGATGTATATGTAGGAAGTCGATATAGGCGAGTTTTTATCTCTTGAGTAAGGTTAAAATTTGACAAATCTACAATTGTTTCGGAGATTTGACAGTATGCGTTATATCCCATTACAAAATAGTTGAAAATATTTTCATCAATATTAAGTTGGTTTGCATTAGTTTTATAAAGGTTTTCAAGTTGGGAGTAAGTTTCTTTATAAACATCATTATTCCAATACGAGCATGGTTCAGTATTTATCATTTTATAAAATATGTAAAGAAACTCTTTGTTTAAACAAGAAATGGAAGGATCTACATTTTTTTGCACATCCTTTAATAAAACTGATGAATCGTATTCATTATAATATGTATAATTGCAATAAGCTTTAAGCACATTAACCACAACCATTCCAGTTTAAAACACCAATATTTTACGCTTATTATACCACCAATTAACATTCTTTTCAACAAAACAACAAGACTACACAGGAATTTAATCTTGTGTAGCCTTCTTTGTTTTGTGCCGCCTATAAAAAATGTCAGTTTTTTACTTGTTTTTTGTAAAATTCCTAATTTACACTCCATTCCGTGGTGTTGTTTTGCTTATTTGCTATACTTTTTATTATGCGTTGAACTGTCCTGATGCTAAATCCATACTTCTGTGCAATATAATTTGTTCTGTAACCATTGACGTAATCGTTGTAAATATCTTCTTCGGCACACTTGGTTGGTCTGGGCATCCTCGGAGAAGTTCTCATCATACGGTATTCCATTCCGCTCCCATCTACCATAAAAAATTCAAGTAAATGCCCTGGATGAACGATAACTTTGTCAATTATTATTCTCCATATTTGTGCCTCATTTTTACTATTTATATCGTAAGCGGTAAGAACATCAAAAACATTCTTTTGAGTGATTGTGCTTTTATCGTTGCGTAAGGTTTTCAGAATAGAAACACAATCTCGTACAACATTAGAGTTCTTTCGCAACATGGATACAATGATTTCGTGAAATATCGGTTTCAGCAATTCCTCATATAAATATGGCGTTTTGCACGGATAACCATCTAAATGGCGTTTATAACATCTCCATGCTAAATCATTATAAGTGGTGGAATGAGTTGGAATGGGTCCGAAAAGACAACCGCAACTACCGCAGAATAATTTATTTGAGAAAGTCAATGTAGTTGCTTGTAACCGCTGTGGTTTATCAAGTCGTTTTTGTACTGCATCAAACACTTCCTTTGTTACGATGCCTTCGTGCCCGTTTTCAACATAATACATCGGTAACTCACCACAATTTTTACGCATTGTTTTTGTGCGATAATCAATACAATACCTCTTTTGGAGCAATGCTGCGCCATAATATTTTTCGTTTGTGAGAATACTGTCTATTGTTTGCCGTTGCCATACATCCATTCCGGTTGGCGTTGGAATTTCAGCTTCAGTAAGCATTGCTGCGATAGCACTGGTAGCGTATCCTTCAAGGCAGAGGCGGTATATAACTCTAATAATCTTTGCCTCTTCCTCAACAAGTTCCGGTTCTCCATTAGCTCCCTTTTTATACCCAAGAAACTGCTTGTAAGGCATATGATATCTGCCATCTGCAAAACGTTTACGTTGTCCCCATTTTACATTCTCAGAAATAGAACGGGACTCTTTTTCAGCAAGGCTTGATAGAAGTGTTATAAGGAACTCTCCTTTGCTATCCACGGTAGAGATATCCTCCTTCTCAAAATATACGCCCACATTTTTCAACTTCAATTTGCGGATAACATTCAGTGCATCCACAGTATTCCTTGCAAATCGTGAAAGGGATTTTGTAACAATCAGGTCTATTTTTCCGTTCAATGCATCATCTATCATTCTGTTAAATGCTTCACGGTGGTTGAGAGAAGTACCGGAGATACCTTCGTCTGCATATACCTCTACAAGGGTCCATCCTGACTTTTCTCGTATAAGCTTTTCAAAATAGTCCTTCTGTGCCTCAACGCTACCCATCTGCTCATCAGAATCGGTAGATACACGAGCGTAAGCCGCCACTCGCTGTTCACGGATAGATTGTGGTAGTAACCCAATCTTTGAATGTGATCGAATCAATTTTACAACTCGGTCATCCATACATCCACCTCCTCCAGACAGCGTGTAAACGGATCGTACTTTTCAAGTAAGGCTACCTTCATTTGTATTGCCTCCTCAGTGGTTATGTAATTTGCATCCAATAAGACCTGTAAAATGTACTTACCGAGTTGGTATTTCATTTCGGCATTAATTTGTTTCTTTGTCATACATATCCTCCTTAAAAATTCGGTACTGTATGTAATGACTCTAAAACAAAAAAAGTCAAGTCTATATCGGTTTTTTAACTAAATAAACTGCAACGCTACTTGTAAAAACGACGAATTGTATCATTTATCGTAGTTTATGCCAAAAAAATTCCTTGGACTTGTTCCGAGGATATTTTTTTACTTATTCACTATTCACTTTTCACTCTTCACTACTATTGTGAAGGAATTTTTTTGGAAGTAATAAGTAATAGTGAATAGTGAAAAAGTGCAAGGCTTTACCTTGAACTTTTTGCTTTTAAACGGTATAATAATTCAAGAGGTGAAAATGATGAAAGATAGCCCGTTAATAATAAAATCAAAAGATTTTGCCCTTGAAGTTATAAAAGTTTGTAAAGAATTAAGAAATGCAAAGTGTGAAAGTGCACTTATAAATCAATTTTTGCGTTCAGGAACCTCCATCGGTGCAAATATACGAGAAGCATTTTATGCCCACGGAAGAGCTGACTTCATTGCAAAACTACAAATCGCGCTCAAAGAATGCAGTGAAAGTGAATATTGGATTGAATTACTCTTAGAAAGCGGGTATTACCACGATAAAACATTGCTTGATAAATGCACTGAGGTTAAACGAATTTTAATTTCCTCTATCAACACTGCTAAGGAGAATATAAAATGAATAAACCTGATTGGTATTGGTGTCGCGGATTGCACGATGCAAAAATAGTGTCAGCCCAAACCAAAGAGTCAAAATGGAACACCGACGATAAACGATTAATTCTGAAAATCGACTGTGACGGTGCTTTGTATGAGAAAAACATAACTGAAATTGAATTCTGCGGATTTAAAATACTTACGGATGATTTTGATATTGACAGCCTTAACGGTGGCTGGTGGCTGTCAGATGTGTTGAAAGAAAACGGAAAAACATATTATCTTGAATTGCAGTTTGAAACTGCCAAAAATAAGAAGAAACGATTGAAACTGAGTTTTCAGAGTGCTAAGGTCTTATAACATAGCTACTTATAAAAACAAGCGTTGCATTTGAGAACTAAACTCTCCATCCTGCAACGCTTTTTATTGTTTATTAAGTTGATTAGTCAGAAAATCTATCTGGCTTATCCGAGCGCAACCATACTGAAAACAAGTGCGAAGAGGGCTACTGTTTCGCAAAGGCCGACAACTGTGATGTACTGTGAGAAGCCTTTTCCTGTTTCTGCAAGAGCATCTGCGCCTGCAGCACCTGCTTTACCCTGGAATACTGCAGAAACTGCCATTGCAAGTCCTGATGCAATGCCGAGACCGAGAAGGAATGCGGGGTCAGAGACAGCTGATTTCATCTGCTGCATAAGAAGGAAACCGTAAATTGTCTGTGTAAGAGGTGCACCTGCAAAAACTGTGAGAATGAAAGGTGCAGCCTTATTACTCATGTAACACTTTTTCCATGCACCGATTGATGCCTGACCTGCAATACCGATACCGATTGCAGAACCGATTGCTGCGATACCCATTGATAAAGCTGTTGATAATAATCCTAAATTCATAATAATTCTCCTTATTCTTCAATTTGTTCTTTGAAAGGTTTGAATTTATGTCCGCTCCAGGACATATCAAGATGTGATGAAAACTCTAATGTGTTAAGTCGTATTCCGTGAACGATAACCGAAAGTACATTCAGTATCATATTAAGTCCGTGACCGAACACAAGAAGTATAATTGCAAATATCATAAACATGAAGTTGCCAAGCAGTGGACCTGCAAGTTCATTTACTGTGGCGGATATCGCCGCACCTGCAAGACCAACAGCCCAGAGACGTATATACGAAACTATATCCGAGAAAACATTGACAACACCGAGCAGAACCGAAACAATATTTTTAAGACTTGCAAGGATTGATTTTACAATGTTTCCTTCATAGTTTGCGAATACAAAACTCATAACGAAACCTGCTATAACCATTATGAGTGCAACTGTGCCTACGGGAATACCGCTTATTATAAGACCAAACGGGAAAACCTGAGCGTTTACAACAAAACTGAGCACCACATAAAAGATGCCTATGAGTTGCATAATTGATCCGATATCGCCGAGAATCTTTATGGACTTTCTGTTTCTTGCGGCAACTTTGATGTGTGCCACGGTAAGCTGAATGAGTGCTAATGAGAAACAGAATATCTGCAGATTCTGTGCAGTTGTAAGACCGTATTCGCCGCTTGTCCAGAACGGATACCATATTTTGTCGGCATAGACATTGGAAATAACGGGTATTGATAGTTTTTGGAGCCATTCGGGTATATGCTCTGCGGAAAGACCGAACCACGTGCATGTCAGTGTTCCCCAAAGAATAGTCGATAAGCCAAAAAGTCCGATAAGCAGAAATGCAGGAGGAACTTCTTTTTTTGATATTACCGATTTGCCTATAAGCAGTCCTGTTACGGCACATATGAACAGTCCATATCCTCCGTCACCGAAAATAATTCCGAAGAAAATCAGGATAAACGATAAGAACCACCCTGAAATATCGTACTCAAAATATCCGGGAACAGTGCCGAGAAAATCCGTAAGAGGATAGATAAGACTTACAAATTTGTTGTTCTTTAATTTTGTCGGTACATTATCTTCTTCTGTTGGTTCTTCAACAAGAAGTCCCCAGGAATTTTCTTTTGCGGTTTTCCGGAGACTTTCAAGGTTTTCTTCTTCAACAAAGCCTGTGAAGTAAGCAACGGAAACATTACTTTTTCCGTCAGCAGACAAATTTTCATTTGCCATACCTGTTGCATAAACTTCAAATTCAATTTCTTTTTCACAGGTTCTGATTGCATTTTTTATACTGTCAGTATATCCTGCAAAGGAAGAAATTTTTTCTTCGATTTCTTTAAGTCGATTGTTTAAACTTTCAACTTTTTTTCTGATTTCAGCTGTTGAAGATTCGGGAAGCTCAAGTTTGTATGATTTTAATGAATCAACAATTTCATCCTCACCATCAAGATGTGATCTGATGAGCAGAAATTTCACAGAAGTTTTCGTTTTATGAAAAGACAGGGTTTTTACATTTTCACCCAAATTTTCATATTCCGCTTTCGGCATTTCATAAAGGGAAATTTCAATACCTTTTTCTCTTAACTCACTAAGTTTATGGGGCTCAAGTTCTCCCCAATCTGAAAGTCTGTCAAGTTCAGCAGTGAGAGAAAGTTTTTGAGATGAACACAATTTTTTTTCTTCCTCAAGAGCCACAATTTCCTCTGCAACGGATATTGCTTTGCGGATATCTGAGGTTTCTTGTTTTATCTTTTTGCTCTTCTTTCCTGATATGCTGAAAAGTGCACTTTCAAGCAGGGAAACTCTTTCTTTCAGTTCTTCAAGTTTTTCACCAGAACCCTGGGCTGATTCAATGTGAAGAATTCCCAACTTGCGTAGTTTTTTCAAAGTTTCTGATTTCTTATCTCCCATAATTATGAGAGAAACTTTTTTCAAAGGCACTATCATAACGAATACACCTCCGTTTGGGAAGACATTTCGTTTCTTAATGCTATTTTACGTTTTGAGATTTTTGAACGGACAACGGCACTTACTTGTTGGTCCGCCATATAAATTGCTATTTTTTTGATGTTTTCCTCTGTTTCGGGGATTTTAACCTTTTCGAACAAGTTAACTCTCTGGGAGGTTGCCCGAAGTTCTTCTTCAAGAAGCTTTATCTGTTCATCCAACACCTCAGCTTCAAGGTCAAGTGACATAGCCTTTTCCATGTGGTTTGCGGCAATATCAACCCAGAGGGGAGTTTCGTATAAATCATAATCTCCTCGGGAAAAATCCGCACCTTCATATACGGGAATTGTAACACCTGCGATGTTTCCCACACCTTTTCGGATATTTCTCACGGTGATTATTCCGTCAGGAAAGGCATCTGTTTCGCTGAAAACGGCAATCCAGGAACTGAAGCCTTTTTCAAGGTTTTCTCTTTCTTTTCTTACTGAAAGAGCTTTCGCCTCGATGGTGCGTATTTCGGCCTGAAGTTGTTGTTTTTTCAGTGTCAGAGTAGGCAAATATCTCCGATACATTTTAAGGGCATCCTTCTGTATCTTCAACTCGTTTTTAGTCAATTTGATTTTTGCCACTTTAATCCTCCTTACTTAACTTTCCAGAATTCGTCTGTAAGGTCGGATTTAATACCGGTTTCATCTTTTTCAAAACATTCTGCAAGGATTTCCCAGCCAAGGTCGAGTGCTTCTTCAAGAGTGAGATTAACTGACAAATCCATAAGTTTGTTTTCAAAAAGCTGACCGTATTTTAATAATTTTTCATCCCAGCGATTCATAGAAAAGCCCATGTTTTTCTTTTCCAATGTTTCTTTATAGGATGAATATAATCTGATCATAGAGTCCATAAGAATACGGTGGTCCTTACGGGTTTTACTGTTGACATTCTGCTTAAGTCGTGAAAGTGAACCGAAGGGCTCAATTCTTCCACCCTTGAGATAATACTGACCTTCTGTAATATAGCCTGTATTATCGGGTACGGGATGTGTTACATCGTCACCGGGCATTGTTGTAACTGCAAGAACTGTAACAGAGCCTGAATCGTTAAAGTCAACAGCTTTTTCGTAACGGGAAGCCAACTGTGAATAAAGGTCTCCGGGATAACCACGGTTTGAGGGAACTTGTTCCTGAGTGATGGCAATTTCTTTCATCGCATCAGCAAAGTTTGTCATATCTGTGAGAAGAACAAGAACATCCTTGTCCTGTAAAGCAAACTGCTCTGCAACTGCAAGTGCCATGTCGGGAATCATCATACATTCAACTGTAGGGTCAGATGCCGTATGAATAAACATAACCGTTTTACTTAAAGCACCGCCGTTTGAAAGTTCCTCTTTGAAGTAGAGGAAGTCGTCATATTTAAGGCCCATACCGCCAAGAACGATAACATCCGCTTCAGCCTGCAAAGCGATTCTCGCAAGAAGCTGGTTGTAGGGTTCGCCTGAAATTGAGAAAATGGGAAGTTTCTGCGAAACAACAAGAGTATTGAACATATCAATCATGGGGATATTTGTTCTCATCATACGGTTTGCAAGAATACGCTTTGTGGGATTAACTGATGGACCGCCGATAGGTTTCATGTTGTCTGTAAGTGCAGGACCCTTATCTCTCGGTTCACCTGAACCGTTGAAAATTCTGCCGAGCAGGTCTTCGCTGAATGAAACACGCATTTCGTGTCCGAGGAAACGGACTTCATCACCTGTCGAAACACCCTGACCACCTGCAAAAACCTGAAGTGAAACTGTGTCACCGTCAATTTTATTTACCTGAGCGAGAGATTTACCGAAACGGGTGGTAATCTGTGCCAATTCGTTATAACGTACATCCTGTGCTTTTACGGTAATAACGTTACCTGTTATTGACTCAATTCTGTTAAAAACTTTATTCATTCTCACTCACCACCCTTTAACAAAAGCTCTGCTTGTCTGTTTATTTTACCTTGTCTTTCTTTATACAATGCATCAATTTCATTTTCAGCATTTCCGAATGCATCACTTTCAAATTCTGTATAGTTCCAGTCTATGAATTTCTGACGCAAACGGTTGAAGAAACTTCTTGCGTCATCCTTGTTGTCAAGTGAATATTCACTGCCGAGAACATATACCAGTTTATCTGTAACATAACGCTGACGGGCTGTTGTGCAGTTAGCCTCAATGGGGTCAAAGGAGTTCTGCTGTAAATAAACAGCGTCAAGCATTTCTGCTTTAAGGTAGATAACATAGTCTGAAATAGTTGTACCTTCTTCGCCCACAACTTTCATCATCGATCCGATTTCATCGCCGTGGAGAAGAATATTTTTTAAGAAGCCTGATTTTGCAGGGTCTGTGACTGTTTTATATTTTGACCAGGAAATAAGGGGGTCAATTGCAGGATATTTTCTTGCATCTGAACGTTCACGTGAAAGACCGTGGAAAGCACCCACAACCTTAAGAGTTGCCTGAGTAACAGGCTCTTCAAAGTTACCGCCTGCAGGGGAAACTGTACCGCCGATTGTAACTGAGCCTTTGCTTCCGTCAGGAAGAAGTACACATCCTGCTCTTTCATAGAATGCGGCAATGTATGATTCAAGATATGCGGGGAAAGCTTCTTCACCGGGGATTTCTTCAAGTCTGCCTGACATTTCACGCATCGCCTGTGCCCAACGTGATGTGGAATCAGCAAGCATTAAAACGTTGAGACCCATCTGTCTGTAATACTCGGCAAGTGTTACTGCTGTGTAAACTGATGCTTCACGGGAAGCAACGGGCATTGAAGAAGTATTACACACAATAATTGTTCTTTCCATAAGAGAACGTCCTGTTCTGGGGTCTGTAAGTTCAGGGAACTCTGTAAGAGTTTCAACAACTTCACCTGCACGTTCACCGCAGGCTGCGATGATAACTATGTCCACGTCTGCGTACTTTGAAGTTGTGTGCTGTAAAACTGTTTTGCCTGCACCGAAAGGACCGGGAGTGCAATAAGTTCCGCCCTTTGCAACGGGGAAGAAAGAGTCAATAAGACGTACCTTTGTTTCCATTGTTTCTGTAGGTGCAAGTCGTTCGCTATAGCATTTGACAGCACGTTTTACAGGCCATTTAAAAGCCATTGAAACGGGAGTTTCTCTGCCTCTTTCGTCAGAAAGCACGGCAATTGTTTCGTTTATTGTATATTCGCCTTTATCTGCAATTGATTTAAGTGTATAATTGCCGAGCAGATAGAACGGTACAAAAATTTTATGTGTGAACGGACCTTCGGGAACTGTACCTAAATATTCACCGGCACGTAGGTTATCACCGATTTTTGCTGTGGGAGTAAACTCCCATTTCTTTTCAGCGTCAAGTCCGTCAGCGTAGTTACCTCTTTCAAGGAACCAACCGGCTTGTTCTGCCAATATGGGCAGGGGATTCTGCAGTCCGTCATAAATCTGTCCCAGAAGTCCTGGGCCTAACTGTGCAGAGAGCATTTCGCCTGTGAAGTCAACATCGTCACCGCATTTAATGCCACCTGTCATTTCATAAACCTGAATTTGTGCGATGTTTCCGCGGATACGGATAACCTCGCTTTTGAGTTTTATATTGTCAACATTAACGTAGCAGATTTCGTTCATAGAAACGTTGCCTTCAAACCTTACTGATACAAGGTTGCCGTTAATGCTCACTACTTTACCTTTGTTTTCGGTCATTACATAACCTCCGTTTTATTTCCATCCATAATGGAATTGTAAATATTTCTGTATGCTTTTTCTCCACTTGATTTATCGAAATTTCTTATACGTTCGATGATTTTCAATTTAAGCCCGTAATAGAACACAAATTCTTCCGAAAAAGAGTCCATAGGTCTGAGTGTTTCAAGAAAATCAAGACGATAGTTGTTCAGAAATTTTTCTGCTTCCATAGGATTTTCAATTTCTATTGCAGTGTGTACTGCCTGAAGAAGTGCAGGAGAAAGAGAACTGTTCTCTGTGTCAAAAGATTTGTCCATTTTATCAGCCCGGAGTTTTCCTAGAGTAAATCGAAGATTTCTTTCGCCCTCGTTCCATTTTTCAATGAGAGCTGATGTTGATTTTTCAGGAGTTCTTGGAGGAATAAGAGATAATTTTCCCAATTCGCTTTGAGATTTTTTTGAAAGGAATCGCTGACAAAGTTCCAAAAAGCGTTCCTCTGTAATCGGCAGAGGATTGTTTTCAGAAATTCCGTCAAGTGACGGCAATTGAGATATCAGATAGTATTCTGCCATAATTATTCAGCCTCTTTCAGAAGTGCAGTAACTTTGGGACTGAGATAGTTTGAAAGCATATCTGTAACAGCCTCAGCAGAATAATCGTAATAAACTGTTCCGTTATCTGTTGCTATACGGAAACCGCCGTCAAAATTATCATTTGCTCTGAGTGTAACACCGCCAAGCATTTTTGTTTTGAGCTCTGCAAGGAGTGCATTTTCAAACTTTGCCAGGTCATTGCTGTTAAGAATTACAGAAAGTTCTTCTGCTTCGGGTTTGTCCGACCAACATTCAACGGCATTAATAATGAGTTTAGCAAAATCATCTGATGAATAAACTGCATTTACATTGTTGCCAACAATCGCCTTAAGTTCTCTCGTGACACTTTCTCTGAATGAGATAAGAAGGTTACGACCTGCCTGACGGATTGCATCTTCACCTGATTTTACAATTTTTTCGTTTTCATTTTTGGCGTTGGCAATAATTTTATCTGCCTGAGCCTGTGCGTCGGAGATGATTTTTTCAGCTTCGGCTTTTGCAGAAACAAGAATTGCTTCCGCTTTACTTTCAGCCACTTCTACTCCGTCTTTTTTTATCTGCTCAATAAGTTCTTCAAGTTGTATTTCCATTATACAGTCTCCTTTTCAGTTTGTTCTGAATAATAGTAATGTGTTTTTTGTGTTCCATAAAAAACACAAAAGGAACCAACATCCTCTGCAGTCAGCTGGTTCCCAAAATACATTATTAATTTAATTTAGTTCATTATAGCACAAGTTGATTATTTGTCAAGATTTCAATGCACGAAAAAATATAAAAAAGTAATTTTTATTGCCCTAATAAGTACAGGAAAACTCATAAAACTGCAACATTATCCCCAAAATGACGAATTGTACAAAACAGCGTAATCAATGCCAAATCAGATACCGCTGCCCATACAATAGTATTGATAGCGGTATCGTTGTTTTATTCATAAAAACCTTATAACATAGGCATTCACAAAAACAAGCGTTGCATTTGGGAACTAAACTCTCCCTCCTGCAACGCTTTTTTACTATTTAGAAGTCCCCTTTATTTTATTACATGAAAACCTATGTCACCTACCGTTGAGCTGTTCGGATGACCTGATTTTCATAATCAAAACTTGACGATTGAAATTTACCATGAATACATTATCTCCGGATTTTCAAAAATTTCATCAAGCTTTTTTATAAAAGGAGTAAGTTCATAAGCTCCACCTATTTTATGATCAAAATTCAATCCGAAAGGTAAAATTTGTTTGGTTTCCAAACGCAAATTTCCGTTTTCATCTTCATAAACACACTTTTTTTCTCTGAGTCTGCCCATACTGAAAAGAAATACCTGAGGATACAGAAGAGGACCGCTTACAATATTAAAATTAGAATTATTGCAAATAGCACCCCAGTTTGTAAAACAAACTGTGCCCTCATTCAATTCCTCTATTTTTACATCACAATCCGGTTGTAAATCTTTTTTACCTATAATTTTAAGAAAATCCGATTTAAGTGTTTTTGACAGATGAACTATCTTTCTTTTGCCGAAAGAAGCACTTAAAGACTGACGCAAAGGAGAAACAATTCTACCTTTTGAAAGTTCTCCTATTACGCGCTGTCTTGACACTTCAAACATAACTTCATCTAAATCTGACGTTTCCAACCTTTTACGGGCATCTGACGCAATCAAAGCAATTTCTTCAAGAGTTTTATCTTCAAGGTTCCTAAGCTTCATCTGAAAGGTTGTTCCGTCAGACTTGCATATAGCCATAGATACATTTATATGCTTTTTTATTATGAGTTCACCCGAAGTTGAGGTGTGATTGTATTTATAATGTGCATTTAGTCTGGGTGCAGCTTTGAGACCCTCTATAAGAATCTTCATGACAATAGTGTTCAGTGTAAGCTTATATCCGCATTCAGACTTAAGTTTATTAAAGACTTCCATAAATTTTGTTGCGTCGGCATCATATGTACCGCAGACAGACGGAGAATTTCTTTGTCCGTTAACAAATGCATTACTCATCATTTTGTCACTCATGGTCATATATTCTATTCTATCTTCTTTATCCGGACTAAGTCTTGCTGCTTTCATATATTCTCTCAAAGTCATAATAAACACTCCAGATTTTAATATGCTGTGCCATATTGAATTATCGTTTTTCATATTTTTATTTCTGATTCCGATATCTGTAACATTCCGCATAAATTTTACCATAATCATTGCACAACAAAA
This sequence comes from Acutalibacteraceae bacterium, assembly GCA_045542485.1. Lineage (GTDB taxonomy): Bacteria > Bacillota > Clostridia > Oscillospirales > Acutalibacteraceae > SIG575. Next base: position 166,829 of record JAZQLC010000066.1, read on the forward strand.
ACAACACAAATAACCTTTTGTGTCGATTTTACAATTATGAACAAGAGAATTTTTAATGTAAAAAGAAGGTTTTGTAACACAGACACTTACAAATCATAACCACCGGTTAGGCGGAATATTTATTCTGCTTTGCGGTATATACAAAGTGATTTACATATTGAATGTTAATTCCTATTATGATATAATAATAGTAAGTTATGCTAAAGGAGGAATAAACCATGTCTGAAAACAAGAAAAAGATCTCCGAAAATACTGAAAACAAACTTCTGACAGACGACCAATTGGAAAAGGTCTCCGGTGGCGAGGGGATTCCGACTGTGTGGCCGGTGTTATATAAGCGCCACTCTGACGATTGCACGAATGTTGATGATAAAGAATTATATGAGTACCCCCTGAACAACTCGAAATAATACGGCAACAACAAATAATACAACCAAAATCCTGAATGCAGCAGCGTTCGGGATTTTTACTTTTTAAAATGTATTCAGGATTTATCGTCTGAATATTTTAAATATATTGACAATAAGTTTGATTTATTGTAAAATAGAACGTGTTCTAAAACATATTCTATTTTTGACTATTGAGGAGTCCCGGTGATGGCATTAAAACGAAAAAAGAAACCCAGCGCAACAAAACTGGAAATTATTAAAGTGGCAAGTCGCCTTTTTCTGGAAGAGGGTTATTCTGTAACATCCATCAGAGGAATCGGTGAAAAGGTGGGAATCAGTTCAGGTAATGTTATGTTTCATTTTCCCACCAAGGAACATCTTCTTGCGGAGCTTGTTGACATGCTCTGCGATTTTCAATGGAAGTTGATGAAAAATGAAGCTGATGACAACACAGATTCGGTTATGTCAATCTGCCTTGAACTTATGTCCATGGCTGCGGCTTGCGAGGAAAATGAGATTGCAAAAGATTTTTTTGTTTCCGTATACCAAAGTCCTATGACGCTTGAAATCATACGTAAAAACGACCTTGAAAGGTCAAAGAAAGTTTATGCCGGATACTGTAAAAATTGGACTGAAAATCAGTACGTCGAAGCCGAAACACTTGTTTCGGGCGTTGAATATGCAACTCTTATGACAACGGAGAATTCTGCACCGCTTGATATCAGAATTTCAGGAGCACTGAATCAGATAATGAGCATATATGATGTACCTGAAGAAACACGTAAAACCAAGATAGCCAAAGTTCTTGATATGGATTACCGTGCAATAGGTCAGCGGATACTTGAAGATTTTATTGAATACGTAGAAAAAGTAACAGATAAAGCGTTTGAAGACGTTGCGGCGAAGAAAGGATAAAATGTTATGAACGAACAGTTATTCAGAAAAAAGAGTATAGAAAAGGTGTCTTCTTCCGAACAACTCAATGAATATATACGAGTGACCAATCCGGGAGTATGGATGGTTCTCACCGCTATTATAATTCTTCTTATCGGTGTTTGCGTCTGGGGTTTTATGGGTAATCTTGACACAACAATCACAACTGTCGCTGTTGCAGAAAATTCTGAGATAATAGTGTATGTCAAAGAATCGGACATCAAATCAGTAAAAACGGGAATGACGGTTATTATTGATGCCGAAGAATGCGAAATAGCCAATATTCCGGCACAACCTGTATCTGTCGGTGATAATTTTTCCGAATATACCCTTCATCTCGGTAAGTTTCAGAATGGAGAATGGGTGTATCCCGTTGATGTCAGCGGTGAAGTTGATGACGGAATACATAGTGCAAGCATTGTAATTGAAAGTGTTTCTCCCATTTCTTTTGTTATAAATTGAGGTGTGGGATATGGGTGAAAAGAAAAAAACAATTAAAAAACCTCTGACATCAGGTGTCGCCAAGGTCCCTGTAATAATGCAGATGGAAGCCTTGGAATGTGGTGCTGCTGCACTGACAATGATACTTGCTTATTATGAAAAATGGATTCCCCTTGAGCAGGTACGTGCAGACTGCGGTGTTTCCCGTGACGGCTCCAATGCCAAAAACATTCTTCGGGCAGCAAGAAACTACGGACTTGCCGCCAAAGGCTACCGCTATGAACCGGAGGAACTGAAAAAGAACGGAAAATTCCCTTGCATAATCCATTGGAATTTCAATCATTTCCTTGTGCTTAACGGATTCAGGGGAAATAAAGCCCTGCTCAATGACCCTGCAAAAGGAACATATTCCGTTTCTATGGAAATTTTTGACAAATCATTTACGGGCGTATGCCTTATGTTTGAGCCGTCTGAAAGTTTTGAGCCGGTTGGAAAGCAGAAAAGTGTGGTTGCGTTTGCAAAGAAAAAGATGAAGGGTGCAGGCGTTGCGGCGGCTTTTACAATAATAACAACAATTATTGCATCGCTTATCGGCATCATTCAGCCTGCATTTTCCCGAATTTTTCTTGACAGACTCCTTACAGGCAAGAACCCCGATTGGGTTATGCCGTTTATATATGCCCTTGTGGCTTTGTCAATTGTTCAGGTTATTGTTTCATTTATCAAAGCAATTTACTCTGCCAGAATCAACGCAAAGATAGCGGCAGTAGGAAACACCACATTTATGTGGAAGGTTCTTCGTCTGCCAATGGAATTTTTTTCACAGCGTATGGCAGGAGATATACAGTTGAGAAAAAATTCAAACGCTTCTGTTTCAAACAGCCTTGTGGGCACATTTGCACCGCTTGCGATTGAAGCGTTTATGATGATTTTTTATTTTGTTGTGATGTTAAGGTACAGCGTTATGTTGACGCTGATAGGATTACTGTCCATTGTCATCAATATGTTCATGTCAAAAATCATCTCCGACAAGCGTATAAATCTGACTCGCGTTCAGTCCCGTGACAGCGGAAAACTTGCAGGTTCAACCGTTGCAGGTATCGAGATGATAGAAACAATAAAAGCCGGTGGTGCTGAAAACGGATACTTTGAAAAATGGTCGGGATATCAGGCAAATGTAAATGTGCAGAGCGTTAAGTTTGCAAAAATCAACCAATATCTGGGACTTGTTCCCCAGTTGGTTTCATCGTTGACCAACACTGCGGTTCTGATAATGGGTGTATATCTTACCTTTAACGGACAGTTCACCGTCGGTATGGTTATGGCGTTTCAGGGAATGCTCGCTTCGTTTATGACACCTGCAACGCAACTTATAACAGCAGGGCAGACCTTGCAGGAAATGAGAACTCAGATGGAACGCATTGAGGATGTTATGGAATATCCTGCAGATCCTGCCTGCGAAAATGATTGTTCTGATGAAAATGAAGAATACAGCAAACTTTCCGGTACAGTTGAAATGAAGAACGTTACTTTCGGATATTCAAAACTTGCAGAACCGTTAATCAAGGATTTTAACCTCTCTTTAAAACCGGGCAGCAGAGTTGCTTTTGTGGGCACTTCCGGTTGCGGAAAATCAACCTTATCAAAGCTCATTTCAGGTCTTTATCAGCCGTGGAGTGGAGAGATACTCTTTGATGGCAAACCCATGACGAAAATTGACCGAAGCGTTTTTACGGGCTCGTTGGCAGTAGTCGACCAGGATGTTATCCTTTTTGAGGACACCATAGCAAACAATATCAAGATATGGGATACATCAATAGAAGATTTTGAAATGATTATGGCTGCAAGGGATGCGCAGCTGCATGAGGATATTATGCAGCGTGACGGGGGATATAACTATAAACTTACTGAAGGCGGCAAGGATTTTTCGGGCGGACAGAGACAGAGAATGGAAATTGCCCGTGTACTTGCACAGGACCCTACAATTATTATTCTTGACGAGGCAACCTCTGCACTTGATGCCAAAACGGAATATGAGGTAGTCAAGGCAATCAAAGACAGAGGTATAACCTGTATTGTTGTTGCTCACCGCCTTTCAACTATCCGTGATTGTGACGAGATTATTGTTATGGATAACGGCAACGTTGTTGAACGCGGAACACACGATGAGCTTTATGCTCTCGATGGATTCTACACAAAGCTTATAACAAATGATTAAGGGGGTGTGATGACATGGGTTGGTTTGACGAACAAATAAAACTCCGTAAGAAAAAGGATGACGCAATACTTGAGGAAGCTTTTGTCGGTCTGGCAGATGCTGTACTCGGAACCAAAATGTCTGAAACCTTCAAAAGCAATGCTGCAAAAGTCGACAGTGCTGTTGATGAGATACTTAAATATTACAAAGTCAAGCCTGTTGAAGTTCCCGATAACTTCAAAAATCTCAATGACCGTCTTGAATTTTTGCTCCGTCCTCATGGCATTATGCGCCGTAACATAAATCTTGAAAAGGGTTGGTACAAAAATGCAATCGGAGCCATTCTCGGAACAAGAAAAGATGACTCAAGTGCGGTTGCTTTTATTCCGAAAGGTCTTTCGGGATATATGTTTTTTGATGCACCGTCAGGTAAATGGATAAAACTCAGCAAGAAAAACGAAGAGCTTTTTGAAACTGAAGCAATTTGTTTTTACAAGCCGTTTCCTCTCAAAAAGCTGACGCTTCCTCTGTTGATGCGTTATATTATCGAAACTTTTTCTGTTGCGGATATTATGCTGGTTGTTCTTGCAACATTTGCGGTTTCGGCAATAGGTCTTTTAACACCTAAACTTAACAACATCCTTTTCGGAACGGTTGTTGAAAATCAGAGTCTGAGAATGCTTATGGGCATAACGGTGTTTATGATATGTGTAACAATCAGTACATTGTTGCTGCAATCTGTCAAAACCCTGCTGACTGCAAGAGTCAGCACAAAATTGGAGTTGTCGGTACAGGCGGCAACGATGATGAGAATTTTGTCTTTGCCTGCAGATTTTTTCAAGCAGTACAGTTCGGGCGAACTTTCAAGCAGGTCACAATATATTCAGACTTTGTGTTCAATGCTTGTTTCAACCGTTTTCAGCACTGGACTTACATCGGTATTTTCTCTGATGTATATTTCACAGATTTTTCTTTATACACCTGCTCTGGTAGTGCCGTCACTGATAATTATTTTAGTGACAATTGCTTTTTCGCTTACCACAACATTCTGGCAGATGCATTACAGCAAAAAACAGATGGAACTCGGCACTAAGGAAAGCGGTATGACCTACGCGCTGATTTCCGGTGTGCAGAAAATCAGGCTTTCAGGCGCAGAGAAAAGAGCATTCTCGCGATGGTCAAATCTTTATTCCAAACAAGTAGCAATGACCTGTAATCCCCCATTGTTTTTAAGGGTTAACGGAGCATTCAGTTCAATCATTTCCCTTACGGGCATAATAGTAATGTATTTTATGTCAATAAAAAGCGGCGTATCGGTTTCGGAATACTATGCATTCAACACAGCATACGGCATGCTGTCGGGTGCGTTTATGTCTCTTGCGGGCATAGCAACCACAATCGCAAGATTCAAACCCATAATAGAAATGGCAAAGCCGATTATGGATGCCGTTCCCGAGGTATCGGAAGGCAAAGCGGTTATCAGCAGACTTTCGGGCAATATTGAGCTTAATAACATTTCTTTCCGTTATAACGAAAATATGCCACTTGTGATTGATGACCTGTCGCTGAAAATCCGTCAGGGTCAGTATGTGGCAATTGTCGGTGCAACGGGTTGCGGAAAATCAACGTTGATGAGGCTTATGCTCGGCTTTGAGAAACCGCAGAAAGGCGCTGTTTATTATGACGGAAAAGATATTGACACCATTGACCTGAGGTCACTCAGACGTAAAATCGGTGTTGTTCTGCAAAACGGAAAACTGTTTCAGGGTGACATCTATTCCAACATAGTAATTTCTGCACCGCATTTATCCTTGGATGATGCATGGGAAGCTGCCGAAATGGCAGGTATTGCCGATGATATCCGCAGAATGCCTATGGGAATGCATACCATTATTTCAGAAGGCTCAGGCGGTGTTTCGGGAGGTCAGAGACAAAGGCTTATGATAGCCAGAGCAATTGCTCCGAAACCAAAAATCCTGATGTTTGACGAAGCCACCAGTGCTCTGGACAACATTACACAGAAAATTGTTTCGGATTCACTTGATAAACTCAGGTGCACACGAATCGTTATTGCTCACAGACTTTCTACCATAAAACAATGTGACCGTATCATCTATCTTGAGAAAGGTAAGATTGTTGAAGACGGCACGTATGATGAACTGATAGCCAGAAACGGAAAATTTGCTGAACTTGTTGAAAGGCAGCGTCTTGATATTTAATTACAAAAAAATTATTGAAAAGGAGAATATTATTATGTCAAAAGAAAAAATGGAAAACATCTTAAAAAACAACGGACCGGAAGAACTCAGTGACGACATGCTTGACATGGTTTCAGGCGGAACAGGTACAGATTCCGGTGTCACCTTCAAATATGCAGTCGGCGACGTTGTAGAAGCAAGTCGCGATGAAATCGCTTATTGTTCAAACTGTGCCAGACTACTTAAAAATTATAAAGCAACGATTACAGGTATACGCGGTGTTCTGAACGGCGTTCCGCTATATTGGGTCACCCGTAGTTGCTGCGGACATAAATCAAGCGTGATTGAATATGAAATTCTGCATAAGGTATAAAAAACTGAATCAATTCAGTTTTTCGGATAATGCAGAATTCAATATACCGGAACCGTAAAAATTAAGTGAGGTAATAACTGTGAACATAAATAAAACCGTTAACGGAAACCAACTTGAAATTGCCCTTGAAGGCAGACTTGATACTGCAACATCTCCCACTCTTGAGACAGAACTCAATGGGAGCCTTGCAGGAATTGAAAAACTTGTGCTTGATTTTTCTCTGCTGGATTATCTTTCATCCGCAGGTCTGCGTGTGCTTCTCGGTGCACAGAAAATTATGAATAAGCAGGGCGAAATGATTGTCCGAAACGTGAATGACACCATTATGGAAATCTTTGAAGTTACAGGCTTCTGTGATGTACTGACTATTGAATGATTATGAAAAATAAAAAACAAAACATATCGGGTGCATTCAGACGATGGTTGTTGGTGCTCGTTGTTATTGCGTTTTTGGCAACAACGGCATTTCTCTGGGTTTCACAAACAAAAATTTCTCAGAATAATGCCGTGAGTCTGCTGAAACTTAATATTTCCGACGTCCGTGAAGACATTATCGACGCATCTGACGAAAACCTCTTAAAGCTCACAAATCAGATAGCAGACGATTTGAATAAAGCGGAAAATATCAATTCTGATTTACTTTATGAACTTACAAAAAAATATGATGTTACTGAAATCAACTGCATAAATAAAAACGGAATAATCTATGCCAGCACATACCCCGATTTTCTTGATTACGATATGAGAAGCGGTGAGCAGTCCGCTGAATTTATGGTTTTGCTTTCGGGTGAAAATGAGTACGTGCAGAGCTATCAGCCTGTTTCTTATGATGCTTCAATTTCCCGAAAATATGGCGGTGTTGTGCTTAAAAAGGGCGGATTCGTTCAGGTGGGCTACGGTGCAGAGCGTTTTCAGAAAGATATTGATGAATTCGTTGTGGGTGTTACCCGTAACCGCCATGTAGGCGAAGGTGGCTCAATTATTATCGTTGACGAAAACTGGAATATTGTCAGTGACCGTTACGGAAACGAAGGAAAGAATCTTGATGTTACGGGAATATGGATTGATACCGATAAAATTGCAGAAAACCAATCTTTCGTTACGGATGTGTACGGTGAGCCTTGTTACTGTATGTATCAGGTAACTGAGGGTTATCGCATTGTTGCCGTTATGCCACAAAGTGAAGCGGCTCTTTCGCGAAATGTTTCGGTAGGCGTTACAACGGTGATGCAGATTATTGTTTTTGCAGCATTGTTTATTATGATTTTCATTCTTGTAAGACGACTTGTTGTTGACAACATTTATAAGGTCAACGATTCTCTTTCTGCAATAACCGAAGGAAATCTTGATACGGTTGTGGATGTACGTTCACACATAGAATTCGATGCTCTTTCAGATGATATAAACACTACGGTTAATACGCTGAAAAAATATATTTCTGAAGCTGAAGCAAGAATTGATGCGGAACTTGCTTTTGCAAAAGCTATTCAGCATTCAGCTTTGCCATCTGTTTTTCCGCCCTATCCCAACAGAAAGGAATTTGATATCAGCGCAACTATGTATACTGCAAAAGAGGTTGGCGGTGATTTTTACGATTTCTATTTTGTTGACGAAGATACGCTCGCTTTCCTTGTTGCTGATGTTTCGGGCAAAGGAATTCCTGCTGCCATGTTTATGATGCAGTCAAAAACCCTTCTCAAAAGTTATGCGGAATCAGGCATGAGCATTGAGGAAGTTTACACAAACGCCAACGAAAAGCTCTGTGAAGGAAACGATGCAGGTATGTTTGTAACTGCATGGATGGGATTTCTCGACACAAAAACAGGACTTGTCACCTTTGCAAATGCAGGTCACAATCCGCCTCTTGTAAAGCACGCTGACGGAAGCTTTACATATCTCAGAACAAGACCCGGTTTTGTTCTTGCAGGTATGGAGGGAATCCGTTATCGCAAGAATGAATATCAGCTTGAAAGGGGCGACGTTATCTATCTTTATACCGACGGCGTTACAGAAGCTATGAATGTTAATAACGAACTTTATGGTGAGAAGCGTTTACTTGAAGTGCTGAATAAAAATGCAGATTCAGACACGCAGACAATCTGTAATGCAGTCAAGGCAGATGTTGATTTGTTTGTGGGCGAAGCATCACAGTTTGATGATATTACAATGCTTTGCCTTAAATACAACGGAGAGGAAAATACCTCAACAAAAGAAATAACCGTTGCTGCAACCGTTGAGAGTATTGAAACGGTTACCGACTTTGTCAATGAACAGCTTGAAGCAGTTGATTGCCCTATGAAATCGCAGATGCAGATTGATATTGCTATTGACGAAATACTCAGCAATATTGCACATTATGCATATGAAGAAAAATATGGTGAAGCAACCGTAAGAGTTGAACTTTCCGAAAATCCGAAATCTGCTGTTCTGACCTTTATTGACAGAGGTATTCCCTATGACCCTCTTGCACAGGCCGAACCCGATACCACTCTTTCGGCAGATGAAAGGGAAATCGGCGGACTGGGAATTTTTATGGTAAAGAAAACTATGGATGAAGTTACTTATGAGTATAAGGGAGGAACGAATATCCTGAAAATCCGTAAAAATTTTGAGCAGTTCCCAAAAGCCTGAAATATATAAGCCACTTATAAAAACAAGCGTTGCATCCGGGAAATACTTACTCCCTACTGCAACGCTATTTGAAAAACGACGAATTGTATTAATTATGGTAATCAATGCCAAAAATCTCCGATATCCGTCAGGGTGTCGGAGATTTTCTTTGTTATGTGAACTTATCAGGACTTGAACCTACACATTGGCGAAGCCAATTTAAATCGTTGCCGTGACGGCAAAGCGAAGCGAACGCCGTCAAGTCCTATCTCCGCAACCTAATCAGATACCGCTATTGATACAATCGTATTGATAGCGGTATCGTTGTTTTACTGCAAAAAGCCGACGGGTTTTTAATCCGTCGGCTTTAGTTGTTATAGGGTTATCGCTGTATTAAGTTCAGAAACTAAAAATTTTTGAGAAGAAATCAGAAATGCCGTTGTATTTCCAGTTGAAGCAATCCCAGATAAGGTAGAAGAAGCGGAGTGAGAGATACTTGACAGGTGTGTGGATAATCTCAATAAGGTTATCTGCCTGTGCTTTGTACTCATTCAGTTTTGCTTTTTCGGCTTCGCCCATATTTTTATCTGCGAGAAGTTCATCAAGTTTCGCTTTGAAGGCTTCAATTTCTTCTTCACGGAAAACTGTTACACTTTCTTCGTTAAACATTTCAAACTCAGCACCAATATCTGCAACAGCTTTTTCTGCATCTGCGATTTCTTCAAGAAGAGCTTCTAAGTCAGACTTGATCTGCTCGTATTCTGCTTTCTGGTCGTCGGTGAGATTATCAGGATTAACAGCTTCGATTTCAGCAATTGTATCTTCAATAACCTCTTTATCATCACTTGTTACTGTTTCGGGATTGTAGCTGTTTTCGACTTCTGCAATTTCTTCAAGCTGTGATTCGATTTCGTCAATTCTGTCAGTAAGAGCATTTGCCTTTTCAAGTTTTTCTTCAAGAGATTCTCTTTCTTCTTCGGTTACATTGTCGCCGTCGATAAGTGCCTGAATATCTTCCTTAAGTTCATCGACAGCTTCTCTGTTCGGAGATTTAACCGAATCAATGTCATAACCATCAACTGCATCGCTGATTCTCTCGATTTCAGCCGTGGTTGCAACGATTCTTTCGAGAAGTGCATCAAGATAGTCGTCCTTTTCCTCAAGGAGCTGTCTTTCTGCATCATTGATGTTATTGCCGTCTGTGAGAACTTTGATATCTGCTACAAGCTTTTCAATATCAGCTTTATCGTCAGATGTTACTGTGTCAATATCGTAAGCATCTGTTGCACTTTCGATGCGATCGATTTCAGCTGCTGTTGCATCAATGATTTCAAGGAGTCTGTCGCAGGTTTCGTCTGCAGTTTCAAGAATTATTCTTTCGTCTGCTGTGATATTCAATGTATCGGTAAGAGCTTTGATGTCTGCAACAAGCTGTTCGATTGCGACTTTATCGTCGGACTTTACGCTTTCAAATACATACTTATCAACTGCTTCAACAATTCGCTTGATTTCATTGCTGATTTTTGTGATTTTATCAATCAGACTGAATACCTTATCGTGAGCCGCCTGAAGATTTGATTTTTCTTCTGTGGTTATGTTATCGGTGAGAGCGAGAGCATAAATATCATCATTGAGCTTAACAAGGTCGTTCTTATCTGCACTTGTTACGGTTGCTTCGTCATAGCCGTTTGCAGCAGCAATAACTCTGTCATATTCAGCCGTTGTTTCTGCGATTTTTGCAAGGAACTTGTCGCATTCTGCATCTGCATTTACGAGATATTCTCTTTCTTCAGCCGTGATATTCTGACCGTCGGTGAGAGCCTTGATGTCTTCTTTGAGTTGTTCAAGGTCAGCCTTGTCGCTTGATTTGACGGTTGCTTCGTCATAGTTGTTTAATCTGTCTTTGATGCTGCCGAGCTGTGCGGAAATTCTGTCATATCTTGAAATAAGCGACTGAATATCTTTTACAGCCTGATTGAGAGTTTCTGCTTCTTCGGCGGTGAGATTATCCGTTTCAAGAAGTGCGTTTGCATCGTCAATAAGACCGAGTAAATCTTGAACATCGTCACCTGTTACGGTATCAATATCATATTCGCCTAACTTATTTTCAATGGCTTTAATCTGATTTTCAACGCTTTCAATTCTCTGGCGCATTGCGGCACAATAGGCTTGGAGAGTGTTCCATTCTGATATTTTATCTTCGTCGGCAAGGTCCGTTACTGCGTTTTCAAGCTGATTGTAAACATACTCAACATTTTCCTTGTCAGTTGATTTTACGGTATCAATGGTAAGTCCTTCAATTCCGCTTACATCAGGTTCGATTGTGAACAGACCGCCGTTGAATGTAATATCAAAATTGGGGTTGTTTTCGTTTGTGAGCGTGCCCTGTGTTATTGCATAAACGCCTACATTCTCGCCCTCTGTTCTTACAATTGCACCTACAAGACTTGATTTGAATTCTTCTTTGCTGACCGTGAAATCAAGGACGGGGTCTGCATCGCCGTAGGTCTTGGATAAGTTTTCAGCGGTTATGGTGACGGGAAGACGGTTAATTTTCCATTCCTTTGTGATTTCGCCAATTGTGTTATCCTTGCCCGTTATTTTCAGGGTGTATGTACCTACGTTCACACCAGTGTTGCCGGAAATTGTGTAGTCAACGCCTTCGGTCAAAGTGATGCCGTTGACCTTAACGGATTTTACGGTCTGAGTCTGTGTTGCTCCGTTATATGTAAGAGAATTGTCGAGAGTTATGTTTGCTTTGCTGATATCTGCAGGAAGAATTTTGAACGTAAGAATTTTTGAGCCTGTGTAGGAATTTTTACCGGTTACGGTTACTGTTGCAGTGCCGACACCTGTATTAGCTGAATACTCTGCGGTATAATCGTTTGCATTCGCTTTTTTTCCGTTTACCATTACTGCTGGTGTAATGGCACTGCCTGTGTAGGTATATTCCGTTTTTTCAAGAGTAACGCTGTTTGCACTGTCGGAAAGATTGATGAGGGCGGAAGCGGAAACGGTTGTGTCTGCCGTTATTTTTGCAGCAGGAATACTGAGCACACCCGTTGAACTGTTGTATGTATAATTGCTTGACCCAAGGGTAGTACCGCCAACATTTACCGTTACGGAAACAGGAAGTGAATATCCGCTTGCAGCCGTGAGGGTTGCGGTGTAAGCATCATCATAGTTGGTTGCGTTATTCTGCCATGCGCTGTCGTTGAAAGTAACGTTTGTGCCGCTTGCGGTCACTTTTTTGATAACTTTGCCCGAATCGCTGTTAGTCACGCCGCTGATATTACCGTAGCCCCAGATTGTTCCTTTATTGGTGATTGTTCCTGAAAGGGTTCCGCCGTTTTTAACATTTATTGTGCCGTTATTTACAATTTTGCCGGAAAGGGTCTTGCCGCTGTCAACCGTTGCAGTCTGACCGGAAGCAATTGTCAGGGTATTGCCGTTGAGTGCCGTTGCGGTGTTACCGCCGAATTTCCAGTTTGCGCCGTCTCTGTAAATAAAATTAGTAAAATTATCTTTGTCATATCCGTAAGGAAAAACGGTAGAATAAAGATTGGTCGAGCCTTTGATATTGCCATAAGTATATGTTCTATCTATAATGCCGGGTTCACCTCCCGTGACAATTACATTGCCATCACCGGTTATGGTTGTATCTCTATACATAATTATAATACTACCAATGACCTTACCGCCTGTGACAGTAATATTAACATTTCCGTCAACACCGTATTCTGCGCCCCATATTTGACCAACTTTACCGCCGCTCATTGTAATGTTTACATTACCTGTGAGAACGGAGCCGGAGCCCGAACAGCTGCCGACAAGTTTATCAACATAACCGCCGGTCATTGTTATGTTGGTATTGCCTGTCATTGATGCAGCCTGTGCGCCGACAATCTTTGTTTTCGAAAGGTCGGCTTCATAGTTGCCGTCACCGATAGTAAACATAGGATCTCCGTTGGAATACTTGCACTGTGAAAAGTCAACGTATTCGCCGCCGACCTTAATCTTGGTGTAGCCTGATTTTGAGCCTGCTTCGATAGTAGCTGCATTGCCTTTTAAATAAATAAATTTTCCGTTGAAGAACAACTTGTCGTTTGCCGAAGCAAATGCTGTAAGGCTCAGCGGTACCATTGACAGAAGCATTGCCATTACAAGCAGTATGCTTATGAGTTTGTTTGTTTTTTTCATATTTTTTCCTCCTTAAAAGGTTTAAATTAACTGATTTATTTTACTGATTATTCGTCCTGAACTGCATTGTCGATATCTTGTTGCAATCGGGATAATATATATTCTTTAAATTGATTAAATCCGTTATCTACAATCTCGGAATAATTTGATTCAAGAATCTGATTAATAACTCGTTCGCGTTCAGTTTGCGGTATGTCAAAAATTTTTAGAAGGCATGTGAGAACCAGTCTTATTTTATCTTCAATCGGATAATCTTCCGTACAAGGCTCTGTCAATGCACTTCGTTCGATACAGCAATTGACTCGCTCTGCTCTGCGAAATCTTTCTAACGACCAATCAGGTAAACGGTCTTTTAACAGATGAAAATTCTTTTCTGCTGTCCATTCCTTTACAAAATGCATTGTCATTGTGTTAGTGTAAATCGCAAGATAAAGGTCACGGATTATTTCGTTATGCTCACAAAGAACAATCTGAAGTGTTATCTCTAAACAATATGCAAAAAGGTTATCGTGATATTTGTCTTTTGCCGATTCTATTGTGATAGTATGAAAATCCGTAATCACTTTTGTAATCTCAAGCAGGATATGTTCCTTTGTGGGATAATAAAAAGTCATATTTCCCGGACTTATATTAAGTTCTGAGCAAACTAACTTTGCCGAGGTGTTTGTGAAACCCTTTTCGAGAAAATTTTTCGCAGCCACATAAGCTATTTCATGTATAGTCTTATTGTTTTTTCTGTGCGTCACCTTTTTATGTTCCAAAACATTCACCACCCGAAAATTCTTATTGATTTAGTACGCTTACTATTTTTGTATATAATTTTAGTACATATACTAATTTTTGTCAATTGTGAATTGTTACAAACTTAACAATCGTTTATGGTAAATATTTATAAAGGAGTTTTCAAAATAAATTTCCTTTATCGTGGTGATTTGTCAAATTAAGTGCAATACAGACAACGAAAACCACGAATTTTATTAAATAGCACAAACCTAATAACAAAGCCATTAATAAAAACAAGCGTTGCATCGGGGAACTTGCCACTCCCTCCTGCAACGCTTTTTATTGTTTATTAAGTTGATTAGTAAGAAAATCTATCTAACCTATCGTTAAATTACTGATAATCGTTAAACGGCTGAATTTATTTTTTTACAAGGTTGGTTTTCTGTTTTCGATTAATGTAGACAAAAAATCCCATACATAAAACGATTTGCAAGGCGGTAGATATGGGGGTTGCAAGACCAATGCGAAACAGTGATACCGGTATGATTTTACTCATCGCCCAAGAAACCGGAAGACGAACACAGATACCGCCGCCCATACCATCGTGTCGGTATTGTAATTCTCTACAACAGGGGGGATTTTTGACTTGCATATAGACTTGCATTTTTAGTTTTAAATATCAATAATAAGCAATAAATAGTAACCAAACAAAAAGCCGATAAACCCTATAACATCAAGGTTTATCAGCTTTTATGTCTTTGTTTTAAAAGACTAAATTTGTCTAACTACTCCACCTTTGATACAAATGGGGGGTAGGTTGCAAATAAAGGTGGAGGGTTGCAATTTTATCAGTTGGGTTGCAAATTGACTTTCAAGGTTGCAAATCGGTAGTCAGAGTTATAAGCAAAAAACCACCCCACCTGAAGGTCATTTTCAAGTGGGGTAGCATTTTGCTCAATAAATTGGGATTTACTTCTTCAATACTTTTTTGCACCAAGTGCGTTTGTTGCATTTAGGAC
The DNA here is from genome assembly GCA_045542485.1 of Acutalibacteraceae bacterium. GTDB lineage: Bacteria > Bacillota > Clostridia > Oscillospirales > Acutalibacteraceae > SIG575. Next base: position 181,912 of record JAZQLC010000066.1, read on the forward strand.
ACATTAAGTGACGGGTAAAGCCTCTGTGCATAGCCATCATCGCTTCCTTATAGGTAGGAATAATTTCGTGCCCGCAGTTTTTGCACTTGTAAGCACCCACGCTCACTTCAAGCTTTAATGCATAGAAGCACGGTATCAAAAACACAACGCAAATACCAAGAATGGTGACAAACTGCCACACGCCTTCGGGTATCAAAAACGCAGCAATAAAGATACCTGCAATTAGGGCTGTCATACTTACAATCATAATTGCCCACATAGATGACCAAATTGTTTTGTTTTTCTTCTCTAATTCTTTTGCCATATCAAGCAAAAGCTGTTCATTTTTCTGATTGTTATTT
>JAZQLC010000067.1:0-16629 GCA_045542485.1 Acutalibacteraceae bacterium
AATTCACCTGCACTACAGACGTAATGGAAGCTGCTAAGAATGCAGACGCTCTTTACACAGACGTATGGGCTTCCATGGGTCAGGAAGAAGAGTTCAATGAAAGAGCAAAGGTTTTCAAGGATTATCAGATTAACTCCACCGTTATGAAGGTTGCAAACGAAGGTGCAATGGTTCTTCACTGTCTTCCTGCACACCGCGGTGAAGAAATCACAGCTGAAATAATCGAGCAGCACGCTGACGAAATTTTTGAAGAAGCTGAAAACAGACTTCACGCTCAGAAGGCAGTTCTCGTTAAGCTTCTCGGCAATAAATAAGTAAGGGGGAAAAAGATATGCCAATCAGTAAAGATATTAAAAAAGTTATGGTCATCGGCTCAGGTCCTATCGTTATCGGTCAGGCTGCCGAATTCGACTATGCGGGCACACAGGCTTGCCGTGTTCTTAAAGATGCAGGTCTTGATGTTGTTCTTGTTAACTCAAACCCTGCTACAATTATGACAGATAAGGCTCTTGCTGACGAAATTTACCTCGAGCCTCTTAACGCAGAAACAATCAAGAGAATCATTGAAAAAGAACGTCCTGACAGTCTTCTTGCTGGTCTCGGCGGACAGACAGGCCTCACAATTGCTATGCAGCTTAATAAAGAAGGCTACCTCGACAAGATGGGTGTTAAGCTTATCGGTACAAATGCCGAAGCTATTGATAAAGCTGAAGACCGTCAGCTTTTCCGTGATACTATGGTTAAAATCGGTCAGCCTTGCATTCCTTCAGACATTACAACAAATATGGAAGGTGCAAGAAAAATTGCTGCTGAAATCGGTTATCCCGTAATCATTCGTCCTGCGTTTACTCTCGGTGGCGCAGGTGGTGGCGTTTGCTATACTCCTGAAGACCTTGAGGTTATCGCACATACAGGTCTTACAATGTCTCCTATTTCACAGATTCTTGTTGAAAAATATATCTATGGCTGGAAAGAAGTAGAGTTTGAAACGATGCGCGACAGTGCAGGTAACTGTATCGCAGTCTGCAGTATGGAAAACGTTGACCCTGTTGGTGTTCATACAGGTGACAGTATCGTTGTTGCTCCTGCCGTTACTCTTTCAAGCAAAGAATATAATATGCTCAGAAAAGCGTCACTTGATATTATCACTGAGCTTGGTATCGAGGGTGGTTGTAACTGTCAGTTTGCACTTGACCCTGAGTCTTTCCAGTATGCAGTTATCGAGGTTAACCCCAGAGTTTCCCGTTCATCTGCACTTGCAAGTAAGGCGACTGGTTATCCTATTGCCAAAGTTACAACAAAAATTGCTCTTGGATACACTCTTGATGAAATCCAGAATGATATTACTAAAAAGACCTGTGCTTGTTTCGAGCCTACTGTTGACTATCTTGTTGTTAAGTTCCCCAAATGGCCTTTTGACAAGTTTGTCAATTCAAGCAGAACACTCGGCACACAGATGAAAGCAACCGGTGAGGTTATGTCAATCGGTACTTCATTTGAAATGGCAATTATGAAAGCTGTTCGCGGTGCTGAGATTTCTATGGACACTCTCAATACAAAACGCCTTGATGATGTAACCGACATTGAAGCAAAGCTCCACGATATGGACGATATGAGAATGTTCACTATCTTCAAAGCGCTTAAAAATGGATTTACTATCGAAAAAATACACGAAATAACAAAAATCGACGAATGGTTCCTCTGTAAGCTTAAGAATCTTGCTGATTATGAGCTTATGCTTGAGAGCGGCGAACTCACTGACGATTACTATGAAAAGGGCAAGAAGCTCGGTTATACTGATGCTGCTATTGAACGCCTTTCAGGTGTGAACATTATGCAGTCAAAGAATGCAGTATATAAGATGGTTGACACTTGCGCTGCTGAGTTTAAAGCTGAAACGCCTTATTTCTATTCAACATTTGACAACCATTGTGAAAGCCGTGCTTTCAAAAGAAGCGGCAAGGATGTCATTATGGTTCTCGGCTCAGGTCCTATCAGAATCGGCCAGGGTATTGAATTTGACTACTCATCAGTTCATTGCGTATGGTCTCTGAAAGAACTTGGCTACGAAGTTGTAATTATCAACAATAACCCTGAAACAGTTTCAACTGACTTTGATACAGCAGACAGACTTTATTTTGAGCCTCTTACTGAAGAAGATGTTATGAATGTTATAGAGGTTGAAAAACCTATTGGTGTTGTTGTGGCATTCGGTGGTCAGACTGCTATCAAGCTTACAAAATTCCTTGATGAGCAGGGTATTCAGATTCTCGGTACATCTGCTCAGGGTATTGATATTGCAGAAGACAGAGAAAAGTTTGATGCTTTGCTTGAAAAATTCGGCATCAGAAGACCTCAGGGCAGAACAATTATGAATACTGATGACGCTCTTAAGGCTGCTGAAGAACTCGAGTATCCCGTTCTTCTCAGACCCTCTTATGTTATCGGTGGTCAGAATATGCAGATTTGCTATACTCCTGATGATATCAGACAGTATATGCAGATTATCCTTGAACAGAAAATTGAAAATCCCGTCCTCGTTGATAAGTATATGATGGGAGCAGAGCTTGAAGTTGACGTTATTTCAGACGGCAAGGATGTTCTTATTCCTGGTGTTATGCAGCATATTGAACGTGCAGGTGTTCACAGTGGTGACTCAATTGCTGTTTATCCTCCTTTCAATCTCAACGACAAGATGCTTGAAACACTTATTGACTGTTCAGAAAAACTCACTCTTGAGCTTGGTACAAAGGGTCTTGTCAATATTCAGTACCTTATTTACAGAAATGAACTTTATGTTATCGAGGTTAACCCCAGAGCTTCAAGAACAATTCCTTATATCAGCAAAGTAACCGGTGTACCTATGGTAGAACTTGCTACAAAAATTATGGTAGGTCAGTCTCTTAAATCACTTGGTTACGGAACAGGACTTTACAAGACTCCTCCGTATTTTGCTGTTAAAGCGCCTGTTTTCTCATTTGAAAAACTTTCAGATGTTAACTCTTCTCTCGGTCCTGAGATGAAATCAACAGGTGAAGTTCTCGGTCTTGGTGAAAATCTTGAGGAAGCACTTTATAAAGCTCTTACAAGCGCCGGATTCAGACTCCACGATTACAGCAAAAAGAGTGGCGGTGTGCTTCTTTCAGTCAGTGATAACGATAAGTCAGAAGTTCAGGAACTTGCAAGAAAGTTCAATGATTTTGGTGTGAAGATTTATGCTACAAAGTCAACAGCTGAGCTTATTGAACAGCTTGGTATTAAAGTTCATATTGTGAAAAAACTTCACGATGATGAAAATGCTGAGGTTATGCAGCTCCTCGAGGATGGTAAACTCGATTATATAATTTACACAGGCGTTGGTAAAAAGAATACAATTGAAGATTATATTCGTATTAATAAGAGAGCAATTCAGCTTTCTGTTACTTGCATTACTTCAATGGATACGGCAAATGCTCTTGTTGACACTATTGCAAGTCGCTATAACCTTTACAATACAGAACTTGTTGACATCAACAATATGCGTCTTGAAAAAGAGCCTCTTGATTTCTACAAGATGCAAGGTTGCGGTAATGACTTCATCATCCTCAATAACTTTAAAAATGAAATTTCTTGTCCCGAATCACTCACAATCAGTCTTGTAGACAGAAACTATGGTATCGGTGCAAACGGTCTTGTTCTTGTTGAAGGTTCTTCAAAGGCTGATGCTAAGATGAGAGTTTTCGGCTCTAACGGTAAGGAATCAGATCTTTACGGTAACTGCATTCACTGTGTTGCAAAATATCTCTATGACAGAGGTATGATTAAAAAATCATCATTTACTATTGAGACTTCACAGGATGTCAGAAAGGTTAAAGTTCATATTCTTAACGGTGAAGTGCGCTCCGTAACAGTAAATATGGGAAAACCCGACTGGAATCCTGAAACAATTCCTGCTGTCAGTGAAGAAATTATCAAAGATTTTGATATTAATTGTGCAGGTAAAGACCTGAAACTTAATTGTTTCTCACTGAACAGTCCGCACTGTGTTGTTTTCTGTGATAATGTTGATGTTTTTGATCTTGAAAAAGTTGGTTATGCTCTTGATAACAATGAGCTTTTCCCCAAAGGTGTTAACACAGAGCTTGTTCAGTTTGTCAACAAGCGTGAACTTAAACTCAGAGTCTGGAAGGCTGACTATGGTCTTACTCTTTCAAGTGGTACCGGTGCTTGTGCAGCAGTTGCTGCTGCAGTCGAAAACGGACTTTGTGGTAAAAACGAAGACATTACTGTTAAAACAAAGGGCGGTGAGCTCATCGTCAACTATACAGACGACGGCATCCTTCTCTCAGGTAATGTTTCAATGATTTTCAACGGCACAATCAAGTATTGATACACGGAGGGTGTATTTATGGAAGAGAATGTAGTTTTTAAAACTTCTGCATTTGGTTTTGATAAAAAATCAGTTATTGATTATATTGCCGATTTAAGCACAAAAAGTGCAGAAAAAAATAATGAAATATCCCGTATTTCTAATTTAAATGCAGTATTATCAAGTGAAAATGAGAGTCTTAAAAATGAAAACAGCAAATTGGCATCAGCCAATTCAGAGCTTATGAAAACAGTTGAAGAGCTCACAAAGACAATTTCTTCATTAAACAGCCATATTGATGATCTCAATATAAAAGTCAGTAAAATTGATGACATTGAAGGTGCTGAAGAAAAGGCCAACAGACTTATGATGGACTCGCTTCGTTATGCAGAATCCTGTATTCAGAACGCAAGAAAAGTGTCTGCATCAATCAATATGTCTGCTAAGACAAGAATCATCAGAACAAAAGATTCAGTAGATTCAGTTTCTGATGACTTCAAAGCTCTTACCGAACATATTGAAGCATCTATTGCAACAATTTCCGACAGACTTGCGAAGCTTTCAAGTGGCTTGGATGATGTTGTTGAATAATTAATAAAAATCTCTTTAAATAACTTCTTACCTATGGTAAGGAGTTATTTTTTTATGGACTTGCAACGGACAAATTCCACCTTAATATAAATTAGATATAATTTATTGGAGGGGATTATGATGTTTTCCGGGCTTATCAGCTCATTTCTCAGCAATCTGATGTTTATTACTTTGCATCTGAATGTAAACAGTTCGTTTCCACCACCTCTTTCAGCTTCGGAAGAAAGAGAATGTCTGAAGCGTATGAAAGAAGGGGACATATGCGCAAAACAAAAGCTGATAGAGCATAATCTCAGACTTGTTGCTCATATAATCAAGAAATATTATTCAAACAATTGCGACCAGGAAGACCTTATATCAATCGGAACAATCGGTCTGATAAAGGGGATAAATTCCTTCGATGCAGATAAGGGTACGAGACTTGCAACTTATGCTGCCCGTTGTGTTGAAAATGAAATCCTGATGCATTTTCGTTCGGTTAAGAAAACATCTCACGAGGTTTTTATGTCAGAACCGATAGAAGGTGACAGCGATGGTGATACGCTTACTCTGATGGATGTGATTTGCAGTGATGTAGATTTGTTTGAAGAGATTGACCTAAAAATCAAAAGTGAAAAACTTCATTCTATTCTCAAAAATATGAAAAAGGGCAGGGAGTATGAAATTCTTGTGCTGAGATATGGTCTGAACGGTGAAAAACCTCTTACTCAGCGTGAAATAGCAAAAAAAATGAAAATTTCTCGGTCATATGTATCGCGCCTTGAGAAAAAAGGTATTGATTATCTGAAAGAACAATTTGGTATTAACTGAAAGGGGAGAATTGTCGTGCCGACAATATATTTAAGTCCGTCTACTCAGGAATTCAATCAATATTTTTCCGGTGGTAATGAAGAAGGATATATGAATCTACTTGCTGATATTGTTGAAGAAAATCTTGAAAGAGACGGTATCGGTGTGGTTAGAAATGATAGAAATAAACCTGTTGCAGATGCTATAACTGAATCAAATGAGGGTAATTATGATTTACATCTTGCTCTTCATTCAAATGCATCTCCTGAATATCTTGCAGGTCAGCTTCAGGGCAGTGATGCTTATTACTATCCCACAAGCAGTGTGGGTAAAAGACTTGCAGAAACCCTTGCAGAGAATATTAAAGAAATTTATCCGAATCCACGCCTTGTGCAAGTAAGACCTACTGTTGAACTCGGTGAACTGCAGTTTACAAAGGCACCTGCTGTACTTTTAGAAGTGGCATATCACGATAATCCTGTTGATGAAATGTGGATAAAGGATAATCTTAACGAAATAGGTGATGTTATAGCGAAGTCTGTCGCTGAGTTTCTCGGTTTAAAATACAGATGATTGATTTATTAATAGCTTTATATTGTAATATTGAATCATAACTGCGCATATAAATTACAAAGAATTTATAAAAGGAGCGGAGTTTATGGAAATAAAACTGAAGAAAGAATTGCTCAGTACTTGTGAGCTTATGTTTGAAAACACATCAGAACAAGCTGTTGACGGAGATATTACACTACCTGATTATTGTCCTGATATTAAAAGAATATTGAAGTGTATGGTAACGCCGTCAATGAATTCTGCACAGTGTGTAGGTGACAGGATAACTGTGGATGCAAGTGCATTTGTGCAGGTGATTTATGTTGATGACAGCAACAATATTTTTTGCTATGATAAAACATTCCCTTTTTCTAAAACAATTGAACTTGGTAAGCAGATTGAAAATCCTGTAACTGAGGTTAAGCTTAAAACTGCATATGCAAACACAAGAGCAGTATCTCAGCGAAGAATTGATATACATGCTTCTGTCGGTATGTGCATAAGAATAACTGAGAAAAAAGAGGTTGAACTTGTTTCAGATGCTGAGAATTGCGGTCTCGAGCTTCTTAAAAATTTTGACTCTGCCTCTGATTTTATCGGTCAGACTGTAAAGAGTTTTTCACTTAATGAAGTTATGGAAATAGGCAAAACGAAAATGCCTGTCCGTCAGATAATCAGACAGAAAGCAACACCGATTATAAGTGAAATTAAAGTCATATCAAATAAACTGCTCATAAAAGGTGAAGTTGCTGTTTCTGTTTTATATTGTAAAGATTGCGCCGAGGGTGGCTATGAAACATATGAAAACTCTATGCCTGTAAGTCAGATTGTAGAGCTTGACGGTATAGATGAGAAATCAGATTATTGTGCGAGGATTAGTCTTACTTCACTGAATATTATCCCCAAAGCAGATTCATCAGGTGAAAAAAGATTATTTGATGTGACTGCTGTTCTATCAGCTATAATCAAAGCTGATAAAAAAGTTGATATTTCTTTTCCGAGTGACTGTTATTCAACGCTTTATAATGTGAAATGTGAAAAGAAAATATTAAATTTTGAAAAACTTCTGCAAAACACTGAAGATTTGCTTATGGTAAAGAAGAGCGAGGAATTTTTGAACATCTCAATCAAAGAAATCATCGGTGTCTGGTGTGATGATGTTGTATGTACATACACATGCGTCGGAGATGAACTGAAAATTATCGGCAGTACTATGGTTTCCGTTCTTGCCGTTGATACTCAGGGACAGCCTTTTTATGCTGAAAGAAATATCAGCTTTGAGAAAATAAAAAACATTGATGGTGGATGTAAAAATCTTATCTGTAATGCAGATGCAGTTGTCGGTGCCGCCGGATTTGTTCTCACTGACAGCAATAAAATAGACCTGCGGATTGAAGTAAGACTGAAAACAACGCTTACAAAGAGATTTACAGGTGAAATTCTTACTGATATTCAGTGCGATACTTCTCAAATTAAAGAGAAAAAGTATTCTGTTCTGACTGTTTATTTTCCTGATGACGGTGAAATGCTCTGGAATATTGCTCGTAAATTCGGTACAACGGTTGAGGCAATAATGTCGGAAAATGATATTTCTGATAAAAAAATCCTGAACAAGTGTATGCTTTTGATTCCGGGCGTATGATTATATGGTTAACTTTCCTTAATTATTATGAAAATCTTGACAATTTTTCTGAAATTTGATATTATAGATTATGTTATTGGGGAGTAGCTTTGAAAATCCACTGTCAACAATCGTCGTATAATCCGACTGGCTGATGGACCTGTAACAGAGGAAGCAAGACCTTTAACAGAGCACAATCTCTGTTAAAGGTCTTTTTTGATATAATTAATTTTGGACATAATATTTTAAGATATTTAAAATATGAAAGGAAGGTCAAGAAAAAATGAAGTATTATCTTCAGGAAATTGGTGAAGTGTTCAAGAATATTTCATCAAATGAAAATGGTCTTTCATCTGCTGAGGCGGAGAAAAGATTAGAAGCAAACGGCAAAAACAAACTGAAGGAAGGCAAGAAGAAAACAATATTCCAAAGAATCATTGAACAGCTTTCCGACCCGATGATTATCATTCTTATTATTGCTGCTGTTGTATCTGCAGTTACTGAATGGTTCGAATCAGGTTCATTCCATTTTGTTTTCCCCACAGACACTGTTATTATTCTTGTTGTTGTTATCATCAACACAGTACTTGGTGTTATCCAGGAAAGCAAGGCTGAAGCTGCAATTGAGGCACTTCAGGAAATGTCCGCAGCTACATCTAAAGTTCTTCGTGACGGTAAGATAGCTTCTGTCAGAAGTGAAGATCTTGTAGTGGGCGATATAGTTCTTCTTGAAGCAGGTGACGCAGTACCTGCCGATTGTCGAATTTTCGAATGTGCAAGTATGAAAATTGAAGAAGCTGCGCTTACAGGTGAATCTGTTCCTGTTGGTAAGCTTATTGATGTTCTTACCGGCGGCGATAAAGGCGAAGTTCCTCTCGGTGACAGAAAGAATATGGCGTATATGGGCTCAACAGTTGTTTATGGTCGCGGTAAGGCTGTTGTAGTTGCAACCGGTATGGACACTGAAATGGGTAAGATTGCTGACGCTATCGCTCAGGCTGAAGAAGGTCAGACTCCTCTTCAGATTAAACTTTCTCAGTTATCAGGTATTCTTACAAAACTCGTTCTCGGTATCTGTGTTTTCCTCTTTGCATTCACAATGATTACCGAATATATCGGTGGTGCATTTGCAGACGGCTTCCCGTTCCATGTTGTTCTTGACAGTTTTATGGTTGCTGTTTCTCTTGCAGTTGCTGCTATCCCTGAAGGTCTTGCTGCTGTTGTTACTATCGTTCTTTCAATCGGCGTTACAAATATGTCAAAAAAGAACGCTATTATCAGAAAACTTACTGCAGTTGAAACTCTTGGTTGTGCACAGATTATCTGTTCAGATAAAACAGGTACACTTACTCAGAACAAAATGACTGTTGTTGACCATTATGGCGACAATGAAGAGCTCCTTTCAAAAGCTATGTCACTTTGCTGTGACGCATCAATTGATGATGACGGTGTTGTAACAGGTGAACCTACTGAAGCTGCTCTTGTTAACTACGCAAATGCACTCGGATTCAATAAAAATGACCTTGTAAAGGTTGCTCCGAGAATCGGTGAGGCACCTTTTGATTCAGGCAGAAAGATGATGTCTACTGTCCACAATATCGATGGAGAAATTGTACAGTATACAAAAGGTGCTCCTGATGTTATTCTCGGCAAATGTAAATTTGCTGAAGTCAACGGTCAGGTTGTTGAGTTCACAGATGAACTTAAAGCAGAAGTACTCAAGGACAACAAGCGTATGGCTGACAAGGCATTGCGTGTTCTTGCTTGTTCTTACAGAAAATATGATTCTGCTCCTGCAACTTTTGAACCTGAAGCTCTTGAAAATGACCTTGTTTTCATTGGTCTTACAGGTATGATTGACCCTGCTCGTCCTGAGGTTAAGGATGCTATCGCTGAGTGCCGCTCAGCAGGTATCACTCCTATTATGATTACAGGTGACCATAAAGATACAGCGGTTGCTATTGCAATCCAGCTTGGCATTATTGAAGATGATTCTGCAGCCATCACTGGTGCACAGCTTGATGAAATTTCAGATGAAGATTTTGCTGAAAGAGTTACTGAGTTCAGAGTTTATGCACGTGTTCAGCCTGAGCACAAGACAAGAATCGTTAATGCGTGGCGTAATAAGGGTATGATTACTGCTATGACAGGTGACGGTGTTAACGATGCTCCATCAATCAAGAGTGCTGACATCGGTGTCGGTATGGGTATTACAGGTACTGACGTTACTAAGAACGTTGCAGATATGGTTCTTGCAGACGATAACTTTGCTACAATCGTTTCTGCAGTTTCAGAAGGCAGAAGAATTTATGATAATATCAGAAAGGCTATTCAGTTCCTTCTTGGCTCTAACCTTTCAGAAGTTCTTTCAATTTTCACTGCTACTGTTCTTAAGTTTACAATTCTTAAGCCGGTACATCTTCTCTTTATCAACCTTGTTACAGACAGTATTCCTGCTCTTGCTCTCGGTCTTGAGAAGCCTGAAAAAGATATTATGCAGCGTAAACCCCGTAAGAGCAACGAAGGTATTTTTGCCGGTGGTATGGGTATTGATGTGTTCTATCAGGGTGCACTTGTTACTATCCTTACACTTGCAGCATTCTTTATTGGTGAATTCCTTGAAACAGGTCATTGGGCATTCTATAATGTACCTGAAAGCGGCGTTGGTATGACAATGGCTTTCCTTACAATGTCAATGTGTGAAATCTTCCACTCATTCAATATGAGATCACAGAGAGGCTCAGTATTCACAATGGTATTCAAACAGAAGTCACACAACCTTGTTCTCTATGGTGCTATGGTTGCTTCACTTCTTCTTACAACAGCAATTATTGAAATTCCTTTCTTTGCAGCTGCTTTCGAATTTACACACCTTGACTTCAATGCATACGCAATTTCAATCGGTCTTGCATTCCTCGTAATTCCCATTGTTGAAATTATCAAGGCTATTCAGAGACGTATTGCTAAAAACAAATAATTGACTTTCTTTACAAAAAAATCAGTCGGTTGAAGAATCGACTGATTTTTTATTGTTGACATATCAACCGAAAGTTGATAAAATATTTAATATCAACTATCATTGGCAAAGGAATATTATAATGGAAAAACTCAACATAGGAGAAATTATAAAAAGAAACAGAGAGAGACACGGGATAACTCAGAGCGAACTTGGCAAAATGCTTTCAGTCTCAAACAGAGCCGTATCGAAATGGGAAAACGGGGAGTCGTATCCCAGTATTGAGCTTTTGAAACCTCTCTCGGTAATTCTTAATGTAAGCGTCAAAGAGTTACTTGGTGAAAGGGCAGATTTTGAACAGAAGGGCAACACTTTTGAGCCTTGCAGAAAAATGTTTTCTCTGAAAAAATTATACACTGTTGCAAGGGGACCGTCCAGTTCACATACCGCGGGACCCGAAAGGGCCGCAAGACTCTTCAAGAAAAGAAACAATAATGCTGACAGATTCAGGGTTGTTCTTTATGGCTCACTTGGAAAATTTGGCAGAGTGTTCAGTGTTGACAGCCTTATCAGAAATGTGTTTTTACCCGTAAGCACCGAGGTTATTTTTGAACTTGATACGGAAAATTTACCGCATCCTAACACTATGAAATTCACTGCATATTCAGGCGGAGAAATTATTGATGAAAAATTCATAATCAGTGTTGGCGGTGGCTCTGTGGAGGTTTTTGGTGAAGATGCATCCGAGGGTGAACTTATTTATCCTCACAACAATTTTACTGAAATTTCTGCTTATTGCCGGGAAAAGGGTATAAAGCTCTGGGAATATGTTGAAGAGGTTGAAGGCGAGGAAATTTGGGATTATATTGCTGATATATGGAATGTAATGAAAAAATCAGTGAAAGATGGTCTTGAAACAACGGGTGTTCTTCTCGGTGGTCTTAATGTTCAAAGAAAGGCAAAATATCTTTACCGTCAGCATTATATTGATGAAAGCCATCAGACTAAAGAAAATCGTCTTGTTTGTTCCTATGCGTTCGCTGTCAGTGAGCAGAATTCGGCTTTTGCTGAAATTGTTACTGCACCCACATCATGCTCATCGGGTGTTATGCCTGCTGTTCTGAAATATGTCAGCGAAAAGAGAGAAATCGCAGATGAAGACATACTCCACGCAATTGCAACTGCAGGTATAATCGGTAACCTGATTAAGACAAACGCTTCAATTAGCGGTGCTGTCTGTGGTTGTCAGGCGGAAATAGGCACAGCCTGTGCTATGGCTTCAGCGGCTCTTGCAGAGCTTTACGGCTTGAGTATAGAACAAATTGAATATGCAGCCGAAATCGCAATAGAGCACCTTTTAGGGCTGACTTGTGACCCGATACGCGGTCTGGTGCAGATTCCCTGCATTGAAAGGAACGCAGTTGCAGCTATGAGAGCCATAAATGCCGTGAATCTTGCAAATTTCCTCAGCGATACAAGAAAAATTTCTCTTGACCTTGTTATCAAGACTATGTATGAAACAGGCAGAGATATTTCCAAAACCTATAAAGAGACGTCTGAGGGCGGTCTTGCAAAATTATATGATTAAAAAATACCACCTGAAGTCAAATGAACCTCAGGTGGTGATTTTATTTGTTATCTAAAAATTTTTTGAGTTTAGTAAAGGTTTCTTCACTGATATCGTGCTCGATTTTACAAGCATCTTTATACGCAGTGTCCTGACTTACGCCGATTTTCATCAAAGCCTCTGCAATAACTATATGTTTTTCGTAAATTTTGTTAGCGATTTCAAGACCTTGATCAGTCAGAGAAATGAATCCCTTTTCGCTCACAAGAACATAGCCGCTTTCTCTCAGATGCTTAAGCATGACGCTTACTGTTGGTTTTGAAAAGCCGAGAGCGTTAGTAATATCAATTGCTCTTGTCTGATTGTTGTTCTGCTTATTAAGCATAAGTATTGTTTCAAGATAATTTTCGCCTGATTCAAGTACCTTCAAAGTCATTCATCCTCAAAGTTTATTTTTTAAATAATAACACAGATTCAAATGTAAATCAAGATGTTTCAGAATTCTGCACTCCAAATATAATTTGTACAGACAATCTGAGAAAATGCAAGTTTTTTTGCACCTGATTCATACAGAACGAGAAGTTTGTTTCCGTACAAATCAATTCCTTCGGAACGGGGGAGAGCATTAAGTGAAGATACCATTTCATCAGAATCAAGGAACCATATGTTTACCTCTTTGTCAGAAATAATTACAGTTCCGTCTGCATCTTTATCAAGAACATTGTTATAGGTGTTCAGTTCTGATTTAGTAATCTGACCTGAAATACTTGTTACAAATCTGCCGTCAGGAAGCTGTGCAAAACCCTGACACATACTTTCGGTAGCGAGAATGTAGTCGGGTACAATAATTTCTTTTGATGAGCCATCGTAATCAAAACCTGTGGGGTTTCCGCTTTCAAGAATATAACCATTTGTCCAAGCTTTCATTTCTTCTCCGTCAGGGGAAGTAAGGTGGTGCGAATCCTCGGTAACATATGAATCGCCGTTTTTGTGATACTCGCCAATCCAAAGTACACCGTTTGAGCAGTTAATGTATGATGCTCTTGTTCCCGAATTGAACTTATCGGCAAACTGAACAGAATTCCCGTTTTCCGCATTTTGTAATAAATCGAGAGGGAGTCTTCTTGCATATTTTCCTGATACAACCCAGGCGTTTGCTTCGAATGTGGCAATACCACCGCAGTGACCTGTATATTCTTCTCCGTTTGTTTCCTTTAATGTTACATATTTTTCACATTCTCCGTTTTTTGGATTGATGACATAAATTCTTGAAGCAGCGTCGCTGTTCATATAACCGCATACCAAAATTTTATCAAGGTAGTCACAGTAGTCAAGTCCCTGCGGAACAAAATCTTCTTCAAGCGCGGGTATTTCACAGAACTTATCAAACTGTTCATTATATGCTGAAAATGCAATTTTTTTAATTATACCTTCATCACCAATAAAGAAGTTTGTGACAGGCGATAAGGATAAAGCTGTTATTACAGACATAAAAACAGATGTGATTTTTGAAATAAATGATGACATAATATTTCTCCTTGTTATTTTAATAAATTTATCAGTCTGAAGACCTGATATGAGGTTTCAGTCAGATTTGATTCAGCATATTCCTTTTTCAGTACGTCGTTGTAAGTGACAAATTTTCTTAATATAGGAAAATAAGCATCAATGCCGTTTTCGTTACATTCATTTGCACCTTCACCTATAACACCACAAAAAGCAATAACTTTCTTATTATGTTTTTTCGCGATTTTTGCAACACCATGTGGTGCTTTTCCCATAACTGTCTGAAAATCTATTTTTCCCTCACCGGTCACTACTAAATCTGAAGTCTTGATATGATCTTCAAGACCTGTTTCTTTTATCACAATATCAATTCCTGATTCAAGACTTGCATTCAGATAGGAACGAAAAGCAAATCCAAGACCTCCTGCAGCACCTGAACCGGGAAAATCCATATCTGCGTCAGGAATAATTTCTTTTGTCAGTTCAGCGTACTTTTTGAGATAATTATCCATTAGTTTTATCTGTTCGTTTGTTGAACCTTTTTGTGGACCGAAAACTGTGCTGCAACCGTTTTCACCGCAAAGAGGGTTAGTTACATCACAAGCCACATTAAAACGGCATTCTGACAGCTTTTTGAACGCTTTTTCGGTGTTGATTTCGAAAATGTTTCCGAGTCCGGCACAATTCGGTGTAATATTTTTCCCTTCTGAATCTGTAAAGGAAAAACCGAGAGCGGACAGCATACCCACACCACCGTCATTTGTTGCACTACCTCCGATACCTATGATGAAATTTTTACAACCTCTGTTTATAGCGTCTTTAATCATTTCGCCTACACCAAAAGTTGTTGTGTAAAGGGGATTTCTGTGATCTTCGTCTACAAGTGTTAATCCTGCTGCTTTTGACATTTCAATAACTGCAGTGTTGTTTTTCAGAATCAGATATTCACTTTTGACAGGTGAAAACAGGGGACCGGTGACGGTAATTTCTATTATTTCACCACCGAGAGTGCCGAATAGGGCATCTGTTGTGCCTTCACCACCGTCTGCCAACGGAAATACATTGACTGACGCATCAGGAATAGCTTTAATTATACCGTTACGGACGCAATTTCCTGCTTCAAGAGAAGTGAGACTTCCTTTGAAAGAATCAAGCGCGACTACAATATTCATCAACTCACCTCAAACTAAATAATATCATATTTTAATTTTTCTTTCAAGTTATATAAAGGTTTTGCCTTACAAAGATTTCTGTGATATAATACAATAGGTGATGTTATTATGAAATTATTAATTGATGCTGATGCTTGTCCAGTTGTGGATATTGCTCTCAGATGCGCAAAAGAAAACGGAGTTGATGAGAGTGTTTTGCTTTGCGATACTTCTCATCTTATTGAAAGAGACGGTGCAAAAACAATTGTTGTTTCAAAAGGTGCGGACAGTGCTGATTTTGCTCTTGTGAACCTCGTACAAATCGGTGATGTGGTTGTAACTCAGGACTATGGCCTTGCTGCTATGTGTCTTGCAAAAAAAGCATATGTACTTAACCAGAACGGTCTTATTTTCAGTGATTATAATATAGGTTCACTTCTTGAACAAAGACATTTGTCTAAAAAAATTCGAATGGCCGGTGGCAGGACAAAAGGTCCTGCAAAAAGAACAAAGGAGCAGGATGACGCTTTTCTTGCTTCACTGAATATAATATTTGACAGAATAAAAAGTACTCTCTGATTTCTCAGAGAGTACTTTTTTTAGTAAATTGTTTTATTATACTTCAGGGATTTCAATTTCGATTTCATGACCGAGGTTTGCTGATTTGCAGATACCGTCGATGATAGCCTGATTGTAGAGAATCTGACTTGTAGGAACGGGTGCGGGACCGCCGGTCTTGACAGCATCAAGGAATGAACGGATTTTCTTATAGAAGTTACCTTCGCCGTCATTTCTCTTTTCGGGAATTTCTGTACAAACTTCACTTGAGCCGATGTTGCGATAAATCTTGAGAGGACCACCGATAGAGCCGTTCCAGCACTCTGTTGAGGGAATTCTGAGACCAGCTTTTTTACCGAGGATAAGTGCGTCACCGCAAGTATCCATATTCATTGCCCATGAAATACGGAAGTCAAGAATGATTCCGCCTTCAAGACGAACAAAAGCTGCTGCAAAGTCGTCAACACCGAATACTTCTTTGTGCTCGTAGTCGTCTGCCTTGCCAAAGAAGTCTGACTTATAACCGGTAACTGTAAGGGGTTTGGGATAACCGATAGCGTTGAGAAGCATATCAAGTGAATAACAGCCTATATCGCCGAGAGCACCAATACCTGCAGTTTCTTCTTCGATGAATGATGTGCCGTAAGGTGTTGGGATACCACGTCTTCTGCCGCCACCGGTCTGAATGTAGTAAACTTCGCCAAGCTCACCTGATTCAACGATTTCTTTGATCATTTTCATATTTTCGTCGAATCTGGGCTGGAAGCCGACAGAAACGATTTTACCGCTTTCTTTTTCAGCCTTGCAGATTGCAACAGCTTCTTCTGTTGTAACGCACATGGGCTTTTCAAGAAGTACGTTAACACCTTTTTCAAGAGCGTAGATTGTACATTCAGCGTGTGTTGCGTTGTAAGTACAAACGCTTACAGCGTCAAGTTCCTCGTTGTCGAGAAGTTCTTTGTGTGAAAGATATGTTCTTGCACCTTTAAC